>NZ_JBTYIP020000012.1:0-289591 GCF_054877945.1 Singulisphaera rosea | reverse complement strand
CGAAGGTCCGCTTGAAGCCCCCCTCGTAGACGATCAGGTTGCGGTTCTTGACCGCCTGATAGGTGAAGTCGTTCGGCATCAGGTCGAGCCGCATCCGGTTGCTGACGCCGAAGGCGGTCGCGTACCGATAGGCCACGCCGTTGCCCGCGTCGAGGACCATCTGCTCGGCGGTCGCCTTGGTCTCACCGTAGAGGGTGATCGGGGCACGCGGGGTCTCTTCGTTGCAGATGTAGTCGGGGATCGAGCCGTAGATGCTGCCGGTGGAGGCGAAGATGACCTTCTGGTCGGGCTTGCGGAGCTCGAGCAGGGTGCGAGTTCCCTCGACGTTGGTCGTCTGGGCGACCTGCGGCTCTTTCTTGCAGGCGGGATAGCCGACGATGGCCGCGAGGTGGACGATGGCGTCGACACCGTCGAGGGCCTTCTTCATGCCGGCCGCGTCGGTCACGTCGCCCTTGATGAGCTCGAAGCGGTCGCTCTGGCAGCACGGGAGAAGGCCGTGTCCGCCAAACTTGAGCGAGTCGTAGACTCGCACGCTGTGCCCTTGCTCGAGAAGGAGCGGGACGAGCGTCGAGCCGACATAGCCGGCACCGCCTGTGACTAATAATCTCATGGTGGGTCCCATCCTTGGTTGCTGTTGACGTGCCTCGGTTGCCGCGGAGGAGACTTGAAGCGGCAAGACGGAGAGAGGCGACGAATCAGGCCCTCCTCCTTGCGGCCCCACCTACCTTTCGCAGTTCGACGAGATCGTATCCTTCCTCAGGAGACTCCGAAGGTTCACGTCGAGCTCCCGACGCCCTTCCGGTCATCACCTGTCTTTGCCCGTCGGCGGATACTATCGAAAAGTCGAGCCCTCATGTCAACGCCATTTTTCGCCGATCCTCGGCCTCCATCGGCGCAAACTCCAGGGGAAGTTCGCGTTTTCGCGAGAAGATATCGTGATAGCAGGGAATGCTCCTCTTTCGAGGATCGACCTGATGTTTCCGGCCGGATCCCGCGAAGGGATACGACCCGGCAAGCTTCTTCGTAACTTCCTGCCGCCACAAGTATAAAGAACGAACCTACAGCCCGGCGAGCTGGCGCTGCGGCGTCACGAGCGGGCTGTAACCTCGGCGGGTTGACAGATTGAGTGGAAGGAGAGGCCGCCCCGCGGTGAACTGGTTCACGATCAAGATCGCCAGTCACACGGAGGGCCTCCCCAAAGTTCACGCTATCGATCCGCGACCTCGATTACAACGCCGCCGTCTTCTCCGGCCGTTACGGCGCCGTGACCCGGCAAAGCCAAGCAAGTCATATGCAGTCGGCACGCCCTCTACGTGCAGGCCCATCGGCTCGAGCTACGGTTGCATGCCACGGACTCCGCACCCCCTCTGCCCAACAATCCCGTCGCGCAAGAGCCCCCATTGCGCCCACTGTCCTGAAGGTCGCCACGTCGAAGCGACGAGGCGTTGATGCTCGGGGCGTGGCCGGGGCCGCCCGCGCCGCCTGGGACCGGGCGTGCCGGTATTTTGCCCACACCGAGTGCCTCGAATCCGCCTGGGGGCGGGCCCATGCGTCATTGGACCTGTTCGGCCCCGACGACCGGCTCAACGCCCGGACCCATGCCGGAGGGGAGATCGCCTCGTTCTTGAAGGACCTGATCAACGAGGACTGGGCCAAGGTCCGGAATTTCCTGAAGGACCGGCGGAGCCTGTCGTTCCCGGACCGGATGCACCGGCGATTGGAATCGGTCGAGCCGTGGGGTGAGGCGATGGCTTGGCGTTGGTGGTTACGGCACCGTCGTCCGACGTCTCCGGGCCGGCTGTCGGGCCTGATCCGGTCGGTGGGCCGAGATGGGGAGTTGGCTGAGGGGGCCGCGCCTCGTACGAGAGGGTGTCGTCGGCCTTGAAGGGGACGGTCCGTTCGAGTAGCTCCGTGGAGTGCATGAACAGCGTGATCTGGATGCAGGCACGCCATCGGAAGAAATCATCGGGGGGCGGCATCCGGGAGGAATGGAAGTCATCGCTTCGTATTTTCGATCTCGCCGCGCATCTCACCGGCTATTTCCTCCTCATCGAAGAGGAAACCGGTGTCAGGTCCGCACGCGGGTTCATTGCAACCGAAGACGGGGCCTGCATCGTCTCGAGAATACACCGGAAGTCCAGGCAGCCGGTGCTCCGCGTGGCCGACCAGATCCGGGCGTCACGGCGGTAGATGGCCGAAATAATGCGGGTGGTTTCGCCGTCGGCGAAAGTGCGGGGCGTGGGGACAAAATGAGAATTGCGGCCAGGCGAGGGACGTAAGATTGCGCAGGGGGCGGGATTTGAACCCACGGCTCCGGGGTTCTAGCCCGGTGAGTTGACCGCTACTCCACCCCTGCGAAGACCTTGCATTGCAAAATTACCCGGTCATCACGGCTTCTTGGGCGGCGGGGTCGCGGCCTTAACTGGGACTGCCTTCGGGGCCTGGGACTTCTTGGGCTTCTTCTTTTCCTTGCCCTGCGAATTGTTGCCTTTCGCCATCGCGTACCTCGGTTCCTGAGCGAGAATTGGCCTGGTGTGGCCAATCTGGCCTCCTGGCAATTCAAGCAAACCACGCTTCGAGAATCGCGTCAAGGAGACGGCGGCGGCCGTCACAGCGATTGGATAACGGAACGTGGGGGTGGTTGCCGCGAGGCCGAAGTCCGGATGCTCCTCGCGCAGCGGATCTGCCCCAGGCGAACGAACGTTAGGGCTTGGTATCGCTGAATCCAATGATCCCGGAATGGCCGAATTGCGTATCGGCCTTGAATCAGGCTCTGTCGCGCAACGAGCGGGCTGTGGCTTCGGCGGGTTGACAGTTTGAGCGGACGACCGTCCTCCGTACGATCGTGTATAAAATCGTATGTCCAAATGTCGTTCTTGAATCGCGACGGCCGGCGCGTGCAGATGTTGGCGCTCACGCCGGACTTGGGGCCGAGTTCCCGCGGTTTTCTCAGCCTGATCGGGCTCTTCAGGCCCAGTTCTTTGCGGAGCCGCCTCACTCGTTGGACGCTCACCGACCAACCCTGCCGCGCCAACATCGCATGGATCCGACGATGCCCATGGCACGGTCGTTGTTAACCTGGGCCGGGACGTGACGCCGCCTCCATCGCTAATATGTCGTCCCGGCGATGGCGACCTTTCGGCAGATGTCAGAGATTGTCGGACCTTTGGCCAAGTCGCGGTCGAAGTCGCGAGACTTCCTCGGCCGTCCTTCGTTTCTTCATCGGTCCCTCCTTGGCACGGTTTACCGAGGGACTCCCATTTCGAGTGGATCGGTTTTCGGGGGAATTCCACGTCGTTCGACTTCCGGGAACTGCTCCGGACCGACCTCAGCCGGCTGGTGCAAAGACTGTCAACCGTTCAAAATACGGAATGAGACAGTCCCGGCGAGCTGCCGCGCAATCCCGCCGGGCCCTCGGCGATCAACATCGTCGATTCCACGATCAGCCGAGGCCTGGGTACGTCGTCGGAGATGTGCTTTCGGAAATTCCTCCATCCCGGCCTCTTTCCGAGAGACCGGGTGTGGAGACGTTCAACCTTGAATGGCACTGGTGCGGCCGAGAGCGATATCGAAGTCGCTGACCGCGGGGACGAGCATCGCCAGGAGGGCGAAGCCGTAGACCCCGACGCTGACGAGCAGCGCGGCCATGATGTCGCCGTTGAGGAGGCTGATCACGCAATAGAACGAGCAGAAGGGTGTCAGGAGCGCCACGAGGGCGATCGCATGCGACGGGTTCTTCGCACCGAGAGAGCCGAATAGGGCGACGCTCCCCGCCCCGATGAAGATCAGGAAGCTCAGGAGCTGCCGGCCGAATTCGCGGTCGCTCAGCAGGATGAGGAACGCACAGACGAGGATGCCGACCATCAGGAAGAAGATCGTCCCCAGGCTGTTGGCCACCGCAGTGCGGCTGTTCGTGTATGTGATCGCGGCATGGATCCCCAGCATCGCCGCGAAATGCGCGAGCAGTAAGAAGTCGATGATCACGTAGGCCGCTGATTCGAGCGTCATCGCCCCGATGATCGCGAACCAGGCGGCCAAGAGGACAGGTAACGCGACCATCTCCTTGGCGTTATAGAGGACGCCATAGAGCTTCCCGTAGATGAATTGCTTGGGAGAGAGCTCGGTCACGAGGAGCAGGTCGAGGGCCCCCGAATCGCGTTCGCTCGTGAGCGAGGTGACCCCCTGGGCGTTCACGAGCACGAGGCTCAGGATGGCGAGCGGGATCAAGGCCCGGGCCGGCCTCCAGGGGTCGTTTTCGACATCAGGGTTGGCATAGAAGAAGGCCACCGCGAGCGCGAAGGCGAGGATGTAGGCCCCCTTGATGATCAGCGGTTTCGTCCCGTAGGCGCGAGTCATCAGCTCTCGCCAGAGGATCGGGTGATCTCCCCACGGCCGGCGGTATGAGCCGATGGTCTTGACGATCCGGCGATGGGTTCGCCTCGGCACATGCAAGCCGGTCGTGACGCCAGGGTCGTCCGGCAACCCAGCCCCCGCCATTGCCGGGGTGCCCGCGGTCGAGGGAGGGACGTTCGCGGAGGAGCCGACCAGCGTGGTGGATACTCCGGCCCCGACGAGCACGGGCTCGGCCATCTCCTCGACCTCGATGAGCGTCTCCACAATCTCTTCTTGCTCTCCTTCGCGTTGCTCGCGAGGTTCTTGGTTTCCGGGGTTCCAGACGCGGAGCCGGAATACCCCGAAGACCAGGAGTGCAAATGCCAGCGAGGAGGCGACCACGACGAAGCTCAGGCTTGGCCGGACCATACCTCCGGCGGACCCTTCCGCCTGGTGGATGATCGCGAAGATCGTCCGATAAGGGTTGAGAGCCGTCGCGATCGGCGTCCCGAAGAGCCGGGCCTCGGGGAAGGCGAGACCGACGGCCTCGATGCCGATGATGGCGAGCACGACGAGCAGGACGGTCAGGGCCAGCGACTGGAAGGTCCGGTCACGCCAGAGCGCGACGAGCAGCCCGAGCGATCCCCCCGCCACGCCGGCGGCGGCGGTCACGCCGATGATGTCGACGATTTGGGCCGGCGCGATCCCACCCATGAGCATGCATAAGAAAAAGACCGGGGTCGACGTGGCGAGAAAGGTCACGATCTGGAGCAGGCTGGCCATCAGCTTCCCGAGGACGATCTCGGTGTCGCTCAGGTCGGTCATCAGGAGGAGGACGAACGTTCGGCGATCCTTCTCGTGGGCGACGGACGTCGCTGCGGCCAGGGGAGCAAAGAAGAGCATCAATGTGAGCTGGATCAGGACGAACAACTGGAAGAGCAGGCCGCCGAACCGTGCGATGACACCGAACTCGCGGATTTCGCGCCAGCCGATGAAGGACTGCCACGCCGTCCACATCAGCACGAAGAGCAGACCGACGTAGGACGCACGCGCCACGTAGAACCTGAGCGGCCGAGGGGCGGTGATCACTTCTCGGGCGATGATGGGGCCGGCGAACAAGAGCAGTCCTCCCAAGGAGTGTCGGCGCGAACGGACGAACGCGGGCCCCGGGACCCACCTTTTGTTTGTCGCTACGCTCGTCGGCAATAAAAAGATCGATCCGCAGATGAATCCAACGCGATTTTCTCGCGGGGTTCGGGTCACGTCGACCACGCTCGCACAATTCTCGACCCCGGCAGGTCCGGGACCCGCCGGGATCCTCACAGGTCTCTTGGAGGAGCCATTGGCCTGCCTCCACTCTTGCCAGTCTACCAAACCGCTCCGACGCTTCCCAAGAGCGAGAAGCCACCTTCTACAAGTCCTCCTCCTTCCTTCATCGATAGCCCTCGTTGAATCTTCGGGGCCTAGATGGCAGACTCGATGGTCGAGACTTCGGCCGGAACGGCGGATCGCGAGGGCGGGCGGGTCAGTCGCTCGCCCATGGTCTGGCCTAGCAAGGCCTCCGCCGTCCGCAGCCGAACATTTGGGACGGGAGATCGAGAGCCGGACGGGGATGGATCCACACTGCCCCATTCGTCGCGGGTCGGAGACCGCATCCTTGTTCTCGTTCGACCGTCGAGAACCCGAGAACCCCCGGGACGGATATGGGCGATACGCATACTCTCTACCGACAGGCGCGGCAGGCGGCCGCCCTGGGGCTCGGGGTGAACCTTAGCTTCGGTCTGGTCAAGCTCCTTGGCGGAATCTTTGGGCATTCGTTCGCCCTGGTGACCGACGCCTTCCATTCGCTCATCGACGCGGTCATCTCCGGAATGCTCCTCGGCGCCCTGATCTACGCCGAACGTCCGGCGGATACCGAGCATCCCTATGGGCATACCCGCGTCGAGGCCGTCGCCGGTGCATGCATCGCACTATTCTTGATGGTG
The DNA here is from genome assembly GCF_054877945.1 of Singulisphaera rosea. Taxonomy (NCBI): domain Bacteria; kingdom Pseudomonadati; phylum Planctomycetota; class Planctomycetia; order Isosphaerales; family Isosphaeraceae; genus Singulisphaera; species Singulisphaera rosea. Next base: position 283,274 of record NZ_JBTYIP020000012.1, on the reverse strand, counting down.
CTCGCACTCGGAATCTGCTGGGAGGCCTGGAGCCGTCGCAATCAACCACATTCGACCCCTCATCTGGTGACACTGTTGATCGCGGGAGTCGGAGCCGTCGTGCAGGAAATGCTTGCACGCTACGCCGCGAGGACGGCCCAACGGACCGGGTCGAACGCACTCCTCGCGACCGCCTTCGACTATCGGATCGACGTCATGGGATCGGTGGCGGTCCTGCTGGGAGTCGCGATCACACGTTGGGGAGGCCCGGAGTGGGCCTGGGCCGATGACGCGGCCGCCGCATTCATCGTCGCCATGATCTTGATCCTGGCCGGCCGGCTCTTTCGCGACAACGTCCAGGAGCTCATGGATCGTCAGGCCGAACCCGGGATGCTCTCCGAAGTCCGCCGAGAGGCGTTGGCGGTCCCGGGTGTCCGGGGCGTCGAGAAGTTGAGGGTCCGGAAGGCGGGCCTGGAATATCTCGTCGACATCCACGTCGAAGTCGACCCCGAGCAGACCGTGCGCGAGGGGCATGCCATCGCCCATGCGGTGAAGGATCGCGTGATCCACCAGGTCGTGCCGATTCGCGACGTCCTGGTCCACATCGAGCCCTCGGAATGAACCCCGAGGCGCGTTCACTCTCGGAGATCCTCTTCCCGGCACGGGATGCACGGTTCGATGCGATCATCGAGGCGCTCTCCGTCCCCGAGACCGGGCCCGCCTCCGATAATCTTATCAGCAACGAAGATTCTTATCCGCGCGTGGCCGGTGAGATCGCACGCGAAGTCGGCCCCGAGGGGGTCTACCTGGGCGTCGGGCCCGACCAGAACCTGACGCTCCTCGCCCACGCTCGACCGAGCCTCGCCTTCATCCTCGACTTTCGCCGAAAAAACCTCCTCCTCCACCTCGTCCACAAGGCGTTGATGACCCTGGCCGAGGACCGAGTGGATTACCTTTCTCGATTGACCGCCCGACGTCCCGGGCGGCTTCCGGCCGATCCGACCGTCGAGGACTTGGTGGATGTCTTCGGTGCGGCACCATTCGACCACGCCCGCTTAAGCGGTGTGATCGCCGACGTTGCCAGGGTCTTGAAGCCTCTCGGTGTCGTGCGCGAGGGCGAGTGGGCTACGATCGCGACCATCCAGGCGAAGCTCGCCGGGCCGGGACTAGGGGCGCGCTTCCTCGCGCTCAAGATGTACCCGACCTTCGCTCGGCTCATGCTCACCAAAGATCGAGATGGGCAGCCGGCCCATTTCCTCGCCCGAGAGTCGACATATCAGCTCGTGCGATCGCTGCAGGTCGGCGAACGGATCCTTCCGCTGGTCGGCGAGTTTGGCCGAGGACCGTGCCTGGAGGGGCTTGGCCTTTGGCTTCGGCGGCATGCGCTCTCGATTTCGCTCATCTACATCTCGGATGTCGAGTTCTTCCTGTTCCGCTCGGGTCGATTTCCGACGTACCTCGATGAGCTGGGGCGGCTTCCCTGGACCAGGGACGCGCGACTCGTTCGGACGAGTACCCGCGAGATCGTCCACCCCGATCGAGTCCCGGGCGACAGTTCGACGACCTCGATCGTCCCGGTCGCGGCCTTCCTTGCGGCCGCCCGCGCGAAGGCATACCGCTCGGTCGACGATCTGTTCGGGATCGACGAGCCCCAATGACCGCCACGCCGAGGCTCGGTCCAAAATAGTTGGGCCGTGGATTCGAGTTTCGTCGCTATTTCCCCTGTGGGACGATATGCGCAAGACGTTCCGAGTCCCCTCCACCCCTGCCTGGACGATCCCAACCCGGCTCAGACCAGGCGATTGCTGACTGATTCCCCCCTCCGCTATAATACGGAAAACCACGATCGATCACGCTTGGGTGATCGCCGGATTCCCGCACTCGAGGCCGATGCCACGATGAATTCCACGGCGACCGCGGCGAAACTCCGAGACTTCTTCTGGAACGATCCCCTCATGGCGATCGCGGTCGCCGCGGCCATCTTCGCCATCGCGACGACGCCGATCGCCTTCGCGATCTTGGGCCGGCTCGACTGGTTCAAGGCCCGTCGCGGCCGGGTGATGCAGCGTCCCGAGTTCTCGTCGATCGTGTGCGGCATGCTCCTCGTGATGGGCATCCCCGCCATGTTCACGGCACTCGTGATCAAGAGTCAATATTTCGACAAGAATCGATACGAGTTCGACCCCAACCGCACGTGGTCGGTGCTGGAGCAAGGGCGCGGCTACGGCGACCTGAAGGACGCCGACGAGGCCGTGAAACGGGAGATGACGCGTCTGGCCGACGTCCGCAAGAACATGGTCGAGAACGTCAAGAAGCTCGACGAGGCGATGCTGGCGCTCCGCTCGGTCGCGGGCACGTCCCCCTCGGTGGCCAGGGCTCTCCCGGCCGTCTTGCAACGGCTGGCCAAGGTCCACGAGAGCATCAACCTCGATGGCCCGCAGCAGTTGATGGACTTCACCGCACCCCCGGCCGAGCTCGTCGCGGCCGGCGGAGCGATCCCGGCACCCGCCGTCGCCGCGTCGGTCACCCCGACGGCCCCCACGAGCCCGACCCTGGCAGCTCCCGCTCCTGCACCCGCCGAAGGCGACGGAATGACCAAGGCCTTGGCCGACGCCGAAATCGCGACCGTCCCCGAGCCGCAACGGCCCCTTGCGAACATGCTCCCCTTGACCGATCTCCCGGCCGGCTGGGTCGTCGGCAAGTCGGGGGACAAGCACCTCGAGTCGTTCAACGCCGAGAACCTCTTCGAGAAAATCGACGGCCGGGCCGAGAGCTTCATCCAGTACGACGTCAAGGGGATGGCCTACACCAACTATCACCCGGCCGGCGACGAATCAAACGAGCTTCAACTCTACATTTTCCAGATGGGTGACACGCTGAAGGCCCTGGGCAAATACGGCTCGGAGAAGCCCGAAGAGGCGAAAGCGTTGTCGATCGGCGCCAGCGGCTATACCTCGGCCGGGAGCACTCTCTTCTACTCGGGCCCCTACTACACCCAAATCGTCTCGACGACCGACGACCCCAAGTTCTCGGCGTTCGCCCTCGAGCTGGCCAAGCGGATCGCTGACCAACAGAAGCCGAAAACCGAAGCAGGCGGCTCGCCGGACCCGTCGGGCCCGGCTACTTCGACGCCCGACGCGATCTTCGCCCTCCTGCCGGCGGGTCACGGCCGGTCGACACCGAAATACGTGGCGCAGGACGTCTTCGGGTACAGCTTCCTCGCGGACGTCTTCATGGCGGATTACGAGGAAATGGGGGTGACCTGGCAGGGGTTCCTCCGCCCGTATGCGACTCCGAAAGACGCACAAGCCGTCCTCGACCAATACCTGGAAGGGGCGAAGAAAGATGGGGCCGAAATCAAGACTCTGGAGCAGGCAGGCGCCGACCGGATGGTCATCAGCTCGAACATCGGTTTGGTCGATGTCTTCTTCTTGAAAGGGAACGTGATCGGAGGCGCCAATGGGGCGACCGACCCGAAGCCCGCTGAGGCGTTCGCCCGCGAGCTCGTGACGGCGCTGCCGGCCACCGTCGTCCCCGTCGACACCGGCAAGAAATAATTGAGCCCAGGCCGTAAGGCGTCGAAGCCGAGACGGATGAGTCGACCCCCCCCCTGCCACGCGTCGGCTCGCTTCGACGACAACCTACCTTGACGGTTTTCGAGTTTCCCCTACCCGAGGGCCGCGATGAGCGAAAAACTGACCAGGACCCAGCAGAAGAACCTGGAACGGCTCGGCGGCGTGAACCCGGCCGACGAGATGTTTTCACGACGCCAGTTCCTCACGCAGGTTGGCGGGACGGGGCTCGTCGCCGGCGGTGCCCTCGCCGGGGGCCTGCTCGTCCGCGATCGTTGGGGGATGGAAGGGGTCAAGCCGCCACCCCCCGTCCGCCTCAAGGACTACTCGGTCAGCCTCTCGCCCAGCAAACCGAATCTGGTGGTCGTGCGATCGACCCCCCCTCGGCCCGAGCAATTCGACTCGCGCGAGGCCGAGCTCCAGGCTCGCGAGGACCAGGCATTCAAGATGGTGAAGGCCGCCCTCGACACCATGGGGGGTGACAAGGGGATCGGCCAGTTCATCACCAAGGGCGACGTGGTCGTCATCAAGCCCAACGTGGCGTTCGACAAGAACCCCGACCTCGCCGCCACGACCCAGCCGGATACCGTCTCTGCGGTCGTCAAGCTCTGCTTCGGGGCCGGCGCCCGCAAGGTCATCGTCGCGGACAACCCGATCAACAACCCCGAGAGCTGCTTCTTCAAGACCAAGGTCGGCGAGGCGGCCGTTCGCGCGGGCGCCGAGCTGATGATGCCGCAGGACAGTTACTTCGAGCAGCTCTACGTCGGCGGTGAGACGATCACCCATACCTGGCGGATGTTTTATAGGCCCTTCCGCGAGGCGACGAAAGTCATCGGCATCTCGCCGGTGAAGGACCACAACCTCTGCAAGGCGACCGTCACGATGAAGAACTGGTACGGGTTGCTCGGCAACCCCCGCAACCAGTTCCATCAGAACATCCACGGCATCATCTCCGACTTCGCCTTGATGATGCGGCCCACCTTCGTGATCGCCGACGGCCGCAAGCTCCTGATGCGCAACGGCCCGACCGGCGGTAGCCTCAATGATGTCAAGAAGTCCGACACGATCGTGGTCGGGACCGACTGTACGGCCGTCGATAGCTGGTGCGTCACCCGCCTGCTCGAGAAGCAGCGGCACGACATCATCTACCTTGATAAGGTGATCGCTCGAGGCCTCGGCAAAGACTGGCGCCCGCAGTGGACCCAGGAGATTACCGTCTGACGACCGCTCCCTCGTCTGGACTCGCGATCCATGAGTCGTCTTACCGAACCCCTGATGCTGAAATTCCGCCCGGGCCTCGTCCTGTCCGACGCGGAATTCGGGAAGCTCTGCGCGTCGCATCCCGAGCTTCGTCTCGAACTCTCTTCGAGCGGTGAGCTCGAGATCATGGCTCCAGCAAGTAGCGACACTGGGGGGCGGAACTTTCGCCTCACGGTTCGGCTTGGTTACTGGGTTGAGGCGACCGGACGGGAGAAGGCGTTTGACTCATCGGCCGGGTTTACCTTGCCGAACGGCGCAATCCGCTCTCCCGACGCCTCGTGGATCGACGAACGCCGTTGGAATCTCCTCCCTCCCGAGGAACACAATCGCTTTGCTCGAATCTGCCCCGACTTCGTCGTCGAGCTCCGCTCACCGACGGATCGTAAGAGTGTACTTCGTCGTAAAATGCGAGAATACCTCGATCAAGGTGCACGCCTCGGTTGGCTCATCGACCCCCTTAAGGAAACGGTCGAGGTCTACCGAACCAACCAACCGGTCGAGGTCCTCGCTCGCCCGTCGACGCTCTCGGGCGAAGCGGTCCTGCCCGGCTTCGTGCTCGACTTGAAGGGCATCCTGTTCGACTGAACTCGTTCGATCTTTTCTTCCTCTGACTCGGTTTCATTCCGCAACTAACCTGGTGATCGCGTCTCGAGTGGGGCGAAATCACTCGCCGGACGGAGAACGCTGATGGTCAAGATCCGACGAGCTTATGAAGCCCTCTTCCTCGGGCTCTTCTTGTTCTTCCTCCTGATCACCGACCTGCGCTATCTCAAGGGTTGGCCGGTCTCGATCTTCCTCGAAGCGACGCCGCTCGTCGCCGTCTCGACGGCGCTCACGACCCACACACTTTATCGCAACCTCGTCTGGGGCCTGGTGATCATCGCGATCACAATGGTCCTGGGGCGAGTCTGGTGCAACTGGATGTGCCCCTTCGGCATCCTGCACCACATCTTCGGCGTCATCGGCAATCGCCGAAACACGAAGCAGATGATCGAGGTCAACCGTTATCGCAAGATCTTCGCGATCAAGTATTATATCCTGACCGCTATGCTCGCGATGGCCAGCCTCTGGATCGTCCCCACCATCTTCTCAACCCCCGGCGCGATTTACTCCGCGTACACCAGCAAGGAACTGCCTCAGTCGGGCGTCTCTCGCGTCTTCGCGGCGATCGGCACCGGTGTCTCTCAGGCGGCCGAGGAGCACAAGACGGGCAACAGTACGCTCCAGATCGGGCTCCTCGACCCGATCGCGTTGACGGTCCGCTCGATGACCACGAGCGTCCTCCCGACCGCCCAGATGGCGACCGAGAGCATCTACACCGAGCCTCGCGAATACTGGCAGGCCTGGATCGTCGGGATCATCTTCATCGGGTTGCTCGTCGCGAACTGGTGGATCCCGCGCTTCTTCTGCCGGACGCTCTGCCCCCTCGGGGCCTTGCTCGGGATCTTCAGCCGGTTCGCCCTCTGGCGGATCGACCGCGACCCGGTCCGTTGCACCGATTGCGACCTCTGTCTCAAGAGCTGCGAAGGGGCGTCCGACCCGCAGGGTGACCTCCGCAAGAGCGAGTGCTTCGTCTGCCTCAACTGCATCGAGGATTGCCCCCATGATGCCCTCGCCTTCCGATTCTTGCCCAGGAAGGCGAGCGAGGTGGCCTATCCGCTCGTCGGACGTCGTCAGCTACTCCTCGCCGGCCTCTTCGGCATCCTCTTCTTCCCGATGGCGAGACTGTCCGGAGGCGTCCGAAAGAACTTCAACCGCGCCGTGATCCGGCCTCCCGGCTCGGTCGCCGAGGACGAGTTCCTGCGACGTTGCATCAAGTGCGACCAGTGTATCCGGGTCTGCCCGACCAACGTCCTCCAGCCGAGCCTGTTCGAGTCCGGGGTCGAAGGCCTCTGGACGCCGATCATGATCTCGAAAATGGGCTGGTGCGAGCTGAACTGCACCCTGTGCAGCCAGGTCTGCCCGACAGGGGCGATCCGCGAGATCTCGATCGCAGAGAAGCTGGGCGTTGGCCCGTTCGAGGCCAAAGGACCGATCAAGACGGGGACCGCGTTCTACAACCAGGGGCGATGCCTCCCCTGGGCGATGGACACGAGCTGCGTCGTCTGCGAAGAGGTCTGCCCGGTCAGTCCTAAGGCCATCTTCACCCGAAACGTCGAGATGACGGATCGCTGGGGAGCGACTATCGAGCTCAAGCGGCCCTACATCGACCCCGTGCGCTGCATCGGTTGCGGCATCTGCGAGCACGAGTGCCCCGTCAAGGACGATCCCGCAGTGTATGTCACGGCGATCGGCGAAACTCGTGACAAGAGCCGTTCGCTCCTCCTGACCTTGGTCGAGGACGACGTGCAAGAGATGGTTTCGATCTGAGCCCTCCTCGGGCCGGTCGTCACCTGCCTCCCTAATGAACCCGCTCCTTCTGGAGCGGGTTTTTTCATGCCTGCTCTGTTCTTGCACCGGGAGGGCGAAACCCCCCGCGTCGAGCTTCCCTTGGCACTCTCGGCCGCTTCTGCTCTAATCCGCCGCGATTCGACCCCTTCGCAACGGAGTGCGCGATGGCGGCAGCATCGGAGAACGCGCGGACCTGGGCATGGTTTCGAGGTCTCCTCGTCGGCCTCGTGGTCTGCCGAGGACTCGTCACGCTTTGTCTCGTGCCCCCGTTCGAAGGCTGGGACGAGTATCAGCACGTCGGCTACATCGTCCATATCCTCGAGACCGGCCAGCCCGCGATCCTGGGCGAAACCAAGGTCCCGCGGTCCCTGCTCGAGCACGCCATTGCGTTCCCGGAGCCGAAGGATGTTGCCGACCTCCAGCTCGGTTCCCTCGGCTTCGTCAGTTATGCCGACTACTGGAAGGCCGGGCCGGCGCCCCGGTTGAAACCGGGCGAGATCGACCTGTACCAGGCCCAGCACTCGTCGTGGTACTACTGGCTCGTCTCACCCCTCTTTGCGGCGTTGGGAGGTGTGGAAAACTTGCGAGCGTCGGTCGGCGGCCTCAGGCTGCTGAACCTGGCATTCATCGCGGGTGCGGTCTGGGTGGCCCTCGGCACAATCTCTCAACTCGTGACGCGGAGGCGTGACGCCGCGCTGATCGGGATCGTGATCGCCGCCCATCCGCTCTTCCTGATCAATGGGTTGAGGGTCTCCAACGACGCCCTCGGGGTCTTCCTGGCGACCCTCGCCGTCTCGGGCTGTCTGACGCTCCGCGACGATCGACTCATGCTCCGGTGCCTCGGGATCGGCCTCGCGACGGGGGCCGCGGTCCTGGCGAAGGCGGTCCACTTCGGGCTCGTCCCGTTCGTCGCATTCTGTTGGCTTGCCTTCGCTGTCAGGTATCGGCCTCGTCCCGGTCGTGCGGCCCTGGCGGCACTTACCTTGTCGGCCGGATTCTTGCTCGTGACCCAGGCGGAGCTGCGCTCGAACCTCGATCGCTTCGGCAGCCTGACTCCGATGCAGGAAGGGGTGGTGAATCGCTCGAAGGGGAAGACCGCGTCCGACCTCATGCGCACCGCCCGAACGTTCGACTGGAGCGGCCAGACGCGCCGACTTTGGTTGCGAGAGACCTTCTACGCGGGAGGCTGGAGCCATCTCGGGACGGCAGGAGGCTTCATCAAGGTTTACTCGACCGTATCGCTGATCGCGATCCTGGGTTATGCGTGGTGGCTCGTCTCTCCGAAAGCCCGACGTGAACCGGTCTATGCGTCGTCCTTCACGCCGTTGGCGTGCGCGGTGCTGTGTCTGAGCGTGACCGCGGCGCTGGGTTACCACATGGTCCAGTCGAAGCTGGCGTGGGGGCGGCCGACGACGGGCCCCTGGTACGCGAGTGCGGCGATCCCCTGGTTCCTGGCGATCGTCGGCGGAGGGGCCCTGGCCTGGCCATTGGGTTATCTTCGGGTCATCGTCCCGGCCATTTTGACGGTGACCTGCCTGGCGGCCGAATTTTCGGCACTCTGGGGCCGCATGGTCCCCACGTTCTCCGGCGGGGCCACCGGCTGGGAAGCCCTCCGGCGCCTCGGGTCCCTCCAACCGTTCTTCCTCGCGACGCCGACGCTGTTCCTGGCCCTGATTGGCCAGGCCCTGGTTTTTGCCCTGCTCGTCGTAATCGGTTTCACGCGCCTACGCGGGGCGGGCCACTCATCATTGCCGCCCAACACGCCTCTCACCTCAAAACGAATCGCTCGCCGAGGGGCCGTCAGTCCCGGGCGAGCGATCGAGTCGCGGTGAGGAGACTCTCCGTTCGCCTTGCCGTTCGTTGATTTCAAAGCGGGCTCGCCGGATCCGGGCCGCGGCCCGCCTTGCTGAGGTGATGGAGGGCCGTATTGTCGTCGAAGTAGAGCTTCAACTTCGACGTCTGGTCGATGCCCGTGCGGTAGAGCAAGGCATCTCCGGGAGAGATCTCTTCTCGCGTGCCCTCCGTAATCAGCGGAGAAGCCTCCCCGGAGTTGAGCTGAGCGGCGAGTTCCTCGCCGACCAAAAGATAAAGGAACGGCCGGCCCGTGAAAGGATCCAACGGGATCCCGGCAAGGACCGATGGGACCAACTCCTCGAGCGCTGTCGGAAACGTCCCATTGTGCTCGAGCTGCCAGACCCTGAGGGCGAGGCTCAACTCCAACTCCCGGGCGCGTGAGGCTAAGTACTGATAGTTGCGATACGGCCCGAAAAAGTTGGGGGCAATCATCCTCGCCAGCATTGAGGTACTGAGAAGCTGAGTTTCTGGGATGCTGACCCCTTGATAGGAGCCCGGCGAACCCCTGCCCTCATACATGACCGCCGAACGCAATCCGAATCGTGCGTCGAGGAGCCGGCCATCGCTAACCTGACCGCGGGCCTCCGGGGCGATTTGCCGTAACACGCGTTTGGCGCGTTCGCGTTCCCAAGGGGTATAGAGGACGAGGTTTTCCAGGACTTGCATCCACGGGACTTGATCCTTGCGGGATCCCTGGTGAAAGCGGTCGATGAGCTCTTCCGTCGGCAGATTTAGGTCCTGCTCGAGGAGGTAGAGATCCACGGTCAGCGCCAACTCCGGCGAACGCATCAGGGGCAAGCGCTGGAGATCCGTCAGGGCCGTGCGGAGGTGGGCGGCAGTCTGACCCGGCTCGGCCACCCAGGAGAATGCTCCATCGATCGCGATGGTTTCGATGTTGTCCGCGACGAGCCAATGCCAGATGGTGGCCGGAGGCCTGCTGAGCTGGTCGGCCATGTGGAAGAGGACTCGATTCGCATCCCAGGCCGCCGCGAACTCTTTCTTGGGAAGCCGCTGATCGCGATCGAGGGCCACCAGGTGGGCCAAAGTCATCATCTTCGCGACCACGGGATCACCATCCCCGCTGATGCTTTCGCGTGAGAAGCTCGCTTCGGGCATGGCCGCGGCCGTGCGGACTAACTCCAACGCCTCTTGATTCTCGCGCCACCACGGGATCCCCAGGTTCTCTCGCTGCTGCAAGAGTCCGTCGGACCTCGCTTCGAATGAGGCACTCTGCCGACCGCCGGCCCTCCACCTCTGCGGCTCGTTCCGCGGTCGGTTGGCATCGAACTCGGCGGCCGGGATCACGGGGCCGGGGTTGGGGATGTCGTAGGATCGGAAGACGAGCTTGTCGATGGCCTGGCCGTAAACCTTGGCGGCATTCTGGCCATCCGGGATTTTCAAAGGCTCAACCTGGGCGAGGTTGTATGCGGGCCCGATATCGGGGATGTCGTAGGCCCGAAACGCGACGTACAGGCCTCCCTGCAGGACAACGGGCACGGTCAGGAGGAGGGTCAGACGGATCGATCGGCCGAGTCCTGGGCGGTCGAACATCCATTCTCCGACCCAGACGAAGCTCATCAGCAGGGCGAGGGCTGGGGTCAGAATCAAGCCCCATTCCGGGATCATATTCGCCCGGACGAGGCCAACCTGCGGCATCATGATCAGGAAGAGCAAGAGTAGCGAGACGACGCCCGCGGTAATCCCGCGTCGGATCAGCATGCCGCAGAGTTGGGCGATCGCGAATGCCTCGAAGAAGGCCAGGATCGCCATCAGAGTACTCTCAACCGAGTGTGCCCACGCCACATTCAGGAACCAAAGGCTCAGGCCACCCAGGATGACCGTGGCGAGTAATCCCACTGTCCAGACGAAGACCTTCACGGTCCAGAGTAGCCTCGGCCTGACCCCGTGATGGACGTAAAAACGGAAGGTGCGTTCGGGAGACTCGCCCCCGAAGACCGAGACCCCGGCGACGACTCCAAGGACCACGCCGAAGGGGAGCGCGATCGTCATTCGGTCGTACCACTGGATCACGTGGGAGAGGACGAACTCGGAAAGGAGTAGTGCGAACCCATAGATCAAAAGCAAGGTCCAACGCGCTTCCCGTATCGTCTTCCAGACCAGGCTCCGGATCGCCCGCGATTGGAGGTCGAGGACCTGGATTCTCGCGGTCGACGACAGGTAGCGAGTCATCCGGCTCCCTCGGCTCCGTTGCGCACCGACCGAGGTCTCCACGAGGGTCGGTACCCTGGGAGCCCTGGGCCGTTTTGGTCGATGTCTGGAGACGATTTGATATCGTGAAACAACCATGGCGGCGGCCGCCAGGGCGAGTCTCCAGGGGGCGGTCTGGGCGAGAAGCACGTCGTCGATGAGCCCCGGCTCCCCGGTGATCAGCATGGCGACCACGCCGACCGTGGCCATGCCGAGGACGGCCGCGATCAGGGCATTGCCCGCGAACGACGAGAAGAAAAGCGACCAGGCGAGCGTCTCGAGTATGAGCGACCCGAAGCCGGCGATGATTCGCCCCAGGGGGTAGATCGTCTCATCCCGTTGTTGAGTGCCGAGTGCCGCGGTCGCGAGCAAGACCAACGCCAGTGCCAGTGACGACAAGACGCCGAACGTCACCTTGCCGAGCCAGAGCGTCCGGCGTTCGACGGTGAGCGTGTCCAGGAGGGCGAGTGTGCCGGTCTCTCGCTCCCCGGCGAACGCCGTCGCGCCGACCGCACATGCAAAGAGGCTCGCCCACCCGAGGGCGATCGGCGTGAGGATCCCGGCGTGGAACAGAGGAGTGCCGCTGCGGAGTAACGCCCACTGCATCAACAATGCCATCAGGCCGACCGCCACCATGAGCGGCGCGAATACCCGGAACTCCTTCCACCAGAGTCTCGACAACATCGCCATCTCTCCCCTTTCGGATCGATCGGGACGCTTCCCATCCGGTCTAATTCCCAACTCACCACCGATGATCGCCATCGCCGTCAGGCCACGTGCGCGATCTTCGGCGTGAAGCCCGCGGGACGCCGCCTCCGCATATAGCCAATGTAGATGTCTTCGAGACTCGGTGAGACGATCTGCACGTCCGTCACGCCTGGGAAGGCGCGGAACGGCTCGAGGGCCAGGGGAGAATCCGCGTGCACGAGCCAACGCGCCTGCCGAGGGGTGTCGTCGACGTCGATCAACTCGATCGACGTGGCCGGCGCGAGGGTCGTGGGGTGTTCTCGGCCGGTGAACGCGAAGGAAATCAGGAAGGTGCGGGCCTTCAACTCGTCGAGGGGTTCCGCGAGGATCAACTTCCCTTGATGGAGCAGCGCCACGTGGCTGGCCACCCGCTCGACTTCGCCGATCTGGTGGCTCGAGAGGAGGACCGTCCTGCCCACGCCCGCGAGGTCGACCATGCTCTCGAGGAAGTCGCGCCGGACCAGGACATCGAGGCCGGACGTCGGCTCGTCCAGGATCAGGAGCTCCGGCTCCGAGGCCATCGCCAGCGCCAGCGAGACCTTGGCGCGCATGCCCTTGGAGAGCTCGCGGATCTTCCGCTTGGGGACCAGGCCGAAGCCTTCGCAGAGGGTGCGGTAGCGCGTCTCATAGCCGGGGACCCCTCCCGGGCTCCGGGAGTGGAACCCCGCGGCGAACCATCCGATCTCCGTGACCGTCATCCACTCGTAGAGGGTCGGCCGCTCCGGGACGTAGCCCACCCTGCGGCGGACTTCGAGGCCGAAGTGGCCGGGTTCCAGCCCCAAGGTTTCGACCCGACCCTCGTCGGGCAGGATCAGTCCCAGAAGCGACTGGATCGTCGTGGTCTTGCCGGCCCCATTCTCGCCGAGCAGCCCGAATACGGAGCCGACCGGCACCTCGAGGGTCATTCGGTCGACGGCGACGTGCCCCTTGTATCGTTTCGTCATTTCCGAGATCTTGACCGCCAACGCCGGACTCATGCGGATTCCCCCTCGGCCCCATGACCCGAAGACTTCCCGTTCGTCCTGACCCACTCCTCACGGAGGATCACCTCGATCTCCGACGGGTCCAGGTCGCTTCGCCTGGCCTCGTCGATCGCCGTCCGGAGCCGCTGCCGGACGAGTTCTCTCCGCTCGGCCTGGCAACGCCTCGGGGCGTCCTCCGTCACCTGGAGCCCCGTCCCTCGCATCGGTTCCAAAAGCTGTCTCGCCTGCAACTCGCGATAGGCCCGAGCCACCGTGTTCGGGTTCACCACGAGCTGCCGCGATAGTTCTCTCACAGACGGCACCATTTCGCCCGGCCGAAGCATCCCGGACGCCACTGCATACGTCACTTGGTCCGCGATCTGGGCGTAAATCGGCCGATCATCCGTCGTGTTGAGACGAAAGAGCATGATTGGCCCTCGAGTACTGTATGGCTACGCTAATACAGTATTCAATGACAAACGTGGGAGGTCAAGAGGTCGCGGGAGTATTTTTCGGGGAGGGGGCCGAGAGGAAATGAAGAGAGGACTTGAGAAACGCGGACGTGGTGCCGCGTATCGCTCTGCGAGATATCAGATCCGGTGGGGGATGCTCAAACTACCGCGGTGCTCGCGATTCCCCGAGCGGGGCATCGTCTACCAAAGCCCATTAAAACTCGTCCCGATATCCGAATCGCTCCATGAATTCGAGGACAACCTGGCTCTCCCGGATGCGGTCGAGGTGTTCGGCGGAGAGCGTCGCTCGCCAGGATGTGATACGCCTGGGTTCGAAGTCTTGCTTCATCCCCGTGGCGTAATCCACGGCGGTGGACCAGAGGAACCGTTCCGGAAACGCCCTGCGGAACGACATCAGGAATCGTTGGGAAGGTCGTAAGCCGAGGTGTTGATAGACCAATGCCATCGTCTCCGACGGGCTGGCGACGAGGTCCTCATAGCGAACGATCAGGATGTTCGGGGAGTCGAGATGCGGCTTCCATGCGAGATAGTTCTGGATGAGGCTCTCCCAGCGGATAGCCTTCTCCTCGACCGAGGAGTCATCCTGGCCCTCGATACTCGAGAAGATCGCGCGAGGGTCGCGGACCGAATACAGGAGGGGGTAACTCTCGGAGAGGTGGCGGATGAGCGCCGGGCTCCGGAAGAGGTCCGGGCTCTTGTCGCCGAGCATGACGACGTTTTCTTTGCCGTAGAGGTCGGACAATCTCGGGAGCACGGCCGAGTACCAGCCCTTGAAGCTCGAGAGGTCGTCCTGCTTTCGGAGGTTGAGGAAGCCGATCGCCTCGTCGAGCGTCAGGCCGTGGGCCATCATCCGCCAGTAATGGTACTGGACGTCATATTCCGGGAAGAGTGCGCGATTGACCTCGGATTCGCAGAGGCAAATGCAATCGGGATGATCGTCGAGACATCGCGACAGCAAAGACGAGCCCGTCCGCAACGGTCCAATGATGAAGAAGCGGCCCGGCGTGGAAGTGGCAGGATTGGCCATTTGGGGGCACTCTCGGGCGATAGTCGAGGATGTTGGAAGTGGCCCACGGGGTTCATCTCGTTGCCAACAAACGTCGGCTTGCCTCAAGGTTATCATAAGGCAGAAATTACGGTCGCGACGGCAGCGCGAGTCCACAGTGCCGTCGTGGATCGCGATGCGCATAAAAAGAGAGAGGCGAGGACCAGGCCTCGCCTCTCTCCATCGTCGGACGAATTCGTGTCGAGCTCGGCTTCGATCCCGTCACGGGATCTCGTCGCCGCGTTCGAGCGACCTTAGCGATCGCTGGCGATGCGTCCCGAGGCGTTGGCCAGGACTTTCGACCCGAGGGTCAGGTAGTCCGTGACGATCTTGACGATCTCGTCGTTGTAGAAGCTCGGCTCCCAGGCCGGGTGGTCGGCATGCTTCTTACGAGGAGTGGCCTTATTATCCTTCGCCTTGGGCTTGTCTTCATCCTTGACGATGTCCTCGTCGGGGATGAACTCGCTGCGGAATTTGGCCTCGTTGAGCGAGATCGAGTGTCGCGCCTTGCGCTCGGCGAACTTGTTGATACGCTCTTCCTGCTTCTGGAACTTGGGGTTGGCCTTGCGACGGTCGAGCGAGCGGGTGGCCAGTTCCTGGACCAGGTCCGGGGTCACGCGGTTGAGCTTCGCGTGCGGCAGCTCGGTGACCTGATCGAACTTCATCGCGTTGTCCATCTTCCCTTCGCCGAGGTCGAGCTGGTCGCGGATCGAGGGGATGTGGATGTCGGGCGGTACGCCTTTGACCTGGGTGCTCTCGCCGTTGACGCGGTAGAACTGCTGGATGGTCAACTTCAAGGCGCCGAGTTTCGGGATGTCTTCGCCGCGACGGAGCTGGTCGTTAATCGGCACGATGCTCTGGACGGTTCCTTTGCCGAATGTGCTCGAGTCGCCGATGATGAGCCCGCGGCCGTAGTCCTTGATCACGCCGGCGAAGATCTCGCTGGCGCTGGCGCTCAGGTGGTCGATGAGGACGACGAACGGTCCCGTCCAGGCGGCGCCTTCGTCGTTGTCGTCGATGTGCTTGACGCCCGAGTTGTCCTTCACCTGGACGACGGGACCGCGGTCGATGAACAGGCCGGAGAGGGTCCGGGCTTCTTCGAGCAGCCCGCCGCCGTTCCCTCGCAGGTCGAGCATCACGGCGTTGACGCCTTGCGTCTTGAAGTCGTTGATCAGCTTGCGGCAGTCCTCGGTCGCGCTCACGGCCTCGGGGTCCTGGTTGAGGACCGCGGCGGTGTCACCGTAGAAGGCCGGCAGCGAGATCACTCCGATCTTGATGAGCTTCCCGTCATCAGCCTTGGCGTCGATCACCTGGCCTTTGGCGTGCTGGTCCTTCAACTCGATCTTCTGCCGGACGAGCTCGTAGATCTTGCGGTCCTTGGTCCCCGCGGGCTGGACGATCAGGCGGACCTTGGTGCCGCGAGGCCCTCGGATATAGCGGACGACGTCGCTGAGCTTCTTCTCGACGAGGTCGATCTCGGTGCCGTCTTCCTTCGAGATCCCCACGATCTTGTCTTCGGCCTGGAGACGGCCGTCCTTGTCGGCCGCCATGCCGGGGACGATCTCCTTGACCACGGCGTACCCGTCCTCGGACTGCAGGGACGCGCCGATGCCTTCGAGCGACAGGTGGAGGGTCTGGCCGACCATGTCCTCGAGGGTCTTCTCGCTCATGTAGCTCGAGTGGGGGTCGAACGTCCGCGTGAGGCTGGTCAGGTAGAATTCCAGAAGCTCAGACATGTCCCACTGATGATAGAACCGGTTCCGGTCCTTGTAGCGAATCTTGAGGCGATCGACGGCGTCTTTGTCGTCGACCTTGTCGACCTTGAGTTGGAGGAGGTCGAGCTTGATCCGCTTCCGCCAACGGTCGTTGGCCTCGTCCGCGTTCGCCGGGTAGTCGATCAATTCGGGGTCGTCGACGATCGACTCGTCGAGGGTGAAGTCGGGCTTCTCGCCGAGCGCCGCCATTGCGGTCTTGAGTCGTTCGTCGGATCGCTTCAAGAAGCGGGCGAAGACGACGCGAGCGAACTCGAGGTTGCCCTCTTTGATCTTGTCGTCGAGGGTCGTGGCCTGGGCCATGAACTCATCGACGTCCGGCTTTTCGAAGTAGTATTTGAGGGGATCGAGATCCTTGAGGAAATTCTTGCACCACTTCTTGGCGATCTCGTCATCGATCTTGGGCTTGGCCATGTGGCCGAGCTCGAGGAGATTGACGACGACTCGCGCGGTGTCCTCATCCAGGGCCTTAGGGCTCGGGGATTGCGCACCGACGACCGCCGCGATCAGTGCCATGATCGCGATCGGCGCAAGAGGACGGAATGCGAGTCGAGGCATGTGATTGGATCCCATGGAGATAGGATTTGGTCGTCGGGCGGGACTCGAGAGCCCACCTGGGCATGATAACCATCGGTCGATCGATCAACAAGGCCGACCGCGAGGCCGATCCTCACGCATCCGAGACGCCTCACCTGGCGGATTTGGCGCGTCCTAAGCCGATCCGACGTGAGAAATTGACCCTTTCAGGAAACCCGCTTGTCGAAATCAGCGGCAGTCGGGAGAAGCTCGGCCACACCGATCGTTCTCTCTGCTGTAATCACTAGGCCGCCCACGTTCTTCCGAAACGGATCCCCAATCCGTCTTACGTCCCGACGACGAACTCAGTTCGACGAGCCCTCGAACATTCTTCGAAGAAGTTTCCGGTGGGCTGGCCCTTAGGAGATGACCATCCATAGGCTTACGAAGCCCTTCGCCGGGACGTGACCCAACGAATGTCGACAACGTCGGCGCAGGACTTGCCTGAATGAGCGGTGGATCCTGCTATCAGCAATCGGCTCGGGTCGTGTCATCGTAACTCTTCCCCAAAATAGGGTTGGCCCCGTGATCGACGATCCGGAACTGCCCAAGGTCGGACTCGCAACACAGGAGGGCTCCGACGCGACATGGTGCGTCTGGGCTCCGAAGGCGGAATGTGTCGAGCTTGTGCTCGAGGCCGGGGGCGATGCCCGGTCTTTCACGATGGTTCGGGACCAACGGGGCTACCATCAAAGCGTGACGCGGAAACCGGCTTTGGGCCAACGTTATGGCTTCCGCCTCGACGGAGGCCCCCCCCTGCCCGACCCTTGCTCGCGTTGGCAACCCGAAGGGATCAACGCGCTTTCCGCCGTCTTCGACCCGACGACGTTTTGCTGGGATGATGACGAGTGGATCGGCATCGACCGAGCCGACCTCGTCTTCTATGAGTTGCACGTCGGAACTTTTACCGAGGAAGGGACCTTTGACGCCGTCATTCCGAGGATTAACGCACTCCGCGCCCTGGGAATCACGGCGATCGAGCTGATGCCGGTCGGACAATTCGCCGGGACCCGGAGTTGGGGGTATGACGGGGTCCACCCGTTCGCCCCCCAGAATCGTTACGGGGGACCTCACGGCCTGAAGCGGCTGGTGGAGGCCTGCCACCGGCGCGGGATGGCGATCTTCCTCGACGTGGTCTACAACCATTTCGGGCCCGAAGGGAACGTCTTCCCGATCTTCGGCGACTACCTGACGGAGAAATACAAGACCGACTGGGGTCCTGCGCTCAATTTCGACGGCCGGGGTTGCGACGCGGTCCGGGCGATGGTCCTCGATAACGTCCGGCAGTGGATCCGCGACTATCGGTTCGACGGGCTCCGCATCGACGCCGCCGACCAGATCGTCGACCGAAGTCCCCGGCACATCCTCTCCGAAATCGTCGAGGTCGCTCACGAATCGGCCGCACGCCTCGGACGACAGGCGCATGTGTTCGCGGAGACCGACCTGAACGACGCCCCTCGCTTCCTCGAGCCCGTTCACCGCGGGGGCTTTGGGCTCGACGGCCAATGGAACGACGACTTCCACCACGCCGCCAAGGTCGCCCTGACGGGAGAAACCCGCGGTTATTACCTCGATTTCTCGCCCGGGCCCGTCGCGCTCTGCAAGTCGATCGAACGCGTCTTCGTGAACGACGGGGGCTATAGTGCCTACCGTGGCCGTCGCCACGGAGCACCCGTAGGTGAGCTTCCTGGCGACCGCTTCGTGGCGTTCGTCCAAAATCATGACCAGGTCGGGAACGGCCGAGGATCCGAGCGAAACGCGACGCGTCTACCGAGGCCTGCGGTCCGGCTCGCCGCCGGCATCCTTTTACTCTCCCCTCGCTTGCCCTTGCTCTTCATGGGCGAGGAATATGGAGAGACTCGGCCCTTTCCTTTCTTCTGCGACTACAGCGATCCGGAGTTGATCAAGGCGGTTCGCGACGGGCGCAAGGCTGAGTTCTCGGCCTTCTTCCACGACGCCGAGGTCCCCGACCCCGTCGCCCCTTCCACCCGAGATTCGGCGATCTTAGGTTGGAATTGGGATTCCCCGGAGCGCGCGGGATTGCGGCGACTCTATGGCGAGCTCCTCTCCCTCCGGCGAACCCTGGCAGGCCTTCGCGAGAACTCACGGGCAGTCGCACGCCTGCTCGGGGAGAATCTGATGGAGATGCGTCGGGGGAAAGGAGCGTCCGAGCTCTCGATAATCTTCAACCTCGCGAATGCCGAGTCTTTGCTTCCGATCTCTACTGGCGAGACCCGAGTGTGTTTCCGATCCGAGGCGGAGCGTTTCGGGGGAACGTTCCCGGATGAGACCGGATGGACGGGGTACTTGTTGCCGTTCGAATTCGCGATCTTCGAGAGGATAGGACTCGACTGAAAGCCTACCCATACCCCCACGAATGCCCGCTCAACCCAGAAGTCCCTGTCCTGGGAATTGCCCCGGAATAGGCTTGCTTTGGCATCAACTTTGCTCGACCAAGTGACCGATCGCACCGGGAACTGGACCTTGCCCGAGGGCGCTGGGATGATCCGGTCAACTCGGCAGACGTTCCTGAGGCGACGATCGCTGGCTGCCCTCGGGGGTTGGCCTCGCGAGGTCCTCGACGACTGACATTGTCACATGCTGGATTCTCACGGCTCATGCAAGTTCCGCTGGCAACATACCGCGTGCAGATGCACGCCGGCTTCGGCTTCGACGCCGCGGCGGCGGTCGCCGATTATCTCCACGAGCTTGGAATCTCCCACCTTTATGCCTCCCCCTACCTCCAGGCGGGCAAGGGGAGCACGCACGGGTATGACGTCCTCAATCACCGGAAGGTGAGCGACGAGCTTGGCGGTGAGGAGGCCCATGATCGCCTCTGCAGGACGCTGGGCGACAACGACCTCGGGCAGATCCTCGACATCGTCCCGAACCACATGAGCATCGCGAGCCGGGACAATGTGTGGTGGTGGGATGTGCTCGAAAACGGGCCTTCGAGTCGCTATGCCGGGTACTTCGACGTCGACTGGGACTCGCCCGAGGCGAAGCTTCACAACATGGTGTTACTGCCCGTGCTCGGTGACCACTACGGCCGAGTGGTCGAGGCGGGGGAGATTCAGATCCAGCGAGTGGGTGGGAGTTTCACGTTCCACTACTTCGACAACGTCATGCCCATCGCCCCGCGGTCGCTCAACGACCTGCTCCAGCGGGCGGCGAGGCGGTGCGACTCTCCAGATCTGGCGTTCGCGGCCGACGCGTTCGGGAACCTGCCCATCTCGACGGCGATCGATTGGGCCAGCGTGACACGTCGGCACCGCGACAAAGAAGTCCTCCGGAAGCAGCTCGAACGTCTTTGTGCGGAGGAACCCCGAGTCGCGGCCGCGATCGACCAGGTCGTCGAGGAGATCAATGCGTCGTCGACGGAGATCGACCTCCTGCTCGATCGGCAGAATTACCGGCTCGCCTACTGGAGGACCGCCGGCCAGGAGCTCGACTATCGGCGATTCTTCGACATCAACACGCTCGTCAGCATCCGAATGGAAGACGAGCGGGTCTTCAACGACACGCACGTCATGGTCTTGAAGTGGGTCCGCGAAGGCGTGCTCGACGGCCTCAGGGTCGACCACCCCGACGGCCTCCGCGACCCCGTCCAGTATTTCCAGCGGCTCCGACAGGCCGCCCCCGAGGGTTGGATCGTCGTCGAGAAGATCCTCGAGCCCGGCGAGTCGCTCCCCGAGGACTGGCCCGTCGACGGGACGACCGGGTACGACTTCCTGAATCGGCTCGGCGGACTCTGGATCGACGGCACGAATGAAGCGTCGATCAACGATATCTATACGCGTTTCACGGGGATGTCGACCGACTACCTGGCGATGGTCCACGACAAGAAGTATCTCGTCCTCAAGCAGCTCTTCGCCAGCGACGTTAGCCGACTCACCTCTCTCCTAATTCAGATTTGCGAACGCCAGAAACGATATCGCGACTACACCAGACGCGAGCTCAACGCCCTGCTCCGCGAGGTCATCGCGTGCTTCCCCGTCTATCGGACGTATGTTTGCGAGGAAACGGGCCAGGTGACCGCGCGGGATACTCGATACGTCTTCGAGGCCATCGAGGCGGTCAAGGAGCGTCGGGCCGACATCGACGTCGACCTGCTCGACTTCCTCCGCGACCTGCTATTACTCCGCGTCCGAGGGCCGCTCGAATCGGAACTGGTGATGCGGTTCCAGCAGAACACCGGCCCCGTGATGGCGAAAGGGGTCGAAGACACCGTCTTCTACAACTACAACCGGATGACTGCCTTGAACGAGGTGGGCGGGGATCCCGGTCGCTACGGGCTCTCGGTCGAAGCGTTCCATTCCGAATGCACCGAGACGCAAAGGCTCTGGCCGCGGTCGATGCTTGCCACAACCACCCACGACACGAAACGGAGTGAGGATGTCCGGGCGCGGATCGCGCTCCTCTCGGAAATCCCCGAAGCCTGGGCCGAGGCGATCGAACGTTGGGCGTCGCGGAACGGACGGCATAAGACGGCCGGAGCCCCCGACCGCAACACCGAATACCTGCTCTACCAGACCCTCGTCGGCGCCTGGCCGATCGACGTCCCTCGGCTAACCGAATATATGTTGAAAGCCGTGCGCGAGGCCAAGGCCGAGACCTCCTGGAACGACCCCGTGCCGGAGTACGAGGACGCCCTCAAGGACTTCGTCGCGGCGCTCCTCGGCGACGCTGGGTTCGTCGCCGACCTCGAGCGGTTTGTCGTTGGGTTGGTCGAGCCGGGGCGCGTGAACTCGCTGGCCCAGGTCTTGATCAAACTGACTGCGCCGGGGGTCCCGGACATCTACCAGGGGAACGAACTCTGGGATCTCAGCCTCGTCGACCCCGACAATCGCCGCCCGGTTGACTACGGGATTCGGCGCGAGCTCCTCGCGAGCTTGAAGTCGGCGACGGCCGAGCAGATCATGGCCCGATCCGACGAAGGGCTGCCGAAGCTTTGGGTGACGAAGCAGGCCTTGGCGTTCCGCAGGCGACAGCCCGAGTTGTTCGGGGCGGAGGGGGCGTATACGCCGGTCTTGCCGGACGGGCCGGCCCGGGAGCATGTCGTCGCCTTCCTGCGAGGCAACGGGTCCTTGACGGTCGTGCCCCGGTTGTCTCACAAATTGGCCGGGCGCTGGGAGGACACGTCCTTGCCGATCCCGGTCGGCCGTTGGCGGAACGAATTGACCGGAGACGAGATTGAAGGGGGACCGACCCCGTTGCGAGCGATCTTCTCCCGTTTCCCGGTGGCCCTTCTCTCAAAGCAGGGCTGAGACCTGTGTCTCCGGTGAGGATCCTACACCTCGAGACCGATCGGACCTGCGAGATTCGCACGACGAGACATTGAAGGCGGCGTGCTTGAGGAAACCTCGATGATCGAATCCGACCCGCTTTGGTATAAAGATGCCATTATTTATGAGCTGCACGTCAGGGCGTTTTTCGACAGCAACGACGACGGGATCGGAGACTTTCCCGGGCTGATCCAGAAGCTCGACTACCTCCAAGGGCTGGGGGTGACCTGCCTCTGGCTTCTTCCGTTCTACCCTTCGCCGCTCCGAGACGACGGATACGACATCGCGGATTATTACGGCGTCCACCCCGGGTATGGCACGCCCAAAGACTTTCGCCTGTTCGTCCGCGAGGCCCATCAGCGCGGGATGCGCGTGATCACCGAGCTGGTCATCAACCACACCTCCGACCAACACCCTTGGTTCCAGGAGGCGAGGGTTGCTCCTCCCGGCTCGGCGAAGCGGGATTTCTACGTCTGGAGCGACACCCCGGAGAAATACGCCGGGACCCGGATCATCTTCACCGACACCGAGAAGTCGAACTGGACCTGGGACCCGGTCGCGGGGGCTTATTACTGGCACCGGTTCTTCCACCACCAGCCGGACCTGAATTTCGACAACCCTCAGGTCCTCAAGGCGGTCTTCAAGGTCATGCGGTTCTGGCTCGACATGGGGGTCGACGGGCTCCGACTCGACGCCATCCCCTACCTGATCGAGCGCGAGGGGACGAACTGCGAGAACCTGCCGGAGAGCCACGAGATCCTCAAGCAGTTCCGCCGCGAGCTCGACGCACGATACAAGGATCGGATGCTCCTGGCGGAAGCGAACCAGTGGCCGGCCGACGTGCTTCCCTACTTCGGGGACGGCGACGAGTGCCACATGTCGTTCCACTTCCCGCTGATGCCCCGAATCTTCATGGCCCTCCGTCAGGAGGACCGGCACCCGATCGTGGAGGTGCTCCGCCAGACCCCCGACATCCCGCCCGACTGCCAGTGGGCCATCTTCCTCCGGAACCACGACGAGCTCACCCTCGAGATGGTGACCGACGAAGAGCGGGACTACATGTACCGCGAGTATGCCGCCGACCCCCGGATGCGGCTGAACCTCGGCATCCGCCGCCGGCTCGCGCCGCTCATGAACAACGGTCGGCGGAGCATCGAGCTGATGAACAGCCTCTTGCTCTCGATGCCCGGGACGCCGGTCATGTATTACGGCGACGAGCTCGGCATGGGGGATAACATCTACCTCGGCGACCGCAACGGGGTCCGCACCCCGATGCAGTGGACGAGCGACCGCAACGCGGGCTTCTCGCGTGCCGACTTCGCCAGGCTCTACGCCCCCCCCATCGTCGACTCGCTCTACGGCTATCAGAGCATCAACGTCGAGGCCCAGGAGCGCGACGGGTCGTCGCTCCTCAACTTCACGAAGCGTCTGATCGCGCTCCGCAAGCGATTCAAGGCCTTCGGCCGGGGCACGATCGAGTTCTTGCACCCGCGCAACCGCAAGATTTTGAGTTACATTCGTCAATATGAAAATGAGACGATCCTGATCGTCGCGAACGTCTCTCGGTTCGTCCAGCCGGTTGAGCTCGACCTCTCCCAGTTCCAGGGCTATGTCCCGAAGGAGCTCTTCGGCGGGGTCGCCTTCCCGAAGATCGGCGAGCTGCCCTACTTCCTCAGCGTCGGGCCGTATTCATTCATCTGGTTCCAGCTCGAGCTCGATCCCCACGCCGAGCTGGGCCTGGGCGGCGCGCCGAGGCCGGGCAAGGAGCCCGCGCTCGCCCCGCCAACCGAAGCGTTGCCGAAGCTCAAGCTCGGCGGCGGTTGGGACACCCTGATGGAAGGCAAGTCGCGGGCCGTGCTCGAGCGCGTCGTCCTGCCGAAGTATCTGCTTCGACAACGCTGGTTCGGGGCCAAGTCCAGGACACTCGAAACGGTCAGCATCCGAGATTGGGTCCCCTTCGTGGAGGGGCCGTCGCCCGTCTATCTCCTGTTCGTCAGGGCCTATTACAGCGACGGGCAATCCGATAAATACACGTTGCCATTGGGACTCGCGGCGGGCCTCGAGGCCGAGTCGATCGTCCTCCACCAGACCCCATCGCTCATCGCGTACGTCGAGGGCTCCGACGATTCGGGTGTCCTCTACGACGCGATCGTGAACGACCAGTTCTGCGCCCTCCTGCTCCGCTCGATCGACGAATCTCGCGAGTGGAAGACGCGCTCGGGTCGAATCCTCGGCCATCCGACGTCGGTCTATCCCTCGCTGCGCGGGGACGACGACCCGACGAAACAGATCGGTCGCGGCTCGGCCGAGCAGAGCAATTCGACGCTCTTCTACGATCGGCGGCTCCTGCTCAAGCTTTTCCGGAGGCTCGACTCGGGGCAGAATCCGGACGTGGAGATCGGGCGATACCTGACCGAGAAGGCGGAATTCCCTCGCGTGCCGAAGATGGCCGGTGCCCTCGAATATCAGCGGCCGCGCACCGAGCCGATCACGCTCGCACTCCTCCAGGAACTCGTCCCGAACCAGGGCCAGGGCTGGCAATGGATCCAGGACGTCCTGAGGCGATTCTACGAGCACGGCGGCTCCGAGTTGCATCGCCTCGACCGAATCCAGCTCGATGGCCGTTCGTTGCTCGAATTGAGCGAGGTCGAGACGCCTCCCGACGTCTTCGAGGTCGTCGGCCCGGCCCTCCACTGGCTGGGCATCCTCGGTCAGAGGACCGGTGAGCTCCACCTTGCCTTGTCCGCAGGCGCCTCAGGCGACGCCGAGTTCACGCCCGAGCCATTGACGTCCGGCGAGCTCGAGGGCCTGACCCGACACCTCCGAGAGCAGTCCAGGAAAGTCCTCGCGACCCTGGACGTGAAACGCGAAGCGCTTTCGAACTCGGCCCAAACGCTCGCGGCCCGAGTCCTGGCCGAGGCGCCGAGTTTGGTCTCGCGACTCGGCACGCCCGCCAAGGATCCTGAAGGCCTGGTCAAGATCCGATGCCACGGCGACTACCATCTCGGCCAGGTCCTCTGGCAGGAGAACGACTTCTTCATCCTCGACTTCGAGGGGGAACCCGGCAAGACGATCGCGCAGCGCCGGGCGAAGCAGTCGCCCCTTAAGGATTTGGCCGGGATGCTCCGGTCATTCGACTACGCCGCGTACAGCGTCCTGTTGAAACTCTCCAGCACCCAGCCCGAGGAATTCGACCGCCTCGAGCCCTGGGCGAAGATCTGGAAGTCGTGGACCTCCGCCGCCTTTTTGCGTGAGTATCGACGGGCGGTGGCCGGATCCTCGCTCTTGCCGAGCGACCCTAAGACCTTCGAAAATCTTCTCGACTTTTTCATGCTCGATAAGACCCTCTTCGAGCTCCAATACGAGCTGAACTACCGCCCGGATTGGGTGCTGATCCCCATGCTGGGGGTCTTGCATCTGAGCCGGGCCTAAACCGAAACGAACCGATTCGGCACGGGACTCCTCGGTTCCGGCCGAGTCTTAAACCTGGCTGCTTACCTTTTGTCGACGGGACCTGGGCACGCCTCACCTCTCTCGACAGAATGGGAGACCCGACGACGAGGGGTCGTCGCGGGGACCGGGCGGCAGCACCCCGGTCACAGGCAGGACGTTCCCACCGAGAGGAAACCTCATGGCGTCGGAAGGGCGGATGCAGCGCGTGGCCGGCAATGATCGGGCCCCCTCGCGGGTGATCATCGAAGGGGTCGAGCCTGAGATCGACGAGGGGCGGTTCTCGATCAAGCGGACCGTGGGCGAAGAAGTCGTCGTCTTCGCGGACATCTTCGCCGAAGGCCACGACGTCATCGTCGCCCTGCTGAAGCACCGAGACGTGGGGGCCTCGAACTGGGATGAGGTCGCGATGTCCTCCCTCGGGAATGACCGTTGGACGGGACGTTTCACGGCCCTCGCTCAAGGCCGGCATGAATACACGATCGAGGCGTGGATCGATGCCTTCGCCTCCTGGCGTTACGAGCTGACCAAGAAGTTCGAAGCGGCCCAGGACCTGACGAGCGAGCTGCTCGAAGGGTCCGAAATCGTCCGGCATGCCAGCGAGCGGGCCTCGGGCGAGGACGCCGACCGTCTACGAGCCTTCGCTCAACAACTCAAGAACAAGGACGATCAGCCGAAGCGGGTCCAGGCCGGGCTCGACCCCGCACTCGCCGAGCTCATGGCGAAGCATACCGATCGTTCACGAGGCCAGAACTACGGCCGATCGCTCGGAGTCATGGTCGAGCGTGAGCGGGCTCGCTATGGCGCCTGGTACGAGATGTTCCCCAGGTCGTCCGCACCCGAGGCCGGAAGGCACGGGACGTTCAAGGATACCGAGGCTCGGCTCTCCTACGTCGCGGGGATGGGATTCGACGTGCTCTACCTCCCGCCGATCCACCCGATCGGCCGGAGTTTCCGGAAGGGGCCGAACAACACGCTGACCCCGGGGCCCGGAGACCCCGGAAGTCCCTGGGCCATCGGTGCCAAGGAAGGGGGACACAAGTCGGTCCTGCCCGACCTCGGCACGCTCGAGGACTTCGACCGACTCGTGGCCAAGGCCCGCTCGCTCGGGATCGAGATCGCGCTGGATATCGCGTTCCAGTGCTCGCCCGACCACCCGTACGTCCGCGAGCACCCCCAGTGGTTCCGCCACCGACCGGACGGCACGATCAAGTATGCCGAGAATCCTCCCAAAAAATATCAAGATATCTACCCGATCGATTTCGAGTGCGACGACTGGGAAGCCCTCTGGGACGAGCTGCGCGACGTCTTCCTGTTCTGGATCGGCCGGGGCGTGAGCATTTTCCGCGTCGACAACCCGCACACGAAGCCGTTCCGATTCTGGGATTGGGTGATCCGCGAAGTCTGGGATCGGCATCCGGACGCGATCTTCCTGTCGGAGGCATTCACCCGCCCCAAGATGATGCGCCAGCTCGCCAAGGCGGGCTACTCGCAGTCCTACAGCTATTTCACGTGGCGGACCGCCAAGCACGAGATCATCGAGTATTTCACCGAGCTGACCCAGACCGAGTCGGCGGAGTACATGCGGCCGAACCTCTTCGCCAACACGCCGGACATCCTCCACGCGTCGTTGCAATATGGTGGCCGGCCTGCCTTCCAGGCCCGGTTCGTCCTCGCGGCGACGCTCGGCGCGACCTATGGGATCTACGGACCCCCCTTCGAGCAGTGCGTCGGGGAGGCGCTCCGGCCGGGCTCCGAGGAGTACATGGACTCGGAGAAGTACCAGGTCCGGACGTGGGATCTCGATCGTCCCGGGAATCTTCGAGACTTCATCTCTCGGGTCAATTGTGCCCGACGCGCGAACCCTGCCCTCCATTTCGACCGCAACTTGCGGTTCCACCACGTCGATAATGACCAGCTCCTGGTCTACTCCAAGTCGACCCCCGACCGATCGAACCTCATCGTCGTGGTCGTGAATCTCGACCCCTACCATACCCAGTCGGGCTGGGTCCAACTCCCGACCTACGACCTCGGCCTCGGCGGCTCGTACGAGCTCCACGACATCCTGGACGACGCCAAGTATCGATGGAACGGCGAGTGGAACTTCGTGCGACTCGACCCGGCCGTCTGCCCGGCCCACGTCTTCCGCGTCACGAAGCTCTGATCGCAGCAGAGACGGGAAGTCTCCGGACGCTTGTTCGGTCGACTCGGCTGGAGATTCACCACAAAGGCACGAAGGTCTCCGAGGAGACGCCCGCAAGGATGATCATTCTCTCAGCATGCTCCCTTTGAGATTTGGTGCCTTTGTGGTGGAGAGCCCTCTGGGTCGAGAGCCCATCAAATGGGTTGCTGCTCGAGGTGGGTAATCCTAGAATGACCAAAATCTTCGCCTCGGGCCCGCAACAACGGTGGTCGCACGCAGCGCCCGGCGATCCCGCGCTTTTTCGGTCAGCTCTCAATGGACGACGATTCAAAGGGCCGTGATGTGGCCGTCCTGGTCAGCGGCGGGGTGGACAGTGCGATCCTGTCTGTCGATCTCCTTCGCCATTTCCCTCGCGTCTTTCCGATCTACGTCCGGTTCGGACTGCGCTGGGAGGACGTCGAACTCGCCAGCCTTCGACGTTTCCTGGACTCGGCCGCGCGCGAAGGGCTAGCATCCCTGACCGTGCTCGACGAGCCCGTCGCGGACGTTTACGGTTCGCACTGGAGCGTCTCGGGGCCGGCCGTCCCCGGGGAGGAGACCCCGGACGAGGCCGTTTATCTTCCCGGCAGGAATCTCCTGCTCGTGTCCAAGGTCGCCGTCTGGTGTCGGCTCCGGGGCATCGAACGACTCGCGCTCGGTTGCCTCGAGGCGAACCCCTTTCCCGACAGCACGCCGGAGTTCTATTCGGCCCTGGAGGCCGTGGTCAACCGGGCGATGGAAGGTCGCTTGCGATTACTCCGACCCTTCGATCGGCTCAGCAAGTCGCAGGTCCTTCAAAGAGGGACCGGCCTACCGCTCGAACATACGTTTTCGTGCCTCAGCCCGATCTCCGGCCGGCATTGCGGGGCCTGCAATAAGTGTGCGGAGCGCCGCAAGGGCTTCCGCGAGGCGGGCATCACCGACCCGACGCCTTATGCCGCGGTCTCGTCCTGAAACGCCTCGGTCATTTCCTGGAGCGAGACCCCGATCATGTATCGTGTGACCCGCGAAATCCTCTTCTGCTACGGCCACCGCCTGCTCAACTACGACGGAAAGTGCAAGCACCTGCATGGCCACAACGGGCGGGCCATCATCGTCCTCGAAGGGGCGACCCTCGATGAGCGAGGGATGCTCGTCGATTTCGGGGACATCAAGCAGAAGGTCCAGCAGTGGATCGACGACCACCTCGACCACAATATGCTGCTCTGCCGCGAAGACCCGATCCTGCCGATCCTGCAGGCCCAGGGCGAACGGGTCTTCATCATGAACGAAAACCCGACGGCCGAGAATATCGCCCGACTGATCCACGACAGGGCCGTCGAGGCCGGACTCCCCGTCGTCGAGGTGACTCTCTGGGAGACCGAGAAATGCTACGCCTCGTACATGACCTGAGGTCGAGCCCATCAACACCACGGACCCCGACGTCCTTGGATGACGCGGGGTCCGCGGTATCATAGCGACTCGATGCGATCACCTGGCGGGGCCGAGTGCTGCGGGGCGATTAGTGCGCGTGGCCGTGTCCGTCGTCGACGGGCTTGGACTCGATCACGTACGAGGCGGGCTGATACGGGAACTTCGACTCGTCGATCCACCACTCGGGCTTGCCGTCGTGGACGACCTGCTTGAGCAAGAAGAGAGCGGTTTGCTCTTTCTCGGGCTCTCCCTTTTCGGGCGGCGTGTGGACCTCGATCAGTGCCGTCGCATAAGGGCTGATCCCGTCCAGACCATGCGTCTCGATGCCCGTGAAGTGGATTTCCGTACCCGGATGGTCCTCGACTTCCTTCTTGATGGCCAGGATCGCGCCGCTCTGCATCTGGAGTACGTTCTTCTCGGGGGGCTGGCTCTTCAGCATCTTGTAATATTCGTCGGGAGACTTCCCCTCGCGCATCGTGGGGGACGCCGTGTACCAGATGGCGTTCTCGAGCTTCTCGGACTTGAGGACGTCGGCATATTTGGCAGCGAACCGCGAGGCGTCCTGCTTCCGCAGGTAGCCCGTCACCATCGTCATGGTGATCGCACCGAATCCGAAGGCCACGCCGAGAGTGGTCCCGATCTGGGCCAGGGTCCGGCCCGTCCAGATTTCGGGATCCTTCTTGATCCGCCGGTCGGCGTAGAGTCCGAGGAGGACGGCGATGACCGAGAAGGTCAGGAAGTACGGGCTGGTGAAGCTCAGGAGCCCGAGGATCCCGAGAAGGACGCTCAGCACGGCATAAGGATTGATAGCCCGATAGGCCGGGATCTCATTATCGATCCCCGAGTACGATGGCGTCTCTCGAGTCGGCGGGGTCAGATTCTGGTCGACGGCCACGGCTGAAGCTCCTGAAATCGGGCGGCGTTGGGGTTCGATCCGAAAGGTCGGTGCGCGCGGGAGGACACGAAAGGACACGACGCAACCCGCCCGAGGGATCTGGCCCCTTCGAAGCTAATCGGAGGCAAGCGGACCGTCAAGCGATCAACGCGACGCCAGTCCGATGTAGCGGCTGGGGACGAGCGTCGAGAACGCCATCGCGACCCAGTAAACCCCGAGGATCCAGCCCGTGACGTTCGTCCAGGACCAGTGTCGTGCGCCGAGCCGGCAACGCCAGCCGGCCACCAGGACTGCGAGCATCGTCAGCCCCATCGTCTCGTATCCGAGCGGGGTGACCCAGGCCTGCGATCGCCACAATCCCCGGACGGCGGCGGCGCCGTCGAAAATCCAGACGAGGAAGCCGCCGGTCATCCAGAGCAGCTCACCCAGCCCGCGTTCGCTCGACTCGACTCGCGCGAGGACGAACGGGCCGACCATCGCCAGGCAACCGGCGACCGTGTAGATGCTGGCCATCAACTGGTGGGGAGGCCAGTTCACTCGCCCCTTCATGACCAGGAGGCCGAGCCCGTAACTGAGGGCGGCCGCGACCATCAATGCAGTGACCAACGGCGGCGAAGACGTCCCGCTCGACGACGGCGACGCCGAAGACTTGGAGTTTGCGCGTTTGGGGGGCATCGGTGGTGACTTTCCGGAGCGTCAGGAGGTTCAACTCGGGGGGACGTTCCCTCACCATCTCAGGCGGCGAGATGACTCGAGAGATTGATCCTTGCTTCGGACGACAACCACACCGGCATTCATTCGAAAACCGACAAGCAGGCTCCGAATCTGACGACCCCGCCGATGCTCGCGACCCTGCGGGATCCCGACTCGCGAGTCCGACGATCTGACACAAACCACCGGTACGATCGAACGCAGGGAACGACGCCTCGTTCCACTCCCCCTTATCGAAGCGGCCCATCACTCGCGCGGGGGTGGGCGATGGGCCGGTCTCGATACCGCGGGATTTCAGCGACTACCGAACCCAGTCCCGGTGGTGGTCAGTTTGATCCGGGCGAGATACATGTCGGCCGTGATGTAGAGAGTCGAGCCGTCTTCGCCCCAGCCGCAGTTGGCCGTGGCCTCGCCGGTCTCGATCGTCCCGAGGTGGGTCCCGTCGGCGTCGAAGATCAGGACGCCCCCCGGGCCCGTCGCGAACAAGTTGCCGGACCGGTCGACTTTCATCCCATCCGGGAGGCCCTTCTTGGACTTCGCCATCGGCGTCGCGTCGAAGAAGACTCGACCCTTGCCAAGCGTGCCGTCGTCCTTGACGTCGAAGGCCATCCAGATCGCCCGGGCCGAGTCGGAATTCGCGACGTACAAGGTCTTCTCGTCGGGCGAGAGGGCGATGCCGTTGGGGTAGGAGAGCTCCGTGGTCAACAGGGTCACGCCGGTCTTCGAGACCCGATACACCCCGTTGAACTTCAGCTCCTTCGCCGGGTCGTTGTTCTGCCCGAGGAGTCCGTAGGGCGGGTCGGTGAAGTAGAGGTCGCCGTTGGACTTGAACACCGCGTCGTTCGGGCTGTTGAACCGCTTCCCTTCGTAACGGTCGGCGATGTTCCCGAACGGCCGCCCTTCCCCTTCAAACAGGGCCACGCGACGATCGCCGTGCTGGCAGAGGACGAGCTGGCCGCTCGAATTCATCACCAAGCCGTTGGAGCCAGGCTCGCCGCCTCGAGGGGTGGTGCCTGTGTATCCGCTCGGCTTGAGGAAGACCTTGACCCCTTCTCCGTCCTTCCAGCGGAAGACCGTGTTCTGGGGCACGTCGGAGAAGAGCAGGAAGCCCCCACGCTTATCCCAGACGGGCCCTTCGGACCAGTCGAAGCCCTCCGCGAGCTTCTCCAGCGTCGCATCCTTCGGGATGATCCGGTCGAGGCGAGGGTCCTTACGCTCGATCGAACCAAAGCTTGGATAAGACTTCCGCTCCTGTGCGTTCGCGGAGAGGCCGCCGATTGCGAGCGTCGCCCAGGACACCAGGACGACGAGACGAAGCCGATTCGTGGTCATGATCATGCCTTCACGGGAGAGTCATGCGTCCCTACGCGGCAACGACTTTTTTGAGGGTTGGGACGCGCCTCGACCTTATCCCGCGCCGACTCGACCGGCAATCCCGTGCCCCTCTCGTTCCGGAACAATTCGCCGGTCCTCGTCGCCGACCCGATCGAAAATAAGCTCCAAAATCCCACCCGAAACGCGGAATTGGTGCGGGATGTGACGGATCAAGGGTAGCACCGGTTGTTCCAACCGGCGCCACCCGAATCGGGTAGGAGCCTCTCTACCCAGCCGACGCATGCGACAGCACCGATCGCGCTGTGGGGCACACGCTCAGCGAGTGCTGTAAGGTACAACCTCCGACACGATCGATTCCGCAGCCGTCCTCGAGTAGGTGCTCGGGGCGATTCCCACCGCCTTGCGTGCTTCGGCGAGGGCCTCGTTGGCGTGGCCCTCATCCTGTTCGAGCACGGCCAGTCCGTAGCGGGCCTCGAAGAGGCTCGGGTCGAGTCGGAGGGCCTCCTGATATTGCTTTCGAGCCTCCCCGAAGTCCCCTTCCGCGAGGTAGGTGATCGCGACCCGAGCCGGTCGGATGGCGGGTTGGGGAGGCGGGACGGCCTTGCCCCAAAGGGTACGGGCCGCCTCGGTCTCGCCGAGGTGGAGGCGGAGTGTTGCGATTCGATCCGAGACGTCCCAGGGGCGGTTCTCGGCCGGATAGGCGGACTCCAGGAGCGTCGCCGCCGATTCCGCGCGGCCCTTATCGAGGAGTTGGGTCACGACCTGATCGAGCTCGCCCAGGTTCTTCCAGGCGTTCGAAGGCATCGGTCCCATCTTCGACCGAATCTGAGTGAGCTCGGCCTCGGCACCGAGCTGTCGAGCCTGCTGCTCCTGGTTGATCGGCTTGAGGGTCAACTGATGCTCGAGCAAAGGGGCCGCCGCCTCGTCCATGCCCCGCTTCTGGTACTCCATGACGAGGAGCATCAGGGTCAGGAAGTCGTCGGGGGCGGTCCGGTGGGCTCTTAGGAGCGAGTGCGTCGCGCGGACCGTCGGCAGGTCGAAGACGGGGTCGAAGGGGAACCGATAGCGCGGGACCGCGCGATCGAGGACCGGCTCGCGGGTCGCCTCGAGCTCACCGGCGAGCTTCCAGCCATCCGCGGCGTCGGGGGCGATCCGCTGGATCCGACGCGCGTAGTCGAGTCCCAGCATGGCGAGCGGTCGTGCTTGGTCCGAGCGGCCCTTGGACTGGCAGATATTCGCATACAGCCAGAGGGTTTTACCTATCGCCTTGAGGGCTCGGAGGCCGCTCGGCTCGACCTTGGAATCGGGGTGAAAGTGGCGGGCGGCGAAGTCGACCGTGTGCGACCGGACGACCCCCTTGTAGGCGTCGTGGACGAACACCGCGGCGATCGGGTCGAACCAGACGCAGCGCCAGTGCTGGCTCGTCATCAGGTTCGCGCCGAGGTTCGCGGCGTCGGCGTTCCCGGCGAGGATCGCCGGCCGCTTGAGGTCGTCGAGCTCCCTCGACCACGCGGACTCATCCCTGTCCAGCGAGATGCGTTTGCGCAAGTTGATGTAGCGTTCGAACACCTCGGGGCCGATCACCTCGAGTCGAGCGTCGGCGAAGACCTTCCGCTCGGGACCGTTGTAGTAGTCATAGAGGCCCGAATAGCCGTCGTGGAAGCTGATAAATCGCTCGGGCATCCCCGGCTTCCCACTGAACTTGATCGCCTCGTGCGGATACCAGAGCGGTTCCTCCCCCAGGCCGATCTCCCGGCCTTCCGCGGTGAGGTCGTAGTATTTCCCGGTGGCCACGACGACGAAGAGGACGGCCAGACAAACCTGCGTGACGACCTTCGGCAAGAGCGTGAACCCCGAGATGCCGACCCCTTCGGAAACGCGCCGGGCGCGGACCGCCGCGACCCACTCGCCGAAATTCCAGGCGGTCACCGCGCCGACGACGGCCGCAAACTGGTGGCTGTTTCGCGTCGCCTGCCAGCTCAGGAAGCTGAACGACGCGAAGAGGAGGAGTCGGAAGACACTCAGGCTCCACATCGGCTCGCGTTCCTCGGCCCCCTTCCCGGCTTTCTTCTTCCGAGGCTTCGACGGCTTTTCGCCCTCCTTGGCCTTCTTCCCTTTGCGAGGAGTCGCGTCCAGTTCGTCGGCCGACCGAGCCGCGCGAAGCCGAGTGGCCATCGTCCAGGTCATCGGGATCAGGAAGCTGAATGCCCCGAGGACCATGGTGATGAGGTGGAGCTGGAGCGGGACGTTCGACCAGCCGACGTTCCGCTTGATGAACGTCGGGATCGGTGTGAGCTCGGCGATGTTCTCCGAGAAGACGGGATTGCCCATCGTCCCGGCGAGCTGGATCGGATAGAGCGCCCCGATCAGGCCGTAGGGGTTGAACAGGCACGCGGCGCCCGTCAACAACGTCGAGATCCCCACGACCCGCCACCAGCGCTTCTTCCCTTCGGAGAACGCCCCCGGCCGGAGGATGGCGTCGATCAGGGCGAATCCGAGGACGATCGGCCCCAGCACGAAGAGTCCTTGCGTATTGACCCACGCGAGCTGGACGACCGGCAACAAGAACGCCCACCTCGGCTCCCGATGCAGGCGGGCGAGGATCGCCAGATCGATCGACAGATAGAGGAGTGAGAGCGTCTCGGGCCGGACATACATGCGCCCGCTCAGGACGAGGAGCGCCGGGAACCAGGCGAGGAGCATCACCGAAACGGGCCAGTCACGCTTTTTTGCCGCGATCAGCAAGAGGAGTGCCGCGCAGGTGATGACGCACTTGGCCAGGTTCAGCGCGGGGACGCCGCCGTGCTGATACCCCCAACTGATCGCGACCTGGAAAAGCCAATGCAGGTCGATCCAGGGAGCCTTCGGGACCGTGAACGTATAGAGGTCGGTCGAGGGGACCTGCCCCGTCTGCCGGATCAGGTCGCCGGTCCGGAGGTGCCACCAGAAGTCGGTGTCCTTGAGCGGGAAAATGCCGAGGAGGAACGCCAGCGCGAGGAACGACGCGATCAGCGCCCAGTCGAACAGCCTCAAGCCCGGCGACCCGTCGAGGAGGGCGAGCGAGGACGCCTTGGTGGACGTCAGGGACCGCGACTTTCGCGCCGGGGGGCTCTCCGAAGGCATCATCGATCCTCGGGACGGGACGGGAGACTCACGCCTTGGGCACGCATACCGCGAGCCCGACGACAAGGCTGTTGCTGAGGACGGCCGTTCCCATCGAGTCTAACGCGGTCCGAGGGCCAGGGTCGAGAGCGTCCGAGGCCTTCAGGTCGCCATCGACCCGTCCGCGTCGTTGAAATCGTTCGGTTGTGGTGCTACCTTCGGTCTCGGCATTCCCGGCCTTTGGCCGGGAGGCGGTCGAAACCTCTACCATCAGGAGTTCGAGATGAGCCAGTCGATCGGGAGAATCGCCGTGCTCGGGCTAGGCATGGTCCTGGCCGGCGGTCTAACGCGTGCGGCCGATGCCGACTTGAAGGTCGGCGACAAGGCCCCCCCCTTCTCGCTCGTCGGGACGGACGGTCAGACCTATTCGCTCGAGGACTTCAAGGGCAAGAAGTCCGTCGTCCTCGCCTGGTTCCCCAAGGCCGACACGCCGGGCTGCACGATCGAGTGCAAGTCGATCAAGGAGAATGGCGACCTCCTCAAGCCGCTCCATATCGCCTACTTCACGGCCAGCGTCGACAAGCCCGCCGACAACAAGAAGTTCGCCGAGAAGCTCGGCCTCGACTACCCCATCCTGAGCGATCCCGACAAGACCGTCGCCGAAGCCTACGGCGTCGTCCACGGCGCCCGCAAGGTCGCCGAGCGCTGGACGTTCTACATCGGCAAGGACGGCACCATCAAGGCGATCGACAAGAAGATCGACACCAAGAAGGCCGCCGCCGATATCGCCACCAAGGTCAAAGAGCTGAGCCTCTCGGGCGAGTAGTCGCCCGCTATCAATTCGCCCTCTGGCGGCCAGGAAGGCCGCCCGCCATCTGCCGAAGGCCCTCTCTTCCCTCCCTCGCTATTGGCGTTGCAACTCACCCCAGCGGCACTTCAGTTCTCGGGGGAACTGATGCGGGTGCTGAGCATGTCGCGCCCCAAGAGTGTGCCGAACCCGACTCGTCACGGCGGATTGTGCTTGTATGTTGATGTCAAAGTCGACCTTAATCCATCGTTAATCCACGGCCTCCGGCCGTGCGACCCGAAGAGCTTCGAGCGATCCGGCGTGCATACTCCGGCGTTTCACAAAGGTATCGGCATGCGGTGAGAAGATCAGGATAGCCTCCGCTGCGTGCGACAGGGAAGAACTTGGCTTGCCCGATCCTCGTGCCCCCGACGGGGGCTACTTCACGTAGACGGTCCCCTCGGGGGGCCTCCCTAATACCACGGCCTTTGGGCGTGGTTGGTTATTTCTGTGGCCCACTCAGTGAGGGGCGTCGATCTCGTAGATCAGTTTCTGGAGAAAAGCGAGCCGATTTCTCAGTTCTTTCTCTTTGGCAGGCACTGGGTTTGTGTCGCGGATCACGCTGTTGGTCGTCTCAACCTCCAGCTTCAGCCGGCCCTGAACCCATTGGTAAAGGCTGGTGGTATGGCCCGCGCGAAGTGCGGCCTTGCGCAGCTCGGCGAGTTTCGCTGTATCGGCCTGGGTCGGAGTGACTGGGAGTTGGAAAGCCAGCAGTCGATCGACGTCCAGAATGGACCGCCCGATCGCGGTTGCCTCGTCCTCCCGCTCGTACTCGACGAGGAACAGTTGATCGCCTGCCGTCGTCTTGAACGCCTTGGGACGGCCTTTGCCGCTGAGATCGTAGCAGACTTTGAGAGTGTCGCCGTCCTTCTCATAGATGCAGAGCATCGTCCTGCCCTTGTTGGGCCCTTCGGTGCCGGTAATGTCCATCTGCTTGGGCGTCTTCGACGGGTCCAACTTCACGATCCCGTGATCGGGTTTATCACCGACCGTGACGATGGACTTGCCGTCACCGATGACCAGCCTGATCGATTTGCGAACCTCGTCGGGGAACCTCGCTCCCCCGAGTTCGGCGGACGAGGGTGACCAGGTTCCGTCCGTCGACTCTGCCCCCATTTTTGCGTCGTCGCTCCGGACGGGCGACGAGCATAAAATCATCAGGACAAATGAAAGAAATGGCTTGATCATGAGATTGGCCTACGTGTTGGGTTTGCTCTCGAGCCGGTTTCGAGGATCGAAAGGTTTCTGAGCCTACGGGCGTTCATCTCGGGGACGACCTAGCTTCCAGCTTTTTCGCACGCTCAACAGTGTGAAAAGACTCCTATGTAATACATGCCACGACACCTGTAACTTCAAGATGGAAGACGAATTGGATAGGCCATCGAACGTCACCGCACCATCGTAAACAAACTAGAAAATAGGTCTGACTTTGCGCATGCCCGACTCCGCGTACTCCCCGGCCGAAGTGCCCACAGAGCTCTGTCTGACGACGCTATTCCCAAAGGTCTTGCCTTTCGCGGCGTCTCTCCCATACCGTAAAAAAAGCCCCGAAAAGGAGGATCTCATGAGAGGATTGCTGGCCTCGCTGCCGCTGATATTCCCCGTCCTCGTCGTCGCCCAGGACTCCGTCGGCCCCGTCAAAGACGTGCCTCCCCAGATCACGGCCGAAATGAAAGCCAAGACGGAAACCATCGCACGGGCACTCGAGGCCCTCATGCCCGAGGGCTTCTCGAAGAAGAGCCTGGTTGAGCGTTACACCGAAGCCAATTTGTACGAGAAGATCGATGGCCGGTCTGAACTGGTTCAGTCCTACGACGTGACCGGCATGACCTTCGTCACGTTCTCCAAGGCGGACGACCCATCCAAGTTCATCGACGTCTTCCTCTACGACATGACCACTCCACTCGGCGCCTTCGGCGTCTATTCGGTCGAGCGCTCGCCTGGCAGCAAGCCCATCGCCATCGGCGACGGCGGCCACCACACCGGGGCCGATCTCTTCTTCCGGAAGGGCCAGTACTACGCGACGATCCTGACGTCGGGAACTGACAATGAGGTCCAGAAGGCGACATCGGCCCTGGCTGAGACGCTCGCGAATCGCCTGAAGGGCGAAACTGCGGAGTTGTGGGGTCTTGCCATGCTCCCGGCGAAGAACCGGATCGACGATACGGTCCAGTACCTCATGGTCGATGCCCTGGGGCTCGATTTTCTGACCAACGCGTTCAAGGCCCAATACCGCGACGGTGACTTTCAGTTCACGGCCTTCGTCGCGCGATGCAAATCCGCCGCGGACGCCGCGGAAGTCCTGGCCAAGTACAAGGCCCACCTCGAAGAATTCGGCAACCTCGCCGAACCGGCCAGGATCGAGGGGGCGTCGGTCATGCTCGCCGAGGTGGGCGGAGGCGATTTCGAGGGCGTCTGCCAGGTCGGCGACGTCATCGCCGGTGTCACGGCAGTCAATGGCCGCGATGTGGCCGTCAAGGCCATGACCTTCCTGCTCAAAGGGCTGAGGATGCCGAAATGACCTGGCGTCGCGTCTCCTGATGGGCCAAGAGGTTGGCCAGTCCCTTCGGATCGGGGCCAACCTCCGGCTTCTCAGGCTTCATCAACGGACCGTTCGTCCGCCTCGAGGATATACCGACCCGGCGAAAGGTACGTGCAACCCCGCCGTCGAAGCATACCATCGTGTCGAGTCGATCAAGCCGTGACGAAGAGCTCTGCCGAGCGCTGAACCGCGGCGAGGTTCTCTTTGAAATGGGCGAAGTTCTGCATGTCCGAATTGACCACGTCGACGCCGTGGGCGAGGACAAACGCATAGGACCGTTGCCAGGCCGAAAGCCCCGATTCCATCAGCTTGTCGCTGTAGTGCCCGTCGAAGGCCTTCTCCAAATCCTTGCCGCCGCGGGACGACAAGTAACGGGCCGCCTTCATGCCGACGAGACCGATGCCGGCGTCCTGGGCCCGCTTCAGCGTGGGCTGGAGCTTATCCATCGACGGCGTGCCGGGAAGGAGACTCTTCGAATCCCAGTCGTACCACCCGGCGGGGGTGATCGCGATCATGGCGAGGTCATACCAGCCGGTTTCAATCATGGCCTCGAGCACCTGCTGCGCCCGCTTGTGGGTACTCACGCCCCAATGGCCCACCTTCCCGGCCTGTTTCGCCTTGAGGAAGGCCTCATGCAGTTGCTCGCAGCGGATGACCTCCGGCTCGCCGACGCCCATGAGGTAGTAGGCGTCCACATAGTCGGTACCCAGATCGGTGAGGCTCGCGTCGAGCAGCCCCGTCCAGTAATCGGCCAGAAACTTGCCCTGCTCGACGGTCAGTGCCTTGCCCGGCTCGTAACCGTCGACCGGACGCAACGGCGCCTTGGACGTGACCCAGATTTTGCCGCGGTGCGCCGCGAGGAAGGGGGCGAAGGCACGCTCGCTCCCCTTGTAATAGGCGTTGGAGCCGAGATCGTAAAAGTTCACGCCCACGTCGAACGCCGCGTTGAGCAACCGGACGGCCTTCCCGCCCATCAACGCCGCGCCGCCGCCGAAGACCAGGCGGCTACACATGAAATTCGTCCGTCCGAGCTTGCGATACGGCATGCCGCTCCGCTCGTTGCGGTGGATCAGCCCGTCTGCCGGCGCGTCCTGCGCCCCTGCCGTCGACACGACGGCCGCCGTGGCGGTGGCCGCAGCGGTGGACTTGATGAAGGCCCGACGGTTCATCTCGTAAGGTGCGGTCATGGTGCTACCCCTGCATCCGGTCGATCCCGGCATAGCGACACGGCGCCACTCTAGGTTGGAAGGGCGGATCGCGTCAACCTTCGGCAGTGGGTCGGTTTGAATTCTCAGGTGTTTTCGAGTCACGGCCGGGCGCGTTCACTGACCCCAAGTCCCCAGGGCCTGATTCAGATGGACAGCGTCGATTCGATCGAGAAATGCGTTTGCTCGATCTCACGCGTGCCGAGCAATAAGATGTCGGCTGGGATTCCCACCATTTTGAAGATCGCGTGCCGCAGGTGTCGCCGAATTGCTATCGCTTTGTCGTAGCCGTTCACGGCCTCATATAGCATTTGCCAATACATCAGGACGGCGCGCACCACTACCCTCTCGCACAAATGGGCTTTGGCGATCGAATGGGCCAGTTCTTCTCTCGAACCGCACAGCGGTTAGCGCAGACCGCTCCCTTCGATGGGCGTTCTCGTCGCGTCAATGGTTTCCCGGTCTCTCGAGCTTGCACCATCTCGCGCTTGCTACGCCGATCCCGACGAGCGTCTCATCATCCCTGGCGTTGCAACTCACCCCAGCGCCATTTCAGATCGCCGAGGATCCGCCAGAAGAGTCGGCTGTGCATTCGCCCGGGGACTCGGCCGCAGGAGCTGGCTTTGTAGGAGTCGGGCTCGGTGTATTCGAGGTGGTGCGCCATCTCGTGGAGGAACGTGTCGAAGAGTTCTTCGAGGGGGCGTCGGCCGAGCTCGCGATCGTGGGAGTAGATGCGCACGAGGTTTCGGGTGCGGTAGTAGCCGCCCAGGACCCTGGTCGTTGGCCTCGTGTTGATTTCGAGCTCGTAGGCGACCTTGCAGGTGATGATCCGCTCGAGGCGGCTTCGGAACAAGGGCGCGAGGGCTGAGACGGGCGCCTCGAAGCGGCGAGGGGGACCCACGGGTCCCGGAATGGCTTCGAAGGAGGCGGATGGGGTGGTTGCCGGCTCGGGGGCAGGAGCGGGCGCGGGCTCCGGGCGGGGGGCGTGCTCGATGACTAGCCGGCCGCCGATCTGGGCGGCCTGGAGGGCGAGTCGTTGGACGTCGAATTGACCGGGGTCGATCAATTGACGTCCGCCGTTGGGATGGACGAGCCAGTAACGCTCGGACATGCGATGACCCTGGTCCGATCCGATCCGATCCGAGGGAGGTTTTCCTCTGGCCTGCCAGGTCCATTCAATAGGTGGCGCGGCCGCCGCTGATGTCGTAGCACTGGCCGGTGGTGAAGCTCGCCTCGGGGCTGACGAGGTAGTGGACGAGCGCGGCCACTTCCTCGACGGTGCCCGGGCGGCCCATCGGGATCTTTGAAAGCATATATTCGACGGTGCTCGGTGCCATCCCATCCAGGATCGGGGTTCGGATGACCGCCGGCGCAATCGCGTTGACCGTCACATTCGCCTTGCCCGCGAGTTCCTTGGCGAGCGACTTGGTCATCGCGATGACCGCCGCCTTCGACGCCGAGTAGGGCAAGAGGGTCGGATTCCCTTCCTTGCCGGCGATCGAGGCGATGTTAAGGATGCGCCCGTAACCTCGCTCCAGCATCCCAGGGACGGCCGCCTTGCAGAAGAGGTAGGGGCCGAGCACGTTGATGTCGAGCACCCGACGGACCTCGTCGAGCTCGAGGTTCCAGCTCAGGTCGGTCTTGCCCGTGACCCCCGCGTTGTTGACGAGGATGGTGAGGGGACCGACCTCCCGGGCGATTTTGGCCATCGCGGCGTTGACGTCGGCCTCGGAGCGGACGTCGCCGACGAGGCCGATGCCTCCGAGGCTCTCCGCCACGAGCTTGGCCCGTTCGGGGTTCGCGTCGAACACCGAGACCTTGGCCCCGGCCTGGTGAAGCCGACGCGCGATCCCTTCGCCGATCCCCTGTCCCCCGCCCGTGACGAGCGCCGATTGTCCCGACAGTCCGAAGAAGTCCGCCATGCGTCGCTGCTCTCTCCCGTTGAAGTTCCCATCGCGACGAGCCGAATGCCGGGCGAGGCCTCGACCTCGGCCTCGGTCAGTTCAAACGGCCCGCGGCCCACCGCGTCCCCCGGATGAGGGTATCGATGAACTGGCGGTTGTGCATCGCCTTCAAGTCGTGCCCGAGCGCACTATGATACATCCTCCCCTTGCCGTAACCGGAGAGGAAGAGCAAGGGCTGGGTTTTCCCCTTGTAATCTCCGGCGGCGAGGACATGGATGTTCTTCTGGAGCTTGAGGTTCGTGTACATCTCGTCGGTCGTGGTGAAGGTCGAACCGAGACCTTGCGTGATCGGGTGATTCAGGTCGACGACCGTGACGCGGAACGGACCATAGGCCGGGTGGAAGGTGCTGCGGCCGGGGAAGGCGGTTCCGTTCGATCGCCAGGCACCTCCGACGAGTCGTTCATATTCGGGCCAGCCGGGGAAGGCGTTGTCGGCGGCATGGAGCACGACCAGGCCTCCGCCCTGCCGGACGTAGTCGAGGAGGTTTTCCTCCCGCTCGGGCGTCCAGCGCGGGTCTCGGTTGAGGTTCAGGATCAGGACCTGATACCCGACCAAGGATTTACGGTCTGACAGGACCGGCGCGTCGGGATCTTCGGAGACGTCGACGGAAAAATATCCGCTCGCTTCCAAGGTCTTCTTCAGGTAGGGGGTGGTCGCTTCCCAGTCGTGGTCGTTGACTCCGGTCAGGATCAACGCTCGCGCTTTTGCCGGTTCGGCCGGGGAGGATCCGGGGGTCGAGACGTTCGGGGTCGAGAACGCAATGGCCAGTACCAGGAGGAATGCGGTCACGGGAAGGGCCTCCGTACAAGGCGGGTGTCGGCGATCGCACGCCTCCGTTCGGGCGTAGCCCACCATAACGCGCCGAGGGGTCGATGGCCATGGGAAGCCGTATCACCGGAGGGGCCCGAGCTCCGGACGGAATCCCATGATCGACTGTGAGTTACCACGTGAGGAAGGTCCGGGGGCAGGGCCTCGAATC
The DNA here is from genome assembly GCF_054877945.1 of Singulisphaera rosea. NCBI lineage: Bacteria > Pseudomonadati > Planctomycetota > Planctomycetia > Isosphaerales > Isosphaeraceae > Singulisphaera > Singulisphaera rosea. Next base: position 240,524 of record NZ_JBTYIP020000012.1, on the reverse strand, counting down.
AGGCTCGAGGGGTCGAAGGTCGCTTTGGACTTCGCCCGCGAGGGGGTCTCGCGAAACGGTGAGGAAATTCGCCCCGATCGGCCGGATCGTATAGGATGAACGTAGAAGGGATCAGTCCGGATGGACTCGGGCATCCTCGTCTGCCGGGGAGCGATTGCCGACGCCCCGCGATCCCCGGCCGTTACTTTTTTGTCGGAACGATTTCCAACCCCGGTGCGTCTAAGGTTACTGATGATCGGGTGTCACGACGACAAATGCCTCATTGATGCATGTCGAGCGGGGAACACGGAAGCGTTTGGGCTCCTGATCCAACGATATCAGGATCGCCTTTACCCGACCGTCTTCCGCCTGACCGGCTGCGCGGAGGATGCCCTCGACCTCTTGCAAGACGCGTTTCTCCGTGCCTTCGAAAAGTTGGACCACTTCCAGGGCGAGAGCTCGTTCTACACGTGGATCTACCGGATCGCGGTCAACCTGGCCTTGAGCGGTCGACGTCGGCGAAGGCCCACCCTGTCGTTGCGGAACGACCGCGACGGGAGTGTGATCGAGCCGTACGACTCGGAGGAGAGCGATCCCGGCGCTCGCCTCGAGCGGGCCGAACGCGACCGCTCGATCCAGGACGCGTTGAACGCCCTGGCCCCAGATCATCGGGCGGTCGTGGTGATGAAGGAGTACGACGGGCTGCGTTACGAAGAAATTGGGGCCGTACTAGGGATCCCCGTGGGCACGGTGCGAAGCCGTCTGCATCGGGCCCGCTGCGAGCTTCGCGAGCGGTTGCGAGGCGTTGTCGAGGAGGGTGTTCCGGAGCGGCACGCCTCGAACCACTGAGCTCACTGTTTGATCGCAAAATATAACCGACCGGGCAAGAGGCCCTGACGCCGTTGGCCCTGACCCGCTGAGAGACCATGAATTTCGACGACGAATCGATCCTATCGGCCTATATCGACGGCGAGCTCGACCCTGAGGATCGGCAACGGGTCGAGTTGGCCATCCTCTCCGACCCGTTCCTCGATGAACGAGTTCGGCAGTTGTCGAGCGTCCAGCAATGGGTCGGCCAGCTCTCGCGACCGACCTCGGGCGTCGACCTGACGTCCTCCGTCCTCCAGGCGATCGACCGGCAGCTGACGTATGGCCCGACCATGCCCAGCTCTCGCCGGTTCGCTGGTTGGCGGGCCGTCGCAGAGTATGCCGTGGCCGCGACGATCGTCCTGTCGTTGTCGGCGGGCCTGTGGACCGTGCTCAAGATCGTCCCACCGAACGTGAGGACGCCGGTCCAGGTCGCGAAGACGACCGCGCCGGTGCGTAAGCCCGACGGTCGGGTTGTCCCCTGGCCTCCCAGGCCTGTTGCGCGGACGACGGTCGCACGGGCCACGAGCCCCGCCGAGGTCAAGCCGGTCCTCGTCGCTTCGGCTAGCTCTGCCCCGGCTTCCCTTGCCCCTGCCCCCGCGCCGGTCCGTCAGGACGCGCAAGGGGATCGGAAGCGGATGCGAGAGATGCTCGCGAACTCCGGCTCTCGCGTGGTCTTCTTCGTCACCGACGTGATCGGCGGCCATGCGAGCGATCAGGTCAACTCGCTCGTCAAAGAGATGCCGCGGCTCGACTCGTCGTATGGACGAATCACGGTCGGCCAGGGGATCGTCATCGATCCCAGTCGTCCCGACGAGGCGACGGTTTACGCCCTCGTGATGAACGATCGCGAGGTCGAGCGGTTCCGAGATAAGCTCCAGGGGGCGTTCCCGAAGTCACTCAAGGAGGCCGGGGCGAGCTCGGATGTGGTCGCACGACTTTCCGACGTCGGGCAGATCGCCTACTTCGACGGACAGTCGGCTGCGGACCTCGTGCCCGTGCCTCGCGAGTCGACCACGCACGTCGTGACGAAGTCTGCCTCGAAGGCTCAGCGTGCGGAGAAGGTCGCGTATGCTCCCGAGTTCGATGGGATCACGGTCGTGGAAGTCCACGAGGCCGAGGGTTCTAGCTCGACGCAGGAAGAACCGACCCCGCAGCAGTTGCGAAGCGGGTCCCACCCGTCGAATCGCAACCTGAAGGACTCCGATCCTCCCGCGATCGTCGCCGATCGAGCCTCGTCGACGAAGGGTGCAGGCCCCGCCGACCCCGCGAAAGGTGGGACTCGTCGCCCTCAGTCCTCTTCCGTGGTTCTGGTCTGGGTTTCGACGCCGAAGGGCGCGGGGACTCGAGTCCGCTGAGATGGTCCGACTCTACTGGCCGCCGGCTCGCGTGATCGTCGGGTCGGGTTGCCAGAGGTAGAGGAACGTGGGAAGCTTACTGCGCTCCAGGCCAGGATAGCTGATGGGGATCAGGTCCGTCTGGAGCGGGACGTTCGGGACGATGGCATAGATCGAGCGAGTCGGATGGCCCGCGCGTTGAAACAAGACCACCTCCGAACTCGACGTACCCACGGCGCGATCGGCCTCGGCCAGCGCGTCCTCGACGTAGCCGAGCTGGTCGATCATGTGCAGGGCCAAGGCCCGGGGGGCCGAAACGATCCGTCCGTCGGCGATCGCCTTATGATCGGCGGGCGTCATCATCGGCCGACATCGCGTGATCCGGTCCGTGAATCGACCGCGGAATCCGTCCGCCATCTCCTGGAAGAGGGCCCGGGTCGAGTCGGACATGGGGGCGGTGACAGTCCCCATGTCGAGCAGCTCGCCGGACTTGATCGGCTCGATGCGGACGTTAAGCTGCGACATGGCGTCTTCGAGGTTCGCGTGGTTGATGAGCGCTCCGACGCCGCCTGTAATGGTCGTCGGCAAGGCAATGATCCGGTCACAACCGACGGCCAGGTAATAGCCGCCCCCGGTCGCCACATCCATGAGGCAGGCGACGGTCGGCTTGCCCGTGCCGAGTCGGAAACGCCTCAACTCCTCGGCCATGATGTCGGAGGCCGCCACGCCACCGCCGGGGGTATGGATACGCACTACGAGCGCACGAACTCGAGGGTCGGCCGCCGCCGCCTCGAGCTTCTCGCGGAAGGCCGAGACCGGATTCTCGCCGACCGAGTAGAGGCCGGTCCGGTTCTGGTTCACGAGGACCCCGTCGACGTCCACGAGCGCGATCCGAGGAGAGTCAGGGCCGGCAATCCCTCCTCGGACGACGACCGGAACCATCGGCCCGGGGTCGGGTGCGGTCGGCATCTTGACGTCGAGCGTCCCCTGGATGCCCGCATTGACGTTCGCGTCGGCCTGGATTTTGCCGGCAATCGGGATCGTGTGACAACCGGAGAGCATCATCGCCAAGACAAAAAGCAGGCGGGTGTGCTCTCGCGTCATGCCAGGCGTCTTTTCCGTGAACATTGGCGAGGTTTCCCGGCGACCGACGCCACCCTTGGCGACACCGGTCGCGTGCGATTCGTGTCCGCATCATCCTTGAGATCGGCACGAACGCCGGGAAACTTGGCCGCGACATCCTCACGACCCCAAAAACCGATATGATCCGTATTGCTATTCTTGTCGTCACGATTTGCGCCGGGCCCACGGTCAAGGCCGACGTCGAGGGCGCTCATGCCGCGAACCCCGCGTACCGGGCCCTGCTCGAGCAAGGCCTGGTGATCGAGGGGCAGAGCATCACCCTGGCTCCTCCCAGGCTCCGAGACGGGCAATCCGCGGAGGAACAACGGAAGCTTGTCCGGGAGATCGCCGGGTCGGAGCGGGCGGCCATGGAGTTCCTCAGGGATTCGGTCTCCGCGCCGTTCGTCCTCAAGATTCGAGAAGAGTCACCGCGGAAAGAAGTCCTGATTCGAGGGGCGGATCTCTGGTTCGCGGTTCGCGCCGACCTGGAGGCCCTCCGTCCGGGCGAAATGACGGCCAAATCTCCGGACCAGCCCCCCGTCGAGGTGGGGAACATGCGATTCGCCACGAAGATCTTCGCCGAGAAGGAACTGTCGGGGCGTGGGCTCTCCGGGTCGACCAAGGGGCTCGACCAGTGGTATGTCCACACGACCGGTCGGCTGCTGGACCGGCTCCACGTCGAGGCGACGAATCAGGTCGTGGCGACGCGGGCGACCGACTCTTGGGTCATCGCGTCGTTAACCGACCCGCAGTTTGCCGGGGATCGCGAATTCCCGAATCGATGGTGGGCGATCACGCGGAAGGGGGCGACGGAGACGCCAGGCCAGGTGTATCCTTACGCCGGGGGTGCGAGCTATGTGAAGATCAGCCGACTGGTCGAAGATCCGGGGACGCTCCTGGTCGAATCCCATTTCGTCTTCGCCGAACCCCGCGCCTGGTTCGACGGCGCCCCGATCCTCCGCTCGAAGATCAGTTTGATCGCCCAGGACCAGATCCGTCGGCTCCGTCGAGAGCTGGCCAAATTGCGTTCGACGACCACCGGAAAGGCGAATACGACGCGTTGACGGTGGGACGTTCGGACCGTCACGAGACGGCGAACCGACCGTAGTTAGACCTAAAAACGTGGGATTGAGCTGTTGTCCGGAACACCCCGAGGTTGGGTGTCGGTTTCTGAAACGCCCCGACGGCCGGAGCCTGGCGGAAACGCAAAGGCGGGCCTGGGCCTTCTCCGATTCGTGGACCCCCAATGATCCAGGTGGATCGGCTGTCGAAGCGATATGGCTCGGTGAAGGCGGTCGAACGCTTGACGTTCTCCGTCGGCCGGGGCGAGATCGTCGGGCTGCTCGGACCCAATGGCGCCGGCAAGACCACGACGATGCGGATCCTGACCACTTTCCTGCCGCCGACGAGCGGTCGGGCGAGGCTCGCGGGGCACGACGTCCTCGACGAGCCGCTCGAGGTCAGGCGCCGGGTCGGCTACCTCCCTGAGAACGTTCCTCTCTATACCGAGATGAGGGTCCGGGAGTACCTGACCTATCGGGCCCGGCTCAAGGATGTCCCGCGGTCGAAGCGACGCTCGGCGATCGACGAAGTCATCTCCCGTTGCCGACTCAACGACGTCGAGTCGCGGATCCTCGGCCAGCTCTCGAAAGGCTATCGCCAGCGAGTCGGGCTCGCCGAGGCGATGGTGCACGACCCGGACATCCTGATCCTCGACGAGCCGACGGCGGGCCTCGACCCGATCCAGATCCGCGAGGTCCGAGCGCTGATTCGAGAGCTCGGGGACCGGCATACGATCCTGCTGTCGACCCACATCATGTCCGAGGTCGAGGCCGTCTGCGGACGAGTCATCGTCATCGCCCGAGGCCAGATCGCCCTCGACGACCAACTCGACCGGCTCCAGGCCGAGAGCTCGATCGTCGTCGAATCGTCCGGTCCCGCGGATGCGGTCCGGCGAGGCCTCGAGGGAGTCCCGGGGGTCGTCCGGGTCCAGGCCGGGTCGAAGGACGGTGAGTTCACCACGTTCCAGGTCCAGACCCGAGACGGGGCCGACCTCCGCGTGGAGCTCGCGAGACGAGTTCACCAAAACAACTGGCCGCTCCGTCAGCTCGACCTGAGACGCGTCACCCTGGAAGATCGATTCATCCAGGCGGTCAACCGTGCTTCCCTCGTCGCCGACACCGAACGCGAGGCCGTCTGAGAATGCGACACGTCCCGACATTGCTCCGGCGCGAACTGGCCGCTTACTTCCTCGGCCCGATGGCGTTCCTGATTTTGCTCGCCTTCCAGGTCATCGCCTGGCTCAACTTCTGGGATTTGATCGACAGCCTGAGCCAAGGGCAGCAGAGTCTCTCGAGCCTGCGAGACCCGCTCAACAGCTACATCTCGGGGAGCGCCCCGTTCTGGATCGCGATGATGGTCGCGATCCCCGCGCTGACGATGCGGCTCCTCGCCGAGGAGTGGCGCTCGGGCACGATCGAGTCGCTCCTGACGGTCCCCGTGACCGAGTCCGAGATCGTCGTCGCGAAGTGGCTCGCGGGCGTCGTCATGTACCTGATGCTGCTCCTGCCCTTCGCGATCTATCTGCCTTTCCTCTACTACCAGGCGAAGTTCCACTTCGACCCGGGCCCGGTCACTGCGCTCGGCATCGGCCTGACCACTCTGGGGATGATGTTCATCTCGATCGGGCTCTTTTTCAGCGCCTTGACTCGTAATCAGATCATCGCCGCCATCTGGACGTTCGCCGTCCTATTCCTGCTCATCCTGCTGACCCGGCTCGTCTACTTCTACGCGGCGGGCCAGCAGCTCGACTGGATCGAGGGGCTACGCTTCATCTCGGTCCTGAGCCAGGTGCAGAGCTTCGGCTCGGGCCAGCTCGACCTGAGGTTTTTGGCGCTGCACCTCTCGGTCAGCGTGTTCATGCTCTACCTGACGGTCAAGGCGCTCCAGTCTCGCAAGGTCCGCTGAGCGTCTCGCGCGGATGATGATATGCCGACGTTTTTCGGGGTAGTGTCCATGGCACAGAGCTTGTCGTCGTTCCTCGCAAGGCCGGAGCTGTGGGCGCTCGTGCTCGCCTTCGCGGCCTTCCTCGTCCTCTACTGGGCCTTGCGGGGTTCCCCGGTCGGGCAGGCGGCGGAAGACGAAGGGGAAGACTCCCCTCGCGGCGGCTACCGCGACCGCGTCATCGCGGCCGTCGTCGTTGGCCTGATCCTCGTCATGGCGGGAGCCTATGTGGCGACGAATCGGAGCGTCCCCTGGTCGATCCCCCCCTTCGTGGTCGGCTTCGGGATCTTGCTGACACTGATCGCCGTCAACCAGCGTCATCGACACGCCAGCCCGACACTCCGGCGGACCTTGGACGTCTCCAGCACGGTTCTCCACGCGACGCTGATCGCGGGTATCCTAATCGTGCTCAACGTCCTGGCGTTCCGCTATGGCGGGCGTGCCCTCGACTTCACTCGTGAGCGGACGTTTTCGCTCTCGTCGCTCACCGCCAATCAACTGGCCAGCCTGAAACGGCCCGTCGCGTTCACGCTCTTCTACGGCGACAGTCCGCGTGCCCAGCTCGAGTCGGACCGCGTCCGGCAACTTTTGGAGCTCTATAAGGCCGCCAAGCCCGACTCGGTGCGGGTCGACTCGATCAACCCGTATCGGGATCTCCAGAAATTTGAAGATATCATGAAGCGTATCCCCGAAGTGGCCGTCACCCAGGGGGGGGGTGTCCTCGTCGAGTATGGCGAGGGGGAGACTGCGACCCGGGTCGTCGTGCGCAACAGCGACCTGTTTGAGCTCCCGCGCTCGGCCCGCGTCGAGGACAACACGGCCCTGTTCGAGTCGTCATTTCACGGCGAGGATGCGTTGACCTCGGCCCTCATCGGTCTCCGTGAGGAGAAGCGGCCCAAGGTCGTCTTCACGACCGGACATGGCGAGGCGTCGATCGCGGGGACAGATCCCCGCAAACAGGGCATTGGCGTCTGGAAGACGGGGCTTACTGCCCTCGGGGCCGACGCCGTCGAGGCGAACTTGCTCCGCGACGAGATCCCCGAGGGCACGTCGCTCGTGATCGTGGTCGCCCCCAGGAGCCCGTTCAAGCCCGACGAGGTCGCGAAGATCAAGACCTTTTCGGAACGGGGCGGTCCGCTCTTGATCCTCTCAGGAAGCCCCGACCCGACGGGGTTGGAAGACTTGCTCAAGTCGTTCAACATCGCGATGAGTCAGGGGATCGTCATCGACCGGAGCCTGAACTGGCGAGGGCAGGCGGGGCTCGTCTTCGTGCCGATCACTCCGGACACCCGCCACCCGATCGTCGACCCGCTCATGAGTCGCGCGACGTTGGTCCCCGCGGCCAGGGCGATCCACCCCCCGGTCGTTGCGACCGGCATCCCCGCCAATGCGAACGTGGTGGTCTCTCCCCTGCTCCGGACCGGGAAGCAATCGTGGTCCGAATCCGCCCCGACGGAACGTCCCGTCACGTTCGATAAGGCGAAGGACGAGCTCGGGCCGATCACCGTGGGCGTGGCCGTCACCGACCGTGCCAAGCCCGGCGACGAGTCGTCGGCGAGGCCCAGGCTGGTCTTCGTCTCGTCCGACGTGTTCGCGGACAACACGATGCTCGCGCTGGAGCCGACGAATCAGGATGTGCTAATGAACGCGATCGGCTGGCTCCGGGGCCGCTCGGACCTCCAGGGGATCGCGCCCAAGACACACGTCTCGCTCACGCTCGCCGCCGACCCCGTGCTCAGGGCCCGCCTGATCATGGTGCCGACCGTCATGGCAGTGCTCCTGATCGTCGCGCTCGGGATCGCAACCTACGTGGCGCGTCGCGAATGAACCGGACAGGCGTGGGCGGTCGTGCGTGCTCATAAACAGGAACCGAGACGCAGATCGCCTTCCACTCGAGATTTCGAAGCCAAGGCCCGACCAATCGAGACCCAAACCGGTTCGATGCCATGAAGAAGCACCACACCACCATCGTCTTGCTCACGCTGTTCTTCACGGGGCTGATCGTCCTCTGGTGGGCCGACTACGCCGAGATCCCGACGGCTGAGCAACTCCGACGGGCGAGCGGACTCGTCCTCCCGGAGTTGAACGACGTCCAGGCCGGCGAAGTCCGCCGCGTCGAGGTCGATCAACTCGCCGGCAAATCCGAGGGGACGGACGCGACACGCCACCTCGTGTTCGAACGTCGAGGGGAAGGGTGGCAGTTGATCAAGCCCGTCGACGTCGCGGCGGATCCGTCGAGGATCGAGGCCCTCGTGCGGAATCTCAAACTCCTCAAGCGAGTCCCAGACGCCGGGACGATCGTCGACCCCGCGAATCAGTTTGGTTTCGACCCCGCCCAGGCCGTGATCCGGGCCTTCGGCAAGGACGCGAAGACTCTCCTGGCGACCCTTGAGGTCGGCAAGGCCGTCCGAGACCGGCTCTACGTCCGCCCCGCGGGACAGACGGGGGTGGAGGTCGTCGACGGCCGGCCGTTCCAGGGTATTAGTCAGCCCCTAGCCGATTGGCGAGATAAGGCCGTCTTCAACCTCCCGTCCTTCCTCGTCGCGGGCTTCTCCGTCTCGGGGCCGTCGCGAGACCTCAAGGCCGAACGTCTCGAAGGGCATTGGAAGTTGTCGAGTCCGATCCGAGCCTTGGCCGAGGACTCGAAGGTCGAGGAGGCGCTCGGGGAGCTCACATCCTTGACGGTCTCGGAAGGGACCAAAGGATTCGTCGCCGACGACGTGCGCGACCTCAATCCTTATGGTCTCGAGAAGGACCCCATGAAAGTGGAGCTCGTGCCCCCGCCGGGCCGAGGCCAGCCTCAGACGTTGCTGGTGGGGAAGGCGGTCTCGGACAAGCCGGAAAAGTTCTATGCCGTCCGATCCGACCAGAATGACGTCTTCGTGGTCGATGCGAAGGGGTTCCGCGAACTCGGGCTCAACCCGAACGCCTTGCGCAGCAAGAAGGTGACCGACTTCATCCCGGCGCTCGCGGATCGGATCCGCATCGAAGCCTATAACCATGTGTTCGATCTTGCCAGGACGACGAACGGTTGGGAACTGCTCAGGCCGACCCGGGAACGGGCCGACGCCGAGTCGATCCCTGGGTTGCTCACGAAACTGAGCGAGCTGGAGACGAGCGAATTCTTCGGGGAGGACAAGGTTTCCAATCCCGAGCTCGACCCTCCCCTGCTCACGCTCAAGGTCTGGCAAGCACTCCCCGGGAAGAAGCCAGCCCCCGAGCCTTCGCCGGAACGGACGGATGCTCCCCGCGTCGACCTCAAGTTTGGTCGCCATGACGCCTTGAGGAAGGCTGCCTACGCTCGAGTCGAGGGGGATCGGACGATCCTCGTCTTCCCCGACGCGTTCCTCGCACTCCTCCCCAAGAACGAGTTCGCTTTCCGCAACCGATCGGTCGTGAGCCTTAGCCCGAGCCAGGTGACGCAACTGAGCGTCGCTCGCGACGGCCAGACGTTCACGCTCGTCGGCGGTTCCGCAAGCGATCCCAATCGTTGGCGGGTGACGTCACCGATCGAGGCGCCCGCGAACGACGAGGCCGTGACCAAGGCCCTCCTCATCCTGTCCCACCTGACGGCCGAACGGCTCGTCGCCGACAGCAAGACCGACGGAAAGCCTTATGGGTTCGATTCTCCCAACATGACGGTCTCGTGGGTGGTCCCCGACGACAAGGGTCAGTTCGTGACGAAGACGCTCGTCGTGGGGGCGAAGTTCCCCGGCAAAGAGTTCTGGTTCGCGAAGGCGACCGACGTCCCCTACATCTTTACCGTCCCTGATGGTGCCATCCTCCCCTTCCATGAAGAGTTCCGAAGTCGCCGGGTCCTCAGCTTCGCCCCGAAGCAGGTGAAGGGCCTGACCTTGCGTTGGGCCGACCGTACCCTGGCGTTTGCCCACAGCCCCACGCCTCGGGGAGGGCCGGGCGACTGGAGTCCGTTGTCCGGGACCGACGTTTCGGGGTTCGACGTCTCGCGCATCGATACACTCGCCTCCGACCTCTCGCGGTTCCAGACCCGAAAGTTCCTCCAGTACAAGGGGGCGATCCCCGAGTCTTCGGGCCTGAAGGCTCCTCGGTTGACCGTCGAGATCCAACCCGCGGCCCCCTCGGCGCCGATCGTCCTACGGATTGGGAACGCCTTCGGCGAGGGCGAGTTCCAGGCGACGACGGATACCGGGGCCGACGGCGCCGTCTTCCTGATCTCGGGGACTGGTTGGGCCGACCTGCTCAAGCCCGAAGCCTCTGCCTCGAAGTCGGAACTCCCCGACGACGTCTTCGCCCCCGCTCCCAAGGCACCCTAATCCCAACTGGCGGGGAGATCCGGGGACTTGGCTTGTAGCCGAGCCCCGGCGAGGGTTCGTCTAGTCGAGATCACGGTCGACCGTGGCGATGCTGGGCGGCCCTGAGTCGTCTTGGCGGGCTCGTGCCCTGCTCTTTACAATGAGGACGTGTCGTCAGTCCTCCTCGTCTCGGAGATGGCTCGTGCTTCGGATCGTCCCCTATCCCCATCCTGCGCTTCGGTATGAGTCTCGTCCGGTGACCCAGATCGACGACGACCTCCGATCCAAGATTCGCGAGATGTTCGAGTTGATGTACGAGGCACGGGGGATCGGGCTGGCCGCGAACCAGGTCGCCCTCCCCCTCCGTTTCTTCATCCTGAACTTGACCGCCGACCCCGATCAGCCCGATCAGGAACAGGTCTTCATCAACCCGGAGATCGTTAAGCGGCATTCCTCGAACGAGGATGAGGAGGGGTGCTTGAGCTTCCCGAACCTCTATGCCAAGGTCCCGAGGGCCAAGAAGATCAAGGTCCGGGCTTTCGATCTCGACGGGAACCTCGTCGAGCTCGAAGCCGAAGGTCTCCCGGCTCGGGCGATTCAGCATGAGACGGACCATGTGGCCGGGCGGTTGTTCATCGACCTGATGAACACTCCCCTCCGGACCTCGATCGCGGGTAAACTCCGCGAGTTCGAGACGAAGTTCCGGCAGGCCCAGGCGAATGGCGAATATCCCAGCGATGAAGAAATTCGCAAGCAGCTCGACGCCCTTTGAGGATGACTTGAAACTATGTCGTCGACGACCAGGATCGTCATGTTCGGGACGGGCGACTTTGCGCTGCCGACATTCTTAAGACTCTGCGAAACCGGCCATCGGGTCGTGGCGTTGGTCACGCAACCCGACCGTCCTCAGGGTCGAAAGCAGGAGATCATCCCCAGCGCGATCAAGGTCGCGGCCCTCGAACGCGCGATCCCCGTGGAGCAACCCGAGGACGTCAACGCTCCTGTGTCGCTCGACCAGATCCGCTCGTACTCACCCGATCTCTTCGTGACGGCGGCATACGGACAGATCCTCTCGGCGGCCTTGCTCGAGATCCCTCGACTCGGCGGGATCAATCTCCACGGGTCGATCCTGCCGAAATACCGAGGTGCCTCGCCGGTCGCTCGCGCGATCCAGAAGGGGGACGCCGAGACCGGCGTGACGGTGATCCGGATGACACCCAGGATCGACGCGGGGGGCATGATCGCGTTCGCCAGGACGGCGATCGAGCCCGACGAGACTGCGGGAGAACTCGAGGCGCGTTTGTCCGCCCTCGGAGCCCCACTGATCGTCAACTCGATTGCCTCGCTCGAGGCCGGTACCGCGGGGATTCTCCCCCAAACCTCGTCGAAGGTGACCCGGGCACCGAAGCTGACGAAGGACGACGGCCGGATCGACTGGACGAAGTCGGCGCAGACGGTTCATAACCTCGTCCGAGCGATGCAGCCCTGGCCGATCGCATCCACCACGTGGGGACGCCAGGGCGAAGTGGGCCGGGATCCGATCCGCGTCATCGTCCACCGCACCGAGCTTTGCGACGGCGAGGGCGCACCCGGGACGGTGATCGAGGCGGAAGGGGGCCGCCTCGTGGTCGCCTGCGGCCAGGGGGCGATCCGGCTGACAGTTGTCCAACTACCGGGGAAGAAAGCGGGCCCCGCCGCCGAATTCCTTCGTGGACACCGGGTCAACGCCGGTGATCGGATGGGGTCCTGATCGGGATGGTTTAAGCATGATCGAACTTCTTGTCCAGGAATGGGTTCAGGCGAACACCGGGCATCCCCGAACTGCGTTGAGTTTCGAGCCGATTTCTATCGGTCAAGTCGCTTGAAAGGCCCGATTCGAACGCGACCTGGGCGAGCGAACCGATTGACGGTCCCAAATGCCGAGTCCGCTGATCCCTCGGTAGCGCGATTCACATAACGACGTTCGGTCTGTTACAATCGCCCGTCGCTTCCCGATACCGTTCGCCGCGAACCTCGGCCGCCGAGGCGCGATCCCGAGGGCCCCGTGATGGCCGTGACCGAAGGCCCCCCGAAAAAGCTTTACATCGAGACGGTGGGTTGCCAGATGAACCTGCTCGACAGCGAGCTGGTCGTCGGGACGCTGCGCAGCGAGGGATATGTCCTCACGAACGACATCAGCCAGGCCGACACGATCCTCTACAACACGTGCTCCGTCCGACAGCACGCCGAGGACAAGATCTACAGCGCCCTCGGCCGGATCAAGCAGATCAAGGAGCAGAAGCCCGGGGTCTCGATCGGCGTCCTGGGGTGCATGGCCCAGAAGGACCAGGCGAAAATCCTCAAGAGAGCCCCCCACGTCGACGTGATCGTCGGGCCTGGGCAGCTCGGGAAGGTTTCGGAGCTCCTCCTCCTCGCCAAGGAAACGGCGACTCCCCAGATGGCCGTGAGCCTCCCCCGGACCGCGGGGTCGAAGGATACCGTCACGGCCAGCTTCGCCGAGTATGACCCGCTCCGCGAACCCTCGATGCGGCCAAGCCCGTTCCAGGCGTTCGTCCGGATCATGATGGGGTGCGACAAGTTCTGCACCTACTGCATCGTCCCCTCGGTGCGAGGCCCCGAGCAGAGCCGGCCCCCCGACGTGATCGTCAAGGAGGCGAGGCAGCTCGCCGGCGAAGGGGTCAAGGAGATCACGCTCCTCGGCCAAACGGTCAACAGCTACAAGTACACGACCCCCGACGGACGCACGTCGCGGCTCTCCGACCTCCTGGCAAGGCTCCACGACATCGAGGGCGTCGAGCGGATCAAGTTCATCACGAACTATCCCAACGACATGACGGATGACCTCCTCCAGGCCATCCGCGACCTGCCCAGGGTCTCGCGATACCTCCACATCCCGGCGCAGAGCGGTTGCGACGAGATGTTGAAGAAGATGAAGCGGAACTACACCGTCGCCTTCTACGATGAGATGCTCGCGAAAACCCGCGAGACGATCCCCGGCGTCGCGGTCTCGAGCGACTTCATCGTCGGCTTTTGCGGCGAGACCGAGGCCTCGTTCTTACGCACCATGCGGCTCGTCGAACGCTCGCGATTCAAGAATAGCTTCATCTTCAAATATAGCGCCCGGCAGGGGACGAAGGCCGACGTCCTCTTCAACGACGACATCTCGGAAGAGGTCAAGAAGCGGCGGAACAACGACCTCCTCGCTGTCCAGAACGCCATCTGCTTCGAGGACAATCGCCCCTTCGTGGATACGGTCGTCGAAGTCTTGGTCGAGGGTCCGAGCAAATCGGCCGCCAAGCGGGATGTGCCGGGAGAGCTCGGCCAGCTCACCGGGCGGACGACGTGCGACCGGATCGTCGTCTTCGACGGGCATGAGCGACTGGTCGGACGGATCGTGCCGGTACGGATCGAGGACGCGACTGCCGTCACGCTCTTCGGTCAAGTCGTCACCACGGAAATGGTCACGCCTCGGGCGTAAAGGGGGATGGGGATGGGAAGCCCGCTCAACGACCGAGTCGGTCGTTGGGTCGCGATGGTCGGTATCGACCCCGCGCTCGCCCCGACTCCCGAGGCCTTCGAGGCCCAGTTCCTCGACATGCCGGACCCGTGCCGGCCCGGGGCCGATCGGCGAGCCATCGACGATTGGGAGCACCGCTACGGCTTCGAGCTCCCCGCCAGCCTTCGCGCCTGGCTCGAGCTCTCCGACGGCTTCTACCTGAACGGTCCCATGATCCATCCGCTCTCGGGGATCGGGCCGATGGTCCCGTTCGCCCAGGTCCCGGACCTCCTCGTCCAGCCCGAGAGCTGGTTCGAGCTGGGCAATCCCAACGTCGAGACGGTCTGCATCGACCTCGGCTATCGCTGGCCTGGGGACGACTGCCCGATTTTCACCTCAGGCGACGACCTCGCCCAGAGCCGTCCTCGGGTCATCTCCTCGGGCTTCACGACCTGGTTCCTCGAACTGCTGCACCGGGGAGGGCGTGAATATTGGTTCGACCCCGGCTTCGAGGACCTGGGCGACCCCTGGGCGGAACACCGACGATTCACCCCGGCGCCCCCCCTGCCCGATCGCCTTCGACCCCTCGCGGCCCACGTCTTGCCTCTCATGCGCCCCGGTGCGGACGACCGCTCCATTGCGACCTCGCTCGGCATTAGCCGAGGCGACGTCGAGACGATCTTTCGACACCTCCAGCACGGCTCGCCCGATTTCGCCGGATCTTGACCGGTCGTTCCCGAGGGCGCATTGGCATGATCGAGGAACGCACGTCCTCCCCCCAACAACTGTTCCACGATCTCGACGACCTCGAGTGGTGCAAGCTCTGGCTCGCGGGGCTCGGCGTCCGCGACTCGGAACGCGGTTCACGAGACCTGCGTGACCTGGCCCGCCGCTGTCACGGGGTCGGTCTGATGGCGCAGCTTGCCGGACACCTGGACGCCCTGCTCCCGAAATGCCCTGATCCCGGGATGGCCCTCACGAACCTCGAGCTCTACGTCGCAGCGAGCCTGGACCCCGACGCCACCCTCCAGTTCCTGGCCGCGAACCCCCGGACGATGGAAATCCTCGTCCAGCTCTTCAGCACGAGTCAGCATTTTAGCGAGATGATGATTCGAGAGCCCGACCTCCTCGACTGGCTTCGAGGTGGCGCGGACCGTCGCGACCGGGACGCCTTGATCGCGGATCTTTGGGACGAACTTCGCGCGGCGACCGACGAAGCGTCCGAGCGGCTCGTGATTCGACGGTTCCGAAGGCGGGAGATGCTCCGCATCGGTTACAACGACATCGTGCGGGGGATCCCGCTCGAAGTCGTGACCGTCGACCTCTCCCACCTCGCCGACGCGTGCGTCGAGTCCGCCTGCCGGCTCGCTCGCCGACGCGCCGAGGAGAAGCACGGGGCCCCTTCCGGACGTGGTCGAGAGCCCGCGAGGTTCGTCGTTCTCGCGATGGGCAAGCTTGGGGGCGAGGAGCTTAACTACAGCTCCGACATCGATCTCATCTTCCTCTACGACGTCGAGGGGCAGACCGCCGGCCCTCGGGTCGTCTCGAACGCCGAATTCTTCGCCAAGATGGGGAGCGACGTCGTCCGGCTCCTCTCCGACCACACGTCGCTCGGGATGGCCTATCGAGTCGACATGCGACTCAGGCCCGAAGGGGACCAGGGCGCCCTCGCCCGTTCGCTTGAGGCGACCCTTGGCTACTACGAGACCAGCGGCCGGACCTGGGAACGTCAGGCCTTGATCAAATGCCGGCCGATTGCCGGCGAGCTCACCCTCGGACGGACCTTCCTCGACGCGATCATGCCGTTCGTCTACCGCCGCTATCTGAGTGGCGCGGAGATCAACGAGATCAAGACGATGAAGCGCCGGATCGAGCAGCGGACGCTCTCGGCCGGGACCTCCGAGGTTGAGGTCAAGACCGGGCACGGGGGGATCCGCGACGTCGAGTTCGTCGTCCAGTTCCTCCAACTCCTCCACGGCGGGACCTACCCCGAGGTCCGACTCCCGAACACGCTCCAGGCGATGTCGCAGCTCGAGCTCGTCGGTTGCCTGACCGGCGAGGAACGCGGGATTATGGAAAATACGTATCGATTTCTCCGACGTGTCGAGCACCGGCTCCAGACCATGTTCGACCGCCAGACCCACGAGATGCCGCGTAACCTCGATGAGCAGCGGATCCTCGCCATTCGAATGGGCTACCCTCTGGCAAGCATCTGGGAAGACCGAACCGGGCCGGCCCAGAGGTTCCTGGCCGATTATCGGTCGAAGACGGAGCTCAACCGCCGGATCCTCAACCACCTCCTCCACGACGCCTTCCGCGACGACGCCGGGGCGACCGCCGACCCGATCGTCGACCTCGTCCTCGACCCGGCCCCGAGTCAGGAGTTGATCGAGGAAGTCCTCGGCAAATATCCGTTCCACGATCGCCTCACCGCATACCAGAACCTCCTGGCCCTGGCCCGTGAGGATTTCCCCTTCCTATCCCAGGCCCGCTGCCGCCACTTCTTCGCCGCGATCGCCCCGCGATTGCTCCAGGCGGTCGGCGAGACGCCCGACCCCGACATGGCGCTCACCAACCTCGAGAAGGTCTCCGCATCGCTCGGGGCCAAGGCGATCCTCTGGGAACTCTTCAATTTCAACCCTCCCACGTTGCGCATGTATGTGCAATTGTGTGCGACGAGCCAGTTCCTCTCCGAGATCCTCATCAACAACCCGGGCATGATCGACGAGTTGATGGACTCGCTCGTTGCCGACCGCCCGCTCTCCGCCCAGGCGATCAAGGCCGAGCTTTCGGAGCTCTGCAAGGGGGCCGAAGACCTCGCCCCGATCCTGGTGAGCTTCCGCAACAAGGAGTGGGTCCGGATCGGGATCCGCGACATCCTCGGGCGTGAACCGATCCGCGACGTGACCCGCGAGCTCTCCGACGTCGCCGAGGCGATCGTCGGCCAGGTCGCCCGGGACCAGTGGGAACGCCGGGCCCTCCGCTACGGCACGCCCCGCTCCGGCGCCGACGGAAAGCGATCGCGCTGGGCGATCCTGGGCCTCGGCAAGCTCGGCGGGCGGGAGCTGAATTATCACAGCGACCTCGACCTGATCTTCCTCCGAGAGTCCGAGGGCGAGACGAGCGGTGGCCCCGAATCGATCAGCAACGACGAATTCGTGACCGAGGTCGTGAGGCGGACCCTCCGCTTCCTTGGCGGGGGTTCGAGTACGTCACCACTGTATTCGATCGACGCGAGGCTCCGGCCGTATGGGGCCTCGGGACCGCTCGTCGTCACCCTCGACGAATTCCGACGCTATTTCGAGTCTCAGGCCCAATCGTGGGAACGGCTCGCCTTGACCCGGTCCCGGGTCATCTTCGCCAACGGGATTTTCGGCCGCTCGGTCAGCGAGGCCATCCTCGACATCCTCGCCGTCTCCGTCGAGCCCGAGTCCCTGGCCCGCGAAGTCGTGGCGATGCGCCGAAGGCTCGAGGACACCGGGGCCCGGAACGACCTGAAGCGAGGCTGGGGAGGGATTGCGGATATCGAATTCGTCGTGCAATACCTCCAGCTCGTGCACGCCCTGAACCATCCCGAGGTGATCCGGTCGAACCTCTGGGAGACGCTCGACGCGCTTCGCCGGGCCGGCCTCCTCGCGCCTGAGGCCTGCACCGACCTCCGCGAAGCCTACGAATTCCTCCGGACCGTGGAGAGTCGTCTCCGACTCGTCCAGAACCGGAGCGTCTCCGACCTGCCCGAAAACCCGGCCGAGCTCACGCGCCTCGCCCGGCGTCTCAACTACGACCCGAGCCACCTCGACGCGTCGGCCCTGGCATTCTCCGCCGACGCCGATCGCCACGCCGTCCGCACACGAGCGATCTTCCAACAAGTGATCGGGGACGTCGCCGGGATCAACCTCAACGACGCACCGACGAACGGCGGGGAAAGCGGAAAGTCTTGAGCCTTCGATTCGCCTGCCTCTCGGGAACCAACAACGCCGAGGGATCGCCGGAAGGGCGCGAGGATCGTGGCCATTGGGCGGTCGAGTCGGCGCATCGCGTTACCCGGACGATTCGACGTCTCGAGGTCCGCGGGATCGCTGCACTCCGACCCCACCCCCTTTCTTGCTCCGTTTCCGCTCAACAGAACGCACGAACCGTGGAGCTCTGACAAAGCTGGAGAACGATGAATTGGCACAAACAGTTCTTATGCGTCGAGTCCCTTAGGATCATGATTCGGGGGTCGTTCGCCCAATAAATCTCCGGGAACGACGGTTGAAACGAGTTATCCTGGCCGTTCTGGGCCTGCCCTCGGGGGCGGCCCCATTGACGAACGATTGTGTGGTCGAGAGAAATTTATCGTCACACAAACAACGTCAAACCGTTCTGTTTGGTGCCGTTTTGTTTCACCAGATGGGAGACTCGCATGCCAGACATCGACCCCACGGAAATCACCGAACAGATGCGTACGTTCCATGCGGAGGACGTGGCCGAGCAGGATGCATGGAAGCTTCATAGCCAGATGTGGCGAACGATCGCGGCCCGCTTCTACAACCTGCACAGCATCGACCTGCGAAAGCATGTCAAGTCGATCGTGAAAGTGAACCCGACGATCAACGCCGGCTTCGACTTCGTGCCGGTCGACGCCGCGAAATGGTCCGATGCGCTCCTTCGCGGGGGATTTCAGCCGGATTCCCGCGAGCGGATCCTGGGCATTTTGCCTTCGGTTGGCAGTATCGCCGCGATGGCGACGCATGGTCAGGGCTATCGGGAGAACTCCGAGCCTAGCCTGCATTGCGCGGTCGCCTCGGACATCTGCAACGTCCACCTCGACAATATCGGGATCCGCCTGGGCAGCTACAATGCCAATGCGCCCGAGCACGTCGTGGACGAGCTCATCTGGCAGGACAAGATCTTACCGGGACTTCTGAAGATCGGCATTTCCACCCACCTCGTCGACCTCCTTCGTCGCGTCCACCCGGTCATACCCAACCTCCGACAGGTGACCGCGGTGACGAAGGAATGGCAACCACGCGTCGCGGTCGAGCTCGACATCGCCCGAGTGCGCAGCAAGGACGCATCGAAACAATTGCGGGTCTACATTGATTTTACGCATGCGTGCAGCGACTCGACGTGTAAGCTGCTCAACAACATGCAGGGGAAGACCTACAATGATGATCGAGTCATGTTCATGATCGATGTAAAAGGGCTATGAACGTTGCATTGTCGATGTAATATCGATCAAAATTATAAAGTGAGAGATTAGAGACTAGGTCGCGGTCGGGTCCGATCCGATCATACGTGGTCGTTCTCGGTGTGGCTGACCCGATTCGCCACACGTCAGAATTCGGCCAAGAGGAAAGATCGGGTCCGCCGATCCAATTCATCGTGTCCCCTTTTCTTGTCCTGCGATCTTCCGTACTCGGCATCGCAAGGAGGAGCCTCGGCCGAACCCGGAGGGGAATCAGGGGTTGCGCTCGGTCGGTCGTCGGCGGATGAACAGACTCAGGAGTTCGGCGCGGGTCGCGACGCCTAGGCGCCGATAGAGCTCGGTCACGTACTCATGGATCGTGGGTCGGCTCAGTCTGAGCCGGGATGCGATCTGCTTCTCGGTATCGCCCTCGAGCAGGAGCTCCAGAGTCTGGCGGAGGCGCGGTGAGAGCGTGGCGAGGGCGTTCCCCTCGGCCCGCGCCAGGGCTGTGCCGAGCAAGGGGCCCGACTCGGACTGGAACAAATTGACGAGGCGGCGGTCCCTCTCGCCGAAATCGGGTCGGCGATAGTTGCGATGGAGGATGATCGCCTCGAGCATCCCACGCCTTGCGTCCTCGGCGAATGAGAAGAGGTCGTGGCCCTGGTCCGCGTCGTGACAGAGCCCGTAGAAATCGGACTTTCGCCAGATTTTCTCGTCGATCAGGCTGACCCGGGGTTGAGTGGCAACCTCACCCTTCATCTTACGCATTGCCCCGATGATCAGGGGCTGGTTCGGCCCGAAGTGGCGCATAAACTCCTCGTAGAGCGCCAGTTGGGCGGTTGTGTAGCCGAAGTCGACGGGCAGGATCAGCCGGAATGATCCCTCGCGGCGAGGCCATTTCGCCTCGCCGCCATTGGCCGAATCGGCACCGATGAGTCGGCATAGGCCCTCCAGGGCGTGGATCCGCCATGCCAGTGGGTCGAGGCCGAGCTCGCGACATTCACCGACCAACCGGAACGCGGCGCGGATCTCGGGCAATCTCAGCCGCTGGGACTTCGCCATCGTGGCCGGACCCCTCTCTTTAGAGGGATGGAAATCGAAACGTACGCCGGCCATGATAAAAAACATCTTTGGATTGTCCACACAGGACCCTAATCCATGTCCGTTAGGCCCCGGTAATGATGGATTTCGGCACGATAAGACCCGTCAGCGGAGGAAAAGGAGCTGAGTGGGACGTGCTAAGCCAGGGCGGGCTCCCCGCTCGACGACGCTCGGCCTCACCCCACCCCAATCGCCGGATGCACCCGATGATCTCGGGGCGGGCTCGTCGAGCCCGAGTCGGCGTCTTCCCGTGACCGGGACATTCTCGACGGAACAGGACCCCCGCCTTTTCCCATGAGCCATGCACAGCCGAACAATCGAGCGGCCCTCGCCGCCGAGATCAACCGCTTCAAGGAGGCCTGGCGCCTGGGAAGGCGGCCGCGGATCGAAGACTTCGTGGCCTCCGCCCCCGAGCCTGTTCGCGTCGAACTGTCGCGATTTCTCCCGAAGGTCGAAGCCGAGCTCCGCGAGGAATACCGAGGACACAAGGGGACCCGCGAGTCGGGTAGGAGCCCTGTGAGCGGCGGTCGGGCCGCCGAAGAGTCACCGATCGACCCGGACTTGGTGTTGGGCCTGCCCGAGGCCCACCGCACGCCGGCCAGGGACGCCACGATGACGAAGGGACCGGCCGAGGCCGAGGCCGCGACCCATACTCCAACGCCCGAGAGCACCGTCTCGCGGGCGTCGGTCGGGGATGCCGCCGCGACGCCCTCTCCGGACCCGGGGATCACGGCGTTGCTAGCCCGATCACCGGAAGCCGACGGTTCCCACGTGCGAGATCCGGGGGCGACAGCCACGTCCCTGCCCCGCCAGTCGACGACGAAGAGCCAGGTCCCGGGAGCCAAGGCTTCGACCGGCAGTCCGCCCGGCGCGGCGACGTCGCGAGAGAAGGCCAAGGCCGAGACCATCGGGCGTTACGTGGTCGTCCGCACGATCGGCCGGGGAGCGTTCGGCGAGGTGCACCTCGCGTTCGACCCGCAATTGGAACGGTATGTCGCCATCAAGGTGCCGCGGCGGGATCGGGTCGTGTCCGAAGAGCGGATCCGAGAGTACCTGGACGAGGCCCGATCCCTGGCGAGGCTCGACCACCCGGGGATCGTCCGGGTCTACGACGCCGGGAGGACGGCCGATGGGGGATGCTATTGCGTCTCGCAGTACGTCGAGGGACCGGACCTCGAGGCCGTGGTGAAGCGGAGCCGACCCTCGGCGGCCGAGGCCGCGGCAATCATTGCACTCGCGGCCGAGGCGCTCCACCATGCCCATGAGCGCGGGCTCGTCCACCGCGACATCAAGCCGGCGAATATCCTGATCGAGGCCGACGGCAAGCCGCATGTGGCCGACTTCGGGCTGGCCCTCCGCGACGAGGACTTCGGCAAGGGGTCGGGCTTCGCCGGGACCCCGGCCTACATGAGCCCCGAGCAGGCGAGGGGTGAGGGACACCGAGTCGACCGCCGCTCCGACGTTTACAGCCTGGGCGCAGTGCTCTACGAGCTGCTTACCGGCGAAAGGCCCTTCCGCGGTAAGGACCTCAGAGTCCTGCTCGCAAGGATCGGAAGCGACGAGCCGACCCCGCCCGCGCAGGTCGAGCCGACCACCCCGGCCGAGCTTGAACGGATCTGCCTGAAGTCTATGGCTAAGCGTGCCTCCGACCGCTACGTGACGGCGAAGCAGCTCGCCGAGGACCTGCTCAACTGGGAGCGTTCGCGCACGGGAGCCGGGGCCGGGAGGGCCGGCTACGACTCGAGCGAGGGGGGCGAAACCCGCATCGTCCCGCCGGGCCTGCGGTCGTTCGGGGCCGACGACGCCGAGAGTTACCCGGAGTTGCTCCCGGGGCCTCGAGGCCGCGATGGCCTGCCAGACTCGCTCCGATTCTGGAAGGACCGTACCGAGGAGATCGACGCCGCGGAGACATTCCGCGTCGGCCTCCTGCTCGGGCCCTCGGGATGCGGCAAGTCCTCGCTCGTACGTGCGGGGCTGCTACCTCGCCTGGCGGCCCACGTCATCCCCATCTATGTCGAGGCCACTTTCGACGAGTCCGAGGCGGCGCTGGCAAAGGCGATCGCCAGGCGGTGTCCGAATTTGCCCGAGGCGGGCGACCCGGCCGGGATGATCGCCGACCTGAGGCGCGGACATGGCCCGCCCGCGGGCCGCAAGTTCCTGATCGTGATCGACCAGTTCGAGCAATGGCTCTTCGCCCACGGGCCCGAGCGCGACGCGCCGCTCGTGCGTGCGATTCGCCAGTGCGACGGGGGACGTGTCCAGTGCCTGCTCCTGGCGAGGGATGACTACGCCCTGGCCGCGACGGGCTTCATGGCGGACATCGAGGTCCCCCTCGTCCAAGGCCAGAACTTCGCCGCCCTGGGGCTGTTCGACCAGGCGCACGCGCTTGCGGTCCTCGCGCGGTTCGGGCGGGCTCTCGGCCGGCTCCCCGCGGACCCGAGCCGGGCGACCGACGCCCATCGCGAGTTCCTCGAGCAGGCCGTGGCGGCCCTCGCCCAGGGGGAGAAGGTCGTGCCCGTCCGGATCGCCCTGTTCGCCGAGATGGCCAAGGAGCGGGCCTGGGTGCCCGCGACGCTGAAAGCCATCGGCGGGGCGGAGGGGATCGGCGTGGCCTTCCTCGACGAGCAGCTCGGCACGAGCGCCGCGAACCCGGGCCACCGCACGCTCTCCGGCCCGGCCAGGCTCCTGCTGCAGTCACTGCTGCCCCGGTCCGCCTCGGACCTCCGCGGACATCGCCGGAGCCATCGCGAGCTGGCCGAGGCGGCCGGGCTCGTGGGGAAGCCCTCCGCCCTGGCGGACCTGATCAAGATCCTCGACGGCGAGCTCCGGTTGATCACCGCATCCCGCGCGGCCGAGTCGGAGGACGCGCCCTCGCCCGGTTCGGTCTATGACTTCGCGGCGGACGACCCCGGCACAGGTCGGGCGCGGGGGCGGCCCGACGACCTCTATCAACTCGCCCACGACCACTGGGTACCGATCATCCGCCAATGGCTCGGGAAGCTGAAGCGGGAAACCCCCGCCGGGCGTGCCGAGATCGTCCTCGCCGAGCGGTCGGCGCTCTGGTGGGACCGGCCCCAGGTCAGGCTCCTCCCTTCTTGGAGAGAGTGGGTCGAGATCCGTCGGCGGACCCGCAAGGCCGACTGGACCGACCACCAGCGTCGCATGATGCGGTCGGCCGACCGCTGGCATCTCGCCGGGTCGGCCTTCGGGCTGTTTCTTCTCGGCCTCACCGTCTCTGGTCTCTGGGGGTTCGTCCGCCTCAAGGCCGAGCGTCGGGAGGTGGAGCGGATTCGTAACAGCGCCGAGCTGCGGTCGAGGACCCTGGCCGCACGCGAATACGCTGCGAGGTTGGGAGATGCCCAGGAGGCCCAACGCGGCGGAGCGATCGACCTGGCCGCCATCCTGCTCGCCCGGTGCGATCCAAGTCTGCGAGGCTGGGAGTGGCGACACCTCGACGGACTCGTCCGCGCCGGCCTGGCCCGGAACGCCTCCAACTCCGGAGGCTACTACGACGTTTCGGCCCTCCTCGAAGCCCCAACCACGCTCGCCCACACCGCGGCCCCCGACGGTTCCATCGTCATCGCCTCGAAGGAGAATGACTCCGTCATTGTCCGAGCCGTCCGTGCGGGCCGACGGATCGAGACCCGAATCGACTCGTACGCGAGCCGGCCGGCTGTCGCAGCGATCTTCGCCCCCGAAGGTTCGCAGCTCGTCCTTGTCCGAGGCACTCCCGGGAACCCGAACCCGACCGGTCCCTACGAGCTCACGGTCTGGGACGTCGATTCCGGCCGGCAGCTCTGGACCGCACCCGCGAGCTACGACGACTCCAATCGCTGGTTCCGCTTCAGCCCCGATGGCCGCCTGGCCGTCGTGGGTCCGGAGCGATCGGTGCGCGACGTCTCGAACGGTCGTGTTGTCCGCCCCACGGCCGTCGACTCGGACCCGGATTTCAACCCGATGAGGGCACGCAAATTCCGGTTCGAGTCGGGGGGCCGAAACTACGCATACGGCCGTGAATCGTCCCTCGTCGTTGTCGATGACTTCTCGGGTCAGGCCCTCCGGACCATCCCTGGTTTCGCGGAGAACTCCCTGCCGCGAATGTTCCCCGCCCCCGCCCCCGGCTCGACGCGACTCCTGACTCGCGGCCGGCAGGGGGATGCCGTGGCGGGCGTCAACAGCCTGATCCCGACCGTGCGGTTCGTCCCGCGATCGATGGACGACGTCGGGGACGGCCTCGTCCCCATTGCGGTCTGGGACACCGACCGCGGGACCGTCCTGTGGTCCGACCGGAGGAGATATTCGCCGGACTTCTCGGTCGCGTTCAGCCCCTCCGCGAAGCTGTTCGCACTCTGGGGCGGCAATCCTCCACTCCTCATCCTCGAAACCGACACCGGGCGGCCCGTCGCCGAGCTTGGCACCCAGCCGCCCCACGAGGCGGCCATCGCCTTCAGCGGCGATGACCGCCTGGTGGCCATGGCAGAGTCAAAGGGGCTTGTCCGGATCTGGGAACTGCCAAAGGGTCGGCTGGTCCACGAGCTGGACGGACCCAGCGAAGCGATCACGTTCGATCCCGACGGCTCGAGGCTGGCCACGACCGGCAAGGGGCGATTCGCCACCTTCTGGGACATCGACACCGGCATCCGAGTCTTAACCCTCCCCGGCGACGGGGGCGATTCGATCCGCTTCGACCACGAGGGCCGTCGGCTGACCGCCGGCAAGGCCAGCCGGTTCGCGCCGAGACCGCGCCACAATGGCGGGCCCGCACCCCCCAGAGCCGGTACGCCTTGAGACCGGCCGAAGATCGTGGGAACTCGCGTAGAGACGGGACTGCCCGGATCGCCTTGGGGCACTCACGATCAATTTTATCAGTATGGATTCCTGGAACGAGCCGGGAATGGCCATGAGCCCTCGGACCGTCCCGATAGCCCGTAAGGTCGTACCGCCCGGAGAGAGTATGCCCCCCCTCGAACCTACCCAATCCGCCGGTGAGAGCTTGGCCACGCAATTCTCGCGTCTCTGGGATCGCGAGGGTACGCCGCCCGAGCCGCGCAGATTCCTGCGAGCCCATCCCGAAGCCAGCCTGCGCGATCGCGCGGAAGTGGTCCGGGTCGATCAGCGTCGCCGATGGGATCGGGGGACGCCCCGTCCCCTGTCGGAATATTTCCGCGACCATCCCGAGCTCGCCGCCCAGGCCGCGGTGAGGTTGGCCTTGGTTGTCGCCGAATACCGGACGGCCTGCCGGCACGGCCGAGCCCCGGATCGCGAGGCGTTTTTGGCGGAGTATCCGGACCTGCCGACGCTCCGCGACAAAGTGCCCGAGACCGCCAGACCCGCCGCCCCGAAGCCCGAAGCCCCTCCGGCGCTCAACGATCGTGGGGAGGCCGTGATCGCGCTTCCTACCGACACCGAGGTCTACTCTTTCGCCGCCTTCGAGGCCGACGACCTCCGCGTCGACCGGGCTGACGGCGACGGCCTGGCGGGCCACCTGCCTGACGCCGCCGACATCGACGCCGCGATTTCACCCGTGGCGAGGCCCGTCCACCCGCTCGCCGACCCGACCATCGACCCGCTCCCGAAGCCTCGGCAGCCGCCAAAGAACTGGGCGGGCCGTAAGCTTGCCGAGCGTGCCAAACGTTGGAACGAGTCTCCGAGTCTCGGATCCGCTCCGTGGTTCTGGGAGTCGGCGGCGATCCTCGCGACCACGCGCCGGGCCGACTGGACGAAGCGTCAGCGCAGCCTCATGACGGCCGCGGTGTGGATCCACGCGGCGGGCCTGGTCGCAGTCGTCGCCGCCTCGTTCGTCGTGATCAAGGCATGGGGCTTCGTTTCGTTCTATCGATCCCTCGGCGAATTCGGCCCGGAGATCGCCGTGAGCGATCCGGAGGCCGTTCGGCGCTACTCCGAAGAGTTGATGGCCGCCTCTTTGGTCGGCGGCGAAGCCCGGAGGACTCGCCTCGAGTCGACGGATCCCAAGCTCCGCGGCTGGGAGTGGAATCACCTGCGCGTCCCGCCGCCGCCGTCCCCGGTCGGGTTCGCGGACGCCGCCGAGATCACCGCGGTTGCCTTCGATCGGGGCGCCGAGAACGTCGCGATCGCCGCCAAGTTCTCCGTGCCACCGAAGGACCGCAACGAACCGACCGGGACACGCGGGGCGGTCCGGAGTTTGAGGCTTGTCGATGGCACCTTGAAGGAGGTCTTCTCGGCCGACGCGCCGGCGGGGCGACTGGCGTTCAGCCCCGACGGGAGCCGGATCGCGCTCGCCGGTCAGGACGGATCGGCGGCGGTCTGCGACCTCGCGAGGGGAGTCTCGTCCGTCCTGCCGGCCTCCCGCGACGGCAACTCCCAGGCCTTCCACGCGACCGACCTGGCTTTCGCCCCGCGTACCCGAGAGATCCTGCTCCTCACACGCGAGGGCCCGCTCCGCTCCTGGGATCCGACGAAGGGGGCGGACACCCGCATCCTGGCCCAGGCTTTTGAAGGGGCCGAACGACTCGCGACGAACCTCGACGGCTCGCGAGTCGCCGTGGCGGGGAAGGGCCAATTCGTCCTGCTGGACCCTGCGAAGGGGACCCCCGTGGCAACTTCGGGGCACAAGGATGACGCAATGCCCACCAACCTCGCCCTTTCGCCCGACGGATCCCTCGTCGCCGTATCTACCACCGAGGGGCTCGAGATCCGGAAGACGTCCGACGGGAGCGTCCTCCGTCGCCTGATCGTGACCGCGTCCGCCGGCGACCGATTAGCCTTCGACCCGGCGTCCGAGCATATTGCGATCGAGACCGCCGACGGGGTCCGCCTCTATGATGCGAAGAACGACAAGGAACCGAGGCTCCTCAAGGGAGGATCCTCCATCAACCAACCGTTCGCGAGGGTCAGCTTCCGGGCCGACGGGCTCCAGTTGGCGGCTCGCGGGATGGTCTGGGACCTGTCCGATGGGAAGTCGGCTCGCGACGATCGAGACAACTCGTCGGGCCTCTTCGCGCCTCGGGGGACCCGATTCATATCCCCGAGGGGAGGGACTATCCAGGTGACCGACCCGTTGCAAGCGGTCCGGGTCCGCACCCTGAACGTCGGGGGCGCGATGGCGCCGGACGGGCGACGGATCCTCACCGTGCTGCCCGGGAATCACGTCCTCGACGTCGATTCGGGCAAGTCCCTCTTCCACCTCGGCGATGTCGGATCGCGATATTTCGACGTGGCCGCCTACCGGCCGGACGGGAAGCAGTTCGCCTGCGCCGACCGCGAGGACGAGGTCCATCTCTGGGACGCGCGGAGCGTCACGTCGGGCCGGACGATCAAGCTCCGATCGGTCGTGGCGCTGTCCTATACCCTCGACTCGAAATACCTGATCGCGGTCGTCGGTCCCCGTCGCGGATTCCCCGAGAACGCGAGCCTCACGGTGCCGCGTTCGGTCGTCTATCTCGACTCGGGAACGGGCGAGATTGCCCGAGCCCTCACGGGGGGGTATTACCAGATCGGGGTGCGGGTGGCGCCGAGCCCCGACGGCCGGCTGCTCGCGGCCGGCAGCGTGCACAACACCGTGCGGGTGTTCGACACGCTGAACGGCTGGATGCGCCGGACGTTCGAGGGCCATACCGGGATGCCCGTGGACGTCGCGTTCAGCCCCAACGGGCGGTTGCTCGCCTCCTGCTGCGTCAGCGACCGCGACCACCCCCCGGCGTCCCCGAATGCACCCGACGGTGAGGTGAAGCTCTGGGACGTCGCCGCCGGTCGCGAGGCCCGTACGCTGCCCGGCGCGGCCTTCGGCGTCGCGTTCAGCCCGGACGGCCGCCGACTCGCCGCCGCCGGGCGGCAGGAAGTCGTCATCTGGGACGTCTCCACCGGAATCCGGCTCCTCTCCCTCCCGCTCGACGCGGCGAACCGGCCCACCAAGAGCCTTATGGAGTTTCAATCCCTCGAGAGGATGACAAGTTCCACGGGTGTCTGGGCCGTCCCCGTCTCCTTCACCAGGGACGGGGCGCGGCTCGTGCTTACGGGCAGGAAGTTCCACGAACGGGAATGGCAGCAAGGAGACGATCTGCCCGAACGTACAGTGATCTGGGACTCCGTCTCGACCCCCGATGCAGGGGCGGCCCCGGCTCTTGAGCCTGGCCGTTAGCCTTACAGGTCCGCACATCAACCGAGGACACAAAGGAACCGGCCACCTGCAAATTCTCGCAGGTGGCCGGCTCTTGCAGTGGTCGTGGAGTCGCGGAGACTTTCCTTCCTCAAGGTGTGGTTTTTCGAAGACGGCCAGTGTGCTCCATGACCCCGAGGAGATCGAATCGTGAGGGACCGATCCACCTCGAGGAGCGAGTGAGAGTTTGCGCCGTCTGAGAGAGCAAGGTCAGAAGGCGTCGGCGGAAATGACTTCGCCTCCCTTGGGGGTGACGAGGCCTCTGAGGACGACGAGGTTGGTCGAATCCTTGAGGAACTTGACGCTACCGTCGCCGAAGAGGATGTTCGCGCCGCCGGGGTGGAAGCTGAAGATCTCGTCGTTATTGGCGGCGTTGTTGTTGACCTTGTTGAGGCCGTCGGTGGGGTCGACGCCGGCCGCGGGGTACGAGGTTGAGTATCGGGCGAGGCTGATCCGGGACTTGTTGTTGTTGATCTGTCCGGAGACGCCGAAGGCACCATCGGCCTCGGCCCAGCGCCAGAATCGTCGGGGGAGTCCGGCGTCGAAATACTGGTCGCGGGCGGGGATCTTGATGGCGAACGAGCTGTTCCCGTTGGCGAACTGCGTATTAGCGATGTACCGCGAGTCGCGACCGGCGTCCTCGGCGACCGCGAACGTATTGCTCAGGCCGTCCGTGCACTCCGAGACGCGGGTCTGGCTGACCTTGAGCAGGCCGTCGGCGCGGTCCGGATTATTGCGGTAGGGGGTGATTGCCGTCGCGCCGACGCCGCCGGTGGTGCCGTTGGCGCTGATGTCGGTGTAACAAGGCGCACCGTAATCCTGCACGCCATAGCCAATCCGGAGGCTCGCCGGCAACGACGCCTCGGCCGGGTCGAGGCTGTCGATGCCACCGCTCGACTCGCGGGCCGAGGAGGGGCAGAGATAGACGTTGAGCGCGGTCCCGCAGGCCGTCTTGTTCGAACCCGACGTATGGGTATACGGCAGGCTGAAGTTGTAGGCGTTCGCGATGTTGCTTCCCTCCAGGTAAGGGAGCAAGCGGACGAACAGGCCAGGCTCGTCGAAGATCGTGGTCGGCGGGCTGTTGGCGAAGTTCGAGCCTTGGCCGGACGGCGGCAGGCTGCTGTTCGTGTTCTCGTAGTTGTGGATCGCCAGCCCGATTTGTTTCAGGTTGTTGGTGCACTGGGTGCGCCTGGCGGCCTCGCGAGCGGCCTGCACGGCGGGGAGGAGCAGTGCGATCAAGACGGCGATGATCGCGATCACGACGAGGAGTTCGATCAGCGTGAAGCCCGATCTTCGGGCGCGCAGGGGGGATGGCGAACTCATGGGGGGGAAGTTCTCCAAGGAAAACCAGGGGATTTCAGGCTCGAGTCAACGAGTCAAAACGCATGACTCACTTGAGCGTGAAGGTGAATTCGTTGGAACTTTTGGGCTCCACCGTTGCGGTCAACAGGGAGGTCGACTCCTTCAGGTACTTGGCCGGAAATGGCCGGCCTCGCTTCGACTGGAGGGCTCGTGCATCCCCCTCGGGGTCGAGCTCGATCCGGACCTTGAACGTACCGGCCGGCGCACCGGGAGAAATTCCATCGGTGTTGAGGCTAAACGTTCCATCTCCGGCAATCGGCCCGCTCGCCCGCGGTGCCTTCGGATCGCCCGAGACGAAGGTGACGATGCCACCAGGGAGCGGTGACCCATCACCACGAACAACCTTGCCCGCCACCGGATAGGTCTCCACACCGACCGAAGGAAGGACGGACTCTCCGCAACCACTCAGACAACTCAGCACGACCATCGCGCCCTTCAGCAACCCCGCGCGGGGGTGGCTTGCACGACGCGAACGAGCATGTTTCATGTTGCGAAACTCCTGGTAAGATCGGCCTCGTTCGATCATCCAAACCTGTCTGGCCGCATGATCGCTCGCCTTGTCACGAGGCTGCGGACGTAGCAAGGCCCGGCTGGCCGCCGAGCGTCCGGGTTCGATCGACGGTGGATGTCCCGTAGAAGGATTCGGTCCAACCGGAGAACCATGGGGCGGGTGGGAATGTTGCGGGAATCAATCTGTCCCTCTTGGAATACCAAGTGCCGTCTTTAGAACGAGTGGTCGTGCGTTGGAACTTGCCAAAGTCAGCTCCATAATCTCGAAGGGCCACACGTCTGGGTAACGTCGAATGCCTTGTTACCTTGTGTTCTTCTGCGCAAAGAACCCCGGGCCTTCGAGGACACTCACGGTAAATCGGGTTTGAGATCGTTGTAGGAAGGAATTGCTAATGTTTTATGAGCATCTCGATCCCTGGATCGAATTTTTCCGCGTGAGATCGAACGTTCGGTGAGAAGGGCGAGGCGGGGCTGGCAAGACTGGCGAACTTTTTCAGCAGTCCTTGACTCTACAATACGAGCGGACCAACATTCCGTCCTCACGACTCCGGATCAAACCCGAAGACTCGAAGCTCCTGGTCACAGCGACACGCATTCGCGATTCGTGCGGCCCATGCGATCGCCTCCTTCCTGGAAGGCAGCTCGAGTACGGTGAAGCCACCATTGAGCGGAGGCGCCCACGAGTAGCCTCCTTCAGCGACCGAGCCTTCGGCCGAAATGAGAACGGGCGGTACTGATTCATCAATACCACCGGCGAAAACGTAGACGCCCGCTTCCTTCGCCTCGCGTATCACAGCATGAACGTCTCGACCCACCGCTTCCAACTCGCTGTCGGGTACATTCATGGCAACACTGGGGAAGGAGATGAGATACTTTGCCATGATCTTCTTTCCTCGACTGGCATTACTGTCGATCCAATCGTCACGACGATCCGGCGACCTCGAAAACCAAACTTCGCGGGTCGACTTAATGCTGGCGTTCGGAGACGGAGACTAGGTCAACAAATGTGGCTCGCCAGTTACAACGGGGATCTTTCCGACTCGGCGAAGCTGACGTCGTCGAAGGGCTCGACGAAAGCATACTTGGGGAGCCAATCCGCGGTGACGCCGGAGACTATTAGGAATGCATCGCGATATTCAAGGACCTGCGTGAAGGCAATCCATGATCGCCTTGGCTGGATGAGGTGGTTCGTCGTTTCGATGTCGTTCGGTCCAAAGAGAACCGTGGTTTTCAAGTTAGGTAGTTGCGAGGCTTGGAAGGCTCGATTCGCGACATGGCGCCGGCCATACCATTTGTGGAAAAGGACAATTTTCGCAAACGTTGAGACGACAAGACTGGTCACGATGGCGATAGTTGGGATCGGTCCGTTCTTACCCTCCACCCCGGAGATCGCCATCGCGGTCACCAAGATTCCCGATGCCGGGAAGAGATGGCCGAAGATCAAGAGTCCCGCCCGATTGATCAAAGAGTCATAACTTAAAATCCGAAACATGCCCACACCCCGAGTGGAGGCTTGATAATCTTCCGACGACCAAGTGAAGGTCGCCGAGATTTGGCGATTCATAGGATTGTCGACTCCGAGAACTTCTTTCCTGAAACAGTGCCATCATACGTTCCGCGATCTCCTGTTGAAAGTTCTGAATTTAGGCTGCTTCGACAGACTAGCGATTGCACTCCGACGACGATCTCGAGACTTGCAGGATCGTCTCGTGGAGCCTCGGTATGTCGGGCGTGAGCCTTCTGACGTCTGATTGACGTGTCTTGCTATCTATTGAATTTGTTAAACGTGGGCAGTCATCGGCTTCTAAGGCAAGTGACGTGTGCTCCGCCAATAGGTTGCATTGTGCTACGCTCGTCTTCTCAGCAAAGACGCATCTCGCTCCGTCCTTTAAAGCCAGGAATTCAACGGATGATGTGGATGATCAAACGAGAAATCGGATCGGTCGCTTAGCCCGTGGAATAGATCACATGCGCTACCTTGGCCTTCGGGCCTAGCCGTTGCCTCTCCGCCCCTTGTTCGGCCTGGAGCCGGTTCCGGTAATCTTCGCTGATCTCCCGTAGTCGAGCCATGTCGCGGTCCCGTTTCTGGTCGTCCTCCGCATACTCACCGACCCGGGGGATGATTGGCTGGCCTAACACAAAGATGTGCGGGATCTGTGTTTTATGGAGCTCCAACCGATACCACCGATTCAGTGCCATCAGGGGCACGGCGAATCCGCCCCCCTCCAACGCCTGTTCCAACTGGTCTCGCCGCTCGCCCTGGATGTTCATGGTGTCGAAGTAGGCATACCTGCCTCCGCGGAGTGCCTCCGCATGAAAGCGAGCGATTCGCGCCATGTCTTCTACCGGGAACGCTTGGAACGATTTGACGTTGAGAATGAGGTCGAACGCCTCTCGTCGGAAAGCGTCGCGAAAGTCGTGCCGTTCCGCGGCGAACGATCCGGCGGGGTCTGGTGGGCCGATGTGCTCGATGAGGTGGGCGAATTCGCCTTGATGGCTCTGCTGAAACCGGACTGCGACCGACGACACATCGGTCGCGACGACCTGCAACCCGAGATGGGCGAGGAGACGGGCAAGCGGAGACAGCCCACAACCTGGCACCCAAACCGCCATCCATCCGCGCGACCTGAACCCTTCGGCGAACGAGGGCAACTCCTCAGCCCCGATTGAGCCGATTTCCTCGTCCCAAGGCGCGCGCTCAGCGAGTGCGAACCTCGACTCGTAGTGAGCATTCCAGCCCGCGTGGTCGTTCCAGGCTTCGGGCATCGGGACTTCGCGTTTCTTGCTCAAACAAAGTCTCCCGAGGCCGAAATAATGCACTCGATTCGATCGTCAAGATCATTGTACACGAGCGATCACGTGCATGATCGAGGCTGTGGCGACAAGCGAGGTTGAAATGCAGAGCAGTACGGCAGGAAACGGGGACT
Source organism: Singulisphaera rosea (assembly GCF_054877945.1). Lineage (NCBI taxonomy): Bacteria > Pseudomonadati > Planctomycetota > Planctomycetia > Isosphaerales > Isosphaeraceae > Singulisphaera > Singulisphaera rosea. Next base: position 207,242 of record NZ_JBTYIP020000012.1, on the reverse strand, counting down.
TGAGGAAGCGATTATGAAGGTCAATGCCTCTTTCGTCGCGACCAGTACAACGTTCGGCCGATCCATTTTAGTCGAACTTGAGGCTGTCGAGGCAGGCGCGAAACTCGGCCTCGCCCTGGGCAAATGCGTCGGGCGTCGTCGTGCAAGTGACGAGGACGACCCGTTCCTTCTCGATCACGGAGAGGGAGAGGAACCGAAGTTCTCGTCCGCCGTTGATCGAGCCCTGATAATCCAGGATGACGGCCTCATGCCCTGCAACTTTCAGCAATGTCTGACTATGAAGCTTCATCCCAAGTTGTTTGAACTGCCCGATGGATAAATCGACGAAATCCTTGACCTTGGTCGACGTGGCCTGGATGACGACGTTGACATTCGGGGCAAACTTATCCTGAACCGGACCGGCGGCCGTGAAGACCATCCCCGGAGTTTTCGGGCCTGCACCCGGAAAATTCGGCAGGTCGATCATGAATCCGTGAACGGTGTCCTTGTAGCTCGACCGTGTTTCGGCGCCTTTCTGAAAACCCCACGCCGAACCAGCGAAGAGGGCGGCGACGACCACCGAAACCTGCAAGAATGACCGATACATCGTGTTCTAGCCTCGTCACGAAGTCATGTGCAGGGAAAGGACCACGATTCGGTGAGTGTACGGCCGCAATCGTGGCCGAACAAGTACAAAGAGATCTGAAAACGTTATATGCCGTCATACCTTGGAACGATTCTCGTTACTAGTCCTGGATGATTCATTGATGTTACGTCATGTCCTAATCCTACCTTTCGGGTCGTACTAAAATTGTTCGGATGCTCAGGTTATTCGATTTTGGTGACATAGGCCCATGAATCCGGATCTTCATTCTCCAGCGGCATCAAGGTCATCTCTCCGCTGAAACTCCCCTCATCTGTCATCTGTCATCTGCCAGCTAGTCGAATGAAGTCCCCACCTCCCGTCGAAGTCTTTCATCAAGGCCTTCCCGAGACTTACATAGGGAGAACCATCCTCAATAATTCAATGACACTTATTCATGATCGGAGGATGTGCCCCGCCGGTTTGGATCGACTGGACGAACGACCCATCCTCGTTGAAGACGATGGTGATTTGAGCCTTATTGTTCTCGGCCCGGTGACTCCATCCTCCGAGGACATCGGAGGCCACATTCTTCCTGGATGCCGTCGGCGAATAGTGTGGACATCCTGTCGAGATCATCGCGCTGACGACGAACAGGGCAGACATCCGGTGTCTTCGCATACACCCGTCCTTCCGATGTTCAATGATCACACGCGCCGCGGAGCTCCGCATCCCGAGAAGCAGGATCCGAAGTCCTATCAAAAACTCATCGCCCATATTAACTTCGACGTGATGCCATGGAGTCCTCCGATGTCCGCTGACGAGACGAATTCCTGGGACGTTCGGCAAGAACTAAAAATCAAAGTTTCATAGACATGAAGATTATGAGGTTTCTCGATTAGGTCGGCCGGGAGGCTGTCCGATTGACTCGCTGAGTCGTCCATTTACGTTCGAGATCAAGTTCCACCGTAAGTTGCGGGTGGCTCCGTCTCGCTCGACGTTACTGCCGTCCACACAAGCTACGCCCTCCAGACGGGCTGCGAATCTCTCCTCCGATGCGTCACTGACGTCACCCTCAGGGAGATCGAGAAAATCGCCCATTATGCGACACTTGCGGGCGAACCCAGGGATTTGCTCGCCGCATCCCTCTTTCTGGCTTTCAACTCACCTTCCTTCAGGCTCTCGAAATCGAATTGCAGCGACTGGAGGGTGACAGACTTTGATCAGCGCGCGGGGCCGAACCATTCCTTGCCGATGGTCCGGCCCAGGAGGAAGAACTTGCGGTCGGGATACCAGAGCACGGCCTTGCCGTGGCGCACGGTCGAGCTGGCGTACAGAGCCAGATCGAGCCGGCCGGCCGTACCTGGCTTGCCGAGCGGGACGCCGTCGTGGTCCATGAAGAACCGAGGCTCGTCGAACCAGACAGGCTGGTCTCCGCCGGGATGGAACCGGCCGGGGGCGAGATAGATCGGCCGGCGATGAAAGCTGGTGTCGGTCGGACCGTAGTTCTTGTAATGCCCGTCGTGGTTGTGGAGAAACAGCGCGTACTTGCCGCTCCCGGCAGCCTCACCCTCGACGTCGTAAATCGGGCAAGGGGAAAGAGGGTGCAGCAGGGCGGCGCCACCGTCCTTCCGCAGCAGGATCCTGGGAGGGTCCCACCTCTCGCCGCCATCGCGGCTCTGGGACCAGTAGGGGCTTCCGGTCGCGGTCCGCATGACGACGAAGAGGCGGCCATCCGGAAGTTTGACGATCGAGGGTTCCTGGCATGCGCTTAACTCTGGATGGCCGGGGAACGGGACGGCCAGCGCCTTTTCATCGGAGGCGAACCACGAGATCTTGAGGTCGCGCGGCTCGGGCGAGTCGTCGACATTTTCGAACCGCATGAACTCCACCCGCGCGTCGGCCGCGCGCCAGTCGCTGATCTTGTGCGGGATGACCGCGTGGCTGGTCCAGCGGGTGAAGCCGGCGAGGTACTTTCCGCCCTCGCCCAGCCGCAGGGGTTTCTGCCAGCAAAGCATGTTGGGGGGCATCGTCGGGTCGGGATTGTCGTGGAGGCTCCTCGCGACGGGGACCACCTGCGGGGCCGACCACGTCTTGCCGACGTCGTCCGAGGCGATCCCTTGCAGCCATCCCGTGTGATGGAAGAACGTGTCGTACTTGCCGACGTGCTGACTGTATAACACGTAGAGTCGCCCCTTCTTCGAGACCAGGGGGTAGCCCCAACTCGACATCAGGCCGTCGCCCGGCCTTTTCGGCCCTGCGATGATCCGAGGCCGGGTCCAGGTCGTGCCCTCGTCGACGCTGCGGGCGATCGCGATGTGCTGGTCGGGCGGTAGCGCGGCGGAGGAATTCTCGACCGAGCTTTGGGTCCAGACGGCCATCAGCGAACCGTCGGGGCCGTCGAAGACGAGGAAGTGCTCGTTGCCCGTGTCGGCGACCTTGTCGCGCTCCACTGTGGGGACGAAGACGACGAAGTCGGGCTTCGTTGACCGGAGCGCCTTCGCGATCCGGCCCTGCAGGTCATCGACGTCCTTGATGAACCCCGGCGGCTTCGCGATCTCCTCCCAACCGAAAACCGAGGCCCCCCACGCCCCGACGATCAGGGCGACGACCGTTGCGTGACTTAATCCGCGCATGGTGAACCCCTATGGCTGCCCCGGCGTCCAAGCCTCCGCTCAATCCCGCCACGATAAGGCGAGGCGATGCAGGTATCGTGGCCTGCACGATGGATGTTATGTCCCTTACCCGTGGTCTTTTCTGCTTTCGTCCTCTTCGTCTTGGGAACTATTCCGCCCATGCGTATGCTTCGACGCGAGGGTCTGCGCCCGCGCTAAGGACGCCTGTACTTGGATCGATGGCGATGGCCGCGTTCGAACCCAACGACCATGGGTCCGCGGAATGCAGTTCGTGCCCCTTGGCCTGGAGCGCTTTCTGAACGGCATTTGGAATACGGGACTCGACCGTCAAGTCCCCGGGGTGACTCATGTTGTGCGGGAACACCGAGGACGCGAATCCGCGCGTCGACCACCGCGGAGCTTCGATCGCCTGCTGAACGTTCATGCCGAAGTCGATCATGTTCATGAGCGTCTGGACGGTTCGATGAATCTGATCGTCACCGCCGGGGCTGCCGGTGATCAACCAGGGTTGGCCGTCCTTGAGCACCAGCGTGCTCTGCAGAGTGCTCCGCGGGCGCTTGCCTGGTTCGAGTGAACGCGGTTCGCCCGGCGTGAGGGAATAGTAGTCGCCTCGGCAGTTGAAGATGAATCCCAGGTCGGCCATCACGACGCCCGTGCCGAACCCGCTGTGCAGGCTGGGTTCGAAACTCACCATGTTGTGATCCCTGTCGACCGCGGCGATATAGCTCGTGTCGCCTTCCGAATAATCGGCGTCGCCCAGGTGCGTGTGTCCGATGCGGGCAGGGGTCTCCGCCACTTTCATGAACTGCTCGGGATGGCCGGGCCGGATTTCGAGCGAAGCACGATTGGGATCGATGAGCTTGCGGCGCTCGGCCGCGTAGGCCTTGGAGAGCAGGCCCTCGTAAGGGATGCTCACGAAGTCGGTGTCGCCCAGCTTCTCGCGATCGGCAAAGGCGAGTTTCAACGCTTCCGCACTCGTGTGGACATACTCCGAGCTGTTGTGCCCCATGCTCTTGACGTCGTAGCCTTCCAGGATGTTGAGCAGGAAAAGCTCGGCGGGCCCTTGGGACGAGGACGGGTTCTTGTAGACGTCGTGGCCGCGATATTTCACCGACACCGGTGTTTCAACCTTGGCGGTATAGGCCGCGAAATCCTCGTACCGATATAGGCCACCGTTCTGTTCGGAGAACTCCCCCATGGTCCTGGCGATGTCTCCTTTATAGAAGCGGTCGCGCGCGGCGAGCAGCGCTTCGTGCCGACCTCGTCCCGCCGCGGCTTGCTCGGCTTCGACCAGCTTCCGGAGCATTCGGGCGGAATCGACGTTGCGGAAGATGTCCCCGGGGCGTGGGGCCTTGCCATTCGGGAAGTAAACCTTCATAGAAGTTGGATATTTCTGGATCTTTTTCGAGCCGGCGATCGAGTGTGCCAAACCATCGCCCATGGGGAAGCCGTTTTCGGCGATGTCGATGGCTTGCTCCAGCACTTGGGCAAACGACATGGTCCCCCAGCGATCGAGCAGGATATACCACGCATCGATCACGCCGGGCAGTGACGCGGACAGCAGTCCGTCACTGTCGGGAATCTTGCCGCCATTGTTCTTGTTGTACCAATCGATCGTCGCCAGCTTTGGTGCGGTCCCCTCGGCGTTGATCGAGTAGACCCGCTTTTCGCCTGCGTGGTAGACAAGGACGACCGCGTCGGCGCCCAGACCATTGGACTCGGGATTCACCAGCGCCAGCACGGCCTGCCCGGCCACAATGGCGTCGAACGCGTTGCCACCTGATTCCAGGATCCGCGCGGCGGCTCGGGTTGCCTCCTGTTTCATCGACGAGACAGCATACCGCGTGCCCCGCACCACCGGTCGAAACGTTCGGCTGTTCGACGTAAAGCCGTCGGTTTGTTCCTGAGCGTACAAGGATTCTGCGACCGACAGGATAAGCAGCAACGCCCCGAGCAGACAATTCGTCAACCGTCGCATGGCATGACTCCAGGTCGGTCAAGAAACGCCAGGTCCTATTGCAATCGCGGTCCATTCATCAAGCCATCCGGAGGGCTTCCCCGGCACGCGTCGGTCGCATCGTTCGAAGTGGCCACAGAAACCTGACCCGCTCGGGCCGGACGGATCAAACGCGGCCGAGGTTTGCTGCCTCGTGAGGTCACGCGTCCCGCGCAGACGTCACCGAAGACCGCCATTCACATCGAGAGGCGATAGAATCTCTCGGCCGTTCCGCCGTAGATTTGCGCCCGCTCCGTTGAGCTGACGGGGCCGAGGGCTTCGACGAAGGCCTCGTGCACGTCCTCGTAGGTCCCCGCTAATTCGCAGACCGGCCAGTCGGACCCGTACATGAGCCGCTCGGGGCCGAAGCTATCGAGTGCCGCGTGGACATAGGGCTTCAGGTCGTCGGCCTTCCATCCCTGCCAGTCGGCTTCCGTGATCATGCCGGAGAGTTTGCAGTACACGTTGGGGAAGGCCGAGGCCGCGCGGAGTTGCGGGAGCCAGTCGTCGGTGCGATGCTCCTTGATTCGGGGCTTCGCGAGGTGATCGATCACCATCGGTAGGCCGGGGAGCTGTCGCGCCAGGGTCGGAACGTGTTTCAAGTGTTTGAGATAAAAGAGCAGGTCGAACGGGACTTCATGCGTTTCGAGGACGTGGAGGCCGCGCATGACGTCGTCGCGGACGATGAAGTCGTCGTCGGGCTCGTCCTGGGTGATGTGTCGGACGCCGACGAATTTGGGGTGGTCGTTGAATTCGAGGAGTTGCGACTCGCAGTCCCGGCTGGCGAGGTCGATCCAGCCCACGACGCCGGCGAGGAACGGGTGCGCCTCGGCCAGGCCGAGGGCCCAGCGGTTCTCGGCGAGGTTGTGCTGGGTCTGGACGAAGATCGAGCGGTCGATCCCCGCCGCGCGGAGCTTCGGTTCGAGATCCTCGGGCAGGAAGTCGCGACGGATCGGCGCGTGCTGCGGGAGGTCGAGCCAGCGGTAGTCGAACGGGAGGTCGAGCTTCCAGAAATGCTGGTGCGCGTCGACTCTGGGGCGCATGGTCGGTCACTCCATTCGGACGCCGATCGAGAGAAGGATGTTCGCGAACCGCTGTTGGTCGCCGGTTTGGATTGTCAGGACATGGTCGGGGGTTGCGACCGCGTCGTAGAAGCTCCACTTCTCGATCGGTTGAAGGTCGAGGGCGAGCCCTGACGTCCGGATCACGTCTCGGTACTGGTCCCAGACCGGGGGATCTTCGGTCAATGCGTACGGACCGGTGGTCTCGTACATCATCGTGTTGATCTCTTCGATGGGGACCGCGGAGAGGACCGCCTCGAGCACCTGGGTGCAGGAAACCAGGCCGGGCATGAGGTTGAGCGAGACGACCTCGGAATTCGGCCCCTTCTTGGACCAGGCCGGATAGTTGCCGTCCGCGATCAGGATCCGCGAATGGTGGCCGGCGCGGCCGATGACTTCGTTGATTTTCGGGTGAATCAACCGATGCTTGAGCATCCCAGGCACTCTCCCCCTGTGATGGATTCGACTCAGGCCGAGCCTGAGCGGAAGTATTTGCGGAACGACGCGATCGTGCTCGAGGCGGCGGCGTCCTGATCGGGATAGGGGAACGCCTCGGCGGACGCATAGCCCTGGTAACCGATCTCTTCGAGCGCCCGGACGATCGGCGGATAGTCGAGGTGTCCATCGCCGGCCGGCCGACGATTCGAGTCCACGAAATGGACGTGTCCGATGTGGCCGGCGGCGCCCCGGATGGCCTCCGGGAGGTTGGCTTCCTCGATGTTCATGTGAAAGAGGTCGGCGAGGAGCACGACGTTCTGGGTCGAGAGCGAGCGGACCAGCTCGACCCCGCGATCCAGCGTGTTCGCCATATTCGTTTCGTATCGATTCAACGGCTCGTAAATCAGCGGAACGCCGTAGGGCTTGGCGTGTTCGCCGAGCTCCTCGAGGGCGTCGGCCAGATAACTCGTCGCGGTCGGGTGGTCCACTCCGTCGACCCCGCTGCGGCCTTGCATCGAGCCGATGATCGCCGGCGCCCCGAGGCGTCCGGCGAAGTCGATAATCGCGCGGATGAAGGCCCGGGCCTTGGCCCGGGCCAAGGCATCGGGGAGGACAAGGTGCAGCCGACTCTTGACCCACCCGGCGCCCGTGCCGACGGCCGCGAGGCCCAGGCCGTGGTCGTCGAGGAGCTGTCTCAGGGTCGTCGGGTCGACGGCGTCGGGGGACGGTGGGAAGATTTCGATCGCGTCGAAGCCGAGCTCCCTGGCCCGCAGGCAGGCGTGCGCGAGGTCGTCCCAGAAGATGAAGGGACCGCCTCGCGCTTCGGGGACGAGGCTGACGGTGACGCTCGATCGGATGGGCATGGACTCGCCTCGTCTCAACTCGTCGATGGGATCAGAATCTCATCCCGGTGAAGCCGCCGTCGACATAGTAGGTCGCGCCCGTGATGAAACTCCCCGCCTGGCGCGAGAGCATCAGGATCGTGGCGCCGACGAGCTCGTGGGGCTCGCCGAAACGGGCCATCGGCGTTCCTCGCATGATGTTCTCGGTGCGTGTGGCGTCGAGGATCTTGCGGTTCTGCTCGGCCGGGAAGAAACCCGGGCAGAGGGCGTTGACCCTCACGCCGACGGGGGCGAACTCGCGGGCCACGTTCTGCGTAAGGTTGACGACGGCCGCCTTCGCGGCCGAATATGCGAAGACCCGTGACAACGGCAGGTGCGCGGTGACGCTGGCGATGTTCAGGATCGAACCGCCGCCGTTCCCCCCCATGTGCCGGCCGAAGAGCTGGCAGCCCCAGTGGACCGCCTTGAGATTGCTGTCGAAGACGCGGTCCCAGTCCTCGTCCTTCACGTCGAGGTAGGGGCTGGCGCTGTTCACGCCCGCGCCGTTGATGAGCATATCAACCCGGCCCTGGGTCTCGAGCACCTGGCCGAGTAGCGCGTCGATCGACTCGCGCTTCGTCACGTCGACGGGCAGGAATGCCGCGCGGCCGCCGAGGGCCTCGATCTCGCGGACTCGTACGGCACCCTTCTCCGGGTCTCGACCGGCGACGACGACCGACGCCCCGGCTTGCGCCAAGCCTTCGGCCAGGGCGCCTCCCAGGACTCCCGTCCCGCCGACGACCACGGCCACCTGGCCGGATAGCCCGAAGAGTCGATCCAAGTAGCTCTCAGCCATCGCCGCAATTCCCTCGTGGAGAAACGGATCGAATCGTCGTTACCCTTGAATTACATCCCGGACCGCAACGCCTCGAGGTGCCGGGCGAAATGGTCCGCCAGCACTTCGGTGTAGGTGCCGGCGTGTTGTTCGAGGACCCCATTGACCGCGGGCCCGAGCTCTGGGTTCGTCAGGACCGACCCGAACGTGCAATGGAGGATCTGACGGCCGGGCTTCGTGAATCCTCGGCCTTCGGGGACGTCGGCCCAGTGTTCCAGGTACAGGCTCTCGAGCTCCGCGATGTCGGACACGTCCGACGCGGGTGGTGCGGACGCCAGGGTCGCCGAGACGTGATAGGTGGCCTTGTCGGTGTCGTAACGCCCTCGAGCAAAGTCGACGATCCGGCGGAACAGCGCCTCGTCGTGCCGGGCCACGACCCGCAGGGCCTCCAGGTAGCTCGTGCCAGCCGTTTTTACGTGGAAGCGGCCGTTCGTGGCCCGGGCGAGAGCCCCGTAGATCGAGAGCTTGTCGGAGCCCGAGTGCAGACTCAACTTGTAAGGGCCGAGGGACGATGCGATCGCCGCGTGGTCACGGAGCGAGGCCTCGAGCGCGGCGAGGTCCCCCTTGTAGTCGACCCCCTTCTCGAACTCGCCGATGTAACGCGGGGCCAGGCTCACGAGCTTCATCCCACGCCCGAGGCACTGGTCGGCGATGATGAAGTGCTCCGCCAGGGTGGTCGGCTGGTCGGTCTCGTCGACGCTCAGCTCGATCTCGTAGTCGCGCCCGGCCTTTTCGTTCACCTTCGCGATGTGGTCGGCGAGGGCGAGGGTGTGATTCAAGGCTTTGCCGTACTTCACGGCGGCCCGGAGGCATGAGAGCTCGTCCAGTTCCAGCACGGTCCCCGACGAGAGGCCGACCGTCTTGCCGCAATAGGTCCCGAGCCAGCTCACCTCCTCGGCGATGGCGGAGAACCGCTGGCGGAGCGTCGCCTCGTCGTAATCGTCGGCGCGGGCGTCGACGTAGGCGGACGGGTCGATGGTGAAGAACGTGAAGCCGACGGCGGCCGTCGCGTCGACATCCTCGGGCGTCTTCAAATGGTCCGCGTCCGCGCCGGTACGCCCGGGCCATCCGGCCTGTCGCATCCCGTTGATGGCGTCGTCCATCACCTCGCGGGGCGAACGACTCGTCCTCGCCATCTCCCGGATCGACTGCTGCGGGAAGATCGGCTCGATACCCTCCCCGGCCCGCCGCATGGCCTCGACATGCCCGGGCGTGGCGAGGCCGATCCGGTCGCCGAACCCGAAGCTGGGGCTCATTCCCAAGGTCACGCAGGACGTTCCACCATCGGGTTCGGTCGCGCGCCGCGTCATCGGTCGAAGGCTCCAGGGGCGAATAAGCAGTACCAGTCCAAACTCAGCCGGCTGTCGGGATCTATCCCGAAACCTGTTTTTTTCTTAAAAAACGGGTTTCTGTCCCCTCGACGCTGACAACCGCTTCTGGAAAGTCGTCGTTGATTCTCACAGAAACCTGTTTTTAAGAAAAAAGCAGGTTTCGGGACAGGCTCTCAGTCGAGTTCGACGACGGCCTTGATCACGCCGGTCTCGGGCTTCGTGTAGGACGGGAAGACCGACGGCAGGTCGTTGAAGGTCGTCCGGTGCGTGATCCACGGGGTCGTGTCGATGCGCCCGTCCTCGATCAACCCAATGATCCTCGTGAAGTCCTCGGGGAGGGCGTTACGCGAACAAAGGAGCGTCCCTTCGGGTTTGTGGAACGTCGGGTGTCGGAAACGGACCTCATCCGTCGTGATGCCGACGTAGACGAGGCGGCCTCCGCCGGGCGCGACCATCCCGAAGGCGTTCGACATCGAGAGGCTGCTGCCACTGGCGTCGATCACCACGTCGGGGAGGTGCCCGTCGGTCAGGTTGCGAAGGTCTTTGTCGACATCCTCGGAGAGCTTGACGGTGTGCTCGACACCCATGACCCGGCGACAGAACTCCAGCCGTTGTTCGTTGACGTCGAGAACGATCGTCTTGGCCCCGCTCAACTTGACGAACTCGAGGGTCGCCAGGCCGATCGGCCCGGCCCCGATGATGAGGCAGGACTCGTCGGGCCGGGGCGCTCCGCGATTCACCGCGTGGCAGCCGATCGCGAGCGTCTCGACCAGGGCCAGTTGGTCGAACGCAAGCTTGGTGGACGTGTGGAGCTTACGGGCCGGGAGGACGAACTCGGGCCGCATGCCGCCGTCGCGGTGGACGCCGAGGACCTCGAGCTTCTCGCAGCAGTTGGGATGCCCTCGGCGGCTCGCGTAGCTATTGGGGTCGTTGATGTAAGGCTCGACCGAACAGCGGTCGCCTGCCTTCACGTTGGTCACCCCCGCGCCGACCTGCAGGACCTCGACGCCGAGCTCGTGTCCCGGGATTCGCGGATAGCTGAAGAACGGCATCTTGCCGAGGTAGCCGCTGATGTCGGTCCCGCAGATCCCGATCCGATGGACGCGAACGAGGGCCTCGCCGGGGCCCGGGGGAGCGGGCGCGTCGATCTCGACCATCGAGAAGCTTTTGGGCGATTCGAGGAGCAAGGCTTTCACGAGAGGCGTCTCCTTCGGTGGTTGTCGGACCGCTCGACCGCGAGGGACGGTTCAGGACGCGAAACTCGCGGGCAACGGGTCGTTATTCTCCGGCCGCCCCTCGATGTAGAACCAGTCGTGGACCGGTCGTAGGATCGCCAGCACTTCCTCCAACAGCGTCTGGTCGATCGGTGCGTCTGCCCACTCCGCCCACTTGCGGACGTTATCCGGGTTCGCGGAACCGACGACGCAGGTCGCCATGTCTTCATGTGCGAGCGAGTACTGCAAGGCGAGCTGCGCGATGTCGACGCCCTTTGAGGCGCAGTGCTCGGCGGCTTTCCGGCAGGTCTCCCGGACCTCGGGGGTTGCCTTGTGCCAAGGTGGGAGCGGCGAGTTCGTCAGGAGCCGGGCCGAGAAGGGGGCCGCGTTCATGATGCCCACGCCCTTACCCTTGAGATAAGGGACCAGGTCGGCGAGCATCGTGTTCTGGAGCGTGTAGTGGTTGTAGGACAGGATGACGTCGAGATCGGTGCGGTCGAGTACGTATCGGAAGATGTTCATTGGATAGCCGCTGATCCCGACGAAGCGGACCTTGCCCTGCGCCTGGAGCCTCCGGAGCGCGGGGAGCGTTTCGTCGACGATCTGCGACATCTCCACGAACTCGACGTCGTGGCAGAGGATGATGTCGAGGTGGTCGACCCCCATCCGGTGGAGGCTGACGTCGACGCTCTCGACCACGCGTTTCGCGGCGAAATCGAAATGGTCGCGGTCGTAGCGGCCGAGCTTCGTCCCGAGGATGTAGCTGTCCCTGGGGATCCCTCGGAGGGCGACGCCCAGGAGGCACTCGCTCATCCCCTTGCCGTAAAACGGCGAGGTATCGATGAAGTTCATCCCCAGTTCGAGCGCGACTTGGACCGAGCGGATCGCCTCGTTGAGATCGACCTGGCGGAACTCCTGCCCGAGCGAGGATGCCCCGAAACTGAGCCAAGGTAGCTGCAAGCCCGTTTGTCCCAGAGTTCGGAATTTCATAACCGCGTCCCAGTGGGCTCCAAGCCAAAAAGTACCGGCGAATGCGAGGTCGTGCGCGTTTGCCCGAGACCGAGTTCGACGAATCGGCCACGAGGCGACTCGCTCAAACGTCTCGCGACGATTCGGTCGGATCGACCACGACGCCCGAGCCACGCCACTCCGAATTTCATCGGACCCTTGGCGATGGTCGCACTCCGCCTCGGCGAGTGCCGAGAACAATGGGATCGTATCGACCTCGCTTCCGTCGCGATAGCCCCTGCCGCTACACTTGTTGCGTCCCCCCGATGCCGAGCCGCACGCGCCCTCGTGATCGTTGAACTTGTCGTCTCGTGGCGTGATTGTTCGGATGGAGAAATCGTTCGTGAGGCCCCTCGCGGAAGGTGGGATCAGGGTCGGAGAGGGTCGGGCGGGGTCTGCTGCGTCACGCGACTCAAGGCTCGCTCGAGCTCCTCGGCGGTGACGGGTTTCCGCACGTAGTCTTGCATCCCCGCGGCGAGGAAGCGTTCGCGGTCCCCCTTCATCGCGTGCGCGGTGAGTGCGATGATGGGGATGGGGACGTCGACGTTGGGGAGGCGGTCACGCTCGCGGGCGCGGATCGCGGCGGTGGCCTCCAGGCCGTCCATGTCGGGCATCTGGACGTCCATGAGGATGATGTCGAAGGGTTCTGCTTCTGTGAGGTCAAGGACCTCGCGCCCGGAGAGGACGGTTCGGACCGAGTGTCCGAGCCGTTCGAGCATGAAGGTCAGGACCCGGGCGTTCATCGGGTGATCCTCGGCCAGCACAATCCGGAGAGGTCGCACCGAGACCGAAGTCGTTACCTTCTCAACTCGAGACGGCGGGGCGGGAATCGTCGAGAGCGACGGGATCGCCTGTCTTATGACTCGTCTGAGCTCTAAGGAGACGATCGGCTTCAGGAGGCACGCTTCGAAGCCGAACTTGCGCGCATCCTCGAGATCTTCGGGCCGATTGGTCGAGGAGAGGAGGATGCAGCGCGGGTGGGGGACGCTGGCGTCTTCCCGGATCTGCCGGGCGAGCCCGAAGCCGTCGGTCCCCGGCATCTGGAGGTCGATCAGGGCGATGGGGAACGACTCGCCGGCCTTCGCTCGTTCTCGGATCAAAGCCAGGGCCTCCGAGGCGCCAGGCGCGACCGCAGGGCGCATGCCCCAACGTAGCAACGACTCTTGAAGGATCCGCAGATTCGTGGCGTTGTCGTCGACCACGAGCACGGAGATCCCCACCAAAGAGGCCCCCTCCGCTTCGTCCGGGAGGGACTGGGCACGACCGAGGCCGACTCTCGCCGTGAAGGAGAAGACGCTCCCTTGACCGGGGACGCTGTCGACACCGATCGTCCCGTCCATCAGGTGGACGAGGCGATCGCAGATGGCGAGCCCGAGCCCCGTGCCCCCGTAGCGTCGCGCCCTCGTGGCGTCGACCTGCACGAAGGGCTCGAAGACGGAGGCCTGATACTCGGCCGGGATGCCGGGGCCGGTGTCGCGGACCTCGAATCGCAGCTCGACCGTGGCCTCTTCCGAGGGTTCGGCGGAGACCCGGATGTGGACTTCGCCCGACTCGGTGAACTTGATCGCGTTCGAGACCAGGTTCTCCAGGACCTGGCGGATCCGCTGCCAATCTCCGACGACATGGTGCGGGACTTCGGGGGCGACCTCGTAGGCAAGCTCCAAACCCCGGGAATGGGCACGGACGGCGAGGGCTCGGAGCGCCTGACCGAGCCGCTCCCGGATCCCGAATTCTTCGTAGGCCAACGAGTACTTACCGGCCTCGACCTTCGAGAAGTCGAGGATGTCTTCCAGGACCGCGAGGAGGTCCTCCCCCGAACTGCGGATGATCTGGACGAACTGGCGCTGAGAGTCGGAAAGGTCGGTCCCGAGAAGGATCTCGGCCATTCCCAGCACGCCGTTCATCGGTGTGCGGAGTTCGTGGCTCATGTTGGCGAGGAACGCGCTCTTGGTCCGGTTCGCGGCTTCGGCGGCGTCGCGGGCCTGACGCAGATCTTCCTCGATCCGCCGACCCTCGGTCGTCTCCTCGACGACCAGGTGTACCTCCTTGACGACGTCGCCGTCGATGGCGATCGGGTGGAGTCCAACCCTCCAGTTTCGCTGCGAGCCGTGTACGGAGCCTTCGCGAGTTACCTCCATCCCGAGGATCGGCTCCCCCTCGTCGAAGACCTGGCGGAACAGCGGTAAGAGTGCCTCCGCGAGTAGGGGGACGACTTCGCCAACCGGACGACCAATCAAACCGGAGCCTGACCGCCCCTGCTCTTCTCCCCTGGGAATCTCAACGACGCGGACGCAGTTCAGGTCGCGGTCGAAGCCGAAGAGCCGCAAGACCCCGGCCTGACGATGGATCTCGGGGGTGCGTGAGGGGCCATCGGCCCCGTTTGTCGCGGGCCCGGAGGTCAAGTCATCGTGACTGTGTTCACCCGACATACGAATCCTCGGTCGTTCTCGAAGCCTTCACGCCCACGACGGAGCCGTCTCGCATCCGGCGTGCTCGAGGACGTCCCACGACTGATTCTTATTAAACCGGACTTCTCCGGCCGGAACAGCGTTATTCCGCCACCGTCCCGGTTTATTGCAACCACCTCAAACGACGGCTGCCGGTATCCTCATGGCAAACCCTCGCCTATCCACACGCCCGCAGAACTCCCAGACCCGAGTCAACACATGGTGTCTCGGTTTACGAATGGTCGCCGGATCTAATCATTGCTTGGATGCATTATCTCTGCCTCGCGACCAACCTCAAGCCCCTACTTCTGAATCGCACGTTTGTTCATTTCGCCAGGTTCGCCCATCTCGGCAATGCGGTCAGGTCTTGGCAGCACGCGCTCGATCGATGCAAGACAACACTGTTGGCAAGACCGCCCACGCGTTCGTCTGACCTGCCAACTTCCGAGGCCGAGGATGGGAAATTCAGCGTTGAGGCACAATTCGTGCAATTGGGGGTAAGTCGCGGCTCGCTCACCATGACGGTGGGCCCGAGATTCCCCCCACACTGACACTCAAAGCCAGGTGAAATCACAGTTTAGAGTGTAAGGCGTCTCGCCTTCAACACCCCGTTTATCGACTCGCATGGGCGAGCCAGTTAGCCGTGGATGTCTTTTCTTTTTGCAGGAGTGCTCATGAAGCGTGCAACGCCTCTCCCGTTCATTTTGCTCCTCGTCTTCGCCGTTGCTGCCTTGCTTGTCCCCGCCTCGAAGTCGGAAGTCCCCGTGGGTGACGCGACGGTCAACTCCGGCGACGTGGCATGGATGCTGACCGCCGCTGCGTTGGTGCTCCTCATGACCCCGGGCCTTTCGTTCTTCTATGGCGGGATGGTCGGGTTCAAGAACGTCGTCTCGACGATGCTGCAGAGCGTGGTCGCCCTGGGCGTCATCAGCCTGGTTTGGGTGCTCGTCGGCTTCAGCCTTGCGTTCGGCGACAGCATCGGCAGCGTCATCGGCAACCCGTTGACCTTCCTGATGCTCGACAACGTGGGCGAGGCCACGTGGAAGATCTCGCCGACAATCCCGGTGATGGTCTTCGCGATGTTCCAGTTGAAGTTCGCCATCATCACGCCGGCGTTGATCACTGGGTCGTTCGCCGAGCGCGTTCGGTTCTCGTCGTACCTCCTGTTCATGGTCCTGTTCTGCCTGGTCATCTATTGCCCGCTCGCCCACTGGACCTGGCACCCGGGCGGCTTCCTGAACAAGTGGGGCGTCAAGGACTTCGCGGGCGGCACCGTAGTCCACATGTCCGCGGGCTTCGCGGCACTGGCCGGGGCGATGGTCCTGGGTCGCCGGAAGATCCACCTGGCCAACGAGTCGCACGTCCCCGCGAACGTCCCGTTCGTGATCCTCGGCACGGGCATGCTGTGGTTCGGGTGGTTCGGCTTCAACGCCGGCTCGGCCCTGGCCGCCAACGGCACCGCGGCCCTCGCGTTCGCCACGACCAACACGGCGTCGGCGTCGGCGATGCTCGGCTGGATGTTCTTCGACTGGATGCGTGGCAACAAGCCCTCGGCGCTCGGCGGTTGCATCGGGGCCGTCGTCGGCCTGGTCGCCATCACCCCGGCCGCGGGCTTCGTCACCGTCCGCGAGAGCGTGATCATCGGCCTCGTGGCCAGCGTGATCAGCAACCTGGCCGTCCACATGAAGACCAAGTCCACCCTGGACGACACGCTCGACGTCTTCCCCTGCCACGGCGTCGGCGGGATGGTCGGCATGATCGCGACCGGCATCTTCGCGAAAGACGTGGGCCTGACCTCGGGCAAGACCGAGACCTTCATGTACCACCTCATCGCGCTGGTGATCGTCGCCGCATACAGCTTCTTCGGCTCGCTGATCCTCTACAAGATCACCGACCTGATCATCCCCCTCCGCGTCACCCCCGAACAGGAAGAGTCCGGCCTCGACCTCAGCCAGCACGGAGAAACGGCCCTCGGTGCCGACCTCCTCGGTGGCAGCTACGCCAACGGCTCGCTCAAGCACGAAGTGGCCGTTCCCAGCGAAGTCTGACGTTCGGAGCGGTTCCCTACTTCACATTTCGGGTCGACTTCCATCACGGAGGCCAGCCGTCGCAGCGACGGCTGGCTTCCTTTTGCAGCGGTGGTCGCTATCCTTGCGTGGCGAACTCCGATCTGCCATCTCCCTTCCTTTGATCTCGATCCTTCTCGTTCCCACCGTCCTCCCTCGAATACCCCTCCGGTTCGACCGGGTTCTTACTGGTTCTTCCCCGTAGCCAGCGTCCATTCGGAGCCCCCCCTGGCCCGGATCAAACGCGCCGATTCTTGATTTCTTGGCGATCGGTCGGATCGACGTCAACTCGTTGCGTCCCATCGGAAGCCACGATTGAGACCAGATTGCGCTGATAATTAATAAAAATTTTATATATTTTGCATAAATGATAATTCTGATTATTTGTGGAGGAAGTTGGGTGCTGACGTGGTTTGACAGTAATGCAATAGTCCGGTAGACTTATCGAACGCGAGTTTCATCGATGCCGATGAAGCCGTGAATAGCACCCAACTGTTGTGGACGACTTTGAAGTCGATCGCAACCAAGGACGGGATTCGTCTCGTCCTCACCGCCCCAAGAATTCGGCTCCACGTTCGGCGATGAATGCCGTCCGGTCGCCGTTCCCTCCCCGTTTGAGTCGATTTCTGGCTGGGAATCGCACTCGATGGATCAATCTCATGGGTTCGCACGATCTGAATCCTGGCGAGAGAGTGCCCGGTGGTCGCGATGCCGGGCGATCGTCACCCGGCATCGCTTTGATCGTGGAGGATGACGAGGCGACTCGCGAACTCCTCAGGGCGAAGCTCAGCCGTGCCGGATGGGGAGGGATCGCTGTAGGGACCTGCTCGGAAGCCATCGAGGCCCTCGATCTGGCGCCGGATTGGCTGATCCTCGACCTCGTCCTCCCCGATGGCGATGGTGAGCAGATCCTCAACGAGGTCCGCATTCGGGGGCTCGCGACGAAGGTCGCCGTCGTTTCCGGGGCTATCGAACCGGCTCGGATCGATGCGGTTGTCCGCCTCGCCCCCGATCTCTTTTTCCGCAAACCCGTCGACTACGAAATCTTCCTCCTGGCGATCGGAGGAAAGGTGATCGATTTCGGTCGCTGAGTGGACCTCGAATGCGAGGAATCCCCCGCACTTAGATTCTCGGATCTTCCGAGGGCCCGCATCCTCTTATCAAAGTTTGAAATTTCGAAGGTGAACGGGAGGATTCCGATGGTGGACTACAAGAAGGGGGCGCGCGAGGCCGAGATCCTGCTTGCCCGCGCACCCGGGAAGGTGGAAGCCTCCCTCTCCCGTGCCAGAGAATCGCGGGCTCGGTGGAGTATCCGTCTTTTCAAGAAGGCCAAGAGACGGTTCCTCGACGGCTTTATTGCACGCCTCGAGGAGCATCAGCGAAAGGCCATATTCTGAGGAGGCGGTCTCGTCAGCGATCCCTCTTCCGCATCGATTTCGTCATCGGGCGGCCTCGCAGGTTCGCGGAGAGTCCCACTTCCTCTCTCGAGCGTCCCCGATGCCCTGGGCTTCGAACACGCCTTGAATCCCGGCCAGGGACTCGCAAGGCCTGAGGTATGCCCACCCGTCAGGGCTTCCCGCTGAATTGTGCGGACATGTTTATTTGCGACGGTCTTCGTCGTTGCTCGTCATCGGGCCGACGCGTATGATGCGGTCGCGGTACGTGGTTCGATACCTTCTGCCCTGGGCCTCGTCAATTCGTCGACACGAATCTGGGAAGGACGGCCGAGGGCCGGGTGTACTCGGGAGGCATGATTGCCCCTCAAGTTCGTTCGGTGGGTTCGATCGAAGCGATCTGGTGGAATTCGTCGGAGTTGAAGCGGAGGGGGTGGGATTCGAACCCACGGATGGCTTGCACCATCTACGGTTTTCAAGACCGTCCCAATCGGCCACTCTGGCACCCCTCCCGAAGACTTTTTGCGAAATCCGGCAGTCCGGCGGCTACTGACCGACCTCGTCGATGATATCCTCGGCGACGAAGATCGGGACGTCGACCGTCACGGCGACGGCGATCGCGTCGCTCGGCCTCGAGTCGACCTCGGTGAGCTCGCCGCTGTGTCGGATCCGGAGTTTCGCATAATAGGTGTGATCACGAAGCTCGCTGATGAAGATGTCTTGCAACTCACCGCCGAGGAGCTCGATGGTGTTGGCGAGCAGGTCGTGAGTCAGGGGCCGGGGCGCCGGGAGTCCCCTGACTCGTCGGTCGATGCTCGTCGCCTCGAAGATCCCGATCACGATCGGGAACATCCTCTCGCCATCGACTTCCTTGAGAAAGATGATCTGCTGTTCGTTGTTCTCGTTGATGATGATCCGCGTAAGTTCCATCTGCACGGGCACGTCGTTAATCTCCCCCTGGCGCCGAGAGGCTCGGTCTTTCGTGAATGACGTCGCACGGCGGCGGGCATGCGGATCAATCGCCGATAGCAATTTCCCTGGAAATCGATGATAAGGCCCGTGCCGCGACCCGTCAACGCGGCGCCCGGATCAGGTCGCCTTCCGGAGCGACTCCAGCAGGGCCGTGACCTCCGCGCGGCGAGCGTCGAGCTCGGCCTCTTTCGCCCGTTGCTGATCGACCACCGCCGCCGGCGCGCGACTCACGAATGACTCATTCCGGAGTTTGCTGCGCGTGGCGTCGAGCTGTTTATCGATGTCGGCGAGGTCTTTTCGCAGGCGAGCGGTCTCCGCCTCTCGGTCGATCACATCCTCGAGCGGGACGATCACGCGTCCTTCGGGGCGGACTGCCACCGCACTCCCGGGCGGCGGTTCGGCGGACTCGACCACCGAGACACTCGCCGCGTTCGTCAGGCTCCTCACGAAGGTTTCGCCACGTCGGATCGCCTCGGCGACATCGCCGGTCGCTTCGATGATCGGCGTGATCTTCGCGTCTCGGGGCACGTTGTGCTCGGCCTTGAGGTTGCGGATCGCCTTGATCACGTCCTGCCAGGACGACACGACTCGTGAGGCCTCGGCGTCGGCCCAGGCCTCCGGGAAGGTCGGCCAAGGGGCGATGCAGACGCTCTCCGCCGCGTCCGAGGGCTCGGGCAATCCCCGACGGGGTGCGACCTGGCCAAGGGCCTGCCACACCTGTTCGGTCACGAACGGCATGATCGGGTGCAGGAGGCGGCAAAGGCCGTCGAGCAGCGTCGCCAGGACCCGCTGGGCGACCGGCCTTGCGTCGGGATCTCGAAGCCGCGCCTTGACGAACTCGAGATACCAGTCGCAGAACTCGTCCCACGTGAAGTCGCGAAGTCCTCGGGTTGCCTCGGAGAAATGGAAACGCTCGAGATGCTCGGTCGTGGCCCGGGCCGTCTCCGCGAGCGAGCCCAGGATCCAACGATCTTCGACGGGAAGCCCTGCGAAGTCGACGGGCGCCGGCTCGTACCCTTCGAGGTTCATCAGGACCAGCCGCGCGGCATTCCAGAGCTTGTTCGGGAACGTCCGGCCCTGTTCGAAGCGTTCGGAGGTGTTGACCTCGCGGCCGTCGGGCAGGGTCGCCTTCTCGACGGGCATCCGAAGATCCTGGGTCTCGGTCGCCGAGGACGCCAGGGTGTATCGCAAGGCGTCTGCGCCATAGAGGTCGATGATGTCGACCGGGTCGATCCCATTGCCCAGGCTCTTCGACATCCGCCTCCCCTGTCCGTCCTGGATCACGGGATGGATGAAGACGTCGCGGAACGGGACCTCGTCGCGATTGAAGAGGCCGAAGATCACCATCCGGGCGACCCAGAGGGTGATGATGTCTCGGGCGGTCGAGAGGACGCTCGTCGGGTAGTACTTGGCGAGCTCGGCGGTCTCCTCGGGCCAGCCGAGGGTCGAGTGCGGCCAGAGCGCCGAGCTGAACCACGTATCGAGGACGTCGGGATCTTGAGTGAGCTCGACTCCGGGGCCGAGGGCGTCGGGGGAGAGGTCGGTCTCGGAGCAGATCAGCCAGCCCCCGGACTCGGCCGCGCGCCAACTCACGTCGGCACGGTCGCCGAAGGCGTTGCGGAGGTCCTCCTCGGTCGGCCCTTCGCAGTACCAGATCGGGATCCGGTGTCCCCACCAGAGCTGTCGGCTGATGCACCAATCGCGCTTCTCGCCCAGCCAGTCGAGATAACTCTTCGCATAGCGCTCGGGATGGATCTTCACCCGACCGGAGGTCACCGCGTCCATCGCCGACTGGGCGAGGTCGTCCATGCGGACGAACCACTGGTCCGAGAGGTAGGGCTCGATCGGAGTCTTGCTCCGGTCCGAGATCCCGACTCGGTTCGCGTAAGGTTCCACCTTCACGAGCGCCCCCTGGGCTTCCAGGTCGGCGACCACGCGTTTGCGCACCGCCTTTCCCGGGAGACCCGCGTAGGGGCCGGCGTTCTCGTTGTAGGTGCCGTCCGGATTCAGGAGGTTGATCATCGGCAAGCGATGGCGCTGGCCGGTCAGGTAGTCGTTCGGGTCGTGCGCCGGCGTTACCTTCACGCAGCCGGTGCCGAACTTCGGGTCGACCAGGATCGGGTCGGCGATGATCGGGATCTCTCGGCCGACGAGGGGCAAGGTCAAGGTCTTGCCGATCAGGTGTTGATAACGAGGGTCCTCGGGATGGACGGCGACGGCCGTGTCGCCGAGCATCGTCTCGGGCCGCGTCGTCGCCACGACGAGGGCCTCGCCGGAGCCGTCGGAGACGGGGTAGCGGATCGTCCAGAGATGCCCCTGGACGTCTTCGTACTCGATCTCATCGTCGGCGACGGCGGTTCGCAGGAACGTATCCCAGTTCACCAGTCGCTTGCCGCGATAAATCTTGTCGGCCTGGAAGAGTCGGAAGAACGTGGCGCGAACGGCCCTGGCACAGATCGGGTCGAGCGTGAATCGGGTGCGCTCCCAGTCGCAAGAGCACCCCATCAGCCGCAATTGGCCGAGAATTCGTTTCTCGTATTCGTCCTTCCACTCCCAGATCCGGTCCACGAGCGCCTCGCGACCGAGATCGTGCCGGGTCTTCTTCTCGGACTCGAGGAGGCGACGCTCCACAACGGCCTGGGTCGCGATCCCGGCGTGGTCGGTGCCGGGCATCCAGAGGGCATCGAACCCCTGCATCCTCTTCCAACGCGTGAGGATGTCCTGGATGGTGTTATTGAGCGCGTGGCCGAGGTGGAGGGCCCCCGTAACATTCGGGGGCGGGATGACGATCGTATAGGGCGGTTTCGGGCTCGCCGGGTCGGCGTGGAAATAGCCCTTTTCGAGCCAGAATTCGTACCAGCGGCGCTGGGCGTCGTGCGGGTCGTACTGCTTGGGGAGGTCAGCGATGCTCATACCGGATCCGTTGGGGAAGTCGAGTTCGTTTGTGCGGGCCGTTCGCGTCCGATCGATCAGGTATGGGCCAAGCTTGCCTCGGCCCGTGTTCGCCCGGCGTCTTTCGCCAGCTTGTGCTCGAACGAGTCGATGAGTGCGAGCCAACTCGCCTCGATCACGTTCTCGGAGACGCCGACGGTGCCCCAGAGCGAGTCTTCGTCCTGGCTCTCGATGACGACGCGGACTCGGGCGGCGGTACCTTCCCGACCGTTGATGACGCGGACCTTATAGTCGACCAGGCGCATTTGCTTGAGGCCCGGGTAGTGGGCTTCGAGGGCCTTGCGAAGGGCTCCGTCGAGCGCGTTCACGGGGCCGTCCCCTTCGCTCACGGTATGCTCGAGGTCGTCGCCGACTCGGAGTTTGACCGTGGCCTCGGTCACGGGGGTCCCGTCGATTCGTCCCGCGACTCCGACGTGGTAGCCGACCCGCTCGAACCACGACCCTTTGCGGCCGGCGAGCCGCTCGACCAGGAGGACGAACGACGCCTCGGCCGCCTCGAACTGGTAACCTTCGTTCTCGAGATCCTGGACTCGGTCGAGCACCTTCGTCAGGAGCGCCGAGTTCTGCTCGAGCCCATACTCGGCGAGCTTCTCGGCGATGTTCGACTTACCTGACAACTCGCTCACGAGGACCCGACGCTCGTTGCCGACGAGGGCCGGGTCGATGTGTTCATAGCTCGAGGCGTTCTTTCGGATCCCGTGGACGTGCATCCCCCCCTTGTGGGCGAAGGCGCTGGCCCCGACGAAGGGCTGCCCCGGGCGGAAGTTCATGTTGGCCGTTTCGTACACGTAGCGCGAGATCTCGGTCAGGTGCGCGAGCTTCTCGGTCGTCAGTACCTCATAACCCGGCCGCTTCAGGGCCAGGTTGGCGATCACGCTGCAGAGGTCGACATTCCCGCACCGTTCCCCGATCCCGTTGATCGTACCCTGGACCTGCGTTGCCCCTCGGGCGACCGCGGCCAGCGTGTTCGCCACTGCGAGTTCGCAGTCATTGTGCGTGTGGATTCCGATCGGCACCCGGATGTTCCTGGTGACCTCGGCGACCGCCTCCGCGACTTCGTCCGGCAAAGTCCCGCCGTTCGTGTCGCAGAGCACGACCCACGCCGCGCCCGCCGTCGCGGCGGCCTGGATCGCCTCCAGGGCATACTCCGGGTTGCGCTTGAAGCCGTCGAAGAAGTGCTCGGCGTCGTAGACCACCTCGGCTACATTCGCCGCGCAGAATGCGACCGAATCGGCGATCATTTTCAGGTTTTCTTCGAGCGAGACGCCCAGGATTTCGGTGACCTGGAAGTCCCAGCTCTTGCCCACGATCGTGACCGCCGGGGTCTCGGCGGCCACCAGGGCCTTCATGCCGATGTCGTCTTCGGCGGAGATGCCCTTGCGTCGGGTCATGCCGAAAGCGGAGACGCGCGTGTGCGACAGGTCGAGGTCGCGGATGGCTCGGAAGTAGGCAGCGTCTTTGGGGTTGGAGAGGGGATAGCCGCCTTCGACGTAGTCGATGCCGAGGGCATCGAGTCGCGCCGTGATCAGCAGCTTGTCCTGGAGGGAGAAGTTGATCCCTTCTCCCTGGCTCCCGTCGCGCAACGTCGTGTCGTAGATCGCTATCCGCGTCATGTCCCACCCACTTCGCCGCCGGGAGTCTCCCGGGGACCAATCGTGACCCAACACGGGTATGATTCTAGCAGAACCGATCGCCCCGGCGACACCCTGACACGTCGCCGACGGCCCGCGTTCGTGCCGGCACGGATGATTACGAGACCTGGGGTGATGTCAGGGCCGCGGCCTTCTGTCGAAGGCCTGGCCTGTTCGGACTGTCCCGTTGGCCGCTCTCCCGAGAATCTGCACCATGCGTACGATCGAACTACTGATCGACGACGTCCACCGCGAGGCGAATCGCGAGGAATTCCCGGTCGACACTCCCGTCTATGAGAAGACGGGCAAGGACCCGAGTCTCCCTGTCCTTTTCGCCGGTTCGCTCGACGCCGACGTTTGCATCTTCGGCAGGGATCTCGGCAAAGACGAAGTGGCCGAAGGCCAGCCACTCATCGGCGCCGGTGGGCGACTCGTCAGGGCTGGGGTCTTCGAAGCCTGGACAGGAAATCCCCCCCCCAAGACCGATCGGCGGCTCGAGTCGGTCCTCGAACATGTCCTGTTGACGAACACCGTCCCGTACAAGCCGCCGGGCAACAAGGCCTACAGTGTCGCCGTGAAGGAACGTTTCCGTCCGTACGTCCTCGAACTCCTCGGGATCCACTGGAAAGGGAACCGGCTCGTGACCTTGGGAACGGAAGCCTTTAAATGGTTTGAGTCTTATGCGGAGGTCGACGCATTCGATGCGTTCTGGGAGCGCGAGGATCGTTATGAGGCCGAGTTCCCGGTGATCCTCTCGGGGAGCGTCCACGGGCTGAATATTCATAAACCCTTAACACTCATGCCCCTACCCCACCCCTCACCTCTCAATGCTCGATGGTACAAGGCCTTCCCCGATCTCCTCGCGAAACGCCTGGCGGCCGTCCGACACGGGTCGGCCTGATCAAAAGCGAGATCCATTTCTGCCTAAGTAAAAAAGTAGCCCATGCGGCAACCCCTCCATCGATGCGTGGGATGCTGTCGAGGAAACCTGACTCGAAGTCTGAATTCCGAGTAGCTTAGGGTTGCTTAGGACCAATCCACGGGTTACGTTACGTAAATGATCATGCTCGTCTTATTAGGGGGATACCGCCGTGCGCAAGGTCCAGATGGTCACTGATCGCGAGTTGGAGATCCTGAAGATCCTGTGGGTCCATGGCAAGGCCAGCGTCCGGGAGGTTCAGGACGACCTGAACAAGACGGCCGGGCCGGTTGCCTATAGCACCGTGCAGACCCTCTTGAACATCATGGAAGACAAGAAGGGGCTGGTCCGTCACGTGGTGGAAGGACGCACCTTCATCTACATCCCGAAGAAGTCTTCGGACCGGACGATCCGGGAGCTGACCAAGCGGTTCGTCGATCGCGTCTTCGACGGGGCGCTCGACCGGGTGATGGTCGCGTTGCTCGACTCGAAGTCGCCGACCTCGGAAGAATTCGACCGGCTCCGCGCGATGATCGACGAAGCCGAGCGACAATCCGCAACTCGGGAAGACTCGACTGAGCCTGTCGCGTATGATGAGATGTAACGGCCGGGAGGGACGAGCGTCCCCCACGAGGACGTCGAGGGTGCGGCCCAGCCCCGCGCTCGTCCCAAGCTTGTTGCGAAGGCTGCGGACCGCGGACCGCCGACGATCCGCTCGCAGAATGCCGTTCGCCTCGCGCCCGGCCGCCCTGGGCAACGTTTGCCACTCTTGTTCTTCTGCTGCTCGAAAGGCCCCGCCATGGGCGTTTGGGTCGATCATCTCGGCGGGGTCTTTCTCGAAGTCACTCTGTCTGCAACCCTTCTGCTGAGCCTCGTTTCGCTCGCGATGCTTGGATGCCGCCAACCCGCTCGGCGGATCGTGCTCGCACGCGCCTCGATCCTCTGCGTCCTCCTCGTCTTGCCGATGGCGGCATTGATTCCTCGCCCTCGGATCCGGTTGGTAAGCATCCTCGAGCGGACGAGTCTGGCGTCACATCCGCTCTGGCATAATCCCTCAGTCACTGGCCACGACGCTGGTCGTTCGAGTGACTCGCTTCTCCCAACCTTCGCATCCCCGTCAACGGACATGGATCGGGTTTTCGGGAGATATGCCTCGCATGCGCGTGTGGCCATTGCCGGGTATTTGGTAACGGTTTCGCTCGCGCTGGCCTGGCTCCTCTTTGGTTATTGGGGGGTCGGTTGGCTGAGGCGCAAGTCGTGGGAGGCCTCGCCAGGGTCTCTCGACATCTATCGGACCCTCCCCTCCTTTGGTCATCGCGCCAGGCCGAGCCTCCGCGTCGCCAACCGGCTCCGCCGGCCCGTGCTCCTCGGTTTGTTTCGACAGACGATCCTGATCCCGGTCTCGCTCGATGCTCCCGGAGCCGAGCAGTCGCTCCGGCTCACTCTGCTTCATGAACTAGCCCACTCAGACCGTCGGGACCCGTGGTTCAGCCTGGCGAGCGGTCTCGCCCACTGCTTTTGGTTCATCCTGCCGCCGATGTGGTGGATCCGGGCGCAGATGCGGCTCGATCAGGAATTCCTGGCGGATCACGAAGCGTCCTCGGGATTCGGCCAGCCTCGCGCCTATGCGGCGTCACTGCTGAACATGGCCGCACCTTCGGTCCGACCTCGCGTCTCCAACGAAGCCGTGAGCGTTTCGACCGCCGGCGGACCCGTGCCCAGCTCCGCGCTGTTTCAGCGCGTCCTCATGTTGGTCCGTTGCCCGTTCCCCATCGAGACCCATCCTCCGCGATGGTGGGGACTCACGCTCATCACCTTGATCCTGTTCGGGTCCTTGGGATTGTCGTCGATCACCGTGCTCGGGTCTCGGGAAGAGCCCGTCCCGCGAAACGTTGGCCCGATGCCCCCGACTTCGGGCAAGACGTTCTATCTCTCGAAGCTCACGGTGAGCCCAACCAAGGCGCAGCCGGGCCACAAGGGCGAATTGTTCGAGTTCCCGTTTCAGTTACCGCCGCAGTTCCTGCTGGATCTCGACGTATGGGGTCATAGCGAGTCGCTCCGTCAGACTCGACTCGTGGGCATCAAACTTTCGCTCCCATCCCACCACCCCGCCTCCGGCCACCCGTTCGCCGCCTGGCATCATATTCGAATCCGAAAGGTCGACGCCAAGCTCACCCTGTGGATCGACGGACATCCTGTACCCGCCGATCCGAAGGACCGCACGACGTTTTGGTTGTCCGTCGAGTCTCCCCTCAATTGGACTGCCAGCTTCGAGAATCTAATCCTTCACTGGTAACCCACCTCTTCGGTCTGCCATTCCGGCAGACTGCCTCCCAAGTATCAGACCGTTTGTCTGGACCGCCAATTTGGCAGGAAAAGATCAAGCACATCCCCGTGTTTGAATTCTTTCGCCAAATCTTGGTTGTCTTAAATCCCTTAAATAGACTTATGTTGCGTCACGTCGGCCGAAATGGCACCGTTGAAATTTGATCGGCGGCACGATTCGTGCGTGTTTACATCGTCTGTTTTAGCCATATCAACCCTTCGGAGGAGAGGGGCCGATGAGCGGAATGAACTGGCAGCGTCGTTGGGACCCCTTCCGCGAGCTCCAGCGGGAGGTGGGCCGACTTTTTGAAACCCTCGAGCCGTTTCAGCCATGGCGGGTCGCCCGGCAGTTCCCCGCCATCAACGTCTATGACGGCGGTGATCGTTACGTCCTTTCGGCCCAACTACCGGGGATGGACCCGGAAAACCTCGACCTGTCGATCACGGGTGAAACGCTGACCATGAAGGGGGAGCGGAAGCGGCCCGAGGGAGTGACCGACGAGAGCTATCGCCGTCAAGAATGCCACTTCGGCCGATGGACGCGGACGATCTCTCTCCCCGACCGGGTCGACGGCTCGGCGGTCACGGCGTCGTTCGCCCAGGGGATTTTGACGGTCAGCCTGCCCAAGGCTGAAGGGGCCAAGCCTCGACATATCTCGGTGTCCGCGGCGGGTTGATCGTCGAACGAGCGACCCGGGCGAGTTGGAAGGAGCGTTGACGATGAGCCTCGAGAACCGTTTGATCCAGGTGGCGGTGGACCGGCCCTCGTCGGAAGGTGGAGATCCGTCGACCGCGTCGGGAGGCCGGCCCCAAGGTCAACCCACCGTCTTCATGACCCCCCTCATCGACATCCACGAAGGGCCCGAGGGCTTGATCCTCGAAGCCGACCTGCCGGGAGCGACCGAGGAGGGGCTCAAGGTCCAGTTGGAAGATAACGTCCTGAGCCTCCACGCCCGCGTGATTTCGCCGGTTCCCGAAGGAACCCGGACGCTGCACGAAGAGTTTCAGATCGGCGACTTTTCCCGGTCTTTCATCCTCAGCGACGAGGTTGAGCGGAGCCGGATCACGGCCGAGCTCAAGAACGGCGTCCTCAGGCTGACGCTTCCGAAGGCCGAGCGGGCCAAGACCCGTCGCATCGAAATCAAGTCGTGAGATCCCCGAAGTACTCTCGGACGATCCACGCGCAATCCGTCCGCCCGAGTCACCTCGAACCGGAGACGGAGCGGGCCCAACGCCCAGGATTGCTCGACGCCCCTCTAGCCCTGGCATTATGGAGAGTTTCCATGCCCCGACCGACCCCCTGGCGACGCGAGATCTCCGCACCCTTGCACGTCATCCAGAACGAGTTGAATCGGATCTTCGAGGAATACTGGAACCCCTCGAGGATCGGGGCGGGCCCGACATCTCCCGTCGACATCGAGCCGAGCGCGTGGAGCCCCGCGATCGACCTGTTCGACACGCCCGAGCAGATCGTCATGCTTGCGGAGCTTCCCGGTGTCGAGCCCTCTTCGATCGACCTCTCCTTGACGGGAAAAATCCTCACGCTCCGCGGCGTCAAGGCTTCCGATGATCCGACCGGCGGCGATGGGCCGATCCGCGAACGGAGGTTCGGTGCCTTCCACCGGCAGATCCACCTCTCAGACGACGTCGACTTCGACGCGGCCCAGGCCGAGTCCAAGAATGGGGTGCTCACCGTCCGCCTGCCGAAGCTCGAGGCCGCGAAGCCTCGGACGATCCCGGTTCAGAATCCGTCGGCAGGCTGAACGAAAGGGGCGCCGACTCCGGGGGGGAGTTTGTGGTAGATTGGAGCATCGAGGACGATTTCCCCGACTCCCGGAGCGCGATGATGGAGACTCAGAAGGTCCTGTGTTACACGGCCATGGCGATCGCGGGGATTGTCTGCCTGATCTTCCTCCTCGACGCGACCGTGAAGGTCCTCGGCGGTAACCTGGTCCTCGACATCCTGTTCATCCTCGGGGGCGCCTTCGTCCTCTGGCAGGGCTTCGAGACGTCCCGGGAACTCCGCTGAAGCGCACGCGTCCGTCTGTCGTCGAAAACAGGCATCTGGTGCCCATCGATCGAATCGGGCCGTCACACCGGCGCGTATGAATCGCGACCGGGGCGACGGCCTTCGTCTTTCTGCGTTTCGACGCCCTGACTTACATTGCTTCTCGGCGTTCCTCGGCCGCACGATCAACGATGGCCTGGACGAGTGCGTCCCAGGTCGAGGATTGGGCCTCCGCCGCGACGGGCCATCCCAGTCGGGCGGCTGTCTCCGACGTAACCGGGCTGAGGCTCGCTAGCCGGATCTCGTGACCGATGCGTTGGCGGGCAAGCTCGGGCAAGAGCCCGTGGAGTCGCTCCGTGATTGCCGAACTGGTGAGCGTGATCCAATCCACGCTCCCCCCCTCGATCCGTTCGAGGATCTCCTCAGGAATTGCCTCGACATCGGCGTTTCGGTAGACGGCCACCTGCTCGACGTGGGCAACCTTCGAGAGCTCGTCGAGCAGGATGGTGCGTCCGCGGTCCGCTCGCGCGAGCAGGATGCGTCGTCCAGTCACGCGCTCGAGGAGCGACTCGACGAGCCCCTCAGACCGGAAACTGGCGGGGACGACGTCGGGCTTGAGGTGGAGGCGCTCCAGCGCACTCGCCGTGACTGGACCGATCGCGGCAAGCTTCAAGTGCCCTAATGCCCGGAGGTCCAGTCCCAGGAACTCGAGGCGATCGACGAAATGCCGAACACCGTTTCCCGAGGTGAAGACGAGCCAGTCGAACTCTGACAGCCGGGCGATCGTGCGGTCGAGCTCGTGGAAGTCGTCGAGTGGCTTGATGACGACCGTGGGGGCAATCAACGTCTCGGCCCCCAGCGTTTCGAGCTCTGCGGCAGCACGGTCGGCCTCGTCGATCGGGCGAGTGACGACGATCCGCTGGCCGAAGAGCGGTCGATCCTCGAACCATCGCAAGGTCGTTCGGCGAGTGACGACATCCCCCACGACCAGCAAGGCCGGTGGCCCCAGGCCTGACTCCGCAACTTTGGTGGCGAGATCGTCGAGGGTGGCGGTCACCGTCCGTTGCCGGGCCGTCGTGCCCGACTGGATGAGCGCCGCGGGTGTTGTCGCGGGCCTGCCCAATCGAATGAGGGTCTGACAGAGGACTTCGAGCCTGGTCACGCCCATATAAATCACGAGCGTCCCTGGGAACCGGGCGAGTGCCTCCCAGTCGAGCCGTCCTCGTTCGCTCGACGACCCCGGCGCGTTGTGCCCGGTGACGAACGCGACGGCGGACGCGGAATCGCGATGCGTGATCGGGATACCCGCATAGGCGGTCACCCCCACGGCGGCCGTGACTCCGGGCACGATCCGGAAGGGGATCCCGGCATCTCGGAGGAACTCCGCCTCCTCCGCACCTCGACCGAAGACGAACGGGTCTCCCCCCTTGAGCCGGACGACCACCCGGCCTTCCCTGGCGTGTGCGACAAGGACCTCATTGATCTCCGACTGCGAGAGCGTGCAATGACCGATCGACTTCCCCGCGCAGATGCGGAGGGCCTGGCGAGGGGCCAAGTCGAGCAATCGGGGGCTTGCGAGGTGGTCGTAAACGACCACCTCGGCTTGCGCCAGGTGCTCGGCACCTCGTCGAGTGAGAAGTCCAGGATCCCCGGGGCCGGCCCCGACGAGGTAAACAATGCCGATATTCTCACCCATACTTGCCCCTAGCCGGGGACTCCACGCTCGTCGATGGTTCGCCGACCTCAGTCCGCGTAGCTCGCACGCTTGATCGCGGGGCTCCTGCTGACGAGGAGGATGCCCAGCTCGTAGAGGATGATCATCGGGACGGCCAGCAGACATTGGCTGAAAGGATCCTGCCCGGGCGTCAGTACCGCACCGGCGACCACGATGATCAGGATGGCCATCTTGCGCTTCGAGCGGAAATCTTCGACCGTGAAGATACCGATCAAGGCGAGGAACATCATGACGAGCGGCGTCTGGAAACAGACCCCGAAGACCAGCGGCAGGACCGTCGCGAAACTCATCCAGTCGGAGAGTCGCAAGGTGGGCTCGATCCCGAGCCAGACGTTGAATTCGAGGAGGAAGCTCAAGGTGATCGGCAGCACGCCGAAGAAGCAGAGGAACACGCCGGAGAGGAACAACCCGAGCGAGAACGGCAGGAACTTGGTGACGTAATGCCGTTCGTGTCGATACAGCCCGGCGGCGATGAAGGCCCAGAGGTGGTAGAAGACCCAGGGGCTCGCGATGACGAGGCCGGCGACGAGACAGACCATGAAATAGATGGTCATGGTCTCGAGCGGGGCGAGCGAGACCAGCGCCCGGACCGGACGGCTCCCGCTATCGACGAGACGGATGATCGAGGACTGGGCGTATTTGATCGGGAAGTTGATCGTCCGCCCTTTCAAGTCTGCCGTTTTCGGCAGGGCCAGACCAGGGGCCAGCTTCCTGAGCTCGGCGATGAAATCCTCGGCCGGCACCATGGCCTGGAATGTCGTGGAGACGGCTCTCTCCTTGTCGGCCTCGGCCGAGCGTTCTTTCGCTTGCTCCGTATAGAACGCGGTGAGGGCGGCGGTCGCCGGCTCCTCCATCTTGGTCATGATTCGCTTGCCGAGGTCCAATGGCGGGACGAACGTCACGATGACCCCGACGACGAGGCCGGTCAGCGCCAGGATGAGCCGAGAGCGGAGCTCTTCGATATGCTCTCCGAAGCTCATTGAAACCATCGACTGCTCTTCATCGAAGAGATTCTTTTCGGTAGGCATGGAACTAGACCACCCTGAATAGCCCAAAGGGGTGCGCCGAGCGAGCGGGCAGGAGGGGAGGAGACGCGGGTCGCGACGGCCGATCCCGAGGCCGGGACCCTTTTTGATGCGGCGCCGCCTTGGGCCTCTCGGGGACGGCCATTCGGGCGGGAGCGTTCCTGTTCTTCACGATAGCATACTCCCCGACCGTCGTTCTAGGGCGAACCGGTCCCGCCGAGGGCCTCGAGTTCGCCGACTCGGGTGGACATCGTCGCATCGCTCCCGTTACAACTAGGGGGCCGCGTTGAACTTTGGCTGACCGCGTTCGAAACCCTGGGAATCCCTTCGATGGTGGCGGAACCCCTCTATCCCCTCCGCTTCGAGCCGATCATCAAAGAGCTGATCTGGGGAGGGCGACGACTGGCGACCGTCCTTAACAAGACGATTGGCGCCGGCGATCGTTATGCGGAGAGCTGGGAAATCTCGGACCATCGGGATGACGTGAGCCGCGTCATCGAAGGCCCGCTCTCGGGCTCAACGCTCCGCGACCTGATCCGGACCCGAGGCAAGGAACTGCTCGGCGAGGGCCTCGGGCCTCGGCAGCAGTTCCCGCTCCTGGTCAAGTACATCGACGCCCATCAGGACCTCTCGGTCCAGGTCCATCCCGACGACGATCTCGGCCGTCGGCTCGCCGACGACAACGGCAAGACCGAGACTTGGGTGATCCTGCATACCGAGCCCGGCAGCCTGATTTACGCCGGACTTCGCGCGGGGGTTACGCGCGAGTCCTTCGCCGAGGCCCTCGAGAAGGGCGAGGTCGAACCCCTGCTCCATCGCTTCGAAGCGAAGCCGGGGGACTGCATCCTGATCCCGGCCGGGACGGTGCACGCGATCGGCGCGGGGGTGGTGCTCGCCGAGATCCAGCAGATGTCCGACGCGACGTTCCGCGTCCACGACTGGGGACGGGTCGGGCCCGACGGCAAGCCTCGGCAACTCCATCTCTCCGAGGCGCTCGAATCGATCGACTTCAGCGCCGGTCCCGTCGAGCCGCTGAAGGTCACACCGACCCCCTGCGAAGGGGGTACGCGCGAGACGCTCGCACGCTCCACCTATTTCGCTCTGGAACGGCTCCGGCTCAACGGCACCGCTCGCGTCGGAGATCCCCAACGATTCACGATCGTGCTCGGGTTGGAAGGGATCTCGAATGTGGTTTACCAGGGGACCTCGACGACTCTCCGCTACGGCGAATCTCTCCTCTTGCCCGCATCGATCGGGCCTTGCGAGATCAAGCCGGAGGGTGTGTCCTCGGAAATTCTGACCTGTCTGGTCCCCTGACCGTCTCATGGAGGAGGAATCGACAACATGGTTTCCGGACCGTCGGACGCACGGGAAGTTTCCCTGGGCCGACTCTTCCCCTGGACCCGATTGTTCCGGGCCGTCGGGATCGCGACCGATCCGAAGAAGCTCATCCTCGCCGTGCTCGGCCTGGTCGTGCTCAACCTGGGTTGGGATGCGCTGAACCGGGTCTTCCCCGGATCGAACACGATCACGCCGTCGGTTTGGCGACCGGCCCGGCCCGTTGACCCGATCCTACCGAAACAACCCGTCCCCGACCTCGCCTCGGCCCCCTGGCTGCTGACCGAGCCCGTTCGATTCGTGGTCGGACCGTTCATCGAAGTCTTCTCCACCGAGAACGACGGGTGGTCCTTCCTCCATGCGATCCTCGCGGCGTGCTGGGCGGCGGCAGTCTGGGGGATCATCGGCGGGGCTATCTGCCGGATCGCGATGCTCCAGGTCGGGCCGGGGACGCGGACGAGCCTCGGCGATGCGCTCCGGTTTTCGTCGAGGAAGCTGATCCCCTTGGTCGTCGCCCCTTTGAGCCCGCTCCTGGGCGTGGCGATCTTCGCCGCCTTCGCCGCGGTCTTCAGCCTCTTATATCTCATCCCCACCCGGCTCGGACCCGTCCTGGCGGGGCTCTTCCTGTTCCTCCCCCTGTTCGCCGGCCTGATGATGACCCTGATCCTGGTCGGCCTGGCCGCCGGATGGCCGCTGATGCACGCGAGCGTCGCGGCCGAGGCCGAAGACGGCTTCGACGCCTTGAGCCGGTCTTATGCTTATGTCCATCAGCGTCCGGGGCGATACCTCGCGTATCTCTCGATCTGCTGGTTGATGGGAATCCTCGGGCTCGTCTTCGTCAAAGTCTTCGCGATGCTCGTCGTCCACTTGACCGAGTGGAGCCTGACCTTCTCCTCCGCGTCTCGACCGCTAGTCGGGACGCTCTTCGGCACCGTCTCCGGCCCCGTCGACCCGACCGCCGCATCATTCCATGCCTGGTGGCTCTTCCTCGTCCAATTGCTCATCCAGGGCTGGGCCTTCAGCTATTTCTGGTCGTCGTCCTCCCTCATCTACCTCCTCTTGCGCAAGGACGTTGATGGGACGGCCTGTCATGAGGTCGCACTGAACGCCGACGGGGCGCCGACGCCGGTCGCCGCCAAAACTCCGATCACGGGGCCATCGGACGACGCGATCGCGACTTCGGAATAGTCCGGCGCCTTCGCGATACCAAACTTAATATGGGATCCCCTGCCCTCGACGACGAAGCCCGGCGTCTGGACGCCGGGCTTCGTCGTCGAGGCGTTATGGTTTGCCGGGCATCGACGGCGAGGTCGAGTCACGGGCACGTCGCCTTACACGTCGCTTGTTCTCCATCAGTTCTGGGGGCTGATCCGATAGGCGATGGCCCGACGAACGGCCGGAGGCATCGGGGCGTCCTTGCCTTTCACGGCGTGCCAGAGGATCTCGTTGAGCTCGAAGTCATCGATCTTGTCATATTCACTGAAGTCCATCCTGCTCGAACGGTCGGCCCCGTAGGCGAGGGTGGTGTTCTTGGCGTTGAGGTCGATCCGAGCGGGCTCGGGGCTATAGGGCGTGGTATCGGCCTTGTCGGTGAAGCTGCGGAACATGGGCGTGGCCGCGGCGTCGTACTGGCTGAGCGGCGAGAGGCCGAGGATCAGCTCCATTGTCCGGATCATGCTCACCGTGCCGTACTGGGTGCTGTCGAGCGTGCCTCGCTTGGTGTAAGGGCTGACGACCAGGCCGACGGTGCGGTGGGCGTCGACGTGGTCGGGCCCGTTCTGGGCATCGTCCTCGATCACGAAGATGGCCGTCTCGGGCCAGAGTTTGCTCCGGCTGACCCCCTCGACGATCCGACCGAGCGCCAGGTCGTTGCTCGCGACGCACGCCTGAGGGGTGAAGGCGCCCGGGGTCGTGCCGCTCGTGTGATCTTCGCCGAGGCTCATCACGATGAATCGGGGCATGGTCCCCGCCTTCTCGAACTCGCGATACTCCTTCAGAAACACCTCGGCATCCCCCGTGTCGCGGGGTTCGAGACCGTAGTCGGGACTGAAGTGCCCGACGAGGCCGGGGACGCGCCCTTCCATCTTCGTGATCCCCTCGCCCGTGCTCACGCGTTTGCCGTACTCGCCGTAGCTGCGGTACGAGAGCCCGGCGCGGGCGCAGGCATCCCAGAGGTAGCCCGAGGGGGCCTTGGCGAGGTCGTCATCGTCGTCGTCGTCGACCCCGGCCCGCCTCGAGTAGGTCAACGCCCAGTTCCTGGCGACGTAGTCGGTGTTGTAGGCCATCGTCGACCAGGGGTGGCCGTCGGCCGAGACGTGGCCGTTGCAGTAGAGGTTGTCGAGGAGCACGAATTCACGCGCCAGCTTGTGATGGTTTGGCGTGACCTGTTCACCGAATAGGGTCAGGGCGGGGTCGCCGTTGCCCCTGGGCATGTCACCAAAGACCTGATCATACGTCCGATTCTCCTTGATGATGTAAATGACGTACTTGATCGGCGAGGGGTCGCCCACCTTCGTCGGGATCGCCGTCTTCAACTCGCTCGGCGCATGGGAGAGGAGCTTGTCGGAGTACGGGCAGTTCTTGTAGACGGCCGCCGTGTAGTCGGAGAGCCGGTCGTCGTCGGGGATCGGCACGATCGAGAGCGAGCCGGTGAGGGTGGTCCCGATGTAGGGGAACTTCATCAGCTCCTTCTTGACGTCCGCGGGCAGCTCGATTTTCTCCTTGAGCAAGGTCGACTCCACCCGCTTCCGGTAGGCCTCGCTCGGCGGATTCGGCTGGCTCTGGTTCCCCTTGCCGACCCCGACAAGCAGGTTCTTGCCGTCGGGTGTGACCGCCACCGACGTGGGGTACCAGCCGGTCGGGATGAATCCCTTGACCTGGCTCTTGGCGGGGACGCCGACGTCGACGACGGCCACGCAATTGTTGTCGGCGTTCGCGACATACAGCGTCGAGCCGTCGGGGGCCAATGCCAATGCGTCGGGGGTGCTCCCCTCCGGGGCCTGAGGGAAGAGGGCCGTCATGATCGTCTCGATGACGATCCCGCGCCTCGAGTCGATGACCGAGACGCTGTTGCTTGAGGCGTTCGCGACAAAGATCCGGTCGTCCTTGGGGTGGATTGCAATCTGGTTGGGGTGTTCGCCCACGGGGATCTTCGCCACGACCCGGAGCTCGTCCGCGTTGAGGACCAGGACGAGGCGGCTCGCCCAGTCCGAGACGAAGAGCTGACGGCCGTCTCGACTCACGGCGACGTCGTAAGGTCGGACTCCGGCCTGTGCGGTCTTTGGGGCGGGCTGCGCCTGACCCTCGGCCGACTGCGCGGTAATCGTCCCTGCGTTGATATCGAGGGTGTAGAGGGTTTTCTTGGACCGGTCGAGGGCGAGGCCGCTGCGGAAATGCTTCGGTTCGGCACGATCCGCCTTGGGTCGTGCCTTCCCCTTGACGGGCTCGGCCTCGGGTACGCTCGTCTTCGAAAGGGTCGTCCCTCTGAGGTCGAAGGTGTGGATCTGATCCGCACCACCGCCCGACCACCAGACCTTGCTCGAGGATTCGTCGAGCGCGAGTCCGAACCAACTCTGACGGGCACCCTCTTCGCCGACGATGGATTTGGATTTCAGGTCGACGAGCGAGAGTTTATGGGGATTGAACCCGCTCGTGGCGACCAACGCATGCTGGCTGTCGGCGAGCGGGACGATGTTCAGGGGCAGGTCCGTCAAGGCGACCTGGTCGCCGGCCGGCGTGAGGGTCCAGCCATT
Organism: Singulisphaera rosea; assembly: GCF_054877945.1. Classification (NCBI taxonomy): domain Bacteria; kingdom Pseudomonadati; phylum Planctomycetota; class Planctomycetia; order Isosphaerales; family Isosphaeraceae; genus Singulisphaera; species Singulisphaera rosea. The sequence goes on along the minus strand of NZ_JBTYIP020000012.1, from coordinate 170,716 downwards.
CGGCAGTAGGAAACCCTTGTCGGATGGGCCCGCATAACGAGCACGCTCGGCGGCGTTTTCCTTACCCTCGTCCTCGGCTCGGCTGTCGAGCAGGAAGGGCAATGTCAGGAGCGACAGCAGTGCGGCGGTCGCTGCCAGGAGACGTCGAAACATGATGGCGGCCTCTCGTGTCGACGGATTCGGGGCGTCCAAGGTTGAAGGCCCTATCGTGCCACCGGCCCGGGGGACTCGCTACCATGTTTCTATGAGGTTTTTTTGAAGAATCCGGGGAGGCCGGCTCGCTCGGGCAGGTGCTCGTGTTTGCGGCGCCGAGGTGGTCGAGCGACTCAAACCTTCCAGGGGCCGTGGACGAAGTCCCCTTCGAATAGGGTCGCCACAACGGGGAGGTTGGATTCGAGGATCAGGCGGTGGGGATCGCGGTCGTCTCGGTCCGGGAGCCCGATGATGGCGAAGTCAGCCGATTTGCCGACCTTGAGGCTGCCGGTCGTGTTCTCGGCGCGGAGGGCCCAGGCGCCGAAGAGCGTGGCCATCGTCAGGAGGAGGGCTCCGGCGAGCGAATCATCCCGGTGGTGGAGGAAGCGGATCTCGTCGAGCACACTGAGCGTGGGGGTGGAGGCCAGGCTGTCGGTCCCGAGGCAGACCACGACGCCCCGCTCGAGCATGGCCCGATAAGGGTGGGGGGTGTGCCCGAATCGCGCGTGGGTCCTCGGACAATACGCGACCGCGACCCTGTGGCCGTTCGGGGCGGCTTCGGGCCTCAGTTGCCAGAACTCCGATGGTTCGAAGTAGGTCCCGTGGGCGATCAGCCAGTCGGCGTTGCGAAGCTCACCCCGGCGCACGTAGTCTGCGGGTCTTGGGCCGATCGGCTCCCACTCGTCATCCCACGCGCCCAAGTCTTCGAGGAACCGACGGAGCGGCCCGCTCCGGTTCTCGAGCAGCTCGAGCTCTTCGGGCATTTCGGCGAGGTGGGTCGACAGCGGCAATTGGCTCGCGGCGGCCTTGTGATAGAGCCGCCCCGACGTGCTGTACGGGGCGTGCGGGCTGAGTCCCGGGCGGGCATTCGCGACGACCTGAGCTTCGGGTCGGATCGTGTTCATCCAGTCCCAGGCCGCCTCGCTCGTCTCGAGCGCCCGCATCGACCTGAGCCCGATCATCTCGGCGAACACGACGGCTCGCAACGGGGCTTTCGCCACCTGGTCCCAGCTCAGGCCGGCGGTCGTCGTGTCGGCCAGGGTCGTGGTCCCGGCTTGGACGGCTTCGACGAGGTTCCGGCCGACGGCTGCGTCCAGCGATCCTTCGGGCCCGTTCCGCCTTTGGTCGATCACTCGTCGGAGCCAGGCGATCTCGTCCTCGACCACGATCTCCGACGTCGACGAGCCCTCCAGGGCCGAGAGCTCGAGGTGGGTGTGGGTGTTGATGAACCCTGGCGTAACCGCCACGTTACCGAGGTCGAGGTCGGCCCTCCGGTCGGTCGAGGGCCCGAACCACGCGATCCGACCGCCTTCGATCGTGAGGCAGCCATCCGCGATCGGCGGACCTTCGACGGGGAAGAGGTAACGGGCGGCCAGGGTCAGTGAGTTCGATCTCATCCGTGTCGCCGGTCCCAATGGGACGAGGGGCAGGGTACGCGGGTCTAGCGCACTGCTTCGAACGTCTCGAATTGATTGTCGGTAACCTTGGACTTCGAAGCCGGCTTGAGTCTCCGGTCGCGGACCAGGATCCCGAGTAATACGACGGAGGCCACTGCACCGATTACGACGACCGGGCCATGATAAAGGCCGCGAGTGGGATCCCGATAGATCCATGAGGCGAAAGTCCGGCCCCAGGGTTGATTGACCCAGTAGCCGGTGGAAACTGCCATGCCATTGTTGATCAGGTGGAAGACGATCCCGGGGAGAATGCTTCCGCTCCGGACGGCGATCAACCCCAGGACGAGCCCGAGGAGGGTCCCGTTGAAAAGTTGCTGGAAGAGGCTCAAGAGGACGTGGAGGAACCCGAAGAGGAACGCGGAAAGCACGATCGAGACGCGGTCGTCGTAACGCGATTGGAGGCCGCTGAGGATGAACCCTCGGAACGCGAACTCCTCGCAGACGGCGGGGATCAGAGCGAACGTCACGAGGGCCATCCCGAGATTCGGCACCGCACCCAACATCTTCGAGAGCGCGTCCTTGACGACTTGAGAGACAGGGAACAACTGCTCGACGATCGGGGACATCTCCGTAATCAGCGGATTCATCGTGAAGGCCAGCGCCGCGGCGATCGCCAGGTAACGCGGGCTGGGCCAGTTGAGGCGGAGGGTGCGCCGGGGCGATGACGTCAAGAAGATTGCGAGCACGACCGGGGGTAGCAAGATAAAGGCGATTTGGCTGATGGCCATGCTCGTGATCGTCTTCTCCGGGTCGCCCGAGACGAGGAGGCTCGTCAGGAACCAGGCCGACGTGAGCATAAGTGCGAAGCAGAACAGGGACTGGCCGCCGCTCGGGATCGGTTGCTTGTCGCGCATCAGGTGGCGAAGCCAGAACCGGAGGTCGAAACGCTCCGACTCGCGGAACAGCACGTCTTCACGGCGGAACTGGTCAATGGCCCACTGGAGCGCCACGATCCCGTAGACGATGGTCGGGATCAGGACCGGGAGGAAATACTTCAGGGCGATCCCGTAGTCTCCCATGATCAACGCCCGCAAGAGCAGGGAGACGCCGGTGATCGGGACGAGGCAATAGAACAGATTCAGCTCGATCCCGGGCATCATCGTCAGAAAGATGAGCGGGATCGACACAAGATAAAGCGGCGTCATGTAGTACTGGCCCTCTTTCATGCTCTTGGCCAGGACCGCGAGGGCCAGGCAGAGTGCACTGAAGAAGGCCGCGAGGGGGATGAGCAAGAGCAACATCCAGAAGGCGGCCGAGGGGGACGGCGGCGCGATCACGGATGCCATCCTCTCGTGATTTCCCCCGGTCATCCCGCTCAACTGGCCGGCGAGTTGGAAGCCCGTCAGGCCCATGCTCACGAGATTCAGCAGGGCCGTCATCACGCTGGCGAGGAGGACGGTGAAGAACTTGCCGAGGACGATCTCGGCGCGAGAGGCGGGACTAATGAGTAGAGTCTCCATCGTCCCCCGCTCCTTCTCCCCCGCGCAGAGGTCGATGGCCGGGTAGAAGGCACCCGTCAGCGACATGATCACGAGCAGGAACGGGAAGAGCCGCGACCAGACACTCCCGCCGATCTCCGCCTTCGTCGCGATGTCGGCCGAAACGATCTGGATCGGTGCGGTATAGGCCGACGGCTTGTTGTCCTGCTTCAAACGGGCGGAGACGATCCGTTCCTTCCAACGCGAGACCACCTCCTTGACCCGGAGGTAGGTTATCTGGCTCCGTTCGTCGGTGCTGTCGTATTGGATAGGTGTCGACGCGGACTCGATCTTGTCGAGTTGAGATCGGAGGTCGGAGGGTACCGGGAGGACGGCATCGGCCCGCCCTTCGCGTATTTCCGCCTCGCGAACCTCCTTCTTGAGCCAGTCCCCTTCGGCCTTCTCGGTGGTAACTTTAAGTCTCGCTGCCTCGCCGGGAGAGTCGAAGAGCTTGGGGTCGAAGCCGTCTTTGTTGGCGTTGAGGAGTGGAGGAGACTCGGGCAAGGCCTCCGAGCCGACGACGAGCACCGTCCTCGGCTTTTCCTCAAAGGCGGCCGTGAACTGCAAGATCCCGATGACGAGCATCGGGTAGAGCAGCAGCGGCATGACGAAAATCATGAAGAGGGTGCGGCGGTCGCGCACCTGGTCCCGGACCTCGCTGCGGAAGATCACGTAGATGTTCGACCAACGCATGGGCCTTAAGTCTCGTCGAAGTCCGGGTGTTGTGCGTCGCAGGCCGGGCACTCGGGGGCCTCTGTCCTCGGCGACTGACGCTCAAGTCGCTCGTCGTTTAAGAAACAAGCCCGAAGCGCAAGCGAGTGAATGTCCTTTGATTTCCGTGACATCGATTCACTCGCTTGCGCTTCGGGCTTGTAAAGGCTCGATCGGGGTCGCTTGATCGGTGTTGACCGAGGGAAATCCGCTCTATTGATCCCAGGAGTCCGAAGGTTCGGCGGAGGTCGAGGGGACGGGTGCCTTCGCGTTCTCGACGAGGTGGAAGAAGAGTTCTTCGAGGTCGGGCTGATTGAACCTCTCGAGCATCTCTCGCGGCTCGCCCTCGGCCTGGACCTTCCCCTTGTAAATGATCGCGACTCGAGAGCAGAGCTTCTCGACCTCGTGCATGGCGTGGGTCGAGAAGAGGATCGTCTTCCCCTGGTCGCGAAGCTCGGCGATCTTCTGGAGGACGTTGCGAGCCACGAGGACGTCGAGGCCCGATGTCGGCTCGTCGAAGATCAGGACCGGGGGGTCGTGGACGATCGTCCGCGCGATGGAGACCTTCTGGCGCATCCCCGTCGACATCTTCGCGCCGAGGACGTTGCGGAAGTCGTTCATCTGGAGCCAGTCGAAGATCGTTTCCATCCGCCCGCGGAGGTAGTCGGGGGCGAGCCCGTAGAGCCTGCCGAAGTATTCGACGAGCTCCCAGGCGGTCATCCGGTCGTAGATCCCGGTACTCGCCGACATATAACCGATCCGGGCCCGGACGGCCTCGGGTTCGAGCAACACGTCGTGCCCGGCGACTACGGCACGCCCGCCCGTCGGCCGAAGTACGGTGCTCAGGATTCGCAAGGTCGTCGTCTTCCCCGCACCGTTCGGGCCGAGGAGCCCGAAGACCTCGCCGGGGTGGCACTCGAAGCTGACGCCGTCGACGGCCGGAATCCAGCCGGACTGGTAGTCGAGGAAGGACTTCTGGAGGTTCTCGACCTGGATCACGCGAACGCTCGAGGCAACGGGGTGAGGCGACGATCGGTCGCCGAGAGATGAGGGGGATCCTCCCGGATCCCTCCCCCAGGCCTCCATCATCGAGGGCGTCGACCGGCGACGCAACCCCATCCCGCAGCGATCACACCGGCGCGAGGTGGCTAGACCACGGCGAGCGCTGCGGACGCATCGGACAGATCGGTGTCGATGTATTCGTAGAACACGTTCCGTTGCCGGGGGATGTACCCGGAGGACCGAATCGCCCGCTTGATTTCTTCGAGCGTGAGGTGATACACCGTCCCCGCCGACGCGACGACGTTCTCCTCGATCATGAGGCTGCCCATGTCGTTGGCGCCGAAGTAGAGGGCGAGCTGCCCGATCTTCGGCCCCTGGGTCACCCAGGAAGACTGGATATTCGGGACATTGTCGAGATAGAGCCGGGAGAGTGCCTGGGTCCGGAGATACTCGAAGGCTCCCGAGGCGGGCACGTCGGCCATCTCGGTGTGCTCGGGTTGGAACGTCCAGGAGATGAACGCCGTCAGGCCCCCGGTCTCGTCCTGGAGCTGCCGGACACGCTCGAGATGCTCGACTCGTTCCTCCAGGGTCTCGATGTGCCCGAACATCATCGTCGCCGTCGACCGGCCGCCGAGCTCGTGCCAGACCCGGTGGACGTTCAACCAATCGTCGGTCATCACCTTGCCGCGCGTCATCGCCTTGCGGACGCGGTCGACGAGGATCTCGCCGCCGCCGCCGGGGAGGCTTCCCAGCCCCGCGGCCTTCAGCCGCTCGAGCACGGTGCGCAAGGGGAGCTTCGCCACCTTTGTGAAGTGGTGGATCTCCGGCGGGCTGAAGCCGTGGATGTTGACCTGGGGGTAGTTCGAGCGGATGTCCTGGAGCAGCTCCTCATACCACTCGAGCTTGAAATGAGGGTGGAGCCCGCCTTGCATCAGGATCTGGTCGCCGCCGAGCGCGACGGTCTCGCGGATCTTCTCCAGGAGGACGTCGCGGTCGAGCACGTACGCATCCGAGTCGCCGACCTTGCGGTAGAAGGCGCAGAAGTCGCAAACCGCGGTGCAAACGTTCGTATAATTGATGTTGCGGTCGATGTTATACGTGCGGTAGGGCTCGGGATGGAGCCGCTTGCAGACCGCGTCCGCGGCCTTGCCCAGCGAGAGGAGGTCCGCGGAACGAAGCAACTCGACCGCGTCATCGAAACTCAGGCGGTGGCCTTCAACGACGCGCTGCAACGTCGCGGCGTGGGTGGAAGACAAGGTCAACTCCTTCCGGGGCGAGGTCAAGCTTGGCGGCCATATCGGCGAAGCGGCGCAGGCCGGCGATTTCCGGCTCACCGAGGTCATAGGACAAGACACGCGTCAGGTAATCGTAGCAGGTCGAGACGTCGAGGCCGAGTCTTGGTCCATGAGCCGACGCGATCTCGTCGGCGTGGGCCAGGCCCTCCGCCCTGCTCCGCTCGAGCGATTCGGGGAGATCCCCGAGGTCGACACCAGGCCGAACGACCCAGAGTGCGAACACGAACGGCAGGCCGGTCAATGCCTTCCAGGCTTCGGCCAGGTCGACCACCTCATGGAAATCCTCGTCGGGGACGGTCATCGCGCGGTCGCCGATCACGAGCACTGCGTCGGCGAGGCTCTCCTGCGCGGGGACGCCCACGGGCAAGGGCTCGATCCGGGACGGCCGGACCCCGTGTCGGGCGTCGAGCCAGACCCGGACCAGCGCCTGGCTCGTCCTCGAGCCGGCGTCGAGCGCCAGCCGATCGATCTGGTCGAGCGGGACCCGGCTGAAGAGCTTCACGCTCCGCACCGCCCCCCGGGCCGCGATGGCGAACCCCGGGAGAATCTCGTAGCCGAGCGCGGCCCCTCGGAAATACTCGACCGAAGGGATCAGCGCGACGTCCAACTCCCCTCGTGTCAGGCGATCGGCCAGCCTGCTGGGGAAGTCCATCAAGAGCTCGACTCGAGGCGAGATGTCTTCCAGGCGGTAATAAAGGGGCTTCGCGTTCAGGTAGTTGACCGCGCCGACGCGGATGGGAGCGTCCATCTCCGTCCCTCTCGTCCGGTCTCGAAGGCGGTCTGAGCCCTAGGCCCGCCGCCTACTGAGGCGTTCCGGCACACTCTCGGTCGGAATTTCAGAACCTATTGAAATTATAGGCGGGAGAGGGAATCTCGCAACCCCGTTCGACCGAGCCGGCCTCGTGCGCAGCCTCCTGGCAGCCAAGGTGTGCCGGTCGGGGGGTCAGAATTCCATCTTCTGAAACGCCTTGATCCCGATTCGAAGCGGCACGATGGTCCCGATGGCGCCGAGGACCAGGCTGACGAGGATGGCGATCGTCATCCAGAACCGGAATCGCTCGAGCGAGAAGACCGCGGTGCGGAATTCCGAGTCCTCCTGGCCGGCGAAGTAGAGGTGGCAGGGGACGGCGAGGGCCGTCACGATCGAGAAGATGAAGACGAGACTGACGAGAAGGTTCAAGGTCCCCCCGAAGCCGGCGGCGATCTTCGAGGGGTCGGTTTCTTTGAGGTTGGGGAGCCGGGCCCCGAGCCCGACGCTGATGCCCGACAGGCCGAGGCAGAGCACGGCGACCATCCCCATATGAAGCGCGATCATCGCGGGCCCCATCCGGAGCATCAGGTCGCTCAGGATCACCAGGGCCTCCGAAGCGACCAGGGAGATTCCCGAGGCGAACGCGAACTTGCCCCAAAGGATCGCTTCGCGTTCGAGGGGGAGCAGCCCGAGGACCCAGAAGTTCCGCCCCTCAAGCGACAGGAGCGGGAAGATGAAACGACTCGTGAACGTCGAGAGGATCAGCGCGGTCACGGACAGGTTCAGGAAGCTGACGAGGTTCCTCCAATAGGGGCTTTGGAGGTCGTAACTGAGGCGGCGGATGTTGAGGAAATAGAAGGCGAGGAGCCCGAAGAAGATCAGGAACTGGGACCATTGCGTCGGGTCGCGGCGGAACGTCCGGAGGTCCTTGAGGATGAGGAGCCGGATCGTCCTCGGGAGGAAGAAGAAGAGGCGGTGGAAGGTCTCGTCGATCCAGTAACGTCCGGTCCTCCGGCGTGCCGAGCGCCCCCCCTGCACTCTCCCATATCCCTGGCGATAGAGGTCTCGAGCCAGGACGGCCGCGACGAGGTAGGCGAGACCCGCGTGCCCTGCCAGGACCATGAGGTAGAAGAGGCTGACCGACCAATCCCCTCGGGCGGCCGCCACCAGCCCGGCCGACATCCAACGGCTCGGCAGGAGGGGATTCTGGCTGAAGGCCAGTTGTCCGAGGAGCCCACCAAGCCAGTCATTCGACAGGGTCTCTCCCGGCGTCCTCATCACGCGGAAGCCGACGAAGATCACGATCGCGGCGATCGTCCCCAGCACGACCGCGAGCACGGTCTTCTGCCGTCTCGGGAAGTAGTTGGCCACGAGGATCGCCGCGACCGCCCCAAGGCTCCCCGGGATCGCCACGAAGGCAATCAGGTAGAGGAAGAAGATCCCATAATAAGACCCCGAGGCCGGCACGGTGATCCCGTACGCGACCATCATCGGGCTCACGAGCAGGAAGAAACCCCAACTCGAGAATCCGATCGCCTCGAGGAACTTGTACGCGAAGATGCGGTCAGCCGACGCCGGGGTCGTCAGCAAAAACGCCGCCTCCCTCGACCGAAACAGCCCCGCATAGACGATGATCGCCGTCGAGAAGAACAGCATCATCAGGAGCGAGAGGAAGAACATGCTAAAAATATATTCAATAATCGTGTTCTTGAGGTCGAGCGAGAGGCCGACGAACCGGAAGCCCTCGAAGAAGATCCCGAAGAGGACCGACCAGAAGATCGCGCTGCAGATGAGGATCATCAGGATCCGAAGACGCGAGCCGGAGAGGAGCACGCGGATCGTATTCCTGAGGAGCCGACCCCGGTGTACCCGGAATGCGTGGGCGACCTGGCTCTCGGAGGCGAGGTTGGGGCGAGCCGGATTCATGCGACCGGCCCCCCCTGCGGGACCATCGGGCGGCCATTGGCGAGCGGCCGCATGCCCCCGGTCAACTGGAGGAAGAGGTCCTCGAGCGGGCCGTGCGAGTGGAGCTCATGGCGGAGGTCGGCGAGCGTTCCTCTCGCGAGCATCCGGCCATGGTCGACAATTCCGATCGTGTCGGCGAGTTCCTCGGCGATCGACAGCAAGTGCGTCGACATCAGCACGGCGACCCCCGAGCGTGCCTGTGCGATGAAGATATCCTTGACGATCCGGGCACTCCTGGGATCGAGCCCGACCAGCGGCTCGTCCACGATCAGGACTTTGGGGTCGTGGACGAGTGCCGAGGCGAATACGACCCGCTGCTTCATCCCCTGCGAATAATTCTCGCAGAGCTCGTCGACGAACTCCGACATCTCGAACGTTTCGATCAACTCGGCGATCCGAGTGTTGGCGAGCTTGCGGTCGATCCCGTACATCTCGACGACGAACCGGAGGAATTCGCGGCCAGTCAGCTTTTCATAGAGAAAAGGCTGGTCCGGGACGTACGCGAGTAGCTGTCGCGCCTCGCGGTTCCCGGAGGGGAAACCGCCGACCCGGACCATGCCGGAGTTGGGCGAGAGGAGCCCGCAGACCATCTTGATCGTCGTGGTCTTCCCTGCACCGTTCGGGCCGAGGAACGCGAACAACTCGCCCGCACGCACTTCGAGGTCGAGGTTATCGACCGCCTTCTTCGGGCCGAACATCTTCGTGACCCCGCGCAACTCAATCATCGTCCTGTGACCTCGGCATTGATGTCGGAATTGGCGGCCCGATCCGGGAGACGTTCCAGCACGAGCTTCACAAACGGAAACGGCACCTCCTGCCGGAGGACCAGGCCATCGGCGCGGACCCAGGTCTTCGCCGAGAGTGGCACTACGTGGTGGACGACCTCGAACGCATTGACCGGGCTCTTGTCCCAATGGATCACGTGGCGACGGGACACCTCGACGCTGACGGTGTCGACCGTGCCGGTGAACGGGCTGACCATCCGGGTCTCCCAACGTTGGCCGACCTGGAGTCCGGGCAGTCGGTCGAAGGGGCCCAGGGCATTCTGGACGAGACTCCGGGGCTGATATGGCAGTGTCCGGGTCTGGTTCAGGATCGGCAGCCGGCCCTTCGAGACGATCTCGATCGCCCCCCCCTTGAGTCGTCCCTCGACTTCGAGCCAGACCTCGTTATCCGAGGCCGACCGGACCTTCGCCTGGAACGTTTGCAAATTTCCCGACGGATCGATCCGGTAGGTGCTCTTGACCTCCAGAAGCTCCTGGGAATTGTTCCGGAATGGGGTACCTTTGAGGAGGCCGGCGGGGTTGAACTCCACCCGGCTGGTCATGAGCATCCAGCCATCGGACCCTCGCTTCGCCTCGGTGATGGCCGATCCGACGGAGCGTCGCGTCTCGGGGGCGAGGGGGTTGTCGATCACGTCGACCGACCACCGGGCCGGCTCGGCGTTCTCCTCGGCCCTGGCGATCGTCCTCAAGTCCGGCGGGCGGACGAAGCCGAGCTCGGGAAGGATGTCGCGGCGGATGAGGCTCGACGCCGAAACCACCCAGAAGAGAAGGATGGCCAGAGAGACCAGGCGAGGAGGCATGGCGAGACGTTTCCTCCTGACGAGTGTCCTTGTTCATTCTACTATAGGAGCCATCGGGGCTCCCGAACAATAGGGCGAGACCCATCGTGATGATGGTAGGGGTTCGAGGGAACTCCTCCGGAGAGATCGACCGGTTCGGCTCGGGGGTTCGACACTCCGCGCGCTTCGGGTTGACGCCCGTGGTGCGGCATCGTATGCTTCGCGACGATCCCGTTCTCCGGCCCCGAATCCTCTCGACCCGCGCACCGTCCACCCGGCCGGCAAACCCTCGTCTCCGACCTCTCCCCCCTTTGATTGGAAGAAGGTCGCCCCATGCGCAGCAAGACGGGCAAGCGAGCGCTCATCCTCGGTTCTGTCCTGGCCGTGATCGTCGGGGTACCGTTCGGATTTTGGGGCCTTTTGACGCACGAGCCCGCTTTTTATCGCTCCATGATCAAGGTCTCTCGCGAACAGCGTGAAGAGAAGGCCAAGCGGTTCATGGCGTCGAGCTTGCAGCTCCGCAACGACATCGACAACGAGCCCCGCTGGGAGGCGATCTTCTCCGACGAGGAGGTCAACGCCTGGCTGGCGCAGGACCTCGTGACCGAGTTCGCCGACCAGCTGCCGCCCGAGGTCCACGAGCCCCGAATCGCCTTCGAGCTCGACCAGATGACCCTGGCCTTCGAGCTCGACCAGGGGCCGATCCGGTCGGTGATTTGGGTCGTGGCCCGCCCGAACGTCCCCGAGCCGAACGTGCTCGAGTTCACCCTCGAGAAGATCCGAGCGGGGGTCCTCCCCGTCCCGGCCGACAAGGTCATCGATCGGATCGTCGCTATGGGGCGTGCGAACGGGTTGGACGTCTACCGCAAGGAAGTCGACGACCTCCCGGTGGTCGGGATCCGCTACGCGAGCAAAACCGGGCCAGACAGCGTTCTTTTGGAACAGCTCCAGATCGGCGACGGCGAGATGCGACTCGCGGGGACGTCGAGCCGATCCAAGGGGATCGTCGAGCCCCCTACTCTCCCCACTCGCAAGGTCCTTCAGTCCAAATTCCCGAGGCGGAAGATCCAGGCTTCGGCGCCCTCGGACGAACCGGCCTCGACCTCGAGCCTGCGGACCTCAGCCGGCCCCGCGAGCTGATCGCCGTCCAACTGGATCCGTAATCGATCCGTGCACTCGAAGAGCGTCGTATACGTCCCCTGGGCGACTCGCCGGACGTCGCCCCTCCCCCCCGAAATCTCACCTTCGTAGTCGAGATAAACCCGGCGATGAGCCGGCAAGCTCCTGGCGGGCAGATCGACGCCCGGCACGATCGGGCTGTCGATCGCCCACGTGCGGAGCGTCTCACCGTCCTCCAGCATCAGGTCCCAATGAACCCCAGACCATCGATGTTCGAGGACCACAAATCGGGCCACCTTCCGGGCCTCCCCACCGCGCCAGCGAAACTGCCGCGACCAGTCTAACTCAATGACTGGCCATCACCACAACGTTGTAGGTATGGTATCCACCATACGAACGAATCTCAGTGATGAGACGAACGTCCGTCGGGTGAGGAATCCCCTCACGTCGTGGTCGTGCGGACGTTCGGCGAAGTGTAAATGAAGGGAAGGAGAAAAGTGCCGAGTCGTTCAGGGGGATTGGTACCGTTGGGCTCTCACTGTCGAGCGCGCTGCGAACAGAGATTCTGCTCGTGTCCGCGGGCCGGAGGATGCTGAGGTTGTTGAATCCGGCAGAGGGCGACCGCAGGGAGGGTCCAGATAGCGGATTCGAGTGGAACGATTTTTGAAATATTCTGATATGATTGCAAGTTCGCCATTAAGCGGGTCGGCCCGAGCAGTAAGGCACTGGTAGGCCATGAAAGTTGCCCGGCCAGCCCCGTTCAGTCGTCGATCAATAGCGGATCGATGAACTTCCTCCGGAACTCTCTTTGATATCCCGAAGATGGAATGGGGACCACGGGTGGGTCGGCCGAAACGAGTTGCCATGGTCTTTGAGCCGCCAACTCGTACTTTTCCTGCATCGCCTGGTGGTACATCATCGCATCGTGAATCGTCTCGATCGCCATGACCCACGTTCCAAGGGCGTGCTAGGAATCCCTTGTGGTGGAGTGAGGACGAGATAGATATCGAGATCTTTCAGAAGAATATTCTTCAGTGCTAACTCATGGGTCTTGGCTACATTAAGGAAATGTACGGGGCGAGCAAACACGATCGCGATCGCTGCGATCGTCAGCATCGACCGCATCAAGGACATACGTGGCATTCGCATGCGGGATTCCCTTTTGCTAATTTAGCAAGGAGCCTCGGTCAAGGACGGGGCGATTCTCTTCGAGGCCCGGCCATACGCCAAGGATTTGCCACCCCGAGAGCGGACACATTCGGTTCGTGAGGTATGTTAAGTCGTCACGAGGCCGGGAGGCCTCTTTCCGGACGGTCTTTCTCGAAAGGGCGGGTCGGGGCTCGGGCTTGCTCTCTCTTCATTCTCCGGTTTTGGTGGTAAGCTCAAGAAGATCAGACAAATCGACCTGGAAGCCTCGTCCTCTTTCGGCCACGGCCCGGTTCGGGTGGCGATTGAGGATGGGGGTGTCTCTGGGCGGTGGATTGGGCTCGGTGGGATGGCCGGAGCTGGGTGCCTGGGGAGCCTCGTCGACGTCGAGGCTTGGGAAAGGAACGAACCGCGGTGACACCGAAAGAGGTCTTGGCGCAGATCCGGCAGCGTGAGGTGACGACGGTCGACCTTCGATTCATGGACTTCCCGGGCGTTTGGCAGCACTTCTCGATCCCCGCGGACGCCTTGACCGAGGAGAAATTCGAGGAAGGTTTCAGCTTCGACGGCTCGAGCGTCGTCGGCTGGAGGGCGATCAACGAGGCCGACCTCCTCATCGTCCCGCAGCCGGAGACGGTCCTGATTGACCCGTTCACCGCGCAGCCGACGCTGACGATGGTCTGCAACATCCACGACCCGATCACCCAGCAGGACTATACTCGGGACCCGCGAAACATCGCCCGTAAGGCCGTGAGCTACATGAGGAGCACTGGTCTGGCCGACATGTGTCGGCTCGCCCCGGAGCTCGAGTTCTTCGTGTTCGACCACGCCCGCTTCGAGCAGCGCGGGCACGAGGCGTTCTACCACCTCGACTCGGTTGAAGGGACCTGGAACCGGGGGAGGGACGAGCGGCCGAACCTCGGTTACAAGGCCGGTTCGGGCCTCGGCTACTTCCCCTGCCCTCCGACGGACACGCTTGCCGACCTCCGGGCCGAGATGGCGCAGCGGATGGCCGAGTGCGGCATCACCCCCGCCGCCCATTACCATGAGGTTGCCACCGGCGGGCAGTGCGAGATCGACCTCACGCCGAATTCCCTGGTTGAGAGCGCCGACCAGGTCATGCTCGCCAGGTACATCATCCGGAACGTCGCCAGGCGCAACGGCAAGACGGCCACGTTCATGCCGAAGCCCCTCTACGGCGACAACGGCTCGGGCATGCACACGCACTTCACCCTCTGGAAGGGGGAGACGCCCGTGCTTGCCGGCAATAGCTACGCCGGCCTCAGCGATCTCGGGATGTACGCCATCGGCGGAATCCTCAAGCACGCCGCCGCCCTCTGTGCGTTCGCCAACCCGACGACGAACAGCTACAAGCGGCTCGTCGAGGGCTTCGAAGCCCCGACGAAGATCTCGTACAGTCGGCGCAACCGGTCGGCGGTCATCCGGATCCCGATCCACAGCCCGAGCCCGAAGAGCCGTCGGATCGAATACCGTGGCCCCGACAGCGCGGCGAACCCCTACCTGCTGTTCTCGGCGATGCTGATGGCGGCCCTCGACGGGATCCAGAACAAGACTCGGCCCGGCGATCCCCTCGATAAGGACATCTACGACCTCCAGCCGGAGGAACTCGCCAACGTCCCGACCGTCCCAAAGTCGCTCGAGGATTCGCTCAAGGCGTTGCGGAGCGACCACGACTTCCTCCTCAGGGGAGACGTGTTCACACCCGACATCATCGACACCTGGATCTGGTACAAGCAAACCCACGAGGTCGAGGCGCTCAGGGTCCGGCCCCACCCCTACGAGTTCGCTCTCTACTACGACGTGTGAAACGCCGCGATCGCCGACGCATTGGCGTCGGCGATCGCGATGGAGAGAGATCCCTTGCTTGATGGGCTCCGAAACTCGCCCGACGGCTCAGGACGGCGAGTGGGACGCCGAAGAGATCGAGGTCTCGAGGCCCGACGAACTTGTCGAAGCGGGCTCGGGGCGGAGGGCCAGGAGCATCAGGGTCACGGCCCCGGCGACCAGCATGTTGTCGGCGAAGTTGAAGATCGCGCAGTCGAAGCCGATCGGGTCGACGTGGAAATGGACGAAGTCTCGGACGTGCTCCAGGACGAGGCGGTCGTAGCAGTTGCCGAGGGCGCCGGCCATGATCAGGGCGAGCGCCACGGTGAGGCGGGCGTCGGAGGCGGCCCCCTTCACGAAGAGGTAGTAGCAGATCACGATCGCGGCCACGACCGACAGCGCGGCGAAGATGTACGGGCTGTAGGGCATGTTCCGGGCCATGCCCCAGAGGGCACCCCGGTTGTAGCTCGTCTGGAGTTCGAGGACGTTGGTGATGAGGCTCACGGGGGGAGACGGGGGAGGACCGACTCGCGCGAAGATGATCGACTTGGTCCCGAGGTCGAACGCCGCGCCTCCCAGCGCGATCGTCCAGAACAGGACCCAACGCCTCCAGCCGACCGTTGAAATCATCCGCGGCTCTCCAGCTCCCGGGCACATTGGATACAATGCCTCGTGTAAGGTAAGGCCTGGAGCCGGGGCTTCGAGATCGGCTCGTCGCATTCCTGGCAACGGCCAAAGGTCCCGGAGTCGATCCGGATCAGGGCCTCGTAGACCTGTTCCAGGGTGCCCTGCTCGTTCTCGATCAATCCGAGGGTGAATTCCTGGTCGTAATTCTCGGTGCCGACGTCGGCCATGTGGAGGGGGACGTTCGACAGGTTGCCTGACGAGTCGGGCTGATGACGTCTCAACGCTTCATCGGTCATCTGGTCGAGGTCGCCACGAAGTCGGGCCCGCAGGTCCTGAAGCACCTGGCGGAAAGTCTCCAACTCCTCGCTCTTCAGCACGCTCGCCATGAAACCACCACCCCGTTTTTGCGGCTACGGTTGGTGCGGAAGGGCCGGATAGACTAGTCCCGGCCCTCGACCCTGTCAATCCAAACGCTTGAGGGCCACACGCACCCGACCCTGTCTATTCTGAAGAATTCCAGCGTACACCGGCCGATACCCCGAAAGCCACCCCGAAAATACCGGCCGCCCCCGCGGAGTTGTGTAAGACTTGGGGAAAGCGTCGACCTCCACGGGTGTCCGACCGGCGATGGCTCCCTGCGACGCCTTGGGACTCGCGTCGAGTTCGAGGCCGCGGACGAGCCATTCTCGGGGCCTTCCGAAGCGAGATTGGGAATAGCGATGACCGCAACCGGCTCCAAGACGATCTTCCTGACGGGTGCCACCGGGCTGGTCGGCAGCCACGTGGCGGAGGAGGCCCTCCGGCGAGGTCACCGCGTCCTCGCGCTCGTCCGGGCCTCCAGCGACACGCGGTGGTTGGATAGCCTCGGGGTGGAGAAGGTCCTCGGAGACCTCGCCGACTCGGACGCCTTGCGTCGAGGCGTGGCCTCGGCCGACTGGGTTTTCAACTGCGCCGCGAAGGTCGGTGATTGGGGGACGCTGGAGGAATTCCGCGCGCTCAACGTCGACGCGTTCCGCCTCCTCCTCGACGCCGCCGCTGATCAGGGCGTCGAGCGATTCGTCCACGTCAGCTCCCTCGGCGTCTACGAGGCCCGCGACCACTTCGGGACCGACGAGACCGTCCCGACCGCCACCCAGTCGCTCGACGCCTATACCCGTTCCAAAAACGAAGCCGAGGAGCTCGCGCTCAGCTTCGCGAAGAGTCGAAAGCTCCCCCTTTCCATCGTTCGGCCCGGGTTCATCTACGGACCAAGGGACAGGACAGTCTTGCCCAAGCTGATCAACGCCTTGAAGGCTGGCCGGTTCTTCTATTTCGGCTCGGGCAACCAGGTGTTGAACTGCGTGTACGTGAAGAACCTCGTCGCCGCGATCTTCCTCGCCGCCGAGGTCCCTGAAGCGATCGGCGAGGTCTTCAACATCACCGACGGCCAACCGGTCACCAAGCGGCAGTTCGTCGGACGGGTCGCCGAGCTCTCGGGGCTCCGCCCCCCCCGACGCAAGATCCCGCTCTGGCTCGCGTGGACCCTCGCGGTCCTCATGGAACGGCGGGCCAAGCGCCTCAAGTCGCTGGAACCCCCGCTGGTGAACAAAGCCCGTTATAAGTTTCTCGGGTTGAACCTCGACTATTCGATTGAGAAGGCGCGCCGTGTGCTCGGGTACGTGCCCCCTTATAGTACGGAGGAAGGCCTTTCCGAAGCCCTCGCCAACGCCTGAGTCCTACGGCGAGTCGTCTGGGTCGTCGGCGTCGCTCCTCGAGCCTGTTGGCGTGAGTCGCACCCGGGCCTTCGGACGGTTTCCTCTCGAGATATACCCGAGGAGTTCGCCATGGAATCGTTGAAAGGGAAGCACGCCGCCGTCCTCGTCGAGAAACTCTACGAGGACCTGGAGCTTTGGTATCCCGTCTACCGCCTCCGCGAGGCCGGCTGCGACGTCAAAATCGTCGGACCCAAGGCCGGCGAGACCTACAAGTCCAAGCACGAATACCCTACCAAAGCCGACGTCGCCGCGGCCGACGTCAAGGCGAGCGACTTCGATATCGTCATCGTGCCGGGGGGCTATTCGCCCGACCACATGAGGCGGCACAAGGCCATGGTCGACCTCGTCACCGAAGCCGCCCGCCTCGGCAAGGTCGTCGCGGCGATCTGCCACGGGCCCTGGATGCTCTGCTCCGCGAAATGTCTGAAAGGGCGTAAAGTCACCGGCTTCTATGCGATCCGGGACGACGTCGAGAATGCGGGGGGCGTCTGGGAAGATGCCGCCGTCGTCCGAGATGGCAACCTCGTGACGAGCCGAACTCCGGACGACCTCCCCGACTTCATGCGAGGGATCTTCGAAGCCCTCCAGTAAATCTCGGGGTCGGTCGTACTCGGGTTCGCGCCCGCACTTTCATCAGGTGGATCCAGATCAGGCCCTCGACCATGTCGAGGGCCTCGATTTTGCGCGTCACGAGGGCTGAGGTTCAATAAAATGGATGGTCTGTGCGCTTTTTGTGGGTTGTTAGGTGTCTTCGTTGTGTCGGCGATCTAGAACGTCTCTGGAAAGTCTGGTGTTTTGGGGATTTTTGGGTCGATAGGAAAATGCTCTCCAGCATGATTCGATCGTCGGCTCGATCCGCGAGATCGGATGATGTTCTCCCGCAGTCTCGATCGCCAACCGTCCGGCCCCGCGTCGGAAGAAAACAGGGATGTCCGGCCCCGGGGCGGAGTGGGGTAAACCTATAATTGAGGAGATTTGGAGATGTCGATCAGTGCTCTGCTCGTGCTAGGATGGCTGAGCGCGTCCCCGACGGCTTCGGAGGCCCCGCAGCCGCTGCCCGCCCGGGCGATTGCGGCAGCCGCGCCTGCCGCGCCTGCCGCGGACAGCCCGAAGGAGAAGCCGAAGTTCGAGTTTACGCTCGGGGGCAAGAGCGAGTCGGTCGTCCCTTACACGCACGGGGACGCGAAGGTTGAGGAAGGGAAGATCGAGATCACTCCCGAGGACAACACGCTCAAGGCCGTCCTGACCGGGGGCGCCGGGGCCAACGTGTTCCTGGGCGTGGAGTCGAGCGCGAGCCAGTCGATCCAGGTCGTCCAGGAGTTCGAGATCACCTGCTCCGACCCGGCGATCAAGGAAGTCGTGCTGACGCTCGAGAGCAACCTCGCGGGCTTCATCCGGAGCAAGCACAAGGCGTCGGCGTGCGTCCGATTGGCCAGCGCCACGGTCGCCCCGGTCGGCGCGGCGACGACTCCGCTCGCGGTCAGCTACCCGGCCTATTGCGTCTCGGGTGCGCAGGGTTACAAATACACCGATCCGCAGCAACCCGCCAATGGACCGGCCATGCCCCTGGGCCGTTACGTCCTCCAGGCGAATTTCGTGATCGAGGCGACCGCCGCCGGGCTCCTTGACGCCCACTCGACCGCGATCTTCGTCCCCGAGAGCGAAGCCCTCGACGGCTGGGAACGCGAACACGACCCGTTCAACGGCGACGCCCACGACGATTTCGGCTTCTCGGTCACGCTGAACGCCGACTCGCCTCCGGGCTTCCCCTCCGTCTCGAAGAAGGACCCCGTGAAGCGCACCGCCTCCCGCCCGGTCAAGCGCGCCCGCCGCTGAGAGTTCCGTCAGATCTGGGTGGCGCCCTTTCTCGGGCGCCGCCTGCCTTCTCGTTCCCAAGAATGGCTTTCGCTTCCGGGGAGTCGGTTCTCTCCTCCCCTCGTCGGGACCGCGACGATGGGAGAGGACGACGCTCGACGCGAAGGAGGCCACTCTTGCCAACGAGTCTGGTTCGTTGCACCGCTCCTGGCTGCCAGAACGAGGCCGCCTACAAGATCGCCGCACCCTGGAGTGACGGGCGCTTCTCCGAGCTGAAGACCTACGGGCTTTCCTGCCTCGACCACTTCGTTCCCGTCTTCCTCGAGGCCCAACGTCACCGGGCCCGATACGTCCCGGCGCCTCACGAGATCGTCGGCGAGGTCGGGATCTACCGATGCTCGACGACCGATCCGTCCGCCCCGACGGCACGTCTCCAACGTTTGGAGCATGTCCTAGCGATCGCTGGACGCTCCTCGAGCGATCGGCCGTCGGAATTCGGGCGCATGACTCGCAGCCTTTCCCGGTCTCGAAGATTTAGTCGCGGTTTGACGCCCCTCCCGTGGGACGATCAGGGTCGGCGGTGGCCTCGTCGTCCATCTTGTGCTCCCAGTGGAGCATCCGGTCGAAATCCTCCTGGAGGAAGACCCAGAGAGGTTCGCGGCCGATCACGAGGTAGCGAGTCATGACCGTCTCCCTCGGTTCGTCGAGGGTGAGCCGCACGGCGAACGGTCGAGCTTTCTCGCTCGACATCAACGCGCCGACGATTTCGTAGTCGACCAGTCGACGTTCAGGGCGGGTCGAATCGACCACGCCGATCGGCGGCTTGCCGCCGATCACGATGCCCGACCTGCGATCGTTGGACTTCCAGGCCTCCAAGGACGCGATCAGTGCGGCCTTCGCCGAAGCGGGGCTTGGGATCGTCAACTCAGTCGGGGAACTCGCCGAACGACCGCAACCAAGGCATGCCGCCATGGCGAGGCCTAGAACGGCTAACGTGCGGCTGGCACAGGGCACGACGTGTCGCTTGACCCGAGAGCGGAGGCGGAAACGGGGACCGGCACCGCAACGAAACGCAAGTGCCAGTACCCGTTTCCGCCGCAGCGGACGGCGACGGCCCGGAAAATGGGGACAGGAACCCGGCCTCGGAGTTGATCCGTGAGCGGCCCAGCCTGAGCCGGCCGGGAGCCAGTCCCCGTTTTCCTCCGACGTGCGCAACGCGTGCGTGAACCGCTCTAGGAACCACCGAAGTAAAACGTTGGACATGGTAGACGGGCCGCCTCTGCGCAATTGGGCTGCAAGAATGCTTCAGCCATTTGATCCCGAGCATGGTTCGAGCCGTTCCTGACGTCGGCGATTATAAAGTCAACTGAGGAAGAAGATCGCTCGGGTTCGTTGCCCCCGCCGTAAGAAAACGGGCGTGGGATCCTTCGCCTCGCCACGGAGTCGGTCTCTGCTGGCGCCCTTCAGATCTTATGTGCGCGATGCGTTCGCGGGCGAGACGAGGCCTCGTTCTGATCGAACTCTGAAATGACCTCCCTTGGCGACCGGGTTTCGCGGCCAGGAACGGTCGATTCGACCCTTGAGGATCATGGAAAGGAACGGCTCGACCTCGAACCGGTCTTGTGCGAAAATGACTAATTATTCCATGGCTCAGGATCATCCCGGAGATTATCCGATGCGACGCTTCCGACGGGGATTCACCCTCATCGAGTTGTTGGTGGTGATCGCGATCATCGCCATCTTGATCGGCCTCCTTTTGCCCGCCGTGCAATCGGCCCGCGAGGCGGCCCGGAGGACGCAGTGCACCAACAACCTCAAGCAAATGGGCATCTCGATCCATAACTACGTGACGGCATTTCAGGTCCTCCCGTTCGGCAAGGGCCTCTGCTACGGGGCGGGGACGGGTTGCACCAACACCTATCCCGGGGCGGCGGCGTATGCACGATGGTCGGTCCATAGCCAGCTCTTGATTTATATCGAACAGGGAAATTTGTACAACAGTATCAATTTCAACATCCCGCCCGAGACCCCCGGCATGGCGGGGGACGTGGCGTTCATGCCTGCCTATCAAAACACCCACCGCGAAAACGCCACCGCGAGCCTCTCTCAGGTCGGCACGTTCCTCTGCCCTTCCGACGGCGGCTCGGGACTCTTGGGCCAGTGGCCGGGGGGGAATAACTACCTGGGGAATCTCCAGTCGTGGGCCTGCGACCTCAGCGAGAGCTTCGCTTCGACCGTCGCCCCGAACGACCAACCGCAAGGCATCTTCTACTATCGGAGCTCCGTCACGCTCGCGAGCATCACCGACGGGACGAGCAACACGGCCTTCTTCAGCGAGAAGATCCGCGGCACCGACAAGAATGATAACGACGCCCGATCCGACTCTTTGGTGATGTCGGGGACGATCACCCCGGTCCCGACCGGCATGGATGCGACGTATGCGTCATGTCAGGCGTTGAATCCCGGGACGTCGCTCCGGCTCACACGTCGCCAGGGGATGAGCTGGGTGATGGGTGAGATGTGCTGCACCGCGTACAACCACGTCGCGCCGCCGAACGGTAAGACGTGCGCGGGGACGGGGTTCCCGGGGACGATGGCGAATATGCCGATGCAAGTCCCGCCGTCGAGCCTCCACCCCGGTGGCGTGAACGCGCTCATGGGCGACGGTACCGTCCGATTCGTCAAGAGCACGGTCGCGCTGGCGACCTGGCGGGCGATCGGGACGAGGGCCGGCGGTGAGGTCATCAGCGCCGATTCCTTCTGATTGAATGAGGGGCCCCGTCGTTGTTCAAGACTCCACGATGCTGTCTCGTCGCTGCATTCGCCCTCGGACTCCTCGGCCCTTCGTGCAGCGGGCCGAGCATGAATCCCCAAGGCGACGCGGCCCGTTCCGCACTCGAGCGGACTCTCGAAGCCTGGAAGGCCGGTAAGCGGCCCGACGCCCTTGCTCGAGACACCCCGCCGGTTCAGGTCGGCGACAATGAATGGGCCGGAGGACGAAAGCTTGGCTCGTTCGAGATCCTCGGCGAGCTCCCCTCGGAAGCCGACAAACGCTTCAAGGTGAAGCTCACGTACGACGGCAAGGCCAAGGACGCCGAGGTCGTCTTCATCGTGCTCGGCGCCGGCGCCTCGGCCGTCTTCCGCGAGGAGGATTATGCTCGGATGTTGAACATGGACAATAACCCTCCTGTCCCGTCGAAGCGACGCCGGTAACCTCCGACGACAACCGGCCCGCCGGAGCGGATCCATTGGCATGAACAACTCCACGTCCGATGCGACCAACGAGGACGTTTTTGGCGTCGTGGAAAGCTCTCCGGCCACCCGTTTTTCTCGCGCGGTGCTGGCCCTCCGCGCGATCCAGGTGCGGATGCGCTTCCTCGTGATCCTGGCGGTTTCATTCGCGGTCGCCGGTCAGTGGGAGACCGTGAAGAACCACGGCGATAGATTCCGGCGAGGGCTTTTCGGGCCGGATGCACACGCCCCTTCGATCTCCACGGATACGGAGTATTTTTGCCCGATGGACCCGGGCGTCGTCTCTGCCTGGCCGAGCAAGTGTGGCATCTGCAACATGGCACTGGTCCGTCGGAAGATGGGCGAAGCCACGCCACTCCCGTCGGGCGTCCTCGCCCGGATGCAACTGTCCCCGTATCGGATTCAACTCGCCGGGATTCGCACCGCCGCCGCGACCTATCAACCCCTGGTACGCGAGCGTTCCGAGGTCGTCGCAGTGCGTGCTCTGGTCGCGCCGAGGACCCTCGAGGTCGAGCGACTCGAGCGGGATCCCTCACGACTGGAGGCCGGGCAAGCCGTGGTGGTTACCCTCCAGGGTGAAGAGGGACCGTCCTCGCTCGCCGGCCGAATCGACACGGCTTCGCCTTTGCCTTCGGCTCCGGCCCAACGCCCACACCTCAACCTGATTCTCAAGGGCGGCACGGTTCCGGCGGACCTCCGCCCCGGCTCGAAGGCCAAACTGACCGTACGCACGCCGGTGGCCGAACTCGAACCATTCCGGTCGATGCCGGTCGATGCCCCTGCGATTCGAGAGAAGGAACCGAGGGCCGTCTACCTCTGCCCCGAGCATTCTGAGGTCCTCGCCGATCGAAAGGGGAAATGCCCCGTCGACGGTCGGAATGAACTCGAACGCCACGGCCTCTTGAAGAACCAACGCCTTGCGTGGTGGTGCCCGATGCATCCGTCGGTCGTGGCCGATCACCCTGGACCGGAGTGCCGGGAGTGCGGCGGGATGAAACTCGTCCCTCGCGTCGTCACCTATCGTCCCCCCGGACAGGTCCTCGCCGTGCCGGAGTCGGCCGTGGTCGACACCGGCTCAAAGACCGTGGTCTATGTCGAGCGGATGCCCGGGATGTTCGACGGGGTCGAGGTGGTCCTCGGTCCCAGGGTCGGCGACGCTTACCCTGTGATTAAAGGCCTGGATCCCGGCCAGGCTGTGGCGATCGCGGGGGCGTTTCTGGTCGATGCCGAGACACGACTGAACCCCAGCCTCGCCGCGAGCTATTTCGGTTCAGGGTCGGGGCGGAACTCCCATACGGCCGAGACGCACAAGGCCGCGGAGGATCCGAGATCAGGTCTCTCGCCCGAGGACCAGGCGATCGTGTCGCGTCAGAAGATCTGTCCGGTGACGGGCAAGCCGCTCGGTTCGATGGGCACGCCGGTGAAGGTCACGGTGACGGGCAAGGACGTTATGATCTGCTGCGAAGGGTGCGAGTCTCGGCTGAAGAAGGATCCGAAGGCGTACCTCTCCAAGATTCCTTGAGATGTTCGCCCGTTGGCGAGCTTCCTCTAGAAAACGAGCGACCCGAAGCCCGCCGATGATCGAGCGACTGATCGCATTCTCCATCCGCAACCGGGGCGTGGTGGTCCTCGGGGGCCTGGTGTTCGCCGTCTGGGGCGTCTACGCCGCGTTTCAGACCCCGATGGATGCGGTGCCGGACCTCTCCGAAAATCAGGTGATCGTCTTCACCGAGTGGACCGGGCATAGCCCCAAAGAGATTGAGGATCAGGTCACCTACCCCCTCTCCGTCCACCTGCAAGGGATCCGAGGTGTTCGAGTCGTTCGCTCGTCGAGCGACTTTCACCTGTCGATGATCAACGTCATCTTCGACGACGACGTCGACTTCCCCGACGCCCGCCGCCGTGTCCTGGAGCGGCTCGCCCAGGCGAAGGACCTGCTCCCGAACGGGGTTGTTCCGAAGCCACCTCCGGACGCGATCGCCACGGGCCAGATCTTCTGGTACACGATCGAAGGGGGCGGCCTCGACCTGGGCAGGCTTCGCGCCCTCCAGGATTGGTACGTCGGTCCCCAGTTGAGCTCCGTCCCAGGCGTGGCCGAGGTCGCCGGAGTTGGTGGGTTTCCCGTCGAGTACCAGATCAGCGTCGTCCCCGACCGGCTTCTCGCCCAGGGCGTGACCCTCGCAGACGTCGTCCGGGCTGTCGGCGAGTCGAACGCGACGACCGGCGGCCCCGTGATCCAGAAAGGGAATGCCGAGTACATCGTCCGCAGCCTCGGCTGGCTCGGGACGAGGCCCGGGCGCGTCGACGACGAGTTCGACCCGACCCGGGCCGTCCGCGACCTGGAGGACGCCGTGCTGTCGACCTCGGCCGACGGCTCGGTCCTGCGCGTCGGCGACGTCGCCAGCGTCGCCGCCGGCCCCGGCCCTCGCCGAGGTGTGCTCGAGAAGGACGGGAACGAGGTCGTCGGCGGCGTGGTCCTGATCGGCTACCGTGAGAACCCCCTCGAGCTCACCCGACGGATCAAGGCGAAGCTGCGCGAGGTCCAGGCCGGGCTCCCGAAAGGGGTGAAGGTCGTGCCTTTCTACGACCGAACTCCGCTCATCCGCGGGGCGGTCTGGACCGTCGCGAGCACCATCACCGAGGCGATCGTCACCGCGACGGTTTGCGTGCTCCTGATCCTCCTGCACGTCCGTGCTTCCTTCGTCATCGCGCTGACGCTACCCTTGGCCGCGCTCGGGTCGTTCGCCCTGATGTGGCTCTTGCGTGCGATCGGGATTGCCGACGTGCAGACCAACATCATGTCGCTCGCGGGTGTCGCCATCTCGGTCGGCGTGCTGGTCGACTCGTCGGTCGTGATGGTTGAGAACGCGATGCATCGGCTCCGCGAGCACTTCGGCGACCAACCCGTCACCGGAGACATCCGCGCGATCGTGTTACCGGCCTGCCAGACGGTTGGCCGGCCGATGTTCTTCTCGGTCGTGATCATGCTCCTGTCGTTCCTCCCCGTCTTTGCCCTCGGGGGGATCGAAGGGAAGATGTTCCGACCGTTGGCGGTGACGAAGTCGCTCTGCCTGGTGACCGTCGCGGTGCTCGCCGTGACCCTCGTCCCGGCCCTGTGCACGATCTTCCTTCGGGGTCGGATGCGGGGTGAGCGCGAGAGTTGGATCGTCCGAGGGGTGATCGACGTTTATCGACCGATCCTCTCCTCTCTCCTCGACCGACCGACGCCGCTGGTCTGGATCCTGGGAATGACCTTCCTCGTCGGCCTGGCTCCGGTCGGGAGCCCCCTGCTCTTCAAACTCACGCTTGGACTGGCGCTATTTGCCGGAGGATTGGCAACGCCTCGCTGGAGAGGCCGGGTGGTCGGTTGGTCGATGCTCGTCCTGGTTGCCCTGATCGCCGATCGGGTGATCACGCCCCTCGGCCGGGAGTTCATGACGCCGCTCGACGAAGGGATGGTCATGGACATGCCGATCAGCGTGCCGAGGGCCTCCGTCACCGAGTCGACCGACGACCTCAAGGCACGCGACATGGTCCTCTGCCGGTTCCCCGAGGTCGACATGGTCGTCGGCAAGGCCGGCCGGGCCGACTCCCCGACCGACCCGGCCCCCATGGACATGATCGAGACCATGGTGAATTTCCGCCCTCGCGAGCTCTGGCCCAAGCGGAAACTCCTCCCTTCGGACGCGGAGAGGCAGACCGCTCAGGTCCTCGATGCCCTCGTCCGCGAGGGTCTTCTTCACAAGCCCGAAGATCGTCGAACTCTCATCAAAGCCGCGGTCGATGCGGCCCTGCCGGTCTGCGACTCGCTCCTTCGAGAATATGCTTATCAGCGAAATCGCGAGTACGAACGATCCCCGGGCGTCAACGCGAGCGACCCGGACGATCCGCAATACGCCCTCCAAATCTCGAATTGGCGTGAACACGTCAATCAGGTGAACGCTGAGTTGATCGACCGAGCCGCCGAGACCTACACGCGACTGGCCCTGGAAGAACTACTGAGCCTCACTTCTCCGGTCGACCCGAAAGTGGCCGCCGTCATCCTCGAGATCCGGCGACTCCGAGAACAACCCCCGACGATCCGGACGAGCGTCGACGACCACCATCACGCCTCGACCGTGGCCTTGCCGAGCACGATCGAGCCTCTCCCCTCGCTCGATGCCCTCCAGGAGGAACTGACTCCTCCGTTCGCATCCCGGCTCCTCCTCTGGCAGAAGGATCGCTCCGAGATCGCCGGCTTCGGGGCGGATCTCGATCGGGCCGTGCAGATGCCGGGGTGGACGAACGTCTGGACGATGCCGATCCAGAATCGCGTCGACATGCTCGCGACCGGCATCAACACGTCCGTCGGTGTCCGCGTGCTCGGACGGAAGCTGGACGACGTCGTCCACACCTCCGAGGCGATTGCCGAAGTCCTCAAACGCCTCCCCGATGCCGCGGACGTCATCGCCGACCCGGTGCGCGGCAAGGGCTACGTCGAGATCCAAGTCGATCGCGAACGGGCAGCCGTCGAGGGCGTCAGCATCCTCGCCGCCAACGAGGCGATCGAGACAGCGCTTGGAGGGAAGGTCGTCACAACCAGCGTCGAAGGACGCGAGCGACACCCGGTGCGCGTTCGTTATGCCCGCGACCACCGAGGGGACGAAGACGCCATCCGCAACGTCCTCGTCCCCTCGATCCTCAAGGACGTCGAGGGCCGTCCGAAGGCCGTCACGCTCGGTCGCATCGCCGAGATCCGCGTCACGGAAGGGCCGGCGACAATCAAGAGCGAGAACGGCCTCCTGCGTAACTACGTCCGCCTCAATGTGCGGGACCGCGACGCCTCCGACTTCGTCGAGTCGGCGCGTCGCGTCGTCACGAGCCAGGTGAAGCTCCCCGAAGGGGTGTTCCTTGAATGGACCGGCCAGTTCGAGCAAGAAGCTCGGGCCCGGAGGGTCCTAACCTTCGTCTTGCCCGTGGTGCTTGGCCTCATCTTCCTGGTCCTCTACTGGACCTACCACGACCTCGCCGACGCCGCGTTGATGATGCTCGCCATCCCGGGCGCGATCGCGGGGGCGGTCTTTTTCCAGTGGTTATTCGACTTCAAATTCTCGGTCACGGTCTGGATCGGCTACATCGCTTGCTTCGGCATGGCAACCTCAACCGGCATCATCATGCTCGTCTACTTGCGCGAGGCCCTGGACCGGGCCGGCCCGTTCGTCGAGCTCGAGCTCGCGCAGATCCGGCGAGCCGTCCTCGACGGTGCCGTCCATCGGCTCCGCCCGAAGCTCTTGACCGAAGGGACGATGGTCATCGGCCTCGCCCCGATGCTCTGGGCCTCGGGGGTCGGGGCCGAGGTCATCAAGCCGATGGCCGCACCGGTCCTGGGCGGGATCCTGATCGCCGACGAGGTCATCGACCTGCTCTTACCGGTGGCCTTCTACCACGTCAGGTGCTGGCGACTCGCCCGCCTCCGAGGCCGAGACGCTTCTGGCTGACTTTCTTCGAACTCTCAATGGAGAGAAGAGAGCTTCACCACAAAGGCACGAAAGACACAAAGAATGATCAATGCAGTCAAGAAGAGGACGATTCCTGAACATCTTACTCTTTGTGTCGTGGTGCCTTTGTGGTTGGATCCTCATGCGATGGGCGTCAGCGGAGTTTTCAATGGTTGCATAATCCTTGGTGGTTTATTTGAAGGTTGAATCTTCCTTCATTCGGCTCACTGTCTGTTCGATCATCGAGAGTCGGTCTTCGGGCGACTCGAGACTTGCGGCGACATTCAAAGCTTTGGCGAACTCACCTCGGTCGATCAGAACCTTGGTGAGAGTCGCCAACGCGCTCTGATGGTTCTCCGGCTTCTGGGTGCGAACGGCCTGTATTGCCTGATCGAGCTCACCTAGCTTGGCAAGGAAGTGTACACGTTTCAACGCGATGTGGGCGGCGAGGAAATCCAGGTTCCAATTCATCTCCAGAGGGATGGACGTCCTCACCGAGGGGTATCGCGGTGTGCGAGGCTCGCTCGAAGGTTTAGATTCTTCCCCAAGCCTCTGGCTCTGTTCGATAACCAGGAGTGCCTCTCGGAAGCATTCGTTGGCCTTCGCAATACCACCAGAGGTTTCGTGCCAGTTCCCGAGACTTTCCAGGGCGTTGAGCTTCTCGATGGGACGCTCGGCTGGAATGGCCTCGGCGGTTTGCGCAGCCGACTTTGCGTCGGCGAGTGAAAGTTGAAGGTCGATAATCAGCGAAAGACATCGCGATCGGCTCGGTTCGGGACGGGTCTTTGCGGCTATGATCAAGTTGGAGATTCGGGCCGTATCCTGCAGGGGAACTCCCGCCTCGATCTGATTCTTTGTGACGGCGATTTCGGCAAGAATCTTCTCGTCGGGGTGGGAGTTGACCCGGGCCAGTACGAGGGCGCGACGGAATTGATCGATGGCCGTGCCGGTTTGCCCCGACCGAGCCTGGAGGCGTGCGACGACGGCAAGGGTCACTGGTCTGAGGGCATGATAGTAGGCATCTCGACGCTCGGAAACCACTTTCGGCTCTAAAGACGGGATCTCCATCGCTGTGGCCGAAGCACCCTCGAAGTCGCCAAGCTTGGCCTGGAGATGGGCAACGGTCGCGAGCAATTGGACCGAATCCGGCACGTAGCCTCTCGTCGTCAGCGCTATGGCGATCCTGGGTAGGTCGCGTCGAGCCATCTCAGGGTTCTCGGCCGACAAGTTCTCTGCCCCCGTAATGACTTGGAAACGCGTCGGCTGGAAATCATGATCTTGTGTCTCCTTGGTGTAGGCCTCAATCAACTTCTGGGCCGCTCTGGATTTCCGCTTCGTGACGAGCGATTCTGTAAGCTTTAGGGCACCCTGTAGGTCATCGATCTTGGCGAGGCCCTCCACCACGGATGTCATTGCCAGCTCCCGGGCTTCGCCCGTCATTTCGCCGAGTGCGATTGTTCGTGAGCGTTCGACTAACTCGCGGGCTCCGGCCTTATCACCCCTTTTGAACAGGATCTCCGCCGCATGCCCGTAGAATGACGCTTTCAACGCACCAGCGTCGGCCCATTTGTTCTGTTCATCGGCGAGCCTCGCCATCATAAATCCGTGGTAGCCGTCCATCACCGCGAGCGCCCGCGTTTCGTCCGCGATCGACCCGGCCTGATCGCCGAGCAACCGTCGCTCCTCACTGATCCTGAAGAGGAACTCCGAAACGAAGAGTGGCGCGAGGGATGCCCCAAGAAAATCAAACGATTCGGTTCCGTTCTTTGAGTTCTTCTCCACAGCCTTCTTCACCGCGGCCGGATCAATACGGATCGTTCGGATGACATCCGCGATTTGATCGAGAGAATGCCGGGCTGCGTCCATGTCGCCGGCTTTGCGCTGGAGCCCGACGAATTCGAGACGCATCGCCAGAATCTCCCAATCGTCGGTCTCCTTTAGCTCAGGACGAGGTGCAAACGAATCGACAGCCCGCTGTAGGGTCGCGAGTCCGGCTTGCCGATCGCCGAGCTTGAGTTGGGTCTCGGCGACTGTTTGAAGGACCACGGCATGAACGGCCCCTTGGTAGGGATCGCCCTTGGTCGCGGTCACCTCGTCGATCGCCCTTTGGAGCATCGACCGAACCTGTTCTTTCGGTGGAATGGGCTTCGGGTCCGCGTAGGCCGCGACCATCAGCGTGCTTCCCAGTACCACCGCACCGAGCAGGCCGAGTCCTTCCGGCATGGTCAATGTCATCGTACGATCCTCGAGGTTCAAGAGGCGTCGAACACGGGTCATGACCTGTCCCTCGGCCATGGCGATCCCGACGCCACGGCCTCCGCGACGCGACCCGGCGAGCGTCACGAGCATCTCGGCGTAGGCCAGGGGCGATTCCGTCCGTTCGACGACGAGTCGGTCGCAACACGACTCGCGTTCCAGGCGGACCCAGGCCGATAGCCACCAGACCAACGGGTGGAAAAAGAGCAACGCTTCCACGAGCCGTTGTGCAAGGTTTACGAGGTTGTCCCAGCGTCGGAGATGGGCCAACTCGTGGAGCAAGGCCATCTCGAGCTGCTCGACGCTCCAACCGCCGAGCGCCACGGGGGGGAGCAGGATCAGTGGGCGGACGACGCCCACGAGTAGCGGGGCGGCGATCCGGTCGCACACGGCCACGCCGACGCGTCGCGCGACACCCAGAGACTCCGCGAGGGCACGGCATCGGCGTTCGACCTCCTCCCCGACCACGCCCCGGCTCGACCGTCGGAGCCGCTCGACGCCGACGAAGCCGGTCGTCAGCAACAACAGCGTCGTCGCCGATCCGGCCAGCCAGACCCAGGGGAGGATCGCGACAAAGGGCTCGAACAGATGATGCCTCGGCGTATCATCAGGCCCTGCCTGGAAGGCCAAACGCACCTCGAGCTGACGTGCACCTGGGTCCGGAGTTGCGACGGCCTTCCCTTTCGGAGTGGATATGGCCAGATCCTTCGCAGGGAGTCGGGCCCTCGGTGGCTCCGGCAAGATCGAGGACGTCGGTTCATAGACCCATGCGAAGATCGGCAGGGGCAGCAGTGCGAAGAGGGCCAGGAAACCGAGGGCGAAGGCGTAGCGAGTCTCTGGCCGAGACGAACGCAGGCCGCGTCGACCCAAGACTGCCAGGAATCCGACCGGCGCACCCATCCAGGCGAGGTGGAGCATCGTCCACCCGGCTGCCGTCCAGACGTGCGTGATCGTCCAAAGGGGGGTGTTCATCGGTTCCGTCCTTTCTTGGGATCCTTCTCGCCGGCTTCGGCGCGGGATCTCAGGAGCTTGAGGATCTCTTCACGCTCTTCGTCGTCGATTTGTCCCTGGTCGATCATGTGCGCGACGAGTCGGCGAGCCGAGCCGTCGAAGACGAGGTTCAGGAGCTTGCCGACCAGGCCGGAGACGGCCTTTTGCCGGCTCACGCTCGCCGACCAGAGGTAGCCGCGAGGGCCGTCCTCGCGCCGTACCAGATCCTTGGCGAGCATCATCTTGAGCATCGTGGCGACGGTGGTGATGGCCACCCCTCGCCGTTCCTGGAGCATCGCATGGACCTGGCCTAGCCCGGCCGGCCCGGTCTCCCAAAGGATCTTGAGGAGCTCCAACTCGCCGTCCGTCGGCTGCGTACTCGGGGGTCGTGCCATCGTGGCTGGGTCTCCTTGTGGCGAGGTGTCCGTCTCTCGATGTGTGATTTCTATAGAAATAGAATCGCCGCGTCAACGTCAGTCGGATCGGTGAGTCGAGCGATCCGAGCCTACGAGATGATCCACCGCAGTCCGACCCGGATTTCGCTTGTCACGCCCGGTCTCGTCTGTGACCTTGGGACTCTTGGATCTTCAACCAGACCGTTGCGAGGGGGCGGGGCGTCCATGGAGACGGTACGCGTCGGTTTGATCGGGTCGGGGTTCATCTCGGCGATCCACTACGAGGCGTTCCGCTTCGTCCCGGGTGCGGAGGTCATCGCGGTGGCGTCGCCGACGGAGGGCCGCTCGGCGCGTTTCGCGGCGGAACGCGGGATCCCGCACGCCTTCCGAGACGTGAGGGAACTCCTCGACCTGAAGGCGGTCGATCTCGTCGTGCTCGGCCTCCCCAATGACCGACATTGCGAAGTCGTCGTTCAGGCGGCCGAAGCGGGGAAGCATGTGGTCGTCGAGAAGCCGATGGCCCCGAGCTTGGCCGAGTGTGACCGCATGATCGCCGCTTGCGAGGCGGCGGGCGTCATCCTGGGATATGCCGAAGAGCTCTGCTTCGCCCCGAAATATGTCCGCCTCAAGCAACTCGTCGACGAAGGGGCCCTGGGGAAGATCCACCTGGTGAAGCAGTCGGAGAAGCACGACGGACCCCACACCCCCTGGTTCTTCGACACGTCCAGGAGCGGCGGGGGCGTGACCTTCGACATGGGCTGCCACGCGGTCGAGTTTTTCCGTTGGATCCTTGGGAAAGAAAAGCGTATCGAGAGCGTCTATGCCCACATGGGGACGTACGTCCACGCGGACAAGACGAATGGCGACGACGAGGCGATCCTGATCCTGAACTTCGAAGGAGGCGCGGTCGGGCTCGCCGAGGAGAGCTGGACGAAGCCAGGAGGGATGGACGACCGGGCCGAGGTCTTCGGGAGCTCTGGCCAGGCCTATGCCGACATCCTCTTTGGGAATGCCCTGCGAGCCTACTCGCGCGACGGCTACGGATACGCCGTCGAGAAAGCCGGCGACACCAAAGGCTGGACGTTCCCCGTCTTCGAGGAGGTCTGGAACTACGGCTTCCCGCAGGAGATGGAGCACTTCGTCGACTGCGTGCGGAACGGGAAGACCCCACGCGAGAACGGCCACGACGGACGTGCGGTCGTCGAAGCCATCTGTGCCCTGTATGCCTCGGCAGGCCGAGGGGCTCGGGTCGACCTCCCGTTCACGACGGACGTCGCACGACCGATCGAGCTATGGTGGCCGTCGTGAGCCGCGAGCTCGGCGTTGGGACCTCATGGATGATCCTCGGTCCCTCGGTTCATCCTCTCTTTGAGGTTGATGGGTCGGGGACCGAATCGCCTCTCCCGGTCTTCCGGCGGCCGCCTCGTCCGCGAGGTTCTACTAATCTTCGATCGGTGAAGAATGACGTCCTGGCCGAAGAAGTACGTCGAAGTTGCGGCAAACGGACACCTCGTGGTCAATTGGCCGGACGCAGGCCGATCGTTTTATATCCTACTTTGCGGCTGGCTAAGGCTCAGGCACAGTCTTCGTC
Organism: Singulisphaera rosea; assembly: GCF_054877945.1. Lineage (NCBI taxonomy): Bacteria > Pseudomonadati > Planctomycetota > Planctomycetia > Isosphaerales > Isosphaeraceae > Singulisphaera > Singulisphaera rosea. The sequence continues at coordinate 138,034 of NZ_JBTYIP020000012.1, read as the reverse complement.
CGAGCGGGCAGACTCTGTACTCGCTTGATGTCATCATCATGCCGGATCTCGTCGGAGTAGGCTTTCGCCTGAGATCGGGCTGGGACATCTGGAGTGGCTACTATCTGCTCTCGGAGGACCATCCCGGGGATCTTTTCCTCAGACAGGCATTTGCTCAGGATGCCTGACACGACTCGAATGCATGAAGTCCCGAGAAGTAGAACGAATAATAGCTTTCTATTGTAATTAAGATTAAATATTTCTTCAGTAAAGATAGTGGGGCGTTTCTCGTTATTTTCGGCTCGCCGGTAGTTTTAATGCCGTCTTGCCGGCCCAGACCGAGGAATCGATCATCGGGCGAGACACGCCGGTCGAATCTCAATTAAGACAAAGGGAGATCTTCATGATGTGGATGGTTTGTCTCTCGCTATTACTCTGCGACGCGCCCTCTCGGGCGGAAGCCCCCGGCCCGATCGGGCACTGGAGATTCTCGGGCGACGTGAACGACGCTTCCAGCCGAGGAAATCACGGTCGGTCCTTCGCGGTCGATCTGACGGTCCCCGGTCCGGACGGTTCACCTCGTGGTGCGGCGAGGTTTGATGGCAAATCCTCCTTTGTCGAAGTCGCGTCGACGCCCTCGCTCGAGCTTGGCAAGAGCGACTTTACCTTCGCCGTCTGGGTCAAGACCGAGGGAGCTTCCGACGACTCCCCGGGGGACCTGGTCAGCAAGTTCGTCCCCGCAACGCGTCGGGGTCTGAACTGGTCGATCAAGAGTGGCGCCGGGATGACGAACAGTCAGGCGAATGACCGCCACATCCACTTCGGCATAGACTCGGAGACCGAACCCGCCTGGTCGGACCGAGGGCGGCCGGGCAACGCTGTCTATGTGATGGCAATGGCGGTGCACGATGGTGGGTTGTTTGTGGGCACCTGCGAGGGGGGACCGGGCGAGACGGGGCACGTCTTCCGGTACGACGGCAATGACCGATGGGTGGACTGCGGAAGTCCTGACCGCTGCAACGCCGTGACCTCATTGGCCGCGTTCGGCGGCAAGCTTTACGCGGGCACGGGCAAGTATCGGCTCGCTGGTTCGTCCTTGACGGAGTCGCCGAACACCAACTTCGGCGGCAAAGTCTTCCGCTACGACGGAGATGGCCGATGGGTCGACTGCGGTCGACTGCCCGACACGGAAGCGGTCGGTGGGATGGTCGTGTTTCGGGATGAGCTCTACGCCTCGTCCCTCTACAAGCCCGCCGGCTTCTTCCGATATCGAGGCGGGGACAACTGGCAACGCTGCCCTTTGCCTCCCGACGGCCGCCGGGTCGTTTCGCTCGGGGTTTTCAATGGCCATCTGTACGCGGGGTCGTATGACTCCTGCTCGGTCGCGCGATTCGACGGTGAATCCTGGGAGACGTTTCCCGCCCTCGAGACGGCGGGGCAGACGTATTCGTTCGAAACTTACGCGGGTGAGCTGTTCGTCGGGACGTGGCCGAACGGTCAGGTTTTCCGGTTCGACCGAAGTGAGCGTTGGGTGACTGCCGGCCGACTGGGCGAGGAGAAGGAGTCGATGGGGATGGCCGTGCATAACGGCAAGCTCTACTGCGGGACGCTCCCCCTCGCGGAAATCTACCGCTACGACGAGGGGACGCGTTGGACTAAAACCGGGCGGGTCGACCTGACTCCCGACGTCAAGTACCGTCGTGCGTGGTCGATGGCCGTCTACAATGGTCGCCTCTTCTGCGGGACCCTTCCCTCGGGTCGTGTTCATGCGTTGGAGACCGGCCAGAGCGTGACCTTCGACCGGGCGCTGGAGTCGGGATGGAAACATCTCGCGGCCGTGCGCGAAGGAGGCAAGCTCTCGCTCTTCGTCGACGGGGCACGCGTGGCGACCTCGACTTCGACGGCGAACACGTCGACCCTGGACGTCAATAACCAAGCTCCGCTGCGAATCGGTTTTGGAACACACGACTACTTCCGGGGCAGCCTCAGTGACCTCCGACTCTACGACCGGGCCCTCCCGGAGACCGAGATCGCCCCACTGGCCAAGAGAGGTCAGGCCGCAAAGCCTTGAGAGGTGACGTCGGAGGTTTCCACTCGGACGCACCCGATCGGGATGCTCGCGATGAAGTCATCGAACGACCACGAACGCTGGATGTGGCGATGCTTGGAACTGGCCGCCATCGCCCGCGATCAAGGGAATACCCCGGTCGGGAGCGTCGTCGTGCTCGATGACGCGGTCATTGGGGAAGGGGTTGAGAGCTTACCTCTAGGATCCTCCCTCACGGGCCATGCCGAAATCCTCGCCTGCCAGGCTGCACTCGATGCGGTCGGTCGGAAAGAACTCGCAGGGGCGGTTCTTTATGCCACCGCCGAGCCGTGCTTCATGTGCTCGTATGCGATCCGTGAACTTCGCATCGGGCTCGTCGTCTACGGGATTGAGACGCCTGTGATCGGTGGTGTCACCTCGATCCATCCGATTCTGTCGGATTCGGCGCTCGACTCATGGCGGCCTGCCCCGTCGGTGATCGGCGGAGTGTTGCGCCACGCGTGCTTGTCGCTCAAGACCAGGTGAGGGACGAGAACCCGCGATCCCGAATCGAGTCGATCGTAGATCCGAGCTCAGCCGGGGACTCCCTTGGGAGCCGGTGGCGACCCCGTTACACTGGCCCGGCGTGTCGGAACGCAACCAGTCCGACCCCCCGACCATGCGCCGTGTCCGACATCCCACCTCAAAGGAGCCATCACCTATGCCGCGACGCGTCCTGCCGGCCTTGATCGCGACCCTTCTCGGACTCCATGCGTGGACAGTCCAGGCGCAGACGTTGCCCGGGACGCGGCCCTGGGAGGATCGTGGCGACCCGGCGAAAGCCATGGTCGACGGCATCCACACGTTCGCCGACCGCGAGCTCGCCGCGAGCGTCGCCCGACGACAGGCCCGCTGGTCGCGTGACTCTTCGTCGCCCGAGGCCTACGCAAAGTCGATCGACTCCCACCGCGAGACGCTTGCACAGATCATCGGTGCGATCGGGACGCGGGCCGCACCGGTCGAGCTCTCATACGTGTCTTCGCCCGAGTCGCCGGCCAAGGTGGCCGACACCGCCAAGTTCGCGGTTTATGCGGTGCGCTGGTCGGTGTATTCCGGGGTGGATGCCGACGGACTTTGGCTGGAGCCGAAAGGAGAAATCCGGGCGAATGTGGTGGCGATGGCCGACTGCGACGTCACTCCCGAGCAATTCGCCGGGCTCGCCGATGGCTTGAGGCCCGAGGAGCAGGTCGCCCGCAAGCTGGCGGAAACCGGTTGTCGCGTCCTGGTGCCGACCCTCATCAATCGCTCGGACGAGTTCTCGGGGAACGCGCTGGTCCGGTCGACGAACCTGACGCACCGGGAGTGGATTTACCGCCAGGCTTATGAGACGGGTCGACATATCATCGGCTACGAAGTCGACAAGGTACGCGCCGCGGTCGATTGGTTTTCGAGGCCCGGCGAGCCGAAGTTGCCGATCGGCGTCGTCGGTTATGGCGAGGGTGGTTTGATCGCGCTGTACACGGCCGCGATCGACACCAGGATTGGCGAGGCCCTGGTCGGCAACTACTTCGGGCCACGCGAGGCGGTCTGGGACGAACCGATCTACCGGAACGTCTGGGGACTGCTCACCGAGTTTGGCGACGCCGAGATCGCCGCCATGGTGGCGCCCCGTCCCTTGATCATCGTCTCGGGCGACGGGACGAATACCGCCTCCCCGCTCAACCCCGAAGTCGTCGGCCCGCCCCCCGTTCGTGACGGCCGCTCGGGCGCGGCCTCTGGTCGGATTCGGCCGGTCACTGCGGCGACGGCCGGATCAGAGCTCCAACGCCTCGAGGGTCTCCTCAAGCCCCTGGGAGAGTCCCGGCCGGCGACGTTCCTCGAATCTCTCCGCGACCCGAAGTCGGGCTCGACCGGTGCGTCACTGGTCGACGCACGGAAGGGGTTCGATCCGAAAGTGCGGATGAAGCGCCAACTCGATCAACTTGCGGAATACACTCAGGCCCTCATCCGGACGTCCGAGCTTCGGAGATATGCCTACTGGAAAAAAGCGGATCTTTCCAACGTCTCGGCGTATGAACGGACGACCGAAGCACTCCGAGACACCTTCCACGAGGAGCTCATCGGCAAGCTCCCCTCGGCGACCGATCCCCTCGAGGCGAAAAGTGTGCGGATCTACGACGAGCCTAAGTGGACCGGCTACGCGATCCAACTGCCGGTCTGGCCCGACGTCGTCGCTTCGGGCATCCTCCTCTTGCCTAAGGACCTCAAGGCCGATGAACGTCGGCCAGTCGTGGTTTGCCAGCATGGCCTGGAGGGGCGGCCTGAGGACGTTGCCGACCCGCGCAAGAAGACGGTGTACAACGCCTACGCGGCCCGCTTGGCCGACCTCGGATACATCGTCTATGCCCCCCAGAATCCGTACATCGGCGAGGATCACTTCCGCAAACTCCAGCGCAAGCTCAACCCGCTCAAGGCTTCGCTCTTCTCGGTGATCATTCGCCAGCACGAGCGGACCCTCGAATGGCTCGCGGCCCTCCCCCAGGTCGACGCCAAGCGCATCGCGTTCTACGGCCTCTCGTACGGGGGCAAGACGGCGATGCGCGTCCCCGCCGTCCTCAAGGGATATTGCCTCTCGATCTGCTCGGCCGACTTCAACGAGTGGGTCGTCAAGACCACGAACCTCGTCCGTCCGACGAGCTACATGTTCACGATCGAGTACGACATGTACGAGTTCGGCCTGGCCGAGCGCTTCAACTACGCCGAAATGGCCGCGCTGATCGCCCCGAGGCCATTCCAGGTGGAGCGGGGCCACCAGGACGGCGTGGGATATGACGAGTGGATCGGCTACGAGTACCTGAAAGTCAAGCGACTCTTCGACACCCTCGGCCTGGCCGATCGCGTCGACCTCGCGATCTTCAACGGCGGGCACCAGATCGATGCGAAGGGGACCTTCCCGTTCCTCGCCAAGCACCTGAATTGGCCGCGAGGAAACTGACCGAAAGTCCTCGGCTCGGCCTGTTCCAACCAGATCGGGCTCGCCTTCCTTGGTACGCTTTCGGGCTGAAAGGAATCGCAGATAGGACTCGGAAACGGAAAGACGGATTCATCCGCAGATGACGCAGATTGGCACAGATAAAACACAAGAATTTCTAATTACATCTGTGTCTATCTGTGTCATCTCCGGATCGTCTTTCGGCCCTTTTCCCTAGATCGGATCACGATCGGATTGCATCCACCTGGTGTTTCCCTGGTGATGACTTTTACAAGCCCGAAGCGCCAGCGAGTGAATCCCATCGCAAGAAATCGAAGAGGATTCACTCGCTTGCGCTTCGGGCTTGTATCAATGAGGTGCTACCCGGATGTTAACCGCTGTAGCCCGATGTCGGATCGCTGAAAAAAAGCGGGCGACCGTAACCCTCGACTCGGCGTTGATCACCGAATGAGATGCGTTCGCCCTATGAAATGGAGATTGCGGTGTATCGGCCGGGTCAGACGGTGGGCTGGGTTTCCCAGCGCTTGAAGACGCGGTCGAGGGCGGCCACGGCTTCTTCGAGGCGGTGCTTGTCTTCTTCGTAGAGGCCGCCGGTTTCTTGGGGGAGGCGGCGGACGGCCTCGGCGACCTGGTCGCGGGCGCCGAGCATCTGCGAGTAGAGCCGCTCGAAGACGGGGCGATTCGGCCCGGCGGCGATGACGGCCAGCTTCTGCCTGGCCGTGGCGATCCGCTGCTCGCAAGTACGGAGGACGGACTCCCAGTGCGGGCGTTCGTTGAGGTGGGTCCGCTGCGGGTAGGAGGGGTTCTTCAGCGGGCTCTGGGCGTTCGCTTCGACCGGCGAATGGGCTTCGCCATGGGACACCTGCGGCAACTTCGACACGGCGAGACTCCCCAACGTTGAGACGAGTCAGGACTTTCGCTACAATTCTGCCGGAAATCCCCGCCGGACTCCAGACCATCCGCGAATTCTGGCCTCATCCTCGCCCCGAAGAAGGTTCGTCCCACCATGCGACCACTCCTTGCTCGAGGGATCGTCCTGGCTCTTTGGGCCGTCGCGTCGTCGGCGGTCGCCGCCGAGAAAATCCCCCTGCCCGTGGTCGCCGAAGGATGGAAGGCGGAGCTGATCCTCCAGGCCCCCGAGATCCAGTACCCCTCGGCCATCGTGGCCGCCCCCGACGGCACGCTCTACCTCGGCCAAGACCCGATGAACATGCCGGGCCCGCCGACCCAGCCGATCGACTCGATCGTCACCTGGAAGAACGGGAAGCTCACGGTCTTCGCCGAGAAACTCTGGAGCGTGATGGGACTCGAGTGGATCGACGGTACCCTCTACGTCGTCCACGCCCCGTTCCTCTCGGCCTTCCGCGACACTGACGGCGACGGAAAGGCCGACTCCCGCGTCGACCTCATGACCGGACTAGGCCCCAAGCTCCCCGGTTTCAGCGGGATCAACGACCACGTGCCCTCGGGACTTCGGCTCGGGTTGGATGGCTACCTCTATATCGCGGTCGGCGACAAGGGGATCCCGAAAGGGGTCGGCAAGGACGGTGCGACGATCCAGCTCTTCGGCGGCGGGGTGATCCGGATCCGCCCCGACGGTACCGGGCTCGAGGTCGTCTCCACGGGCGAGCGGAACCCGCTCTCGGTCGCGCTCGATACCACCGATGAGATCTTCACTTACGGCAACGACGACGATAGCAAGAAGTGGCCCAACAGCCTGACCCACCACACCATGGGGGCCCATTTCGGCTACCCCTACCAGTTCCTCGCCGCTCCCTGGAGGAATCTCCCGATCGTCGCCGGTCAGCTCGGCGGCTCCGGGACGCAGGGGATCTGCTACAACGAAGATGGTCTCCCTCCCTCGTATCGCGGGAACTTCTTTTTCACGGATTGGGGCCTTTCCACGGTCTTCCGCTACGAGGTCGAACGCGCCGGAGGGACTTTCGCGCTAAAGAAGAAGACCCCATTCGTCACCAAGGGGACGCTCGACGACTTCCGCCCGTTCTCGTTGGCCGTCTCGGGCGACGGCGCGAGTCTCTGGTTGGTCGACTGGGCCTTCAACGGTTGGCTCTCCCAAGGTCCGAAGACGGGTCGGCTCTACCTCCTGACCTATTCGGGCCCGGACCGCGTCACTCCCACCCCCAGGCCGACCGGAAATGACCTCGCGACCAGGATCGCCGCACTCGACCATCCGGCGCTGACCGTCCGGCTCGAGTCCCAGCGGGTCCTCACACGACTTGGGGCTGCGGCGATCCCCACCTTGGTCGCCCGACTTAAGGCTGAGAGCCCGCTGACCGGCCGCGTGCATGCCCTCTGGACGCTCGATGCAATCGGGACGGCGGAGGCGCGTCGCCCGATCCTCGAGGCCTTGACCGATGCGTCCCCGGACGTCCGGACCCAGGCTGCTCGCAGCGCGGGGATTCGACGCGACAAGTCTGCCCTCGCCGGCCTCTCGTCGTTGTTACGCGACCGCGACGCGTTCGTGCGTCGTGAGGCCGCGATCGCCCTGGGAAGGCTCGGTGACCCGGGCGCGGTCCCGACCCTCATGGCCGCGCTAGGCGACCCCGACACATTCGTTTCATGGTCGGTGAGGCAGTCCATCCGCTCGCTCAACGCCTGGGATGAAGATTTGCTCGTTCACGCCCTACTCGACGAGAAAACCCGCGAAGATGCCCTGAGATTGGCCGATGAGTCGTGGTCGATCCCCGTGATCGACGCCTTGGGGAAGGCCCTGAGTAAGCTCGAGGCGCCCGGCGAGCGGGTCCGCGTGGTCCAGACCTTGGCCGGCCTCTATCGCCAGTACCCCGGCTGGTCCGGAAACTGGTTCGGGACCAATCCACTGGCCGGTGACTTCCCCAAGAAGACTCGCGATTGGAACCCGGAAGGGATGTCGCGGGTTGTGCGAGGGCTGGAATTGGCCCTCTCCGACCCGGACCCCGAGGTGCGACTCCAGGCGGTCGGCGGACTTCGAATGGTTGGTGCGTCCTCCGCCCCTGCCCTGCGTGCGAGGCTCGTCAAGGAGACCGACGACCGGACCCTCTCCGTGCTGGCCTCGGCGCTGGGCGCGTCTAAGGACGTGGCCTCCACGCCGGTCTTCGCGACTCTTGCCCAGGACGGAAAACGGTCGGAGAGCGTCCGCGCCTCGGCCCTGGATGCCCTCGCGAACTTCGCGACGCCGAGCGCCCTACGGACGCGATTCGCCCTCGTCTACGACCCGAAGACCCCGGCGACTCTCGTCGCCCGAGCCCTGCCTGCACTCGGTCGTGAAGGGACGCTCCCCTCGAACGACCTCGCGGGCTTCTTCCTTAACGCCTCGCCGGCGATCCGAACTGCGGCGCTGTTGGGCCTGAACCCGAAGAAGCCGATCCCGGATGACGTCAAGCTGGCCGTCATCGATCGCCTCGAGGACAAGGCCCCCGAGGTCCGACGCGCGGCGATCGAGATGGTCGCCCAACTCGGGCTCCGAGCCTCGGTCACAAAGCTGATCGCCCTGGCCAACGAACCCGACTTCCGCACCGAGGCAACCCTTGCCTTGACCGCCCTCCCCGACCCGCAGGCCTTGCCGGTCTACCTCGCGGCGATCCAGGACCGCAGTCCCGAACTCCGACGCCGAGGCGAGGCTGCCCTGCTCGCGATCCGCGATTCCGTCCTGCCGGACCTCGAGAAGCTCGCCAACGCGGGGACGTTGGAAGGACCGGCCGCCCTGGCCGTCGATCGTGTGCGGACTCGGTTCCTCCCGCTGGTCGATTGGAGAGTGATCGGCCCGTTCGCCAGGACGACGCCACGGGTCTTCGTCGGCGAACGTTCGATCGACTTCTCCCTGCCGCATAGTGGCGTGGAAGGGCGCAGGATCGTCTGGACGCCGAGGAAGGGGGATCCCTCCTCGGGCCGTGTTGTCCTGAACGACTTCAAGGAAGGGGCTGGGGACCGCGGAGGGTTCGGCTACGACACGAACGGCTCGCCGGACATGTGCGCCTTCGGGTACACCGAGCTCGAATCCGACACTGACCGCCAGGCCCTCCTCCTGGTCGGCTCTAGTGGCTCGATCACCGTGACGATCAATGAAGAGACGGTCCATAACCACCGCAATTTCGCCGGCCGACCGTATACCCCCGACTCGGATCTCCTCCGAGTCCAGCTCAAGAAGGGGCGGAATCGGATCCTCGTGAGCAGCCGGCAGGGAATCGGCGCCTGGTCGTTCAGCCTCCAGTTCTCAGACCCGAAGTCGACGCTCCTCGTGGTCCGCCCCAGGGCGAACCCGGTCGAGTCCCTACGGGCCTTCGCCCTGTCCCACGACGGCGATCCGCGCAAGGGCGAGACGATCTTCTTCGACCCCAAAGGAATCGGTTGTGTGAAGTGCCATGCCGCCGGTGGACGCGGGACGGCGAATATCGGCCCCGACTTGACCGGCCTGGCGCTCAAGTATGACAAGGCCGAGATCATCCGTTCGATCCTCGAGCCTTCGAACCGGATCGCCACCGGCTATCAGCCGGTCGTCCTTGCCCTGGAGGACGGCAAGGTCCTGGGCGGCCTGGTCCGATCAGAGACCGAGGATATTGTCGAGCTCGTGGATGCAGATGCGAAAATGACCCGAATCCCCAAGAACACCATCGACGAGCGACGGGTGGGCGATGTCTCGCTCATGCCCGCCGGAATGGCCGACACGCTTTCGGTCGTCGACTTCGCCGACCTCATCGCCTATCTCCAGGGCCTCAAGGCGGCTTCGGCCGCACCCGAGCATTGATGGACTTCGGTGGCGAAGGCATGGAATTCGACGCGTCGGTGAAAGCCACCGGCGTTTCAATCCTAGACTTGCCATAGCAGAGGCGCGGGAAGAGTCGTCCGCGGGTCTGTTACGCGGCGGATCCCGCCCTCGACTCCCGGAAATGAGCCGACCATGCCACCATCCGCGAGGATGGTTTCAAAGACTCGTGTGGTTATGACGCTATGAATTGGCCACCCCTCGCTCCGTTCGTCGCCTTCGCCATTCTCTTCATCGCTTCGGCGACTTCCAAGGAGTCTCGAGGGCAGTCGTCCGGCCGACCTTCTCCCGAGGGAAACTCGTCATCGACCTCTTCGAAGACCTCCGCGGACACGGCCATTACGCCCGGTTCAGGCTCAGCTGAAGCCGTCGTCAAGACGCCAGGCGGTCCTCTGGCGGACTATGGGTTCAAAGCGTATTCACCCGACGACGATGCCATCCTGTTCACGCCCCCCGGCTTCGCCACGATCGGTGTGCCGGCCGTCGCCTCGGGCGCCGAGGTCGCGACGATCCGACTCGTCGTAACCGACGGGGACTCGGAGAAGCCGACGCCTTGTCGGGTGAATGTCGTCGGGCCCGACGGTCGGTTTTACGAGCCCGCCGAGAACCCCTTGTCGCGGTATAGCCTGACGGGGCAATGGCCGACCAAGGGGTGGGGCAACCGCGTCGACAAGGCGCCGATGCGCTACTTCGGCCGGTTCTTCTACTCGAGGGGCGAGTCCGAGATCTCGGTCCCCGTCGGCTCGGTCCGGCTCGAGGTCTGGAAAGGTTTCGAATACCGGCCGGAGTTCCGCGTCGTCGAAGTGCGCAAGGGAGAAACCCGACGAGTCGAGATCGCCCTCGAGCACGCGGTCGCGATGCCGAAGCTTGGATATCTCTCGGGCGACCCCCACGTCCACATCCCTCGGGCGACCGACGACGACGACCGGACGGTCTTCGACCTGCTCGAGGCCGAGGACATCCATCACGCGACACTCCTCGCCTATAACGAACCGGCCGGCCCATATACCGCCGACATGGCCAAGCTCGCCTCGCCGCAGTCGCGAGGGCTCGGCAAGGTCTCGATCCGGACGCGCGGCGGTTACGAGCTGATCTCCGGCCAGGAATACCGGAGCTCAACGTATGGGCACATGAACGTTTTTTTGCTCGATGGCCTGGTCCTTCCCGGACAGTCGACCAACGCCGACAACTGGCCCCTCTACGGCGACCTCGTGAGAAAGGCCCGAGAGACCGGGGGCGTCGCCTTCTACGCGCACGGCGGGTATGCCCAGTCGATCTATGCCGACGTGGTCCAGGGAAACATCGACGGCGTCGAGCTCCTCCAGTTCGGCGTCTATCGGGGTATCGGGCTGACCGACTGGTATCGGATGCTCAACAGCGGTTTTCGCATCCCCGCCGTCGGGGCCTGCGACTACCCGGCGTGCCGGAAACTCGGGGACTGCATCACCTACGTCCAATCCGACGCCCGGGCGGGAATTGAAGGTTGGCTCAAGGGCGCCGCGGCCGGCCGAGGGTTTGTCACCACCGGCCCGCTCCTGCTCCTCGAGGTCGATGGGAAGACGCCCGGCGAGACGATCGAGGCTGCCGGACCCGGGTCGAGACGGGTCGTTGCCAAGGTCCGCGTGCGCTCGGAAGTCGCCCCGGTCACGAACCTCGAGCTCATCGTCAATGGCCGGGTCGTCGCCGAACGGTCGGTGAATGTCGGGACGGGCCTCGACCGCTGGATCGAGCTCGAGCGCACAATCGAGCTCGACCGCTCGTCATGGGTCGCCGCTCGGGCCTACTCGAACTCCCGGGTCGGGTCGCCCGACGCGGAATCGCACACCAATCCGATCTATGTGACCCTCGATGGCAAGGCTCCGTTCGATCGCCCCTCGCTCGACGAGTTGATCCGGCGCCTCGATGGCCAGATCGCGGCGCACAAGGCCCGGGCCTTCCCCGAGAAGGCTCGCGTCCTGGCCTACTTCGATAAGTCGCGCGATATCCTCCTCAAGATCCGCGAGGCCGGAGGACGCCCCGCTTCATTGGCCCCGTCCGAGCTTTCGAAGGACCGCTCGGATCTCGATGACCCCGGCCAGCGTACGCACACCGAGGAAGAGCTCCGCGCCTTCCTCAAGCCGATCCCCCCCAAGCCTGTCGAGGAGGCGTTGCGGGGCTTTGAAACGATCCCCGGCCTGCACATGGAGCTCGTCGCCAGCGAACCCCTCGTCGTCAGCCCCACCGCCGCCGGCTTTGACGAGAATGGGCGACTCTACGTCGCCGAGATGGTCGACTATCCGTACATGCCAAAGCCAGGCAAGCCACCCCTCGGCGGCATCAAGCTCCTGGAAGACGAGGATGGCGACGGCCGCTTCGATCGAAGCTACCCATTCGCCGATCAGTTGCTCTGGGCCGCCGGGATCGCGCCTTGGAAGGGGGGCGTGTTCGTCTCCTCTCCGCCCGACATCTGGTATTTCAAGGATACCGACGGCGATCGCAGGGCCGACGTCCGCGAGAAGGTCTACACGGGTTTCGGGCTGAAGAATCAGCAGGCGATGCTCAACAACCTCCAGTGGGGGCTCGACCACCGCATCTACGGCTCGACGGCCGGCAACGGCGGCTCGATCACTCGGCCCTCGGATCCGAAGTCTCAGGCGGTCGAGGTCGATGGGCGTGACTTCCGCTTCGACCCCTCGGGTTTCAAATTCGAGGCGACTACGGGAACGATCCAGTTCGGCAACACGTTCGACGACTGGGGTAATCGGTTCCTGTGCAGTGAGTCCCAGCCCCTCCTGCACGTCGTCCTGCCGCTCCATTACCTCGCACGCAACCCATACTTGACGCCGCCGAACCCGATCGACAACCTCGCCCCGCCCCCGGTCCCGATTTTCCGGATCAGTCCGGTCGAGCGATGGCGACAGATCCGCTCGAGTCGCCGGATCGCCCACAACAACCGCTCCGCAACCTCCGCGGGGGCGAGTCACCACGTCGTCGACGCCGCGGCCGGGGTCACCGTGTATCGCGGTGGGGCTTACCCCGGGCGTTTCTCGGGAAACATCTTCGTGGGCGATGCGCAGAACAACCTGATCCACCGCAGGACGCTCGAGCCGCTGGGGGCGACGTTCCACTCGAACCGGGCGGACAAGGAGACGGAGGTCGTCCGCTCGCCCGACAATTGGTTCCGCCCGGTCAACTTCGTGAACGCACCCGACGGGACGCTCTACGTGCTCGACATGAGCCGGGAGTACCTCGAGTCGATCCACATCCCCAGCGACGTCGTCAAGTACCTCGACCTCACGAGCGGTCGGGACCACGGCCGCATCTATCGCCTCGCCCCCGACGGTTTCCGATATCCCGGTGCCCCGCACCTCGGTCGCGCCAGCACCGGCGAACTGGTCGCCGCACTCGAGAGCCCACATGGCTGGTGGCGAGACACGGCACATCGGCTCCTCTACGAACGCCGGGACCCTGATGCCACGCCCCTGCTCCGTCAGCAACTCGCTTCGAGTCGGAAGCCGGAAACCCGACTCCTCGCTCTATGGTCGCTCCAGGGGCTCGGAGTCCTGGCCGACCACGACCTCACGCGAGCCCTCGCCGATGCGTCGCCCCATGTTCGACGGCACGCGCTCGCCCTCTCCGAAGCGAGGCTCGCGTTTTCTCCCGCGATCCTGGACAGGGTCCTCGCGACCCCGGAAGAGGAGACCAGCGTCCGCTTCCAGCGTGCCTTCACGCTCGGTCAAACCCGCGATCCCCGGGCGATCGAGTCGCTCGCGAGGATCGCTCGAACCTCCGAAGGCGACCCGTGGATCCGCACCGCCGTGCTCAGCTCGGTCGGTGAAACTTCGTCGGTCCTGCTCGACGTCCTCTCGGGCGACTCGCGATTCCTCGGCAGGGCCTGGGGTGGCGATTTCGTCGCCGAGTTGGCGTCCATCGTGGGGGCCCGAGGTCAAGGCCAGGAGCTGGGCCGATTGTTCGAGACGCTCGCGACGAGCCCCGCGTTCACACAGCGTCCCACGCTCCGCGCCCGACTCGCTCTGGCCGCTGCCGAATCCTTGCGCCGAGGCGGAGGATGGCTCGACCTCGTGGTCACCCAACCGGACTCCGCCCGCACGTTCGTCGCGACGCTCGAGGCCGAGGCGTTACGGGACGCCCGGGACCCCTCTGCTAGTGTCGCCCGCCGCCAGGCGGCGATTCGTCTCCTCTCTTGTGAGTCGTTCTCTAAGGTCCGTGAGGTCTTCACCAGCCTCCTCGACGTCCGAGAACCTGTCGAAATCCAGTCCTCAGTCATCAAGGCGCTCGGCGGCTACCACGAACCCGAGGTGGCCGAGATCGTGCTCTCGCATTGGAAGACGTCGACGCCGGACCTCCGATCTCAGGCGCTCGACACACTCCTGAACCGCGAAGACCGGACCGCGACGTTCCTCCACGCCGTCGAGGACGGTCGCGTTGCGGCGGCTCAAATTGACGCAGCCTGGCGCATGCGACTACTCGCACACCGAAACGAGGCGATCCGCAAGGAGGCCCAACGGCTCCTCGGCGGGCAAGTCGCTGCCCGTAGGCAGCAAGTCGTCGACGGATTTCGCCCTGCACTGAAACTCGCCGGTATCGCCGACCGAGGGAAGTCGGTCTTCACGCGAGAATGCTCGGCCTGCCACCGGATTGGCGAGACGGGTCAGGCGGTCGGGCCGGACCTCACGTCGTCGTCGGCCCGCGACCCGGAGACACTGCTGGTCCACATCCTCGACCCGAATCGCGACGTGTTGCCGAACTTCGTGCAGTATCAACTCGCCGACGTCGACGGTCGGATCTACTCAGGGCTTATTGCCTCGCAATCGGCTTCTTCCGTTACGTTGAAGACCGAGGGAGGCAAGACCGAAACGATCCCCCGCGGCCGCGTCGACCAAATGACCAGCTCGGGGATCTCGCTGATGCCCGAAGGGTTCGAACTCAAGATCGATCGGCAGGAGATGGCGGACCTGCTTGCCTTTCTCCAGGATGCGCAGCCAGGGTCGCGTGCGACCGAGCCCCCCCTCGAGATCGGGACCGAGCCAGGACTGGCCGAACCCGACCCCCCTCCCCGATAACCTTGATCGTGACGACCTCTCGATTCGAGTGCCGATGACGTTCTGGGAACCGAGCCAGGGCGAGCCAAGGTGTCGGATGTTGCATTCAATCTCACTGGGTTCGGATCGATTGCCGAGGACGTCGGAATTCGATAGCCTGTTAATGTTGACCGACGTGTTCATCGACGACGCCGTCAGACGTTCGAGGACTGTCGTCCGGCTCCGAAGTGGTCGTGGTTCGTGGCCATTCCCCTCCGCTCCGGCCGCCCACGCTCTCGCGACCCGCGGTCGTTCGACGAGTTCACAGACCGAGGATCAGCAAAGGTCGATGGGTCCCAACGACCGAAGCTGGTCGCATTGTCGCCGCAGACGTTACGTTTTCGACAACCGTTTGAGCCTCCATCGAAGCGATTGGTGCCCGGGCGCGTGCTTCCTCCGTTAAGGTAAAATAAATCAGTAAACATCATGCTTGTGTGGAATCAATTATGGGATCATCGACGATCGATGTCATGAAGGGGGATTCATGAGACGTGTCCTCGACCGGAGGATTGCCTCATGGTTCGCCTTCGCGACGACGATTACCATCATCGTCGCCCTGAGCCTCTTCATCACCCTCCTGCGCACCGCGGAGGACTGGCGAAGGATCGAGCTGACTCACGAGATGGATGGGGTGCTCGAAGACCTCGGCACCCAGATGAACGTGGCCGTAAACTCGGGGCGGAGTTACACGCTCCGGGGCGACGCAGAGCAACTTCGTCGCCATCGTACGGCGATGTCCAAGCTCAACACCAACCGGCGGATCGCGGCCCGACTCGTTCTCGACGATCCCATCCGCCAGATGAAGATAAGACAGCTCGACGCACGGATCGGTGAACGACTCGCGATCCTGACGAACCTGGTCGATCAGCGGGTGAACACCGGTCCTCTGAGAGGTCCCATTTACCTCCGGCTGATCGAAACCGCCGAGAATCTCACTCTGCGGATCCGGGAAGACATCGTCAAGCTGAGAGAAGAAGAGACCGCTCTGGGCAAGAAGTTGACGCTCTCCGCGACATCGACGGCGCAGCGGACGATCGTCCTCGTCTTCCTCGGCACCATCGCGAACTTGATGATCTGCGGGATCTTCCTCAGCCTCGTCATGCGCGAAAACGCCATGAGGCGGCAGGCGGACGAGACCTTGCGGCAGAGTGAGGAGCGGTTCCGTGGGGCGTTCGAGGCCGCGGGCGTGGGCATGGCACTCGCCTCGCCCGACGGCCGCCTGCTCCGAGTGAACCGTTCGCTGTGCGAGATCCTCGGATATTCCGAAGACGAGATGCTGACGAAGACGCTCATTTCTCTCGGCCTCCCCGATGGTCTCGAAGAAGAGGAGCGGCAGGTCCGGCGGATCCTCGATGGAGAGATCAGCAGCTATCAGCTTGAGAAGCGTTATCGCCACCAGAGTGGATCGATGATCTGGGGCAACCTGAGCGTCTCGCTCGTCCGCAACGCCGAAGGTGCCCCGGTCCACCTCGCCATCGTGCTCGAGGACGTCACGAAACGGAAGCAATCGGAAGAGGCCGTGAGGGAGAGCGACCGCCGGTTCCGTGCGATCTTCGAGCAGACCTACCAGTTCACGGGCTTGCTCGCCCCCGACGGCACGACGCTCGAGTCGAACCAGACCTCGCTCGAGTTCTTCGGGATCGAACGCGACGATGTCATCGGCAAGCCGTTCTGGGAGACCGGCTGGTGGCGGCATTCTCCGGACTCCCGTGGTCGCCTACGGTCGGCCTTCGAACAAGCGGTCGATGGCCGTTTCGTCCGAGACGAGCTCGATGTCTGGGACGCTCGGGGCCGGCTCAGGACCATCGACTTCTCGTTGAAGCCGGTGTTCGACGAGTCGGGACGTGTCGTCCTACTCATCCCCGAAGGGCGAGACATCACCGCACGCAAGGTCGCCGAGGAATCGATCCGCGAAAGCGAGGAGCGATTCCGCCTCGTCGCCGACCAGGCTCCCGTGATGATCTGGATGAAGGATGCGGCGGAAGGTGATTGGAACTTCCTCAACCGCACGGGTGTCGAATTCTTCGGCAAACCCCTCGAAGAACTGCTCGGTCCGGGTCTGGTCGAGCTCATTCACTCGGACGATCGCGCCCGACGCGATGAAGCCTATCGTGCGGGCTTCTCGGCGTTCGGCCCATTCGAGCTCGAGTATCGGATGAAACGGGCGGACGGGGTCGATCGTTGGGTGGCCGACCATGCGGTCCCCCGCCTCTTCCCCGATGGCTCGTTCGCCGGCTACATCGGGTCGATGACCGACGTGACCGAGCGGAAGCAGGCTTCGGAAGCGTTGGCCAGGGCCAAGGAGGCCGCCGAGTCGACCACGCGCGCCAAGACGGCGATCCTGGCCAACATCAGTCATGAGATCCGCACCCCGATGAACGGCATCCTGGGGATGGCGGAACTCCTCCTCGACACGACGCTCGGCGGCATCCAGCGCGACTACGCGGTGACCATCCGCAATAGCGCCGAGGCCTTGCTTACGATCATCAATGACATCCTCGACCTCTCGAAGATCGAGGCGGGCAAGGTCACGATCGAGGAGGTCGAGTTCAACCTCCGGACGGTCATGGAGGAGATCGCGGATCTCCTCTCCCCCAGGGCCCACCAAAAGGGCCTCCAGGTCAGTTGCCACGTCCCTTCCGACTTCCCCGAGCAACTCCTCGGAGACCTCGTCCACCTGAGGCAGATCCTCACGAATCTGATGGGAAATGCCGTCAAGTTCACCGAGTCCGGCGAGGTCGCGATCGAGGCGACGACCCACGGCGAGGTCGGCGGAAAGGTCGCGCTGCGGATCGCGATTCGAGACACCGGGATCGGAATCCCCGAAAGCCAACACGAGGCCGTGTTCGAAAGCTTTACCCAGGCGGACCCCGGGACCGGGCGTCGATTCGGCGGCACCGGCCTGGGCCTCGCCATCTCGCGACAATTGGCCCGGCTCATGGGGGGCGAGATCGGCCTCCAGAGCGAGCCCGGCGTGGGGAGCACGTTCTGGTTCGAGGTCGCGCTCGCGAGGAAGCAGGCCGAGCCTGCCCCGCTGGACCGCAGTCGAGGGGGGCTGGAGGGATTCCGCGTCCTAATCATCGACGAGAATGCCACCAACCGCCGGATCCTCCGCGAACACTTCCAGTCCTGGGGCTGCCGAGTGGGGGACGAAAGCTCTTCGACCGAGGCTCTCAGGCAACTGAGGACCGCTGCTCGAGATCAACTCCCGGGTTTGATCCTGCTTGACGAGCGACTCGCGAAGATTGACGGCGATTCGCTGGCCGAGATCATTCGCAATGTACCCACCCTGAGCGAGATCCCCAGAATCCTGATCCGCTCCCTCGGCCGAAAGGAGGACGAGGTTGCAGACGCGTCACTTTTCCAGGCCACCCTCACGAAGCCCGTCCGACGCTCTCAACTCCTCAACACGGTCATCGACCTCGTCGATCAGGACTCGGGCGAGAGCACGCCACGCCGGTCGTCCTCGACGAACGGCGCACGCTCGGCCCGGATAGGCCTCCGGGTGCTCGTCGCCGACGACCACGAGGTCAACCGCAAGGTGGCACTCTGGATGCTTGGACAGTTGGGGTGTCAGGCCAAGGCCGTCGCGAACGGCCGCGAGGCGATCGAAACCCTGGAGAGCCAGCCGTTCGACATCGTGCTGATGGATGTGCAGATGCCGCTGATGGACGGACTCGAGGCGACGCAGGAGATCAGGAATCGCGAGACGCTCGGCGATCGCCCACGCATCCCGATCCTGGCACTGACCGCACATGCCATGGAAGGTGACCGGCAGCGCTGCCTGGCCGCGGGGATGGACGGGTATGTCTCCAAGCCCGTGACTCAACGCGAGCTCTACGAAATCCTGATGGACTGGTCGTCGAGGATCCGGGACGAGGCCGCATGCAGCAGGGTGCTCGTGCCCCTCGAGGAGGGATCGGCCTGGAGGCACGAGGACTTGCTCCAGAGCTGCGGCGACAACGAAGAGATCGTGAGAGATGTGGTCGAAACGTTTCTGGTAACGACTCCGGGATTTCTCGGCCGAATGCAGCAGGCCTTCAGGGAAAGGGACCTCCGGACGGTCGCCCAGGAAGCCCACGGCTTGAGGGGCAACTCGCTCTGCATCGGTGCGAACGCGCTGGCCGCGACGAGCGTAGAGATCGAAGAGCGTTGCCGAAGGATCGACGGTGCGGGGGTCGAAGAATCCATCGCCGTGGCACAATCGGCCTGGGAGGAGCTGAGAGAGGTCCTGGCACGCCTGTCGCAGCCGAAGGTTCCATGAAAATACTCATTGTTGAAGACCAAGCCACGTCGGCATTGTTCCTCCACCGCACGCTCGAACGCCTGGGCCACGAGCCGATCGTCGCGTCCGACGGGGTCGAGGCGTGGAGGATCGTCCGGGATGAGCCCATCCCGGTCGTGATCACCGACTGGGTGATGCCCGGCCTCGACGGCCCCGAACTCTGCCGGCTCATCCGCGCCCGCGAAGGGGGTCGCTACACTTACGTCATCCTCCTGACCTCGAAGGACCGTCGCCAGGATCGCCTGGAAGGGCTCCGCGCCGGGGCGGACGACTATCTCGTGAAGCCCCCCGATGTCGAGGAGCTACGGATCCGCCTCGGCATCGCGGCGCGGTTTCTCGCCTTGCAAGAAGAGCTCGAGGAAAAGAATCGTCTCCTCTCCGAGCTGGCGATGTCGGACGGGCTGACCGGCCTGAAGAATCGGCGGCACCTCGAGGAAGCGATCGAAGCGGCCTTATCCTTCGCGACCCGATACAGCCACCCGCTGTCGTTCATCCTCCTCGATGTCGACCACTTCAAACAGTACAACGACGCCTTCGGCCATCCTGCGGGAGACGAGGTGCTCCGCAACGTCGCCTGGACCCTTCGCTCGAGCGTTCGCGAGCACGACACCGTCGCTCGCTATGGCGGCGAGGAGTTCGCGATCCTCCTCCCTGCGACGAATGCCGACGAGGCCCTCCTGTTGGCCGAGCGACTCCGCTGTACCATCGAGAAAGTCGCCTGGGATTCCCGCCAAGTCACCGCGAGCTTCGGCGTCTCGACGTTCGACGGGAAGCAAGCGTCCTCCCCTGATTCGCTCCTCGAGCTCGCCGACCAGGCGCTCTATTACTCGAAGCGGACCGGGCGAAACCGAGTCACCCACGGCCGGGAGCTTCCCCCAACAAATCCGGAAGAGGCATCGACGCCGACTCCGGATACGAGCCAGGCCCCACGATCCTCCTGAGGTCGCTCGGGTCCCGGCCCGATTGTGTTCGAAAAAAAGACCGGCGTGAGAACGAGTCTCACGCCGGTCTCTACCGCTACGAGCGATCTCTCAACGGGTGAAGGTCAGTCCGGGGTCGTCCGGTCCGTCCCCGACGACCTTGAAAGTGAACTGGTCGTTCCCCTTCATGAACACCCTTCCGACCATGGCCGGTCCGGAGTTCTGGGCCAGGGTCAGGATATTCTCCCCGAGCGTCGACTCTCCGTTGAACTGGCGATTCTGGCCCTTCTCGGTCACCTTCCATTCGAAGGACTTGTCCGCCTTGAACGTCAGGGTGATGGTCGTGCCTTCCGCGGGGCGGGCGGTCCAGGTTCCCTTGAGGCTGCCCGCATCCACGGCCGGGCCGACCTCGGCGGGCTTCGGCGTCTCGGCCACGGGCTCGGTCGTCTCCGGTTTCGAGAACTGACGGATGAGCTTCGGCGAGAGCGTGTCGCGAGGCTGGAGCGCCGCAACCTTCTTGAGCTGGCCGATCGCCTGATCGGTGAAGCCTTCGCTCAAGTACTGATACGCGAGTACGAAGTGGGCGGGGGCCGACGTCGGCTGCGACTGGACGAACGACTCGAGGGACCGGAGCTGCTGGGTGTAGACGTCGACCGACGGATAGAGGCCGACGAGCGTCGTCCAGTCCCAGCCTGGCCCGGCCGACAGGACGGCGTAGAGCGAGGCTGCGGCCTGGTCATACTTGCCGATCGCGAAGAGGACGAGGGCGCGGAACTCGTGGAGGACGGGGTCGTTGGGCAGCTTCGCCAGGGCCTGATCCGTCAACCGAAGGGCCTGCTGGTAGTCTCCCGACTTGAAGACGCCCCGGGCCGAGTCGAAGGTCGAGACCGCGTCGTCGGTCACCGACTGCTCGGGGGGAGCCGACTGGGTGTCGATCGGCTGGGCGTAGTTGTAAGGTGCGTCGGCGATGACCACCGGCTGGTCGACGACGACGGGCTGCTGCACGACGACGGCCGGGGCTGCGTAGTAGTAGGGGTTGTAATAGCTGGAGTAGCCCCAACTGTAGAGCGCCGAGCCAAGTCCCCAGCTCGCAACCCCCGCGCCCAGGCCGATACCCAGACCCAGGCCGAAACCGCCGTAGCCATAGCCATAGCCGCCCCAGCCTCGATAGCCGTAGCCGCCCCAGCCGCCGTAATGCCCGCCCCAATATCCGTTCACCCAGCCACTATGGTAGCCGGCGTAGGCCGAGTGTCCTCCCCAACCGGCGCCGTTATAGCCTCCGAAGCGGTTGACGTTGGTGAAGTTGTTGACCCGATTGACATTGACGTTGTTGACGTTGACGCGATTTCCGATGTTGACGTTGTTGTTGCCAATCTGAGTTCGGTTGCCGACGGCGACATTATTCCGGTTGGCGTACCCGCCCTGGGCGCCCCAACCGGCGCGGGCCACGCCAGGCGTCCCGCCGGCGAAGCCGCCGTAGCTGCCCCGATATCCCTCATAGCCCCCGGCTCGGAAGCCCTCGGCCCCGCCGACGCGGCCGGCCTCGACGCCCCCGGCGCGAAAGCCTTCGGCGCCACCGACACGTCCCGCCTCGACTCCGCCGGCGCGAAAACCCTCGGCCCCACCCGCGCGGAAGCCTTCGGCGCCGCCGGCGCGGTAGCCGCCGTAACTCCCCCCCCGATAACCACCGACGCTCCCTCCCCGGTAGCCGCCGAAACTCCCGCCGCGGAATCCGCCCCCCCCGCCGCCGCGGAATCCGCCGCCGCCAAATCCTCGCCCGAACGTGGGGCCGGTCGTGAGGAAGGCCAGGGACAGTACCAAGCTGATCCCGCCAATGGTGCGTGTCATGGAGACCTCTTGATTCTTGTGAGCGTGTCGGATGCTGGAGGTTTCACTTCGGCTGGGGGGGACGCTTCACCAGCGTCATCTCGTCGATGTCGGGCAACGACTCGCCGCCGATCGTCCGGTCGACGAGCTTGCACCGGGCCGTGTTCTTGTCGACCGCGGTGAGGATGAGCGTCGAGGTCTCCCGGCGACCATCGGGGCTCGTACCCGTCGACTTGACGACCCAATCCTTGTCGCTCCGGGTCCAGGCTCCTTCGCCGAAGCCGCCGTCGGAGTCGAACCTCCATGAGCGAAACTGATCGTGGGCCGCGTCCCAGCCGATCCGCTGGTTGCCCGTCATTTGCGGTTTGCCATCAACCTGAATGGTGAACTCGCGGAGGAGATAGTTCTTGTCCTCCGACCAGCGGCACTTGGTGAAGATGACCGCGAATCGGCTCTCCTCGACCCACTCACCCACCATCCATTCCAGTTCCTTGAGACGGTCATGATGGCTGATCGTGGGATCGGGATCTTCCCGGACGTACGACTGGAGCCAGTGCCCGTCCTGCTTGACGAGGATCGCCGTGAACCTGCCGAGATCGGGCTGGCCCCCCTTCGCCGGGCTGAGGGTCGATTCGCCCGACTCGATGGCGACGTCCGGGCCGAGGAACCTGAGCGAGTCGACCTTGATCTCGAGCTTGTTGCCCGGGCCTTCCTCGAAGATCGAGGTGAATAGTTCGGCGATCCCCTTGCGCCCTCGAATCGTCTGGCCATCGTGGGCGACTACCTCGGCGTCTTCGGTGAAGAGGCCGGCGATCGTTTCGACGTTCCCCGAGTTGTAGGCGCGGAGGTAGGCGTCATCCGTGGCCCGGATTGCGTTCTCGGCGTCCTTTTGTGATGCTGTGCCACCGGCATCCCCGGCCGGTCTCGGCTGATCGGCGTGCGCCGATCCAGGGACGTTCGTGATGAGGGCGATCACCACGAGGGAGAGGGCCATTCGCATGAGACTACATTCCTCCAGAGCGGCGGCCGGATTCCGAAACGGATCGAAGCCTGTCGCGTGACGTCCCCGAGGTCGCCTCGGACGTATCCCGCGATGACCGCGACCGGTGCCCGACGCGGTCGGCCTTCGGCGTCGAACAACCGTCGGTGCGCGCGAAGCACCGTCTCGATTGGCACGTGAGCCAGTTGATCCTAGGACGGATGTTCGGCCTATTCAAGTCGGCCGCACTTCGGGGCTCACGAGACTCGCAAGGAGCGTATCGGTCACCGTCGAATTGGCCGCGAAAGGTATTGATGAATCGCACATGGCAATCGCGGTTGCGTCGACTGGCGTGGGGGGGACTCCCGTTCTTCCTCGGATATGTGACGTTCCGCGGGGCCCAGCGGAGCAACGACTTCAAATATCCGTATAACGTGGCCCGACACGTGTGGAAGACGGGCGAGTTCGCGGTCGAGGCCCAGCCTCGATATCCCGTCACCTTTCACGCCTTGCTCTCGCCCATCGCGAGCCTCCCGATCGGCTGGGCGGCGGCGATCTGGGCGATCCTCTCGATCGCTGCGGTCCTGGCCTTGCCCGGGAAGCTCGCGAGGCTGACCGGGATCGAACCCGTCCGACAGCGACTCTCTTGGCTCCTGGTCCTCCCCGCCTTCGTCGATGCCCTCGTCCTCGGACAAGGGGATCCGATCAATATCTTCCTGGTTTCCGCAGGCCTTGCGGCGGTCAAGGAAGGGAAGGCCCTCGTCGGCACGGGGTTGGTCGGGTTCGCGGGCCTCATTAAGATCCTCCCCATCCTCTATTGGACGACGATCGTCTCCAGATGCCGAGCCCGAGCGGTCTGGGCAGGGATGCTGCTGACCCTGTCCTTAGCCTTGAGCCTGGTCATCGGCGCGGCGGGATGGTCGGGCGGGCGCACGGCCATCCTCGAGCAGTGGGAATGGATCCAGGACCACGAGAAACCCTGGCACCTCGTCGCGCGACACACCGACCTCCGCGCCAACAACGAGAGCCTGCCCATCGTCCTGGCCAGGACCTTCGGTGAGATCGGGATGCCTCGGCCGAGCCATTGCGTCTCAGTAGCCCGATGGCCCCTCGACACCGTCTGGATGGCGTGGTTCGGGATACTCGCCCTCATGATCGTCGTTTGGTGCGCCTCGATTCGTCCGGCGAGTCGGCTAACCCCGGGGCGAGGCTGGCTGGCGATGTTCGCACTCACGGCGTCTCTGATGCTCGCCAGCACGCCGATCTGCTGGCATCACTATTTCCTCTGGAACCTCCCGGCGGCGCTCTATCTCGCGGATCGGCGTCGACTGCTCATCGCCTTGGTCGGCGTCTCACTGCTCGGCACGCTATCACAGACCGCCCGAGGGGTCGGATGTCATATGGCCCTGACCTTGTTCCTCTTCGCGGTCGTCGCCTACGACGTCAGACGATCCTCAAGGACGGTCGGGGCGAGCCCTTCCGACGCGTGAGGATCGTCCGACTCTGATCCGCCCAGCCGGCTCAGGCCCTATGGTGGCCGTTGCTGGACTGGGCGTTCAGGATTTCGTCGGTGTAGTGCGACCCCTCGATCAACTCGGCCTGGTGCTCGTCGTGGGCGTGCCCCGCGGGTGCGGGGAAGAAGCTGTAAAGGACGGGCATCAAGTATCGGGTGAGCATCAAGGTGACGGTCATCCCCCCCACCACAACGATCGCGAGCGGCTTCTGCGCCTGCGAGCCGATCGACTCGGCCAGGGCGGCAGGGAATAGCCCGAGCGCGGCCGTCAACGAGGTCATGACCACGGGCCGGACGCGGAGCTCGGCCCCTCGCATGACGGCTTCGCGGACCGGGATCCCGACGGCTCGCATCTGGTTGAAGTAGGAGATGAGCAGCACGCCGTCCTGCACGGCGACGCCGAAGATCGAGATGAAGCCCACCGCCGCGGAGATGCTGAAGTGTGTCCCCGTGAGTCGGAGCGCCCAGACGCCCCCCATGGTCGCGGCGACGACGTTGGCCATGACGAGCAGCGCGTCCTTGAGCGAGTTGAAGGCCGTGTAGAGCAGGATCATGATGAGGGTGATCGAGAGCGGCACCATCCACATCAGCCTCGCGTTGGCCTCCTGCATCTGTTCGAACTCGCCCGACCAGACGATCGTGTACCCCTGGGGGAGTTTCGCCCCTGTTTTGGGGTCAAGCACCTTTCGCTGGGCCTCGGCGATCGCCCCGGCGAGGTCTCGGTCGCGGACGGCGAACTTGATGGGAATATATCGTCGGTTGTTCTCGCGATAGATATAAGACGCCCCCGACTTGTGCGGGTTGATCTTGGCCAGTTGCGAGAGCGGGATGCGCGTCCCCGGCCCGCCGTCCGAGCTGGGGACGTCGATCGGGATCCGGCCGATCACGGTCGGGTCGTCGCGGAGGTCGTGGGGGAGCCTCAGGACGATGTCGTAGAGCTTCTCGCCCTCGACCATCTGCGTGAATGCTCGACCTCCGATCGCTACCTGGATGACCGCCTCGACGTCGGCCACGTTGACGCCGTAGTACGCGCACGCATCGCGATCGATCGCGATTTCAAGGTTGGGCTGGCCGACAATGTGGAACAACCCGACGTTTTCGATCCCCCGAACGGTTCGGAGGATGTTGACGATCCTCTGGCCGGTCTCTTCCAGGGTGTTGAGGTCATTCCCGCGGAGCTTCACCGAGTTCGCCCCCTTCACGCCGGAGAGGGCTTCCTCGACGTTGTCGCGGATGAGCTGCGAGAAGTTGAAGTCGAGCCCCGGGAACTCCTTGAACCGAGCCATGAGCTCGTCCTGGATCTTCTCGCGGGTCATCCCTTTCCGCCACTGCTCCATCGGTTTCAACGGGACGTTGAATTCGATGTTGAAGAAGCTGGTGACGTCCGTGCCGTCATCGGGGCGTCCCACGTGCGACATCACGCCGCGAACTTCGGGGATCGACGCGATGACCTCGCGGAGCCTCGGGGCCATCCGGGCCGACTCCTCGAGCGAGACCGTCCTCGGCATCAAGGCCCGGATCCAGAGGTTCCCTTCCTCGAGCTCCGGCATGAACTCGGCACCGAGGCCGGGGATCAGGGTGATGGTGAACGCGAGTAGGCCCCCCATGATCATGAGCGTCAGGTAGCGATGGTCCAGGACCCGGTTCAAGGCCTTGAGGTAGCGCCGCTTCATCAAGCGGTCGACGAACGTGTCGGTCTCTTCTTTCTTGTTCTGGAAGAGGAACGAGCAGAGCACCGGCGCGAGGGTGAGCGCCAGGCAGAGGGCCCCGAAGATCGCGAACGCATAGGTGTTCGCCATCGGCCCGAAGAGGGCCCCTTCCGGGCCGGTCATCACGAAGAGCGGCAGGAAGGCGCACACGATGATCGCGGCCGAGAAGAAGAGCGCCCGCTCGATCTCGTGGGAGGCATCCGCGATCCGCTCGATCAACGGTCGAGTCCGGTCGGCAGTCCTCGCGGTGATGTGGCGATAGATGTTCTCGACGATGATCACCGAGCTGTCGACGATGATGCCGAAGTCGACCGCGCCGATCGACAGCAGGTTCGCCGACTTGCCCTGGGCGAAGAGCACCGCCACGGAGAACAGCAATGCCAGCGGGATCATCACCGCGACGATACCCGCGCTCGCGAGGTCGCCGAGGAAGACGAAGAGGACCGCCACGACCAGGGCCATACCCACGACCAGGTTGTGCAGCACGTTGTGGGTGGTGACGTGGACCAGGTCGGTCCGCTGGTTGAAGACGCGGATCTTCATCCCCTTGGGCAGGAGCTTCTCCCGCTCGATCTCCTGGAGCTTCTCCTGGACCTTTTCCGAAGTGGGCAAACTCTTTTCATATTTGCGCATCAGAACGATGCCTTCGACGACGTCGTTCTCGTCGCCACGGCCGACGAGGCCGAGTCGGGGACGGTGGCCGACGATCGCCTGGGCGACCTGCCTGACGTAGATCGGCACCCCACCGGACGTCGCCACGATGACCTTGTTGATGTCGTCGAGCTTCTCCGCCTCGATCTCGAATGCGCGATCGACGTTCGCGGGGTCGAGCGGGTCGATCCCCTCGCCGAGCAGGCCGATGGCCCGAACGTTGTGCGACTGGCTCCCCAGCATGAGCAGGTCGCCGCCGACATTCGCATTCGACTTCGTGAGTGCGTCCTCGACCTGCTGCAAGGTCACGTTGTACTGGCGGAGCAACCTCGGGCTGACCAGCACCTGGTATTGCTTGACCGTCCCGCCGTACCCCGTGACGTCGATGACGCCGGGCACGGTCTTAAGCGCCCGGGTCAAGACCCAGTCCTGGATGGCCTTGAGCTGATTCGTCGTATACCCGGGCCCTTCGAGGACGTAGCGCACGATTTCGCCCGTCGGGCTCCAGGGCGAGAGGCCCGGGGTCACACCCGGCGGGAGGTTGCCGACGGCGGCGATCCGGTTGATAACCTCCTGGCGAGCCGCTTTGTAGTCGGTCCCATAAGCGAACTGGCATTTGATGTCGTTCAGGCCGGCGACCGAGGTGCTGCGCATGTCCTCGAGGTCGGGCATGCCGTTGAGCGCGGTCTCGAGGGGGATTCCGACGAGGCGCTCCATCTCCTCGGGGCTCGCGCCCGGGTTCTGGGTGATGACCTCCACCAGCGGAGGGGTCGGGTCGGGGTAGGCTTCGACGTTGAGGTTGTTCGCCGAATGGATCCCGATCCCCACAAGTGCGATGACCCCGAGGATCACCACGAGTCGATTGTGAAGACTCCACGTAATGATGGCGCGGACCATGACGGTAGGGCCTCGCTGAGCGGGTCGAAGAGGGGAAGCAACGGCCACCAAGCCCCCCATAGGAGGGCGATTCGGCTAGGGCCACGTTGGGGAGGGGCGGCGGAAGTCGCCGGGCGATGGGGTGGGAGAAACGCCGGTGCCGATTAGCAGCGCAATCGAGTGGTGGACGATCCCAGGGGCGAGGAGGCCAGGGTGCGAGGGGGGAGACCCGAGGAGGAAGGCCGTTCCTGCCGAATGGTTGTTGGTCTGCTCGACAGACCCTTGACGGGTTTGAACGTCTTCCAACGCTCGTCGTCGTCTTCCAACCCGTCGAGTCGCTCACGGTCGAGGGCGGAGACGGCGACCGTTTTCGAATGCAATCCGTGCTCGCGGTGGAGCGTCGCGTGTCGAGGAACCTCGGAATCGGTTCGGGGGGAATCCCGGTTCCAGCTGGACCCGAGCACGATCAGCAAGGCGGCCAGGCAGAGCCAGGCCCCGAGGATCCATGCGATCGGTCTCGCCGAACGTAGGGGTGAGCTCACGCTTCAAAACCTTCGGAAGGTTGCGCCGGAATGGCCAATGTGGTCATTCTACGAAAAATCTCTTCCAATGTTCTACAGAGGAGTTTTCGGGTTGGGACAACTCGTTCCAGGGTCGGGACGGATGGGCGGATTATTCCGCCGAGGGAGGGCGGGGTTCCGGCTTGAGATCACGGCCTCCTTGCCACAAACTCGTCCAAAGCGAGTGCCCATCACCTTCGGACCGGGGCGGCGAGGAGCGGTTGGCTATGACGTTGCGATATCTCGGCGCGATACTCGTCGCGGCAAGTTTCGTCCGGGTCTCCTTCGGAGCAACCGGAGACCGGCCGAACGTCGTCGTGATCATCACCGACGACCAGGGGTACGGCGACCTGAGCTTGAACGGCAACCCGAAGCTCCGGACTCCCCACCTCGACCGACTCGCGAGCGAAGGGGCTCGGTTTT
The DNA here is from genome assembly GCF_054877945.1 of Singulisphaera rosea. Lineage (NCBI taxonomy): Bacteria > Pseudomonadati > Planctomycetota > Planctomycetia > Isosphaerales > Isosphaeraceae > Singulisphaera > Singulisphaera rosea. Next base: position 109,451 of record NZ_JBTYIP020000012.1, on the reverse strand, counting down.
CCCGGTTCTACGTCATGCCCGTCTGCGCCCCGACACGGGCGTGCTTGCTCACGGGACGATACGCTTATCGAACGGGGGTCGTCGACACCTACCTCGGCCGAGCGATGATGCACTCCGACGAGGTGACGCTGGCCGAGATGCTCTCGGCCGCCGGATATCGGACGGGGATCTTCGGGAAGTGGCACCTCGGTGACAATTACCCGCTTCGCCCCCAAGATCAGGGATTCCAGGAGTCGCTGGTCCTCCGAGGCGGCGGCATCGGGCAGCCTTCCGACCCGCCCGAACCGGGGGGGAGCAGCTACTTCAACCCGGTCCTCCAGCACGACGGCCGAGAAGAGACGCGAAAGGGGTATTGCAGCGACGTCTTTACCGACGCCGCGATCGAATTCGTCTCGAACACGCACGACCGCCCGTTCTTCGCCTACCTCGCCTTCAACGCGCCACATACGCCACTCCAGGTCCCCGAACCCGATTACCAGGTCTACAAGGCGATGGACCTGAGGCGCGAGGCCCTGCCGACCGGCGGCTTTCCCTTGCCGAACGAGGTAGAACCCGACACCACGGCCCGGGTCTACGGCATGGTGGCCAACATCGACGCGAATGTCGGCCGTCTCATGAAGCATCTCGACGATCGGGGACTGGCTCGAAACACCATCGTCGTCTTCCTGACCGACAACGGGCCGCAGCAACCTCGATACAACGCCGGGATGCGAGGGCTGAAGGGGACCGTGTACGAGGGAGGGATCCGAGTCCCTTGCCTGATCCGGTGGCCTGGACGTGTGCCGGCGGGGCGAATCGTGGGGCCGATCGCGGGGGCCGTCGATTTGACCCCGACACTCCTCGACGCCTGCCGGGTCCAGAAACCCTCGGAAATCGCCTTCGATGGCCGCAGCCTCTTACCACTACTGTCCGGGGACGCTCGCGAATGGCCGGAGCGGACCCTGTTTGCCCAGTGGCACCGCGGTGATACCCCGCAACGCGAACGGGCGTTCGCCGCAATCACGGATCGTTACAAGCTCCTTCGGCCCGAAGTGACCCCCCTTCGTCCCGTCGAGCCTCCGTTGGAGCTCTACGACCTCAAGGACGACCCTGACGAACTCCACAACCTCGCCGAAGGCTCACCCGACGTGGTTGCGAGCCTCCGATCTCGTTACGACGCCTGGTACGACGACGTGAGTAAGACGCGTCAATTCGTTCCACCACGGATCATTCTCGGGGCGCCCGAGGAAAACCCGACCGCCCTGACTCGCCAGGATTGGCGAGGGCCCCGAGCCGGATGGGGGGCCGATGATCTCGGATACTGGGAGGTCGAAGTCGCCAGAGAAGGACGTTATCGGGTCGATCTCAGGTTCGCCGCACGCCCGGCCCCCGGCTCCGCGGACCTGACCATTGGCGATGTCCATCTTCACAAAGACCTCGATGCCGGTGCGGCCTCCTGCTCGTTCGACACGGTCAGTTTCCCCGCCGGATCGGGTCGTCTGGAACCCTCGATTACCGTCGCAGGGAAGACGACCGGCGCGATGTATGTCGTCGTCCAGCGGCTTCCCTGACAAGTCCGAATGTGCAGGCCTTCGGAGACGCTCGTCTCCGTCGAGGAGCCTGGGACCGATCCCGCGGACCACCCGGTCGGATTGCAAATCGGGCCGAGTCCTCGAATACTGGAACCCGGGACGTTCGGGGACATCCCCCGGTGTGGTGAGTGGGCTTTCGTTGGGTTGATCAGGGACAGAGGCGAGTCCGTGTCTAAAGCCATTAACGAGTCGGGTGTCGTCTACCAGGGTTCCGGCCGTCGGATCCTCCGGCTTCGGGCCATCCCGGTTGGCGTGGTGGGTGTTGCGGTCGCCTCGGTGATGTTCGTGACCTTCGGGTGTGGCGAGGCTCCGAATGCGCCGGCCGATTCGACGGTCGCTAAGCCGACCACTCGCCCCGTCCTGGAGCCGACCGTAGCCGAGGAAACGCCCGAGTATCCTCCGACGCCGGTCCCTTCGGCTCCGGCACCCGGAGGGATGGTCTGGATCCCCGGAGGGACCTTTTCGATGGGCGCCGAGGACGCGACGTCCTCGGATGCCCAACCCGTCCATCGCGTGGATCTCGATGGCTACTGGATGGACCGCTCCGAGGTGACCAACCGGCAGTTCGAGCAGTTCGTCCGCGAGACGGGCTACGTGACCGTCGCCGAGAAGGCCCCCGATCCGAAGGACTTCCCCGGGGCGCCCAAGGAGCTGCTCGTGCCTGGCTCGCTCGTCTTCACGCCCCCCTCAGGCCGGGTCTCCCTGGACGAGCCGTACTCGTGGTGGCGGTATGTCCCCGGGGCCAACTGGAAGCACCCGGAAGGTCCTGAGAGCTCGATTCAGGGGCGAGAAGATCACCCGGTCGTTCAGGTCTGCTGGGACGATGCCGCGGCCTATGCGAAATGGGCCGGCAAACGGCTCCCGACCGAAGCCGAGTGGGAATTCGCCGCCAGGGGCGGCCTCGACCGCAAGCGCTACTGCTGGGGTGACGAACTCCTGCCGGAGGGCAAGTGGCGCGTGAACAACTGGCAGGGCCAGTTCCCGGTCGAGAATACCGTCGGGGATGGCTATTCAAGGTCCGCACCCGCGGGCTCCTTTCCTGCCAACGGCTACGGCCTGCAGGACATGGCGGGCAACGTCTGGGAGTGGTGCTCCGACTGGTATCGACCCGGGTACGACGTCCGAAAACGCCACGACCCGCGCGGGCCCGAGTCGAGCCACGACCCCGACGAGCCCGGGATCCCCAAACGGGTGCAAAGGGGCGGCTCGTTTCTTTGCAGCGACCTCTACTGCACCCGCTATCTCCCGGGTGCCCGAGGCAAAGGAGCGACCGATAGCGGGGCTTCCCACCTCGGATTCCGTTGCGTACTCACCCCTCCCCGCACGCAGCCCGGCGCGTGATAGACTTCCACGGGGTGGACTCCCGCAATATCGAGAACAACCCACCCGTCACCCGCGCCCAACGCCCTGCCCCTCGATCGTCCCGGTGCGGTGCCGGACTCGTCCGAGTGCCGGAGCCGGGAAGAGGTTCGTTGCGTGTCGGATTACCTGCCTCACGATCACTACTGGCTCTTACCGCCCCTCCTCACGACCCTCGGTTTCGGCCTCGCGCTGATCTTGTTGGCCCACCTGCTCCGGTCGCAGCGTTCTCCCTCGAGCACCATCGCCTGGCTCCTCGTGATCCTGCTGATCCCTTACGTCGGCGTCCCGCTCTACTTGACGTTCGGCGGCCGGAAGATGCGGCAGAGGGCCAGGAGGAAGGAGCCCGTCTATCGCAACCGCCGACCTCCCCCCGCCCACACCCTGGGAGGTACGACCGAGCGCATCCTCCAGACGCATGGAGTTTCGCCGCCGACGACCGGGAACCGGATCCGGGTCGTGACGAGCGGCGAGGACGCCTATCGAGAACTTATCGCGCTCATCGACCGGGCCAACGAGACGATCTACATCACTACCTATATCCTTGGACCGGACGAGGTCGGCACCGCGATCGTCGCGCGGCTCGCGGCACGGGCCAGGGCGGGAGTCGAGGTGCGGCTCTTGATGGATGACGTCGGCTCCTGGCGCGTGCGGGTTCGCCGCCGTTTCCTTGCTCCCCTGCTCGCTTCGGGGGCAAAGATCGCGTACTTCATGCCGATCCTCCACATCCCATTTCGAGGCCGGACGAATCTCCGCAATCATCGCAAGATCGTGGTCGTCGACGGTCGGCATGCCCTAACCGGCGGAATGAACCTGGCCGAAGAGTACATGGGGGCGACCCCCTCGGTCACGCGATGGCGGGACTATTCGCTGGTGATCTCCGGCCCGGCAGTCGCCGACTTCACCGAACTGTTCCATTCGGATTGGAAGTTCGCCACCAGTGAGGACCTCAGGCGTCGTGAGATCGGCTTCGAGCCGACGGAATCCGGGGGCAGCGTCGCCCAGGTTGTTGCCAGCGGCCCCGATGTGGCCGGCGACCCGCTCTACGAAGCGCTCGTCTCCGCTGCCTTCGCCTCCACCCGCCGGCTCTGGGTGGTGACGCCCTACTTCGTCCCCGACGAGACCCTGGCCAAGGCCCTCGACCTCGCCGCTCGACGAGGGGTCGACGTTCGCCTGGTCATCCCCGCGCACTCGAATCACCTGATGGCCGACCTCGCCCGTGCGAGCTATATGCGGCAGGTCCACGAGTCGGGCGGTCGAGTCCTCCTCTTCCGCCCCGGCATGCTCCACGCCAAGGTCGTCCTGATCGACGACCAAATGGCGATCGTGGGGTCGGCCAACATGGACATGAGGAGCCTCTTCCTCAACTACGAAGTGGCGACCTTCCTCTATTCCCGCCCCGAGATCGAGGCGACCGCTGAGTGGATTCACGGCCTCATGGCCGAGTCCTCGAGCGGGCTCCCGGTCCGGGACCGGCTCCGTGCCCTCGCCGAGGATGTCGTCCGACTCCTCTCTCCGCTCCTGTGATCACAAGGGTCGGGCCAGGCCGGAGCCTGTTGCACTTTGAATCAAGACAAAATTCAATTAAATGATAATAACATGTGGCGTCGAGGTTGTCCGTGGAACACGGAATAACCGCGATCGGTCGCATGACGGCCCCCGTCTTGCTACGATGAGCGCGAACCTGAGGACACACAGGAAAGCGGCTCGAGGAAACGTGCGATCTCCGGAAAAGATCGGGCGGAAACCTACGAATGACTGGCCGACGGCCAACTCTCTGAGTCTTCGGGAGAAAGGAACGACGATGAAATGGCGGATATTGAGCATCCTGGTCCTTTCCCTCGTCTCCTCGACGGGTTGGGGACAGGTCGTGGATCCCCGCGTCGGCGTCCATGACAAGGCCGGCTTATTTTCGCCCGACGCCATTCGTCGGGCCGACGAGGCACTACGTGCCATCCACCGGGAGACCCGTTGGCAGGTTGCGATCGACACCGTCGACTCGCTCGAAGGCCGCCCGATCCAGGAGCAGGCCATCGCCAACGCGGCCGCAATCAAGATCCACGGGCTGTATGTTCTGATCTCCAAGGAACCGCACCGGATCTGGATTGAGCCCAGCCGGTCGGCGGAGGCGACGTTCTCCAAGTCGAAGGTCGACGGGGTCGTCCAGGCTTTCCTCGGGGCCTTCAAGGCCCGCGACTTCGATCGAGGCCTGAGCGAGGCCATCGCGGAAATACGAAAGTCCGCCGAACCGACTCAAGCGTCAACGGGTCGTGCGGGCCAAGTCGCAATCCCGACGCCCGCCGAGGGTGCCGGAGCGAAAACCCCTGCACCCCCGGCGCCGGGTGCCATCCCGGCGGAGGCACCAGTCGAGGGGAGTGGAATGACCTGGATTTGGATCCTTGGGGCCGGTGCCGGAATCCTCCTTGTGCTTTGGCTCGTGAGCAAGGGCTCATCGAACCGGGCACAGCCGCAGGATATGTATACCCCGCCTCCGAGACCACAGGAAGCTCCGCAGCCTTCCACGCCCGGTTACGGCGCTGCGAGAGGCCCTGCCCCAGGCATGGGTGGTCCGCCGACTTATTACGGGCCGGGTGCCGGTTATCCCCAAGGGGGATATCCCGGATCTCAGCCCCCATATCCCCCGGGGGGATATCCCGGTCAGCAACCCCCATACCCTCCGGCCGGCTATGCTCCGGGATACCCCGCCCCGCCGCCGGCGCATTCTGGAGGGGGCCTCATGAGCGGGGTGTTGGGGGGCATCGGAGGAGCCATCGCCGGGAACATCCTTTACGACCAGTTCGGCAGGCCGCACCAGGCCCCGGCCGATGTCCTCCCCCCTCACCACGAGTCGGGGGCGGTCCTACCGCCCTCCCCTCCCGTGATCGAGCCGAGTCCGCCCGAGGAACAATACGACCGGAACGCAGGTTCGGGCGGCGACTGGTCTGGGGGAGAGAGTGCACCCCCTGACGATGTTGGGGCCTGGTCCGAGCCCGGCGCCGATGGGAACCGGGATTCTCCCTCCCCTGAGTCCGACGAAGGTGTATCGGGTGACTGGGGAAATGATCCCAATTCGGGCTTGCCCGAAGAGTCTGGAACCTCAGGCGACTGGGGCTCTTCGACGGACGACTCCGACGCCTCGGGAGACTGGGGTGGCGAGGCCTCGGACGAGGACAAGGGACAGGGAGGTTCCTGGTAAGACGTTGCTGGCTTCGCGAGGCGATCGAGCTTCGAGACCTATTCGATCGGACGGAGAGTCCTGGTGAGTCCTCGACTCGCCAGGACTCTCCTTTGGAATTCGAGATTCAAAGTTCGTTTATGTGAGCGATTCCATTCGTGAAAGGAATCCTCAAAGCCCGCATGTGCTGGTTCGCTGGTCAAGTCTTTCCCACACCTCGCACGGGCGCTTCGTCGAGCCCGGCATCCGGGATCAATGCGTCGAGGACGTACCGGTAGACCTCGGTCATCTCGAGAGTTCCCGCCCCCGAGGGGGCCGGGCCATCACCGATGAAGATCGGACGATCTTCCACGAGATCGGCCAGGAGTCCATGGCTCCCGCGGACCAGGCCTGTGTCGAGCGGGACGACGTCGAAGAGCGTGCGGAATCCGAGTTTCTTCTGGATTAGTCTCATCATCGCCCTCCCTTTGGGCCAGGCCAGATGCGGGTCGAAGAAGAGCTCGCAAGGGTCGTATCCTGGCTTGCGGTGGATGTCGACGGTCCTCGCGAAGTCGGGGGCGACCTTGTCGTCGAGCCAGTAGGGGTAGGCGAACCACGCATCGGCCTCGGACAGGACCACGAGCTCTCCCGACCTCGGGTGATCGAGGCCGACCTCTCGACGTTCCTCGCCTCCGAAAACCCGGGCGATCCCGGCCTCAGCCCCGAGCAGGTCCCGGACACGCCCAAGGTCCTGAGTGTCTCGGACATAGACGTGGGCGAGTTGATGGTCGCAAACCGCGAACGCGCGGCTGCCGAACGTGTCGAGCACTTCTCCGAACGGACCGGGACGGGCCTGGAGTAGTCCGGCGCGACGCAGTATCTGATTGATCGGGATCGCGCGATTGACCTGGATGTGTCCATACTCACTGACGACCCACACCCTGGCTCCGATACGACTCGCGGCGTCGAGGATTTCTCCGCACGCGTCGTCGAGCTCTCGGACGAGTCGCGGGAGGTCGGAACCCTCGGGGCCGAAGCGTTGGGGGTCGTAGTCGAGGTGGGGCAGATAGACGAGGGAGAGCTCGGGGCGTTCGGCCTCGAGCAACGCCGACGCACATCGAGCGATCCAGCGGGTGCAAGGGAGGCCGGCCGTCGGTCCCCAGAAGGTGCGGAAGGGGAAAGGGCCGAGATCGCGTTCGAGCCGATCGGTCAGGCCCTCCGGCGTGCCGGAGATCCCGAAGGCCTTGTTGCCGTCAGCGCCGTAGTGGGGTTTCGGAGTGACGCTGAAGTCGACGTCTGCCCCCTGATTGAACCACCAAAAGAGCTTCGCCGTCCGGAACTTTTGGCCCCGAGCCTCGGCCAGCCGTCGCGCGGTGGTATAGAGCGGCTCGGCCTGGATCAGCGCGTTCGACTGCTGCCAGAATCGGACCTCGCCCGTGTCCCGATAGAGCCAGCCGTTCCCGACGACCCCATGCGTATCGGGCGATCGGCCCGTGAGGAAGGTCGCCTGTGCCGTGCAGGTCACCGCGGGCAGGACTTCGCGGAGCGGACGTTGCCAGCCCGATCCGGCGAGCGAGCTTAGCCTCGGGGCCAGGGCGAGTAGCCGGCCCGTCAGGCCGACGGCGTTGATCAAGACGAGCGGGGTGATGTCGTGCAAGGGACGGGATCCGTGGTCGGGCTCGCCCACGAGATCGGCCTTCGCAACGGGGCGGAGAGACCGGATCCGCGAGCGTCGAGGATTGGAATGGCCAGGAGCCGAGAAGGAGGGAAGACCTCGCCCTACCCGGTCCGTAACTCTCGGAGATCGATTTTAGCAAAGCGTGCTTCGTTTCTCCCCCGATCGGGCCGCCTCGACAGAAAGTCCCGGAGTGTCGCACCGGCCCGCCGTGTCCTGCAACTTATCGATCGGGGGCTTCAGAAGGTCGCGGCCCAAAGGAAAACGGCCGGGATCCCTGGGGATCCCGACCGTTGATTGCGGGCGTATCGGAATGCCGGCTCGATTAGCGGGCTGCGCCGGGCACGGGTGACCGGCCCGGCGCGAGTCCCGCTCTCGTCCCTGGAAGGACTTACGAGGTCTTCTTGGTGCCGTTCAGCGAGGAGAGCGAGTTGGCAAGGCCCTGGATGGCCTGTGCGACCGAGGTTTGCTGGTTGCTGGTGCTGCTGCTCGAGTTGGTGCTCGAAGTGCTGCTGGACGTCGAGCTCGAACTGGTGCTCGTCTGACTGGATGAGCTCTTCGTGCCGGTCGAGGCGACGGATGTCGACCCCGTGCCCGAGGTGCTCTGTCCGGTCGCGCCGGTGCCGGTCGAGGTTGTGCTCTGTCCGGACGTCGAGGATCCCGAGCCGCTCGAGCTCGAGGTGTTCGACTGCTGGACGTTGCCTCCGTCGAACAGGACGTAGGCGGGGAGATAGTTGGCAGGCGTGTCGACACCGACGACGTTCTGGTTGACCTTGAGGTTGTCGGGCGCGAGTCCTCGGTACTTCGCGACCTGACGTGCGGAGACCCACGCGTACTGCGGTTGCAGATGCTGCAAGCCGTTGTAGTCGCGGATCGCGGTCGGGTCGACCAGGTATCCGGCGTTCGTGGCACGCTGGCGATTCGTGATGACGAACGCCTTCGGGGAGGGGAGGAGCGTCTTCCCTTCCATCTTGAACTGGGCGATCGAGACCGAGCCGTTGAGCTGGCCGTCGGCCGCATAGTCGAAGAAGTTGAAGCGTCGCTGGAGCACGTCGGGTTGGTCGGGCTGATCTCCCGCAATGGTCGTCGCGTTGAACGGGACGCGATCGGTGCCACCCAGGAACCGGGCCATGGCCCCGGCTTCGGCCAAGCCCATCGACGCCGCGTTGTTCTGGAAGTCCTGGATCTCCTGGGCCGTGATAAGCCCGTTGTGGTTCTCGTCGATGTACGTGAAGTCGTTGTGCTTGAGCAGATAGTCGATCGCGATCGTCCCTTCGATCGCCGCGATTGCGTTCCCGATATCGATCCGGGAGTACGATCGGTAGTGAGTGCTGCCGGTCAGCGTCGGCGGAGCCGAACTGCTGATGCCGTCGTTGGGATCGAGGACAGGCACCGCCGTCCACTGGAGGATGGAGTTGATGCCGTCGGGGTTGTCGTACTTCAGGAGGTTCTTGAGACCACCCACCCCGAAGTTCAGGGTCCGCGCCCCGACCGGAGTCGTCAGGTACGCATCGGAGGTGACGCCCTGGGCGTTGATGTTCGCCCAGTAGTCCAGGGCGGAGGCGACCATCGCGAACGATCCCGCCACCTCGGCCGAAGAAAGCGATGTTCCCCCCGCCGTGAACGTCAGGTGGTCATTCGGATCGGTGACTCCACCGCTGCTGCTGCTGCTCGAACCGCTCGAGGTCGACGTGGAACCAGGAGCAACGGTGCTTGCTCGCCGACGGAACGTCGGGACGTCGATCGCCGGGGCGGCATAGTCGGTCGTCGTGCTGCGGTTCGACGAGGCCAGGATCCGGTCGCTATAGAGGACGGGGTTGCCCAGGGTCAAGGCCCCGACTGCGGTCGTTGCGCCCGTCGTCGAGCTGCCGGTGCTCCCGGACGAACTCGAGGTGGCGGACCCACCCAACGTGATCCCAGCCATGGTGGATGGGAAGAGTTGCGCGTTGAGATCGAGGGTCCCAATCGTCGGATCGTTCGGAGTCGTCGAGGCGGTGTTCACGAACGGCAGCGGGTTGGTCCCGGTGACCGACACGAACTCGCTGAGGATCGCGGGGAACGACATCCCGTTGGCGTCGCCAACGTTCGGGTTCTGGGAGTTGTTGCCGGCCGCCTGGGAATTGGCCGTCCCGCCCCCTGAAGTACTCGTCCCACCACCGGTGCCGCCCGTCCCTCCGGTGCCGCCTGTGCCAGAGCTGCTGCTGCTGCCCGACAAGTTGGACCCGAGCGGTGAGCCGAATTGGCCTGCGGCACCGACCGCGGTGATGCCCAGCGACCGGAACTTCTTCAACTGATTCTTGAAGGCCGCCACGATCTGAGGATACCGCCGGTACGCCGTCCCCTCCGTGTCGAACGTTTCGGATGTCCCGAACCCATACACCGCCGCGATCACGCGGTCGGTCTTGTTGGGCCGAACCGGGTCGTTGACGAACGGGTGGCTTGCGACGTACGCGGTCCCTTGATAAACCAAATTCGAGGTCGTCAACGCATTCGTCGGGGGAACCAGCGAGCCGGTCGAGCCGGTCCCTGAGCTGCCCGAGCTGGTGCCGCCGGAACTGCTGCTGGTCGCGCCGGTGCCGACGAAGAATGGATAGAAGACGTTCACCGGGTCGAGCGTCGCCTGTGGCACGAACTGGGCCACGACGCCCGCGACGAGCGTCCCGTGACCATCTATGGTCACCGGCGTGAGCGTGCTGTTGCCGCCCGACGAACTGGATCCACTCGTCCCCGTGCCGCCGGTGCTGCCTGTTCCACTGCTGCTAGTTCCGGTACCGGCGGGAGCCGTGTCGGAGTTGCCGTTACCCCCGATGGCCAGGTTCGTCCCCGGGGCGACGCGACCTCGGAAGGGCGGCGACGTGCCGTCCACACCGGTGTCGACGATGGCGACCGCGCTCCCCGATCCGTCGTAGGGAACGCCCATCGTCCGCAAGTCGTTCAGGCCGATCAACGAGCCGGTCGTCGAACTGGCGAGGCTCGCAATCGACTTGAACTGCCAGATCCCGTCGTCGTCCGAGGCATAGAGAGCCGTGCCGTCGGCCGAGAACGTGATGCTTAGGCTCGATTGATCGAACGCACTCGCCCCCGAGGCACCGGAGGTATTGAACCCCGCGGCGAAGACCGTGATCTGGCCGCTTGGGGTGATGCGGAGGATTCGACCGCCTTCATTCGTGCCGCCCGTCAAAACGGATTGCACGTTGCCTTCGGCGTCCGTGACGAAGCTCAGGTGGCTTCCATCGTTCTGGATCGGGACGTTCACAGCAGTCGTCGGGAGCGGGGCGACTGGCGCGATGTTCAGGACGACACCCGTCGCCAGGTCGGAGACGAAGAGATTGCCGGCGGAAACGGGAGTCGAGAGAGCTGCCCCGCTCGTGCCGGAAGCGGTGCCGCTCGTGCTGGTGGAACTGCCGCTCGCGAGCGACTGCCCTTGCGAGAAGTAGCCGTACTGGTCGAACGCAATGTCTTCAAAGCGTCGGGCTTGAGTCGTGACCAAATCGGTTTGGTCGGGAATCAGGGTTGTCGAGCTCGCGGCCAGGGCCGTCGTCACGATCAGGGATTCGCCGTTGAGCCCCTGGACACCGCTAAGGCCAGGTCGTGCCGCGATACCGCCGCCCGCCGGGGTCCCGAAGTCGGTAAAGGCCGAGTAGACCGGGGAGAAGTAATCCTGGTTGGCGGCCGTCAGGCCGACGATCGGACCCTGATTGAGCGCCGTCGAATTGACGCCCGTGGGCAGCGTCGTGGAGCTGATGTTCTGCCCCGGCGAGTAGCCGTTCGCGTTGAAGTAGAGTGCGGTGAAGGTCGTCGAACCTGAACCGGATGCCATACCGGTCCCGCTGCCAGCGATCAAGCCGCGGAGGAACGACTGGTCTTCGACAGGCGGCACGAGGACGGCGGACGGGTTGAGGTCGAACTTCACGCCCGAAGAGTTGGCCGTCTCGGAGACGAACATCCCGAGGAAGCTACCGTCCGGCCCGATCTGATAGATGACGTTCTTGTTCGGGTCGGTGCGGTCGACACTGCTGACGAACATCGACGGCGAGCCGTTGAAGTATCCTTCGGGGTCGAACGTGATGTCATACCAGTTCGTGAGCCCGGTGGATCCACCGGCCGACTCCGAGGCCGTGCCGCCGGGCTCGAGCTGGTTGATCACCGTGTTGAGGTCGAAGAACACCGTGGACTTGCCGGTAACCGGGTCGACGCGATAAATCACGCCCGGCCGATTCACGGCCCCGGTGTTCTCGCCGGCCCCTCGCGAGATCGCGTAGACCACGTTGCCGAAGACGCCCCCCGGACCTGCCTCGATCCGGACGATGTCCCCGCCGAACGAGGACGCAGGGGTCAACAAGTTGACCGAAGTCGTCGGCGCTGCTGAGGGATAAGGAGTGGGAGTCGTCGACGTGGCGGGGACGAGGGTGACGGTCCCCATGTTCGCGTCGGTCTGGGTTGCCGGGGCGATCAGTGACGCCTGCAGCGGCGAGGTCGCCAAGAAGGGGGCCAATAGGGCTCGCTGTTCCAGGGTCTGCACGGAATCGAGCCGAATATCACGGCGACGCCGCCGCGCTGGGCCACGCGCCTGCGGTCGGGATGGGTGAGACATTCCATTCTCTCCTTAGGCTGGACGGGGTCCTTCCTGGACCGAGGCCGATACGCCCGGCAGTCTACGATATCGGTGCAATCGGCGATGACGGTTGAGCCGAAAACTCCAGCAAGGCCTGAGAACCGGCCCGACCGTCATGCGCGGAAAGCTTCTTTGGTCTTGAATCGGCCGAAAGGGGGGAGGAGAATTACCCAAAGATCTGATAGGACCCGCGGAATCGTCAAAGACGTGATAGAGCGGTGGATCTCTGAATCAGGCACGAAGCCCGGAGGACCGGTCGGTATTGGATGCGAATGCCCGCGATGGGCATCCGGGACGCCGACGAAGAAGGCGGGATCGACGGGCGGTCTTGAGAAAGGAAGCCCCCCACCCCAGCCTCCCCCATTTGATGAGGGGAGACTCGAAGGGATGTCGGGATCAGGGGGCGGAGACGAAACCGAGGAAGGCGCCTCCTCATTGCGGAGGCACTGGGGAGGGCGCGAGCTCGATTACTCGACGATGCCTTGCGGCCCGGAGGGGGGCCGGCCGACCACTGGCGAGGAGAACGCTTGTTGGGCCGAGCCGGCCCGACGGCGGACGTCCAGCTCGATCGAGCCGAAGGTCTGCTCGTGGCGCTGGATCGTCATCCCGAGCGCGCTCAGCAGTCGCTTCGCCGTGTAGAAGTTCATGACGATCCGCTGATTCGCCTTCACTTCCTGACGTCCGGTGGCGAACGGCTGGGGGTTCAGGCCGAAGTCCAGGATCACTTCTTCCGGGGTGGCCGTCACTCGGCAGAAGTTCGAGTACGACGGCAACGTTCCCGAGTCATCGACGACCACTTCGGTCGTCTGTTGCTGGATCGGCTGGTGCTGGGGATTGATCGCACCTTCCGGCAGGTCTTTTTCGCTCATGTCGATCTCCCGTGACGGTTTATCCCTCCGCTCTGGCGAAGAAGGGCGAGCCTACCATACCTCCCGGCAATGCGACAACCACGCCTGCACACCCCTGACGAATTTCCCCGACGTCGGGTCGGCTTGCGTTAATACAACGAGGCCGGGTCGGGGCTTGCGACACGCCAAAGCCCCCTCGAGGTTTGGGGGTTTGGCCTTCGCATGTTCCGATCCGGCCAATTTGTTTCAAGGCCTTCCACGCGGCACTCGGCCATGGTGACCAGCAGGTCGTCCGTGCCATCGTTTGAGCGGCGGGGCGGGGATTCAGATCCCGACGAGGACCGATGGCTCGACGAGTCGGTCGAGCTCGGCCATCGTCCGGTCGGATGCCCCGTTCTGGGCGAGGACGTGGGCACGACCGGCCTCCCCGCGCGTTGCTGCCGTTTCGGGGTCGTCGAGGTCCGCGATCAGGCAGGTGGTCAACTCTTGGGCATTGGCCACTCGGCGCGCCCCGCCAACGCTGAGGAGTTGCTCGACCGTCTCCCGGAAATTCTCGGTGTGCGGCCCAAACAGGACCGACGCCCCAAACGCGGCGGGTTCCATCATGTTCTGCCCCCCCCTGCCCGGCATGAGACTCCCGCCCACGAACGCGACATCCGCCAAACCCCAGATTGCCGAGAGCTCGCCGAGGGTGTCGACCAGGATCACGGGAGGCGGCTCGATCCGAGTCTTGGGGACGTAAGGCTGGCTTCGGCGAATCAGCGGTTCGCCCTGGTCGCGGAGCCACGACGCCACCTTCTCGAAACGGTCCGCGTGTCGGGGGACGATGACAAGGCGAAGCCGAGGATGTCGCACCCTGGCCGCCCGGTAAGCGTTCAGGGCGGCCGACTCCTCGCCTTCCATCGTACTACCCGCGACGAAGACGAGGTCCACGGCCGAGAGACCAAGCTCCCGACGAAGGGCCAGGGTCTTCGGATTGTCTCGGTCGCACTCGAGGCCATCGTATTTAATGGAGCCCGTCACCCGGACGTTCTGCCGGGGGATCCCAAGATCGACGAATCGCGCCGCGTATTCGTCGTTCTGGGCGGCCACGGTGTCGATCCGGCGGAGCGTCGGGCCGAGGGGGCCACGCAACCGGCTGTAGCCGCGATGGCTCCGGGAGCTTAGTCGGCCGTTCACGATCGCCACGCGGGCGCCTGCCTCCTTCGCCGATAAGACGAGGTTCGGCCAGAGCTCGAGCTCGACGAGGGCGAGGACCGTCGGCCGAATCCGGGAGACCGCCCGGCGCGTCGCCCAGCTAAAGTCGAGCGGGGCGTAGAAAGTGACCAGGTCCGGGAATGTCCGCCTCGCCACCGAAAGCCCCGTACTCGTCGTGGTGGAGATCACCACATCCCAGCCGGGCCTTCGACGTGCCAATTCGGCCACGATCGGCTTCAGGAGAAGAACTTCACCCACGCTCACCGCGTGGAACCAAAGGCAAGGACCATCGCCGATCCGCAGCGGTGACTCGCCGAAGACCTTCTCGGACCAGCCCTCGCGATAACGACCGGTTCGGAGAGATCGGACGATGAGGATCGGTGCGAGAGCAAGGAGGAAGGCCAGGTAGATTAGATTCAGCACGAACGGCATGGGGGAATCCTTTCCCGGACCAACATCTCAAAGACGAGCGCAATCGGCGGCAACTCTCCTTAAGCAAGTCATGTGCCCACCGTACCGACTCGAGCCCTTCGGTTCAGACCCGTTTCCAATCCGTCGTAAGCTCAGGCACAGCTCGGACGCCGGTCAATCGCGGAATGAAGAGTCAAAGGTTGTCCCAAAGCTTTGCTGGATCGAGAGATCGGTTCCAATCAGTCGTGATACGACGCGGCCGCACGGGCAGGGTTGCACGTGCGGCTCGCAGGGCGTGGTCGGCCAGAAGTTGTCGTCCTGACGCGACTCCGTCAGAAAGAATCGGTCGCCGCTTCCTTCCGCATGCAGCAGGCTTTGAATTTTTTACCGGAACCGCAGGGGCAAGGGTCGTTTCGACCGACTTTCTTGCCAAGGTTCCGAACCGGCTCGCTCTTCTTCTCCGTCGACTGCTGGCTCGCGGCGATCGCACTCTCCTGCTGGGCACGGACCCCGGAGGCCGGAGCCGCCGCCAACTCGGAGGGTGCGGACTGGTGGATCGTCTGCGCACGATCCAGGTTGAACCTCGAGCCGAGATAGTTGAGGAAGTCGGGATCGAACTGCTCGACGCGGAAGATCAGGTCGGTCACCTTGTCCGAGACGCCGTCCCACATCTCGGAGAAGATCCTCATCCCCTCACGCTTGTATTCGACCTTGGGGTCGATCTGGGCATACCCCTGGAGACCGATCGAGCTCCGGAGGTGGTCCATCGCCCGGAGGTGTTCCATCCAGCTCGAGTCGAGGATCTGGAGGACGAGCACCTTCTCCATCTCGCGCATTTCGGGGCGATGTCGAGAGTCGAGTGCGTTGACGAGGAGGAGACGGGCATCGTCGCGTGACATGCCGGTAAACGCGTCCGCGGTCGTCTCGACTCCGAGCTCTTGCTTGGCCCAACTCGCCAGCTCGGCGATGGCCTTGGCGTTAGGCGACGAGACAGACTTCGGGTTCACGACCTCGGGCCCGAACGCGGCGTCAATCCGACGTTCGAGCTCCGCCGAGAGCTGGGCCCCCGCATAGTGCTTGTGGGCGACCTCGACCAGCAGCGACTCGATTTCCGGCCGAAGCAAGGGCCGCAGCTCTTCGGGATCGATCGCCGTATGGAACCGGTCCGAAGCCCAGGCCGCCAGCCCTTCTCGGTCGTAGCGCGGAGCCTGGCTCTGCGACCGCTCCGCGAGGAAGCGGGTCAGGGCGACACGCACCGGAAACTCGGCCTCCTTCTGGCCGTAGAGGACACGACTCTGCGACTGGATCTTCTCGACGACGGACGACTTCGAGAGGTTGGCCCACTCCGTCGGATCGACTGCGATCCCGAACTTGTGGTGGAGCCAACCGGCCAACGAGCGACGTCCCCAATCCTCCTGGAGGAACTCCCGCGCCGGCGTCAGGTCGACGGCGGTGATCGCGGCGACGGCCCGTTCGCCGAGGAGATCTTCGAGCCCCTGGCGGTCGAAGTCGAATTCGCCGCGCTCGTAGCGAGCGAACTTCCGGAGATCCTTGTCCTTCAGGGTCAGGCCATAGCGGGCGTTGACCCACGAGACGAGAGTCTGCCAGGTCCAGTCGGACGGGTCCGCGTCGGACGGCAGGTTTTTCTCGACCTCTTCCCGGATCAGGTCGGTCGCCTGGCTTTCGGCCTGCCGCCTGGCCTCTTCTTCGGCCTCTTCAAAAGCTTCGCCGCGGAAGTCGCGAGCGTTCAACTCGACGCCCAGCCGCTGGCCGACCCACTCCGCGAAGCTCGAGGTCCCGTAGTCGTCGGCGAGGAACCGATCGGCGGCGGAGGCGACTTGGGAGTCGATCATCTCGAGGATCGAATCCTTGGGCGGGAAGCCGTCGAGCAGGCGTTGGCGGAACGAATAGATCCGCTTCCGCTGCTCGTCCATGACCTCGTCATACTCGAGGAGGTTTTTCCGCGAGTCGAAGTTCCGCTCCTCGACCTTCTTCTGGGCTCCTTCGATCCGGCGCGAGACGAGCTTGCTCTCGATCGCCTCTCCTTCTTCCATCCCGAGGCGGGTGAGCACGGCCGACACCCATTCGCCGGCGAACTTCCGCATCAGGTCGTCTTCGAGCGAAAGGAAGAAACGCGAGGTACCCGGGTCTCCTTGCCGACCGGCCCGCCCTCGGAGCTGATTGTCGATCCGACGGCTCTCGTGCCGTTCGGTGCCGATGATGTGCAGGCCGCCGAGCGTCGCGACTTCGCGCCCTTCGGCTTTCATCTCGGGCTCGTACTTGCCGACAGCCTGGACCCAGACTTCGGGGGGGACTTCGAGCCGGGTCGGATAAAGGGGCCGACCGTCTTCGTCGTTGAGCCGCTTGAGGTCGGCCCAGGCCATGAATTCGGGATTCCCGCCGAGGATGATGTCGGTGCCCCGGCCGGCCATGTTGGTGGCGATGGTCACCGCCCCTTTGCGGCCGGCCTGCGCGACGATCTCGGCCTCGCGCTCGTGATACTTCGCGTTCAGGACCTGGTGGGTGATCCCATGTCGCGCAAGGATTTCGGCGATTTCCTCGGACTTCTCGATCGACGTCGTCCCGACAAGGATCGGTCGGCCGGCGGCGTGGACCTCGCGGATCTCGGTGAGGATCGAGCCGAACTTCTCCCGGTCGGTCCGATAGATGACGTCGGCGAAGCTCTGCCGGGTCAACGTCCGGTTCGTCGGGATCGCGATGACGTCGAGCTTGTAAACCTTGTAGAACTCATTCGCCTCGGTCATGGCCGTGCCGGTCATTCCCGAGAGCTTCTTGTAGAGCTTGAAGAAGTTCTGGAGCGTGATCGTGGCGAGCGTCTGATTCTCTTCTTTGATTCGGACCCGTTCCTTGGCCTCGACGGCCTGGTGCAGCCCGTCGGACCATTGCCGACCGGTCATGAGTCGGCCGGTGAACTCGTCGACGATCACGATCTCGCCTTCAAGCTCGACGTAATCGCGGTCGCGCTTGTACAGGAAGTGCGCCTTGAGGGCGTTGTCGATCAGGTGCGGCCATTCCATGTTGCCGGGAGTGTAGAAGCTCTCGATCCCGGCGATGCGTTCGGCCTCGCGGACCCCGTCGTCGTTGAGGTGACAGGTCCGCTCCTTCTCCTTGACCTCGAAGTGGGTATCCTTCCTCAAGAGCCGGGCGATCCGGTCGGCCTCGGCATACTTGCGGACGTCGTCGAAGGCCGGGCCCGAGATGATGAGCGGGGTCCTCGCCTCGTCGATCAGGATGCTGTCGACCTCGTCGATGATCGCGTAGTAGAGCGGGCCTTGGGCCTGCTGCTCCTTGGTCGGCTTCATGTTATCGCGGAGATAATCGAAGCCGAACTCGTTGTTGGTCCCGTAGGTGATGTCGCATCCGTACACCGCCTGCCGATCGTCGGCGTCCATGTCCGACTGGATCGCGCCGACGGTCATGCCGAGGGCCACGTACAGGGGGCTCATCCACTCGGCGTCGCGTCGGGCGAGGTAATCGTTGACCGTGACGACGTGGACCCCTTTCCCTTCGAGCGCGTTCAGGTACGCGGCAAGGGTCGCGACCAGCGTCTTACCTTCCCCGGTCACCATCTCCGCGATGTTGCCACCGTGGAGGACCATCGCTCCCATGAGCTGGACATCGTAGTGACGCATCTTGAGGAACCGGCGGCCCGCCTCGCGACAGGCCGCGAAGGCTTCGGGGAGGAGCTCGTCGAGGGTCTCCCCCTTGGCGAGCCGGCCCCGGAACACCTCGGTCTTGCCGCGCAGGTCGGCGTCGGAGAGGGCCTGCATCGCCGGCTCGAGCTCATTGATTTGAGCGACGACGGGGCGCATCCGACGGATCTGACGCTCGTTGGAATTGCCGAAGAGCCGAATCAGGCCCTCGGAAACGCCCTCAGACATCGCGCTGAACGCGTCGGTCGTCTTATCCCAAATATCACTAAGCAGTTCCATTGCCGGGTCGCCTTGCGCCGAAGATCCGGAAGAGTCGCAATAAGTCGATTGTACCGACGATCTTACAACCGACAACGTGTCACCGTCAAGCCGGATGGAAGTCCACCGGAATCGTCCAAAATGCCCGATTGCTCACGAGTTAATAGGACGATCATCGGCGAGATTATCGCAGCCGAAGCTCCCGCTTCGTCCGAACGGCATGGGGTTTTCTCGAATCGGAACGAATCGCCGAGCGTCGGGACCGGCGGTCGCGCGTCAACAACTTGGCATCGATGCCCTGCCGAGGGTTACGTACAATCCCAAGGGTCGGTTCAGGATGAGGTTGGATCGGGCTCTCGTCTGGGAGGGAGGGTTGTCGATTGGTGGAGCGCGAGGCGACGAAACCCCGGCGATTGGTATTCCTCGGCAGCGGGACGTCGACCGGCGTACCCGTCTTCGGCTGCGACTGCGACGTTTGCCTGTCGGATGACCCGCGCAACAAGCGAACCCGCCCGAGCGTCTTGCTCCAGTTGCCGGGGGGAAACCTCGTCATCGACACGACGCCCGAGATGCGGCTGCAACTGCTCCGCGAACGGATCACCCGGGTCCACGCGATCGCATTTACGCACAATCATGCCGACCACCTGTTCGGCCTCGACGATGCTCGCCTCTTCCCCAAATACCTGGGTGGTCCGGTTCCCGTTTATTGCGAAGCGGAGACCGAGGACAGCATCCGTCGAGTCTTCCACTACGCCTTCCATGAGCGGACCGCCTCATTCCCGCCCGGGAGCGTGCCCAAGCTCCAATTCGAACGGATTGTCCCAGGCCACCGTTTCGACACGCTCGGCGAGTCGATCCTGCCGATCCGACTCGAGCACGGTCGTCTCGACGTCCTCGGGTTCCGAATCGGCGACCTTGCTTACTGCACCGACGTGAGCCGGATCCCCGACCAAAGCTGGGAATGGTTGGAAGGGCTCGACATCCTGATCCTCGACGCCCTCCGGTACGAGCCTCATCCCACCCATTTTAACCTCGAGCAGGCGTTGGCCGTCGTCGAGCGGGTCCGGCCGAAACGTACGTTCTTCACACACCTTTCGCACGGTTTCGACCACGGTTCGCTCGACTCCACCTTGCCCCCCCAAGTCGCTTTGGCCTACGATGGGCTGACTTTGGATTTCTGAGAAAATCCCGCCTCGAAACTGACGTCTCGGCCCCTCGGTTGGTGCCGACGTCGGCGCGAATACCGGTTGGAGTTGGAGCGCATGGCCCCCGATCGATCGCTCGTCGAACGCCTGTCCAAGCACGGTCAATCCCACCTCCTGAGCTGGTGGGATGATCTTGGAGAGGGTGATCGGGCTCGGCTACTTGGCGAGGTCGAGGCGATCGACCTCGAAGAGATCGAATCCCTGGTCAAGGAACTCGTCAACCCCGAGGCGTCGGGGTCGCAGGCACTCGGCCGGGTCGAGCCGATCGAGGTCTTCCGACTTCCGAAGACCGACGGGGAACGCGTGACCCGGCGGCACGTCGCCGAGATCGGCGCCGAGGCCCTCGCCGCCGGCGAGGTCGGGGTGATCCTCGTTGCCGGCGGCTCCGGGACTCGACTGGGCTTCGAGGGGCCGAAAGGGACGTATCCCATCGGTGCGGTCTCGTCGGCAAGCCTGTTCCAGATCCACGCCGAGAAGGTCCTCGCGCTCGGGCGTCGGCACGGCAAGGTGATTCCGCTCTACATCATGACCAGCCCGGAGAACCACGAGGCGACCTCGCAGTTCTTCTCCGAGCATGACAACTTCGGGTTGAAGCACGTCCGCTTCTTCGTCCAGGGGCAGATGCCCGCCGTGGATCGCGAGTCGGGCAAGATCTTCCTGGCGAACCAGGGCCACGTCGCCCTCAGCCCCGATGGCCACGGCGGTACCTTGAACGCCCTCGCCGCTCCCGGTCCGAACGGAGGCTCGAGTTGTCTCGACGAAATGCGGGAGTGGGGAGTACGGACTCTCTTTTACTTCCAGGTCGACAACCCGCTGGTGAAGGTCGCCGACCCCGCGTTCCTCGGGCTCCATCGGCAGGCCGACGCCGAGATGTCTTTCAAGGTGATCGAGAAGCTTGCCCCCGACGAGAAGGTTGGTGTAGTCGTCCGGGTCGACGGGCGTCCGCAGGTCATCGAGTACTCCGACCTCCCCACCGAACTCGCCGAACGGCGTGAACCCGACGGCGGCCTCGAGCTTTGGGCCGGGAGCATCGCCGTGCACATCCTGGAACGCGAGTTCATCGAACGACTCCTGACCGACCTCCGGCTCCCCTTCCATCGCGCGATCAAGAAGGTCCCCTACGTGGGCGAGGCCGGGGCGATCGTCCAGCCTGCGTCGCCGAACGCGATCAAGTTCGAGCGGTTCATCTTCGACGCCCTTCCCCTGGCGACGCGATGGACCCTGGTCGAAACCGACCGCGCGGTCGAATTCGAGCCGCTCAAAAATGCGACCGGTCCGGATTCGCCCTCGACCGTCCGCCAACGCATGAGCGATCTCTTCGCCGGTTGGCTCGAACGGGCCGGGGCCATCGTCCGGCGCAACCCCGACGGGTCGGTCCCCTTCGGGATCGAGATCAGCCCGCTCTACGCGCTCGACGCCGAAGAATTGAAGTCGAAGGTCGCTCCGGGGCTCCAGGTCGAGGATGCGCTCTATCTTCATTGAAGAGGAGTCGAAGACGGTCGGCATTCGACCGAACGGCGTTCCCGATCCGAACTACCCCTGCCCTAGCCCCATATATTTCGAGAGATTGGACCGACCATGCTTCATGCCGTCGTGATGGCCGGAGGAAGTGGCACCCGTTTCTGGCCCAAGAGCCGTCGGAACCGCCCCAAGCAACTGCTCCGACTCTACGGCGACGCGACCATGCTCCAGCAGACGGTCGCCCGGATCGAGCCGCTGGTGACCGCCGAACGGGTCCTGATCATCACCGGGGCGGACCAGGCCGAGGCGGTCCGCGCCCAACTCCCCCAACTGCCCCCCGAGAACGTGGTCGCCGAACCCTGTCCCAGGGACACGGCCCCTTGCGTCGGCTTGGCGGCCCGGATCGTCGCCAATCGTGATCCCGAGGGTACGATGATCGTGATGCCGGCCGATCACGTCATCGAGCCCCCTCAAAAGTTTCAGGCCACCGTGAAGGCGGCTGTCAGCGTGATCGACGCAGATCCAACGGCGTTCGTCACCTTCGGAATCAAGCCCACGCACCCCGAGACCGGTTACGGCTACATCGAACGCGGTGAGGAACTCAACTCGATCGACGGGATCGCCTTGCATCGCGTGGTGCAGTTTCGCGAGAAGCCCGACTATGAGACCGCCAAGGCTTTCCTCGCCGAAGGTCGGTTCGCGTGGAACTCGGGGATCTTCGTCTGGCGCGCCCAGGCGATCCTCGACGCTTTGAAAACGCATCGCCCCGGACTTGCCGAGGCGATCGAACGCGTCGGCCAGTCGCTGGGCGGTGCCGACGAACAGGCGACGATCGCCCGCGAATATCCGAACATGGAAAAGGTCCCGATCGACAAGGCCGTCATGGAGAAGGCGACCAACGTCCGGGTGCTCGAGGTCGTCTACGACTGGAACGACGTCGGCGACTGGCGGGCACTCACGGCACTCGTGCCTCCCGACGCTTCGGGGAACACGATCCAGGGGCAAGTGCTCGCGACCGAGACGACCGGGTCGATCATCGTCTCGGACGACGGCGGGTTGGTCGCGACGCTCGGTGTCGAAGACCTCGTCATCGTCCAGTCGGGCGGCGCCACCTTGATCGCCAAGAAGGATCAGCTCGACAAGCTCAAGGCGCTCGTCGAAGGCCTCGACAAGGCCGGGTACAAGTCCCTGCTCTGAACGCCCCCTTGTTGATAGACGCGTCTCGATCGCGGGGAGACTCATGCCCAGGGTGCTTGGACTCGATTTCGGTACGAGGCGGGTGGGCGCGGCGTTAAGCGACCCGCGCCTGCTCATCGCCACTCCCCTCGAGGTGTATGAACGGCAAGACCCCGCGCGCGACGCCCGGCATTACCAACACCTGATCCAGGAAAATGAGGTCGACAGGCTCGTGGTCGGCCTCCCCCTCCACACCGGCGGGCGCGAGGGGACCTCGGCCGTACTCGCTCGAACCTGGGGAGCCTGGCTCTCGGCCGCGACCAGCTTGCCGGTCTACTACTTCGACGAGCGCTACACCACGTCCGAGGCCGAGGACAGCCTCATCGCCGTCGGCTTCAAGCGGAGCAAGCGCAAAGGCCTACGAGATATGCTCGCGGCCCGGATCCTCCTCCAAAATTACCTCGATGCGGGTTGTCCCGTCTCCGAGGCGCCTGGAACTCCCCTCGCCGACCCCATCGAGGAACCCTCGTGACTGGGCCGACGACTCTGATCGTCGGCTGCGGTTACCTCGGGCGAGTCGTCGGCCGCCGCCTGATCGATCGGGGTGATCGCGTCTTCGGTACGACCCGTACCGCCGAAAAAGCGAAGGGCCTGGCCCTCGACGGGATCGAGCCCGTTGTCGCCGAAGTCCTCGATCCCAACACGTTGGGCGGCTTTCCGGAGGCGGGCCGGGTCCTGTATTGCGTCGGTTTCGACCGGCGTTCGGGGGCCTCGATGCGGTCCGTCTACCTCGACGGACTGGCAAATGCTCTCTCTGTTCTGGATTTGAAAAAGACTTTGTTCGTTTACGTGAGCTCGACGGGCGTCTACGGCCAGGATGACGGTTCCTGGGTCGACGAAGACTCGGAGACGCGGCCGACTCACGAGTCCGGACGTGTCTGCCTCGAGGCGGAGCAGCTCGTGAGAGCGAGGATCATCGAGAGGGGCGGGGCGGCCGTCATCCTGCGCCTCTCTGGACTCTACGGGCCGGGCCGGATCATCGGTCGGGCGGGTCTCGAGCGGGGCGAACCCGTGGTGGGCGACCCGAAACGCTTCCTGAACCTGATCCATGTCGAGGACGCCGCGAGGGCCGCCGTGGCCGCCCTGGATCGGGGGCAGGACGGCCGGACTTACCTCGCCTCCGACGACTTGCCCCTCCCTCGACTTGAGTATTACGAGCGGGCCGCCGGCCTCCTTGGTGCTCCTCCGCCTCGATTCGTCCCGGCTCCCGAGGGGAGCCCCGAGGCCAGACGCCAGGAATCCAACAAGCGGATCTCGAATCGCCGAATGAAGGCCGAGCTGAATGTCGTGCTGGACTACCCCACCATCACGATTGGACTCGAGGCCGAGCTCAGCAACGACGGGCGTACGACGCTCTCCTGACGGATTTCTCGCAAATCGGCCTGTCGCTTGCATGTCCGCCTCTCAAGGGCGCGACGACGAATTCGGAGCGGTGGGCTTCCGAGATCGAACGATGAGACCGTTCGGCGTCCGACACTCTCTAATGAGGAGCCTCGACTGATGGCGAACGCATCGTTCGAGAAGGCGATGAAGTTGGCGCTGCTAAGCGGCCTGAAGGTGACCTTTGGCCCCGCGCTCTTGAAGACGTCCCAACGGCAGCCGGACGCCGACCTCTGGGTCAAGGCGGCGATGGCTGAAATGGTCTTCGACAAGCTTCCCTTCGTCCCGAGTCGATCCAACCTCGCCGTGCTGATCCCCCGCGCCGTCTCGGGAGCCTGGGTCGCCCGCGAGAGTATGCGTGCGGACGGTGTGGAAGACCCGTTGGCCGCGCCGATGGGGGCTGCGGTCGCCGCCGGCGCCGCCCTGATCGCCCCGATGCTCCGTTATTCGCTGCGAAAGGTCCTCGGGATTCCCGACCCGATCCTCGCGGTCGCCGAGGATTACATCGCTCTGAGGATCGGCACAGAGGCCGTCGGCCTCTCGATGGACGAGGTGACCCAGGTCGCGCGAGAGGCGGTCGAGGACATCAAGGATCAGGTCGTGCCGGCGCTTCAATCGGTCGGGGCCGGTTCGATGTAACAGCCGAGGGGGCCCTTCGAGATCGACATACTCAGATCGGGCCCGTAAGCCAGGACCTGATCACGCTTCAACTCGGCCTTCTCGCGATGTGTCGTGTAGACGATCGCCCGGCCGGTCCTGTCGATCCGCGAGGTGAGTTCCTGGGCCGTCGTCAGCGGATGGCCGAAGAGTTTAACGAGCATCTCGATCACGTAGGGGAAGCTGTGCTCCTCATCATTCAAGATGATGACGTTGTACGGCGGTTGTCGACGAGTTCTCGTGTCCGGGTTCGTTTCGGATTTGGGCGCGGAGCTCGTCGATACGATGGGTTCTGCCGTGGCCGTATCGCTCTCGTAGGCGTCGCTCATCGGTCGGCTCCCGAACCGTGGTTGTCTCGGTGGCAAACTCTCGCATAGTATATCCTTGGACTCTCCGCCAATCATTGGCAACCTCATTCGCGAAAAGGTCCGAGGAGAATTGATGTCAGAGATGAGCCCCGGGACGGCCTTGCGTCAGCTCCAACAAGCCCAGGCCGGATTGAAGAAGGCAAGGCAAGTCCTCCGGCTGGCGAAAGGGGACCCCAACGCCTCGCGAGGCGTCTTGAAAGCGGGTTGGGAGAGCCTCGCCGCCTGCCATCGACTGCTCGCGACCATCCCCCTCGCCGCGGCGAACGAGCCGGTGATGACCAAGCAACTCGCCGTCCAGCGCTATGCCACGGCCCTGCTCGTCCGACTCCGTCGGTTCTCGAAGAACGGAATTCTCGTCGACGACGATGACGACGACTTCGAAGGTGACGAGGATTGAAGACCGAGGTCGCGATCGAAGCTCGGGATTGTTCGGGGCTTTAGGCTTCCCGAGTCTCGCGACTGACCGTAAGTAGAACTGGCCGTGCTGTGCACATGGTCGATCCTCAAGGGATCGCGATCCGGGTCGCTCGAGTGGTTGCGGCCCCCGCGCGAGGATCCCGTCGTCAAGTCGCGAAATTCCACGATAGTCAAGGTATGATCCTCCACGAAACCCGCGGCACTTCGACGTGCCGTGTTCCTCGTGGAGCGAGAGTTCTTCGAGACCGAAGACCGAGGTCGGATTTGCAACGCCGAGACGCGACTCAAGATCAGGGGCCCGGGCCGAGGCGCCCCAGGCCCGAAGGACGAAACCGACCGGGCGAGTCGGTCGTCGATGAGATTCCCAACCGTTCGCTCGAAACCTCGGGCGAATTGCCGATCGTGGCGATTCGGGCGTCGGGTCACCATCCGTTCGTTTATCGGAAGATGGTCATCGGTACGGTCGGATCCATTCGCCCCAATGATGGCGACCTCGTGCGGGTCGTCGATCGCGACCACATCCCGGTCGGCTTCGGTCTTTGGAATGGCCGTTCCCAGATCAGCCTCAGGCTTCTCGCCCAGGGGATCGACCCGCCCGGCCAGGGCTTCTGGGATGGTCGAGTCGACCGGGCGTTGGCCCTCCGCCGTGAGTTTCTCCGCCTCGATGAGGTCACCAATGCCTATCGCGTCCTCCACGCCGAGGGCGACGGCCTCTCCGGCTTGATCCTCGACCGCTTCGACGACGTCCTCTCCGCCGAGATTTTCAGCCTCGGGATGTATCATCGGATCGGCCCAATCCTCTCCATGTTCGCGGAACGACTCGGGACGCGGCATTTCCGGGTCCGGGTCGACGAGAGGATCGCCCTCGCCGAGGATTTCCCAGGTCGACCCCTCGCCAGTGAGAAGCTTCCTCCTCGCGTGACGATCCACGAAAACGGGGTCCGTTATCGGGTCGTCTTCGAAGAGAGCCACAAAACAGGCTTCTTCTGCGACCAACGCGAGAATCGCCGGGAACTGACCCGCTACTGCGCCGGGAAATCGGTCCTCGACCTCTGTTGCTACACGGGTGGGTTCGGGATCTCCGCGCTCGTCCGGGGCGGGGCGACCGAAGTCACATGCGTCGACCTCGATGAGAAGGCCATCGCCCTGGCGAAGGACAACGGGAATCTGAACCAGGTTCGCCCGACATTCGTCCATGCTGACGCCTTCGGCTACATGCGGCAGATGGGCCTGAATGAGCGCAAATACGGAGTCGTCGTCCTCGACCCTCCCAAACTCATCCCGGGTCGCCTCGACATCTCGTCGGGGAAGCGGAAATACTTCGACCTGAACGTCCTGGCCATGAATCTCGTTGAGCCTGGTGGATTGCTGCTGACCTGCTCCTGCTCGGGCTTGCTCGGCCCTGAAGAGTTCCTCATCCTCCTCCGCGCCGCGGCCCGCAAGGCGGGTCGATCCGCCCAGATCCTCGCGGTGACGGGGGCGTCGGCCGATCATCCGGTCGGCCTCGAGGCCCTCGAAGGTTCCTACCTCAAGGCCGTCTGGATTCGCATGGGCGACCCCACGGGGGCCGGACGGATCGAACTTACCGACGACGACTCGCCGGAGTACGAGGACGAAACCTCGTGACCTCGGACGGTTACTTTCTCGATCGAGCGAGTTTTGTTCGCGTCTTCATGGTTTGTCCCGTACGACATTCGACTTGACGTTCGACTTATCGATTGCGGTTCCTCGCCGGTTGTCCGCTCAGACATGATTCGGCATTTGATCGTGGATGAAAAGCAAATGCGGTTCTTTTTCGATCCTCAATCGAGTCGGCGGACCAGGGACGCGTCACGACTTCGATGCGCGTCCTGGACTGACTTCGCGCAACAACCGTCGTCGCCGGTCGGTTTGTCGGTCAACTTGACTTCCTCGCCCGGCACGAGTCGCTTAGGATAAGGCCGCGCCCGCGGAGGGAAATGCTCCGACCGCCCTGATTCTGCTCTCGCGAAAGGGTACCTCGTGCCGAGCCTGACCGTCGAAAACTACGTGAAGGCCATCGCCCTGATCGCCGCTCGGAATCCGTCAGGGACGACCGTCGCCACCGGGGAATTGGCCCACGCGCTGAACGTCTCCCCTGGGACGGTCACGGGCATGCTCAAGACGCTCTCCGAGGCGAGCCTCGCGACCTATACGCCTTACGAAGGGGCCAGGCTGACTGACGCCGGCCAGCGCCTGGCGATGAAGATCATCCGACGGCATCGCCTCCTCGAGCTCTTCCTCGTGCGGACCCTCAAAATGTCCTGGGACGAGGTCCACGAGGAGGCCGAGCACATGGAGCATGCGGCCTCCGAGCGGCTCGTCGATCGGATCGACGCCTTCCTCGGACATCCGGCCGTCGACCCCCACGGCGATCCTATCCCCGGCGCCGATGGCTCCCTGACCGAACCCCAAGGGACTCCGCTCGCAAGGTTGCTCCCCAAGGAACGCTTCAAAATCGTCCGAGTCGTCGATCAGGACCCGGCATTCCTTCGTTATCTCAGCGAATGTGGGCTCGACCTCCACGCCAATGGAGAGCTCGCAGAGAACCGTCCCGAGGCGGGTGCCCTGGTGATTCGACTCGGAGATCGCTCCATCGCCCTCGGGGTCGAAGCCGCCGGCAAGGTACTGGTCGCTCCGCTCGTCGAGGACTGACGGGCAAAGCGACCCGCTCGAGTCGTCGACTCGAGCGGGGACAGCCTCAGGCTCGCGCACGCCCGGGCCATGACGCGCGAAAGACCGGGCTCCTCAATTCGTGTAACGTGAGCGCGCGAGGTTCGCCGCGATCGATCGATCCCACTATTGAAAGGGATCCCAGTCGACGCCCCAGGTTTGGTACATCGCTTTCAGATTCACCATCTCTTTCCGGGCACGTTCGCTCGGTTGCGAGATCGTGAGGGGTCTTGGGGCGATCAGGGCCGCGA
The DNA here is from genome assembly GCF_054877945.1 of Singulisphaera rosea. NCBI lineage: Bacteria > Pseudomonadati > Planctomycetota > Planctomycetia > Isosphaerales > Isosphaeraceae > Singulisphaera > Singulisphaera rosea. Next base: position 81,023 of record NZ_JBTYIP020000012.1, on the reverse strand, counting down.
GCTGGGCGACATCGAAGTCGCGGAGCAATCCGAAGCAGAAAAGCTCCGGAGAATGCTCGTAAGGGGTTTTGTCTTCGAGCAATTCTTTCAAGCTACCCGACGGCCGAGACAATTCGACGCGGTCGATTGCCAAGTCTTCAAGCCCGGCGGCGACGAGCGCCATGCAACTGGTTCTCGGTCCGATCGCCCGCAGCGTGAGCTTCGTCGACGGGTTGGACGACTTCGCCCAGCGGGCCACCGTCGCCAACTGCTCGGCTTCGATCCCCAGGCAACGAGATCCCACCGACTCCAGCAGCATTGAATAGAGATAGGCATGGTCGGCGACTTGCGCTTCGCCGATCGAGAACGGGTCGACGACCACGACACGACGTCCCTGGTCGAGAAGGCCCCGAACCTCATCCACGGTCCGAGCCCGCCCGCCATCGTTGACGAGCAGGGTTGTGGCATCCTTCGTCCCTTTGGTGAATTCAACGACCGGGACCGACCAATCGCCCAACTGAAGTCGCCAGGACGTCGCTAGGACTCCATCCTTGTCCGACTCGCCGACCTTGGTCGCTCGCACGTCGTACCGAGGGGCACGGACGATCTCGCGCAGCTTGGCCGCCCGATCAGCCCGCCACGTTTTGGCCGATTCCACGCCTGTTGGCATCTTGATTTGAAGCGGCAGTGAACGGCTCAGCTCAATGGCCAATGAGTGGAGGCTCGCGTTCTCCTTGGGAAGCGGGACATCGAGCACGCTCGAGGCCTTGACTTCCGAATCCGACGGGATTTCCTGGGGATTGAACTGACGATCGTCTTTATAGAAGTTGTCGCCGACCATCTGGTAGAACGCCTGACGGTTGTCGACGAGGTAGTTGTGCGTGCCGGGATCCGAGTTGATGTGGGTCCGGAGCTGGGCGTCCTTGCCGTAGAGGGAAAAGATGGGCTGGGCGGCCTGAAGCAACGGTGGGAGTGCATGTCCGGCGGCGAAGCAGCAATTATCCTCGGCATTGAATGTGAGGAGGGCAGCTCGGGGCGCCAGCAATGCGGTCATCCCGGCGTAATCGGTGACGGTCGCGAGGTCGCAGGGGGTCTGCTCGGAGTCTCCGAGGTCGCTCGAGTGGCGGCAACGCGTCCGGAAGCTCGAGTATCCGGCAACGGGATTGGTGAGAGTAATCCTGGTGTCGAAGGCGCTGGCGAAAATCGTCTGCCAACCCCCACCCGATAGTCCCGTCATCGCGACGCGGCCGGGGTCGGCATTTTCGTGGGAGAGGAGCACGTCGATGGCACGGGTCATGGCAAGGTAGTGCGTGGCGATCCCCGACGTCCCGCAGAGATCAATGTGATTGATCAAGTCGTGGCGATAGTCGCCCCCACCAAACTGGCCCATGCCAAACCACTCGGTGTTCAGGACGAGCATGCCTCGCTTGGCCTGATTGATGCAGATCACCTGCTTGTAGTCGGCGGACTTGCCTTCCTTGTCATGACCGTTGACGTTGAGCACGACGGGGACCTTGCCCGAAAGTGACGTTGGCTCGTACAGGAGTGCGGGGATCCAGAGCCCCGGGACCGCTTCGTACCGGAGCTTCTTAATCCGATAACCGGGCCCCCCCTCGACCGTGTCGAGCCATTGGACCTGGAGTTTCGAACGTCGCCAGGCGTCTGCCTCGCCTCGGAAGATGACACGTCGGAGGCTTTCCTCGCGAAGTCGCTTCGCCTCCAGCTCCCACTGGCCCACCGACTTCACCGACGGGGTCCGGGGAATGGCGAGCTCGCAGTAATCCGCAGCCTCGGCGAGCGTCTGCTTGGGCCCGATGATCGGGCGCGTGAGGGCGGTCGAGATGGCATCTTCCGCAAAGGCATGAGGCGCGAGCCACGCGGTCGTCAAGAAGAAGAGTGGGAGGGCGGGAAGTATCGTTGAGCGTCGGGGCATGGATGACCTCGAGTCCCGAGGGGTGGGGAAGGCGCTTCGCGATTAGAGCCGAGGTCAGATCCGCTCGCAAGACTCTGTCCGGATTCCCCAGAACCTCCAGGTTCCGTACAAGTTACAACTCATGACCTGACGGCTTTCGAGCAAGGCATTTTTGCGGTATCTCTTGGCCTGACGGGAGGTCTGGTGGAGTTGTCCGGCATCGCACGATCGGCTAAGCTGAGCGAATGTCCGAGAAGACCGCGACCGTCCGCCCACGAGGTGTGGGGAAGGTGGTTGTTAACCGCCGGGGAGCCTTGGATCCCATGTCGTTGATCCGCCGCCAAAGGGTGGTCGCCACGACCATTTTGTTGAGCGTGTTGCTGCCCGCCACCGCCTGGTCGCAAGGTGCGGGGACGCCGGCGGTTGCCGAGCGAGTCGAGACGTCGAAGTCCTTCTTTCAGTGGATGATCGAAGCGTCGGGGCCGATCGGGCTGGTCATCATGGTGATGTCCTTCTACCTGATCGCGCTCCTGGTCTGGATGGCCTTCCAGTACCGCCGATCGGTGGCGCTCCCGACCGCACTGATCCAGGAAATCACGATGCTGGTCGGCCAGAAGCATTTCGCCGAAGCGTACCAGCGACTCGTCATGGACACGTCGTTCCTGGCCAGGGTCCTCGCGGCCGGAATCCGCAAGCTCCCCTCCGGTGCGGTGCCCGCCCAGCGTGCCATGGAAATGGCCAATGACGAGGCGACGATGGAGATGGAGCACCGGACGACGTACCTCGCGACGGTCGGCACGCTCGGCCCGATGATCGGCCTGGTCGGCACGGTTTACGGCATGATCAAGAGCTTCCGAATCATCGCCACGGCCGGGGCCTCGCCGCAGGCGAGCCAGTTGGCCGAGGGGATCTCGACGGCCCTCTTCGCGACGCTCGAGGGGATTGCGCTTTCGATCCCCGCGATTTATTTCTACGCCCTGTTCCGCAACCGAATCGCAAGGCTCTCGCTCGAGGTCACGATCACGGCCGAGTCCTTGATCGAACAATTCGGTCCTCCCGGTCGGACGTCGCAACATCCGCTGGCCGCGGCGGCCATCCCCCCCTCCCGGACGGCGTTGCCTCCGTCGGACAAGCCCTGATCGCCCCCGCCGGATCGAGGTTGTTCCCCGTCGAGCCAAAGCGCACGAGATCCGCAAGGCGAGTGCAGTGAGGGTCGGCTCCTCTTCCGCCTGATGTCCCAAGGAATCCAATAATGAGCCTCCGTCGCCGATACCGAGATGCGGAGGAGTTCACCATTAACTTGACTCCTCTCCTCGACATCGTGCTCCAGCTCATCACGTTCTTCATGATGCTGATCCACTTCGGCAACAAGCTCGAGGGCGAGACGAAGGAGATTCGGCTTCCCGTCGCCCCCGCCGCGCTGCCGGGGTCGGACCTCAGCCTGGATCGACTGCTCGTCGTGATGGATCGCGGCGGCCGGCTCCTCATCGAAGACTCGGCCCTCGAGGGCAGGGAAGCCGAGACGTGGTGGGCCGACCAGGCGAAACGACGGCTTGCGGGCCTCGAAACCCTGGGTGGTCGGTCCGAAGAACTCCCGACCGTCGTGATTCTGCGAGCCGACAAGGACGTGGCCTACGGCACCGTCCGTAGGACCCTCGCCCTTGCCCAGGAGCGAGGCTTTGCCCACTTCAGCTTGGTCGTACTCCGGAGTCCCCAACGATGAGTACCGGGACGGGCCGATCGAGGTCTCGCCGCCCTGGACCTCCGGCGGAGGTTCAATTCCCGGTCACGCCGATGCTCGACATGGCCTTTCAACTCCTCGCGTTCTTCATTTTGACATTTCAAGCGCCGTCATCGGAAACTCACGTCGACCTCGAGTTGCCGGCCAAGCCCCTGGCCCTGCCGGGCGAGACGACGGGGAAGGCCCAGCCCGCCCCCGCCCGAGCGGTGGACACCGACCTCGAGAACGATCTGTACGTACGCGCCACGGCCAACGAATTGGGCGACCTCAAGTCCCTGAAACTCGGCGAGGCGGTCTTGAATGATGCGAGAATGCTCGGGAATCGGCTACGCCGATACGTGACCGTCCTCGACGGCCGTCCCTTGCGAGTGCGTCTCGTCGCCGACGACAATCTGCGGTACGAGCCGGCCGCCCGGATCCTCGCGGCTATCTCCTCGGCGGGTGTCTCCTCCGTCAGGCTGACCAGCCCTTCCGTACAACCTGAGCCCAGCCCGAGCTCCCTCGGTACCACGCCATGAGGACGACGTGTTGCCCTGCCTTGCTCGGTCTCGGACTGGCGTTGTCAGCCATGAACTCCTTCGCCCAGTCGGAATCTGGGCTAAGTCTCGCCGACCTCGCGGAATATCGGACGGCCCTGATCGATCGCGGGGAATCGAAGCCTGTCGCGGTCTCGTTCACCGAACTCTGGAACCACCCCGAGTCCTATCGAGGACGCCGGGTCGAAGTCGTCGGTAAGGTCGCGAGAACATTTCACCAAGGGGCGATCGGGACATTTCCCCCTCTCGTTGAACTGTTTGCCGTCACCCCCAGCGGGAACCCATACACCCTCGTGTACCCGACGGAGGCTGGAGGGTCGAACCCTGCCCCGACTGCGGCGAACGTCCGCTTTGTCGGCACCTACATCCGCACGATCACGTACCAGGCCGGCGATGGCCCGAGGCTCGTTCCGCTGATCGTGGGAGCCCATCCCCCCAATCCGATCAGAATCGAAGCCTCGGCCGAGACGAAGTCATCGATTTCGCAGATGGACCTGTTCGTCGGGTTGGCCGGTGCTTTGGTCGTGGCGATCATCCTCGCACGACAGCACCTGAAGCGACCGGTTCCCAGGTCGTTCGACGGCCTGCACAACGTCCCGTCGGATTGGACGCACGGAAGTCTCGAAGACCTTCAAACTCCGGAGAAGGCTCAGATCGACTCGCGGACCGAGGCCGAAAGGTTGGAGGAGTGATCCCGATCGGTCGGTGCGTCGCCGAGTTCCTGATCCGTCGAAGGGTGATTGGCCATCGAGTTGTCCGGTGAAGGAGCGCCGATGTGCTGCCGGCTGAAGACGAACCAGCGCGCCATGGAGAAGCTGATGCCGGTCGCCGCGACAATTCCGACGAGAGCCGCCGCGAGCCGGTGCCGCTCGAAGTAAGGCACGTGGCTCGGGAGGAGCAATCGGAGCACCAGGCTTACCCCGATCCCGAGTGCATTGCTCAGGGCATAGGCGACGTATTGACGGAGAAGTGACTGCTCGCGTGCGTAGCTGAACGTGAGTCGACGGTTGAGCGAGAAGTTCCAGGTGAGTGCGATCGCGATGGCGAGGATGCCCGAGATGGCCAGCGATAGCGGGCCACCGACCATCGGGGTCGTCTTATCCGCGAGCGTCGTGTACGACAGGACCCATTGGAAGAAGGCGTAGAACGTCAGGTCCACGACCATCCCGGACGCACCGACGACGCAGAACTGGATCAGTCGCGAGAAGTTTCCGAAGCGGTCGTCGGTCATCCGCTTGACATGTCGCAAGTCGTCGACCGTCAACGTCCGAGGTTGTCGCCGCTGGTAGTCCGGCACGAAGACGTCGAGCCGAGGCGCGGTGGTCCTCGCGAGGATCTCGAGGGTAAACAGGGAGCCGACGGGAGAGAAGTGGGTCCGTCGGGCGAGGGCTCGACTGACCCCGAACAAGCCGGAGAAGGGCGCCGAGGTCCCGAGCAACCGTTTCGAGAATCGCCGAAGCCAGTCCGTGACGGACAAGAGCCTCGGCTTCGATGAGATCGAGCGACCCCGGCTCGCGATCACGACTTGCGTGCCGTCCGCATCCAGAGTGTCGAGCACTCGAGCGATATCCTCGGCCGAGTAACCATCTTCGAGGTCGGCCACGACGAGGTGTTCGCCCTTCGCGGCCTGCAAACCGGCAACGGCGGCGGGAGAAAGTCCCGGCTTCTCCCCGGCCGTCGAAGACCACCAGTCTTCGGTCAACGAGAGGGGGGCGGTCGCCTTGACGTCACTCACACTCACGATGTCGATCGTGTGTCCTAATGCCTCCAACCTCGCATGAAGGTTTCGGATTTGATCCACCCCGATGGTGGTCCGGTCCGAGAGTGGTAGGATCAGACTGGCACGCGCCATGGGAGTTTAAGTTCCGTTCGGACTCGATAGCTTTGGTAACCGGCGATGCGAGCCCATGGAACAAAGGCCCATGGCCACATCGCCGAATCGCTTGTGTGCGTGTAGGACCGAGGGCATCGTGCCCTTGGGGGCTCTCAATCGCCGAGAGTCTCAAAAAATCCTAGTATGCATTCCGGGGCTTGGCAATGCATGTTCAGGCGGGTCGCCCAATCTCCTCGGAACGTGGGTAGATCTTGTGCCTGGGGCTCGTCCGGAGGACCTGCTCTCGTCCCCAGGTGGTGACCTGGCGAAATGTCTCGGAACGGATGAACGTGTAAAACGCCTGATCGTCAACCCACTCGCTCAGGACCGCGTAAGAGAAGGGGTCGTCGACCCTTTGATAGAGGAAGCTGGACTTATGACCAGGGATCGTATTCATCAAGGCGAGGACGTCTTGGAACTTGGAGGTGAAGAGCGACGCCTTCTCGGGGATGACGTCGTAATACATTCCAACGGTAACCATGTCGAGATACTCCGAGCCTTTCGTCTCTCCGAGGATCGATTCTGCCTGATTCGGAGGGTGTCAAGAATCGAGGGGGGCTGACGCATCGAGGTCGATCGCCCCGTCGATCCACCCTCCGCCGAGGACGAGGTCCTCTTGATAGAGCGTCACGACCTGTCCGGGAGTGATGGCCGACTGGGGGGTGTCGAATACGACGCGTACCCGACCGTCGTCGAGCGTCTCGACCGTGGCGGGAGCGGCCGAGTGTCGGGCTCGGATCTGGGCCAGGCACGCAGTCCGACTTTCGGGAACGTTCCCCTGCCAATTAAATCGAGACGCGACTAATGCCGATTTCTCGAGGGAACCGCGCTGGCCGAGCGTCACGGTCTTGGATACCGGCTCAATCTGCACGACGTATCGCGGCGAACCGACGGCCACCCCAAGCCCTCGTCGTTGCCCGATCGTGAACCCCTCGATCCCGGTGTGCTCCCCCAGGACCGTCCCATCTTCATCCACGAGCTTGCCCGCGGTGTTGAGGTCAGGTCGGCGTGCCCGGACGAAGCCGAGATAGTTGTCGTCGGGGACGAAGCAGATCTCCTGGCTATCGGGCTTATCGTGGACCGGCAGGTCGCACTGCTTCGCGATGGCACGGATCTCGGACTTCGGCATCGACCCGACAGGGAACAGGACGTGGGGGAGCAACTCTCGGCGGAGGCCGAAGAGGACATAGGACTGATCTTTGGAGCGGTCGATCGCCCGCGCGACACGAGGCACCCCCTCCGAATCCTCGGCGATCCGCGCGTAGTGCCCCGTGGCGACGAAGTCGGCCCCGACTTGCTTCCCATACGACCAAAGTTTGCCGAACTTCAGCCAAATATTGCACATGACGCAGGGATTAGGCGTGCGTCCCCTCGCATACTCGTCGGAAAACTGATCCATGATCCGCTCGAACTCTTTTTCGAAGTCGAGCGCATAAAAAGGAATATCCAGCCGGTCGGCGACGAGTTGGGCGTCGATGGAGTCGGTTGCGCTGCAGCATGTCTTGGCTCGGCGTTCGACATCGTCGGAGTGGGCGCCGGTGCGCATGAAGAGACCGATGACGTCGTAGCCTTGCTGTTTCAGCAGGTACGCCGCCACGGAACTGTCGACACCCCCACTCATCGCCAGGACGACCCGCTTGCCCATTGCCTCACCTTGCCCTCGACCCTTCGCGTGTTCTCCGGACCCTATCCTAGTCCAGAGGCCCCGAAATCGACAATGGCGGTCGTGTCGCCGAGGACTGAGACCGAGGCCTCTCGACCTGTTTGGACCGACTCGGGGCGAGCCGAGTCGATTGCCAGCGAACTCGAGAGGCTCGGCTATCGAGGGGGTGGAATCGTGGGCCCGAGGGCCTTAACCGAGGTGTCGAGGATGGAGGAGTCGACGCTGCCAACGGTTCAAGGTGATCACCCACGACGTCGCCATGTAGAACGCCGGGTAGAACAAGGACGTCAGCGCGAGTGTCCGCGCCAGTTCGTTCGCACTTGCCGAGTGCTCCCGGCGCAGTTGCCAGAGGATGCCGGCGAGCAGGCACGCCCAGACCACTCCCAGGATGTTGCTGAGGACGTTGAGCAGACCTGGTTGCGACGGGTAGAGGTATCGACTCGGCACGAACGTCAGGAGGCTCAGCGTGACCACAACCCCCAGCGACGTCCATTCGGGAAGATGCAACACATAGAGATAAAAGGCGACGACATTCCACAGCGAGGGGAAGCCGAGGAAATAGCCGTCCTCGGTCTTCGCCTCGACCTGGCAGAATCCGTAGGCGCTGGCCAGGAGAGGGAAGAGGAGCCAGGCTTCCTGGCCGGTCGGGAGGATCCCCGCCCGCCAGATGAGGAGGAGCGGCAGGAAGGTGTAAGTCAGGAAGTCGGTCAGGTCATCGAGCTTCCGGCCGTCGAAGTTGGGCAGCACCTTCTTGACCCCGATCCTTCGGGCGAACGTCCCGTCGGTGGCGTCGATGACGGTGGCCAGGAGCATCAAGAAGAACGAGGAGCGATAGGCGTCGGTGCCCCCTCGGACGAGCAGGACCGAGATTAGCGCTGCGATCACGAGGCCGGAGGCCGTATAGAGATGGACGCACCAGGCGAGGAATCGTTGGACGGGCCTCGAATACCTCGGTTCCTCGAAGGCTCCATCCACGCCGATCACGAGGGCCCTCGGCGATTTCCTGAGGATGACTCTCCGCATGATCAATTCCCCGACTCCTTCGCGAGTTCGTCTATTGAGTGGCCAAGGGTTCACGGTGCATTTCGAGGACGCCCCCTTTCTGCCGACGAACGATCTCGTAGCAGAGCCCGCCCGTCGCCAGGAGGGCGATCGTGGCGAGGGGCGCGATGTGGCGTCGGTACCAATTGGTCCCATAAATCTCGGGGCGGGGCCAACCCACGTTGACGAGGACCGCCATGCCCCAGATCACGGCCAGCAGATTGACGGGGAGCCCCCAACGGCCGAGCGAGAAGACCTTTTCGGAGGGGGGCTCGCACGCGGATCCGGTCCGCAGGCGACGGACCAGCATCGGTGCCGTGACCAGAAGATACGCGAGGTTGGCCCAGACGATCGCGACCGACGCCATCAGTTCGATGATCTGGGGATAGTCGACGTTCAGGACCAGGACCGCGGCCGCGAACGCCCCGATCAGGATTGCCGGGAGCACCGGGCTCCGTGACCTCTCCGACATCCGCGCGAGGGATTCGGAGAAGGGCAAGTTGTTGTCTCGGGCCATCGCGAAGACGAGCCGGACGGCGGCGGCATGCACGGTCAGGGTACAGACCACGATCGCGAGGGCGACGTCGCAGAGGAGGGCAAGCCCGACGCGATCCCCGAGCGTTTCTTTGATGAGGAGGGGCATGCCTCCGCTGACTCGGCCGAGCGCAGGGTTGTTCAGATCTCCGACGGCTCGCAACGCGAAGAAGATCAAGAGACCGCCCGCCGCGCCCACGGCCGCGAGGGCTCCCAAGATCGCTCGAGGGGCCCGTCTTCGTGGGTCGTTCGTCTCTTCCGCGAGCGTGCCGGCCGTGTCGAAGCCATACATCACGAAAGAGGGGGTCAACGCGGCGGCGAAGAACGGGCCGAGGTATCCCAGGGGGAGTGTCGCCCCCCTACCCTGCGTGTCGAAAACAACCTCGGGGCCTCGGCGCACCTTCCAGGCGAGCAACGCGATCAGGATCACGGTCCCCGCCATCTCGGCGAAGACGCCAACGTTGTTGATCCTCGCGAGGAGGCGGACCCCGACCGCGTTGACCACGACGCTGAATGTGATGAGCAAACATCCCAGGAGCACGGCGTTCCGTGACGAATCCTCCGGCCGTGTCGGGTCGCCAATCAGGTGGAACCGGCCGGAGATCTGGGGAAGGGTCGCCTGGAGTGCCACCGCGACCGATGCCAATGAGATGACGGCACAAGCGAGATAGACCCAACCGGCCATCCATCCGATCCACGCTGGCCCGATTTGCTTCGACCACTGGTAGACCCCTCCGGCGAGGGGATACGTCGCGGCAAGCTCCGCGAAGCAGAGCGCGACCAGGAACTGCCCGAGGAAAACGACCGGCCAGGTCCAGATGAAGGCGGGGCCTCCCGCGCCGAAGCCGAGATAGAAGAGCTGCGGCAGTCCCGTCAGGATCGAGAGGTACGAGAAGCCCGCCGCGAAGGAGGAAAAACCGCCGAGCGTCCGGTCCAGTCGCTGTCGATAGCCGAACGACGCGAGGTCCTTCGCATCCCGATTCAAGGCTGACTGCGACACGAAGGGACCCTCCGCCGGGATTCGAGCCATCAGAAAAAGGCGAGGGAAACCAAAGCTTCGGAACGGGTTACGCCCTTGTCGGCATTCACGACGTTCGCCGCACCGCCCGAGGACGGGCCGTGACTTCGGGACGATCCGAGCCTTCGGTTGCTGAGGAGGGCTGCCGATGAAGGATCGGAGTATAACACGGAACCCACATAGTCTGCTCTAGGGTGCTGGCGACAAAAGGAATGGTGGGCGTTGGGGATTTTGCGCAACCTCGCCCGAGGTCGGCAATGAAGGAACGGAGTATAACACAGATCCCACACAAAAGGGGCGGTCTCGTGATCCGTCGTGGAGGTTTCTCGTCAGTCCACGAGAAATCCCGAGATGGTTGGCCCTCCGTGTCGTTGGAAAGGCCTAACCAGCCAAGTGTTAAATGTTAAAGCGACGGCCGACGGTCGGGCTCTCGAGGCGAAGCCACATCACATCCGAGCGGACAAGCCAGACTCGAGGGCGGGATGCCGGCGTCCGCTCAAGCGAGGATCTCGTTCACGACCCGGCCCGAGACATCCGTGAGCCGGAAGGGGCGTCCACTGTACTGGAAGGTGAGGGCTTCGTGGTCGAGTCCCAGGAGCGACAGGATCGTGGCGTGGAGGTCGTGCATGTGCACCTTATCCTGCACGGCCTTGTGACCGAACTCGTCGGTGGCGCCGAACGAGAACCCAGGCTTGACGCCAGCCCCGGCCAGCCAGACCGTGAACCCGTTGGGGTTGTGATCGCGTCCCGTCCCGTTGCGCTCGGCGTAGGGCGTCCTGCCGAACTCACTTCCCCACCAGACGAGCGTATCTTCGAGCAAGCCGCGCCGCTTGAGGTCGGCGAGTAGGCCGGCGATCGGCTTGTCGACCGCCCTGGCGTGGTCGGCGTGCTTGAGCAGGTTCGAGTGCTGGTCCCAGGCCGGGTTCGCTGTGTTGTCACCGTAGGTTACCTGGACGAAGCGCACCCCGGATTCGGAGAGCCGTCGAGCCAAGAGGCATTGGCGGCCGAAGTTGTCCGTCGCGGGTTCGCCGATACCGTAAAGGGCGTGCGTCTCTCGCGAGTCGTTCCCGAGTTCGAGGACTGTCGGTGCACTCGCCTGCATTCGCCAGGCCATCTCGTAGTTCGAGACGATGGCCTCGAACTCCGAGTCGCCCGGGACGACCCTGGCTTGCTCGGCGTTCAATTCGTGGAGCAGATCGAATTGGCGGCGACGATCCGGAGCCGTTCGCAAGGGGTTGGCCAGGTTGCGAATCGTCGCACGAGAGGCCGGCGCGCCTGCGGCGCCGATCGCGGTCCCCTGGTAGATTGCCGGGAGGAACGCATTGCCGTAGTTCCTGGACCCGCCGTTACCTCCCGAAGGGCCGATCGTGACGAACCCGGGGAGGTCGTTGTTCTCGGAGCCGAGACCGTAGAGGATCCACGACCCCATCGAAGGCCGGACGGCGTTCGTCGCCCCGCAATGAAGGAACAGGGTCGCAGGGCCGTGGGCGACCCCCTCGGTGTGCATCGAGTGGATGAAGCAGAGGTCGTCGACGTGGCGATTCATCTCGGGGAAGAGAGTCGATCCCCAGTGCCCCGACTCGCCATGTTGCGAGAATATCCAGGGCGACTTCAACGTGCGTTGAGACGACCCGCGCTCGCCGGTCTTGGCGATGACCCGAGCGTCGTCGAAGGCGAGTTGCTTGCCGTCGTCACGAGCCAACCGCGGCTTGTAGTCGAAGGAGTCGACGTGGCTGACGCCCCCTTGCATGAACAGGAAAATGACCCGTTTGGCCTTAGGGACGAGCCCGGTCCGCTTGGCTGCGAGCGGATTTGTCGACCCTCGCGCGTCGCGATCGGCGGCCAGGCCGGCCATGGCGAGATAGCCGAAACCGCAGGCGGCACTCCTCAACATCTCGCGACGACCGATCGGCACGGGCATGGTCTCCGCCTCCCACTCGGCTCACTTGGTGTACAGGAAATCGATCGACCCGAACAACGACTGGATCAGCATCGACCAGGACTCGACCTTCGCCTCGCGGGCGTCCAGGTCGTGCTCGGCTTCCAGGAACCTAATGGCGATTCGACGTTCTCGATCGGTCGGTGGTCGTCCCAGGACGATCCGATAGGCAAGATCGATTCGAGCCTCGACGCTTGGGCAAGGCTCGTCCAGGAGTCGTCGGGCCGCGATCCTCGACTGCTCGACGACGAACGGATGATTCAGGAGGAAAAGGGCCTGAGGGACCACCGTGCTCACGTTGCGCTGGCCGACGACCATGCTCGGGTTGGCGAAGTCGAAGGCCTCGAAGAACTCGGGCAAGGCGTTTCGGAAGGCCGGTGAATAGACACTCCGCCGGTTTTCCTCGTGGGGATAACCGAAGTCGGCCGCGAGACCTCGACGGAAGCTCGGTCCCCCCTTCTCTGGACGGAGCGTCCCGCTGACTACGAGGATGGCATCCCGGAGGCACTCGGCGTCGAGCCTGCGACGGTTATGCCGCCAGAGTTGGCGATTCTCCGGATCGACCGCCCGAGAACGAGGGTCGTCGAGCGTCGAGAGTTGATACGTCTGGGAGAGGACGATCGTCCGGATCAATGACTTGATCGACCAGTCTTCCTCCATGAACCGGAGAGCGAGCTCGTCGAGCAATTCGGGGTGGGACGGAGTGTCGCCGGTGGTCCCGAAGTTGTCCGTGGTCCGCACGAGCCCGGTCCCGAAGAGCCAATGCCAGACACGATTGACGAAAACTCGCGCCGTCAGCGGGTTGTCGCGGGACGCGAGCCAGTCGGCGAGCTGTCGGCGCCCGCTCTCGGCGCGGGGCATTTCGACCCTCGGGCCGTAGCTCGCAACCTGGAGGAACCCGCGGGCGACCGACTCGCCAAGGGTGTGGACATTGCCTCGAATATGAATTCGTGAATCCTCGACCCCCTTCAGCTCGAGGACCGAGACGACCGACTCGCGCCGGGGTGCTTCCGACTTGAGTCGCTTCAATCGGGCTTCGAGCTCCGAGAGCTCCGTCGGCGAAGGCGCATGGGGCGCGGCTGCCGGATCGACAGGGATGAAGAGGACGGCGTCGATAACGACGTGTCCATGCGTTCCTTCGTTGGAGATGAGGACATATCCCTGTCCATTGCGTTCGAATCGGTATTGCCCGAGCGACACGAACCGGCCGGCGATCGGTGGGGGCTCCCGGAGGTTGACCGACGTCGTCGTTTCGCCGCCGGCCGACAGGATCGTCACCGGGACTGCCGACGCTCGGTTCGAACCCGGGGAGTAGGCCAGGCGGACTTCGTACTCCCCTGCCCTGGGAAGGTCGGGCTGAAAGGTCAGAGATTTCTCCCCTTTGCCCGAGTCGAGGTCGTGGAGATAGCCCTGGCCGATGAAGTCGGGCGAGTGGCGAGAATGCTTCCACTCCCCAACCCGCCTGGCGGCCGAGTCGTCGAGGACCACGCCGGGAAGGTCGGACTCGGCGATCGCCCCTCGAGCGAGCGACTTGATCCCGCCTCGGGCGGCTCGAACGGACTCGAGTTTGATGCGTTGCTCCAACTCGGCGATGGCCTGATCGGAGCGGCGAAACTCCTGCTCTTGGGCCGAGTCGACCGGCAACGCGCGTTCCACCCACTTGGAGACATTCGCATCCTCGTGGGTTTTGACGTTCCGCAAGATCCCCGCGAGTGCGTAGTAGTCTCGCGTCGGGATCGGGTCGAACTTGTGGTCATGACAACGGGCGCAACCGATCGTCTGGGCGAGGAAGGCCTTGCCGATGGTATCGATCTGCTCGTCTACCACGTCCATGCGGAGTTGGGCCTTGTCCTGTTCCTCAAGATTCGAGTCGCCCAGGGCCAGGAAGGTTGTCGCGACGAGTTGCCTTCGGCGTTCGACCAGAGAGGTCGAGGGCAAGAGGTCTCCCGCGACCTGCTCACGAACGAAGCGGTCGAAAGGGATGTCGGCGTTGAAGGCCCCGATGACATAGTCGCGGTAGCGCCAGGCCTCCTCAAGGACCAGCCCTCGCAAGGTCATCGACTCGGCGAAACGAACGATGTCGAGCCAATGTCGCCCCCAACGCTCCCCAAATGCCGGGGAGGCGAGCAATCGATCGACCAAATGCTCGTAGGCATCAGGAGACGGATCGGCAACGAAGCTGTCGATGATGTTGGGAGAGGGAGGTAGGCCGAGGAGGTCGAAATAGAGCCGACGCACGAGGGTGGGTCGATCCGCCGGGGCGACCGGTCGGAGACCTCGAATTTCGAGCCCCGCCAGGACGAACCGATCGACGTCGTTCCTGGGCCATCCCGACGTGCCCGTGCGAGGTGCCGGGTGATGCCGAGGCTGCTGATAGACCCAGAACCGACGCCCTGCTTCCAGGTCGATCGTGGACTGGGCTGAGGTCGCCGGACCCTCTCGAGGGTCGGGCGCACCCATCGTGATCCAACGCTCGAAGTCCGTGACGACGGCCGGCGCGAGCTTGCCTTTCGGGGGCATCTCGAGGCCCTCGTACCTCAGGGCCTCGACGATCAGGCTTTCGGAGGGTTTCCCCGCGACCAGAGTTGGGCCGGTGTCACCCCCCGCGAGCATGCCAGCGCGGCTGTCGAGCCTGAGTCCGCCTCGGACTTTGTTCGCACCGTTCGAATGGCAGGAATAACAGTGTTCGACCAGGACCGGTCGAATCTTCTTCTCGAAGAAGGAGATGTCCTTATCAACATCCCCTGCGCCGACGGCCGGAGTCGAAAGCAGGGAGTATACCGCCAACGCCAGGAGGCTTGAGGGCTTTCCCAACGTTCGCATGTCGCGTCACCCTCGCTGAGGCGTATTCCGTGCCGTGAACAAGGCCCCTAACTCGAAGGGAATCCAAGACCACAGCGTACGTGACCAGCAAGCTCTTCGATTATATCAAACCCTCTGTGCGTGGACACAGGTTTTCGCGACCGTTGCTCGCCTGCCCGCCCTGTGCGGATTCGGGCTCCGGTAGAAAAGCCGCGATGAGCTCTCCGTCGGCTCCTTCACCGCGCTTCCGAGGGTTTCCAGTGCCGCGTCACTTCGAGGGGCTTCCAGGTGTGCCTACCCGAGGCGTTGCGCCACGTCCCGAACCCTGGAGGATGTCCGAGAGGGAGAAGACGGCAAAGACGATCTGTGCGGCATTTCCCTGCTCATACAGGAGACCGATGCGGCGATCTGGCAAGGCCGCCAGGCAGGAATAAGCCGAAAAGCCCGCGTCTACGGGCAGCGCGATCGGCCAGGAGCGACCTTCGTCCCGACTTGCCCTCAACGTCATGCCTCTTCGAGACCTGGTCGAAGCGGGGTTGCTGAAGAGGAGCAGCGGCTTCAACGGGGGTTCCTCTGCCTGGACACGGATGAGGCTTGCTTGACAGACGGGCTCGATGAGTGTCTCGTCGAATTCAGGCTTGGCCCAGGTCCGGCCTCCGTCGCGGCTTCGGGAGATCATTCGCTTCCCACCGAGTTCCTTGTGGCTACCTTTGCGGCCCCAGTCGTTCCTCATGTTGATGAGGAGTTCTCCGTCCGCCAGCTCCACCACCTGGCACTCATCCGTGTTGGGGCCGACCGTCCCGCCGAGCTCCCAGGTCTGCCCGTGGTCGTCACTGTAGATTACGTGGGAGTGCATCGCCCGCGAGCCGTCGACGACCTCATCGTGGTCGCAAGGGATGACCAACCGGCCTCGCCTGCTTCCGTGTTCGAGTTGGATGCCGACGCCCGGACCGGTCGCGTACCACTGCCAGCCATCCTTCTTAACCGACGAGGTGACGAAACGTGGAGTCGACCACGTTCGGCCCTCGTCGCGACTCGACGTCACGAGGACGTCGCGGTTGTTTCGACAGAACGTCAGGACGACCGTCCCGGTGTCGCGGTCGACGACCGGGCAAGGGTTGCCGATCGTAAGAGGCTCGGTCCCTCCCTCTTCATAAACTATCTGAACGGGGCCCCAGGTGCGCCCCCCGTCGGTGCTTGTCCGAAGCAGGAGGTCGATGTCACCGTGATCGGCATGTCCCGTCTTACGCCCTTCGCAGAACGCCAGGACCGTCCCCTTGGGTGTCACCAGCAATGACGGGATGCGATAGGTGTGATAGCCACCCGTCCCGCTCTTGAAAACCTCGGTGACAAATGGATCGTCGGCACGGACCCTGTCGGCGTGCATGATCAGCCAGGCGATCACCAGGAATCCGAAACGACCAGAAGTCGCGAGTCGGGTCATATACGTCCTTCTCGAAAGAATCCGAGACCAAAGGGATATGCGTTCGCAAGGTCCGCGAATGGGGTTTATCGCTAGCGAGCGGCCTTCGGCTGCCAATGGGGCCAGAATGCCGCGTGCCCGCGTTCGAGCGAGGTGAGGCGCGTCTCGGCCTGATCTTGGAGTCTCATGACAAAGAGCTGACGGACACCGGCCCGCTTGGATCCGAAGGCCAGCCAACGGCCGTCAGGTGAGGGTTGAGGATGGTAGTGCAACGTCCCTTTGGAGGTCCGGGAAAGTCGCTCTTCCTTGCCGTCGAGTCCCACGCGGAAGAGCTCGGTCGCGCCGTCGGCGGGCCGGGTGTAGAAGACCGAACGACCGTCGGTGGACCATGCCGGGACGTCGCTGCTGCCGCCGTGGAAGTCGGGCACATCGAGGAACTCGACGGAACCCCGGTAATCGCCTCGGTCCGCGAGCTTCCTCAGGCCGGTTCCGTCGGAACTTACAACATACGGGTGACAATGCTCGTGTTCGCCCGCGAGGAACAGTACGTGGGACCCGTCCGACGACCATTGCGGGCCGAAGTTGAACGGCTGGCCGGTCACCACCTTACGGGGATGAGTGCCGTCACGATTCGCAATGTAGACCTGATAACTTTGATGGTAGGTGATGCGTTTTCCGTCCGGCGAGGCGCTGAAGCCGTAAGCGAACTCTTTCGAGTCCGCGGTCAAGTCGCGTTTGTTCCGGCTCGACCGATCCATCTGGAACGGGTGCGAGTTCCCGTCGATCAGGGCCTGAAAGCCCAGGCGGCTCGGGTCCCCCGGCCAGAAGAAGAGCCCGGTGTTATAGAAGCTGACCCGTTCCACTCCCGTGAGGTTGCTGGCTTCGCCGTTGGCGAGGTCGACCAGGAACGAGTCGTAGAGCCGTCCTTCCGCCGTGAACCGAAAGGTCTTGTGTTCTTCCTCCCAACGCGCATTCTCCGGACTCTGCCAGCCTCGGCCGACGATCGCCAGACGACCGTCCGGCGACCACCCGGCGAACTGAGTCCAGGAGTCGGCCTGTCGCGAGAGTTCCTCGGCGATGGGACGAGCTCCCGTCCCGTCGATCCGGACGACCTTCGCACGCATCGTCGAGACATTCGCGTGACGACCGCCAGGCAGGTTCGTCCGGAGCTCCGTGTAGCCAAGCCACGCCTCCGTCTCCTCGGCTCCTGCATCTGCGGTCGTCGCCGCGAGGATCGCGAGGCTCAAGGCGACCCCGCGCACGAGGCTGTTGAGAGAGAGCGACCTCCTCAAAGCCCGCGATGCCTTCCGTCGAACGAGCTGCGAGAACACAGGGCCCACGATGTCACCTTTGACTCGGAGAGAACTCGAGATCGGCTTCGTCCCTTTCCCGAATCGGGTTGACGACCGGATCCTCGACCGCTTCAGGGTCTTTCAGGCACTCGGAAAAGGCAAGGTGGTCGCGGCCTTTCTTCGACTTCGGTCAACCCGAGAACTCGGAACCGGGGACGATGCGCCAACGCCGACCTCGGCACGCGACGGCGATTACGTCTGAGATTTCAAAGGGTGTAGCTAAAGCCGAAGTCCCGCTGACCGTAGAAGGGAATATAGAGGCTCGTCCCAATGGTGATGACGTTGTTGGAAAAGCCGACCCCGAGGGATCCCCCGGCGTTTTGAGACGCGATAATGAATCCACCCGACGCACTCAGGTTCCCCGAGTAGTTGGAGTTCGAAGGATCGATGAAAATCCTCCCGGCCAAGGAACCATAGACGCCGTACTCGCCGAGGTCGACGGCGGGGGTGATCAGGTATCCGAGGATGTACCAGGCGGGGATGCTGAAGTTCTGAGAGGCCCGGAAACCGAGCGAGACGTCGGCATAGAAGCTGATCGACGGGACGCCGTTGGCCCTGGGAGTATTCTGGAGGCTAACGGTCAGCGACCGGCTGACCAGGTTGGTCGAACCGGGCAAAATCGAATCGGTGGACGCGCCGGCGAACGTCGCGCTCGCCAGGAAGGCCCCGGTTCGAAGGTTGACGTCGCCGGTCACTTGGGCCTGTCCGATGAACACATGCATCGGGGCGCTGAACGAGATGCGGTCCTTGTTCCCGGTGAAGTCGACGGTCCCGAAATGGTAGCCTCCCCAATCGGCGGAGCCGTGGAAGTCGGCCGTCACGTTCCGGACCATGTCCGAGAGCGAGTTGCCCGAAGCCGACAACTCGGCGGTGAATGAGGGACCTGCCTTGAAATAGCCTTCCAGGGCGGTCCCTTCGAAGGGATCCGTCGTGTTGCCCGCCACGCCGAAATAATTCGGTCGCGCGACCATCGACACGTCATAGAGCCGGCTATTCGGGACGTCCCCGATAATCCCTCGGAACGGGGCGAAGACGAATGTTGTGTCGAATCGTTGGTCGTACGACTTTGTCCTGGGGACGAAGATATTGCCGGACCAGTCCCGCTTCACCGTCAGGACGGGGTCGAACCCGGCGGCGACGAAGGCGGCCGTGGCGTGCCCGACGTCGACACTCAAGCCGACGCCGCCGACCTCGGTCTCGGCCGTCACGGTGCCGTTCACGCCAATGTCGATGCCGCCGAGGTTGGAGTTGATCCAGGACTGGCTGAAGACCGTTGACGTTGCACTCCCGTACTTCGCCGCGGCGTCGGACGACTTTTTGTTGGGGTCCACGTTGATGACGGCCATGCCCGACGCGCTCGCCGGGAGCGTGCCAAGCTTCAGATCGCTGACCTTGCCGTAGAAGTGGCCGGAGAACGTGGGACCGGTGTAGCTCGAGGATTCCGGGACGAACGGGATCATCCCCTTCAGCGACGCACCGAAGGCGATCGGCCCGCCGGCGACGTAGACGAATGGGTCAGAAGGATCCAGGACCACGGTGATCGTCTGCGAGTTGCTGGCGGACGCGGTGACGTTGCCGAACGAGACCGAGCCTCCTGTATTCTTCTGGGCATAGAAATAGGTGCCATCGGGACGGAGCGGGACGTCGGAAAATCCGGCCATCGCCATCAATTGTTGACCTGTCTTCATGCCGAAGCCGTCACCCGGCAAGGTGATTCCCAGGCCATATTCGTCGTTGAACTCGGCGAAGAGCGCGTTCGCGTCGAGCGAGGTCGGGGCACTCGACTGCGGCGGGAGGGCGAGGGCGCGGATCGTGTTCGCACCCGTATCGCCCGGCGCAGCATTCACCGCGGAGGGGCTTGTGGCATCCCCGAAGTCCGCGCTCGCCACGGTCCCGGCGTGGGCTCCCCACAGGCCCGGATCGGTCTGGATCGTGATCGTGCCCGTCAGGCCGATGGACAATCCCTGGACTTCGGGGAGGTTGGAGGAGGCCCCGAGGTCGATCCTGGATGGGCCATTCGTCGTGTAGATCGCGTACGGCATGCCGGTCGCAGGGTCGGTACGTACCGACTCGGACCAGTTCGAGGTGATCGCGAAGCCTTCCCCGCTCGGATCGGAGAGCGTCAGCACGTTGCCATCGAGCCAGGCTACTCGTTTACCGGTATCAGCCTCCGCCGAAGGGAGCGGAGTGCCCTTGTTCAGACCGAAAACCTCGAGGGAGACTGCGTCCCGCTCTCGGACATTCGGATTCTTGTTGACCACGACGATTGTGTAAGTCCCGCTCGTCTCGGCCTGGAGGAACAGATTCGGACTTCGAGAAAAGCTGGTCCGACCAACCACGTGCCCGGAGGGATCGAGGATCTTGATCCGGGTCCGATCCTTCAACCCATTCGTCTCTTGTACGGAGACGGCGAGGTTGTCCCCGGCGTCGACTTGCTGGCTCCATGCGTCCATCGGCTTGCCTTGCCGGAACGGAGAGTTGAAATTCAACGGTTGCAACGGCAATGCCGACAAGGTCGTCGCGGTCTGAACGGTGTGCCCAACCCCCGAAGCTTCGAACCGCGACTTTGACACCGACAGGAGAACTCGCTCCTCCAAACAGTCGAATTGCGTCGAGCACCTTCGCGACCGGCGTGCCATCGAGAGGAGGGAGGAGTTCCGGTTCTGCGACGTCATCGGTGTCAAACTCCAAGGTGTTGAGCATCGGTGAATGGACGAGGAGGCGCGGTCCCTGGCACTTGCCGACCAGACGAGTCCACCGGACTGTCGGACACGGCTCGCGGTCGAGGCGCACCGAGACCAGAGCCGAGAGCCCCTGGCCGTCAAGGACAGGATGGCTCCACCTGAGGTTGCAAGGTTCTGCGGGCGACGATCCGCCTGTCACGAGGGGTATGGGACGTTCACTGCGAGTCAACGACGTCGAGACGCCCGACTGAGTGCGGCTCGGCGGACGGAGCTTGATCATGGCAGGTGGGCCATGATTCGCCTGGATGTCCTGGAGATCTCGAGACAGGAGAATGGGGGGATCGCTCTCCGGCCGACCGAACCAGGGCCCTCGAAGGTGTCACGAATTGCCGGTGAGAGGGACGATTTCGGAAAGCACCCGCCTTCGGCGGGTCGTGAATCGGGACGGCAGGACGATTCGTCCCCCCCTTACGTATATTAAAGAAACGGAGTTCTCTAGAAAACCTTACATTGGCCAACGTAAGAAACGCACGGGATGAGCAAATCACCGAGAAAAAGAGAAACCCGACGCAGGAATGGCGCATGAAGGCTAGAATTCACTCATGAATGAGACTCGGCAAAGCCTGTTGCTTCGTGCGCAAACGGGCGAATCGAACGCCTGGAAGGACCTCACGGACCTGTATCGGCCCCTGATCCTCGGTTGGCTCAAGCGACAGGGTGTGTGCGCCCGTGATCAGGAGGATCTCTGTCAGGAGGTGCTCCTCAGCGTGGTCAAGCATTTGCCCGGCTTTCAGCATTCCGGCAACCGGGGGGCCTTTCGGTCCTGGCTGCGCACGATCGTCTGCAGCCGGACGACCGACTACTGGAGGGCCGCCGACGTCGGGGGCGAAGTCGGTGCCGCCGCGGCACTTCAGCAGGTCGCCGATCCCGACAGCCAACTCAATCGGCGCTGGGATGAGGAGCACGATCGCTACGTGCTCGCTTGCCTGCTCGATCTGGTCGAAGAGGAATTCGAGCCGATCACGATGCAGGCCTTCCGGCGTCTGGCCTTCGATGGCATGAGTGGCGCCGACGCCGCGAAGGAATTAGGCTTGTCCGTGGCGGCTGTCTACGTGGCCAAGTCGCGCGTCCTGAACCGGATCCGACACAAGGCGGATGGGCTGATCGACTGAGGGCGGTCGATCGGATCCTTGATAAGTCTTCGACTCCTGTAAGGTTCTCGCCACCAGCTCCGTTTCAATCTCCGGCGCTTGGCGATTTCGCTCCGCAGTCGGATGGATCGTGACCATCACCGTGATTGAGGCCATGTCGAACCATCCAGGCGACGAGACGCTGCGGGCGCTGTCCCTGGGCCAACTCACCGACGCTGAGTTGACTCACGTTTCCAACCACCTTGGCGAGTGCCCGGAATGTTGCCGGCGGATCGATGCACTTGCCGTCGTTGACCGCCTGGTCGATCGACTCAAGCAGGATGCGGCGATCGGAGACCACGCCCTGGTCAGCCCTTCCCAACGTCGCCCGGCAGTGCGAGCCCTGCGTCGATCGCCCGAGGTCCGGTCCACCACTCGACAATGCGACACGAGCGTCATTTCGGTCATCCTCCCTCCTCCCAGGCAAGTCGGCGACTACGACATCCTCGCCGAAGTCGGCCGGGGAGGCATGGGGGTCGTCTACAAGGCGTGGCATCGTCGCCTGCACCGGCCGGCGGCCTTGAAAATGGTCCTGGCAGGCGAGTTCGCGTCGTCCGCCCAGGAACTCCGGTTCCGCTTGGAGGCGGAGCTCGCCGCGCGGGTGCTGCATCCGAACTTCGTCCAGGTCTATGAGATCGGCAGCTATGAGGGCCGCCCATTCCTGGCCCTGGAATGGATCGAGGGGGGCAGCCTGGCGAATCGGCTCGACGGCAAGCCCTGGCCACCTCGCGATGCGGCGGCGCTCCTCGAAACGCTGGCGAACGCCATCAACGTGGCACACGCCGAAGGCGTCGTTCATCGCGATTTGAAGCCCGCGAATATCCTGCTGATCGAGAAGAATCACCGCGGGGGTTCGGAGGCAGGGCCCGGAACGAAACTGGAGATCCCTCACAGTCCGACCTCGACGGGATTGGTGCCGAAGATCACCGATTTCGGCCTGGCGCAGCCGATCGAGAATGGCCCGAATATCACGCAGAGCGGACTTCTCGTCGGCACGCCGGGGTACATGGCCCCGGAGCAGGCCGCGGGGAAGCGCGCCCTCGTGGGGCCGGCGACGGACATCTATTCTCTCGGAGTGATTCTCTACCAACTCGTCACGGGACAATTGCCATTCCCGGGGGACAGCACACTCGAGCAGCTTCGGGCGGTGGCGTCCGACGAGCCGACGCGTCCTCGTCGCTTGCTGCCAAGCCTGCCGCGTGACCTCGAGGCGATCACGCTCCACTGCTTGGAGAAAGAGCCTCGACGTCGCTACCCGACCGCCCTGGCCCTCGCCGAGGACCTCCGGCGCTTCCTCGAGGGCGAGCCCGTCCTGGCCAGGCCGGTGGGCGCGGTCGCCAGACTCGCCCGAGCCTCCCGTCGCAGGCCGCTCATCGTGCTCCTGCTGGCGCTCCTCACCGCGTCCCTGTTGGGAGGCCTGGGTGGTGTGACCTGGAAATGGTTGGAAGCGGATGAGCAACGTGAACTGGCGTACGCCCACGCGCGGCAGGCGGAGACCGAGAAGCAGGCGGCCCTGGATCAGGCCTACCGGGCCTGCGTGGCCGCCGCCAACTCCGCCTTGCAGAACAAGGATGTGGCCGATGCGTCGCGACATCTCGCGTCCGCGCCGGCCGCCCTCAGGGGATGGGAGTGGCATCACCTAAGCAACCGACTTGATGACAGCTCGTTGAAGATCCCATTGTCCGCCGAGGATGTTGGCGTTCTCGTCGCGGCCCCCGACCGACTCGAGATCGGGTCGATGAGCGACCTTGGGCTTCGGCTAACGGACCTGGATGGAGCGTCTTCGAAGGTCATCCCGATTCACTCGGGACGCGGTCCCGATGCGTTCAGCGCCTCGCAGACTCGACAAGGATTGCGAATCGCCTCCTGGGTCGGGAAGTCGAGCTTCGACCTGCTCGACGACTCCGGCTCCGTGCTTTGTCGAGTCCAGCCGAGGGTCACCGAACCCGTCCCCGTCGTGATGAGCCCGGACGGGACTCGACTCGCGTGCACGTTCGTCGACGGGGATTGGAAACGGATCTCGATCTTCGACGCGACGACCGGCAAGCCGACCGGGGTTTGCGACGGCCACCGCGAAAGTCTCTGGTCGCTCAGCTTCAGCCCCGACGGCGAGCGTCTGGCCTCTTGCGGCGAGGATGGCACGGCCTGCGTGTGGGACGTCGCCACGGGATCGCTGCTGGCGACCTGCCGAGGGCACACGAGCAAGGTCCTGGGCGTCGCGTTCGACCCAAACGGCACTCGGCTCGTGACGACTTCCTCGGACGGTACCGTAAGACAGTGGGATTCCGAGGACGGTCGGCAGGTCGAACCACCTTACGAGCGACATACGGGCGAGGTCGTCACGGCGACTTATAGTCCCGATGGGCAGTGGATCGCGTCGGCGGGCGACGATCGAACCATCCGGGTGTGGAGAGCCCGGGGCGGACAGGATGTCACCGTCCTTCTGGGCCACACGGGGGGCGTGATCGCGGTCGCGTTCGCGCCGGACGGCCGTCGCCTGGCTTCGCTCAGTCGGAAATCGATCTTCGTGACGGCGAGCGATCAAACGATTCGCGTCTGGGACGTCGACCCAGAATCGCCCTTGCCGGTCTTGCGCGGGCACACCGCGGGTATCTATCCCGTGACCTATAGCCCGGATGGTCGTTGGATCGCATCGGGTGGTTGGGATCGCACCGAGCGAATCTGGGACGCGACGACCGGCGAGGCTTGCGCCACGCTGCACCACCCTTACTTCGTCTGGGACTCGGCCTTCGGCCCCGACGGGACCTGGTTGGTGACCGGGATTCACCACGAGGTCTCGCTGCGGTTCTTCGACGTGGCGCTGGGTCGCGTTCGCAAGTCGATCCCGTCTACCGGCCTCAATTTCCACTCCCTCGCCGTGAACTCGGATGGGACGCGAGTCGCCACGACCGGCTTCGATCCGAAGAGCCACAAGTTCCGGCTTACTATCATCGATAGGAAGTCCGGGAAGTCGGTTTTTTGGACCGAGGGTGCTTCCCTGTCCTACAGCACCGACGGCCGTTGGTTGGCCACCGTGGCCGCGGACGAGAAAACGGTCTTGCTCCTCGATGCGAAGACTCACGAAACGGTCGCCCGATTCAGGGGCCACGAGGCTCGAGTCCACAAGGCCACGTTTCGTCCCGATAACCGTCTACTTGCCACGTGCAGCCGGGATCAAACGGTCCGACTGTGGAAGCTCGACGACATCTCCGCTCAATCGGTTTCGAGGGACGCAACGGAGGGTCGCACGGGGGATTGCCAGGTGTTGCGAGGACACTCGGACGAGGTCTACGCGGTCGCTTTCCATCCCGATGGCTCGCGATTGGCCTCGGGCGGTCGCGATGGGGCGGTCTGGCTTTGGGACGTCGCGCGAGGCGTCGACGTGGTACGACTGCCCGGTCACGGAAGCTACATCTGGTCGCTGGCCTTCAGCCCCGACGGGGCGACCCTGGCCTCCGGATCCTGGGACACCACCGTCCGGCTCTGGGATACGATCCCATTGAAGACCCGCTATCACGCCAGGCGAGTGGCTCGGGCCCTACTCCCCGAGGCCGAACGATTGGTCGACACGCTCTGGCGCGAGAAGGACGACCCGTCCCTGGTCGTGGACGCACTCCGTACCGACCGCACCCTGAGCGACCCGATCCGCGACGCGGCACTCCGCGCGGTGATGCGTCGGATGAACCCGCCTTAATTCGGCGAGGGTCGTTTATGTAGAGCAAGATTAATTATGAATTTATATAAGAATACAAAAAATGTTCTTGAAATATAAAGGTGCCCGTTCGAAGCCCCTCAGTTCCAGAGCGACGTCAGGAGCTCGACCGACTCCGGGGCGAGGTCGAGAGGGGGCATCGAGAGCCCGCCCGCCTGCAGGACGTCGCCGGCCGGGGTGTCGCCCGACAACTTGGTCCACGTCTGGGCCATCAGGTGCGAGTTGTGCTTTTCTTGCCCCAACGCATGAATGAACTCGTGGGCGACGATCACCTCGAGGACCCCGGGCCCGGCATCTCGCACCGCGCTCGGGGTGCTGATGATGACCTTGAGCGGCAGTCGGACGACGGCGCTCAGCATCCTGCCGGAGCCGTCGATCTCGGCATTTGTTTTTCCATGAACTAATGTGCCTATAATCGAAGAATCCGTCTTCACGGTGATGGCCGGCCCCTCGGAGCCGCTCAACGAGAGGACGATGTCGATGCCCTTTTTCTTGAACAGTACGTTAAGATCGGCGACCGCCTTCTTACACGCCTTCGTCCACCCGGCGCCGATCTCGCTGAGGTTGACCTGAATCGTCGGCATCGAGAACTCCTACCACTCCGCTCGCCCATTCGTTGAAGCCGTTTTTGGAATATCCTAACGGTCGCCGTCGTCGCTTGTGACGCCTCGTTCTCGACCTCGAGCGAAGACGCCGTTCGGTTTGAACACCGATCGCTCCTCGGCTTCGCCGACTCTCCTGCCCTGCGCAAGTTTTACGGGCTGGTCGATAGGGCATATTGCCGCAGTTAGATTTCTTGAGGAACCGCAGGATCAGGCAAGAACTCGAGAGGTTCAGGCGTTGTCTCGGAGGGTCTCCAGGTGATTGATTGTTGAGGGATCCGACGGTCCGCCGCTGCAGGGGCGGCAGGGTCGGGATTCGGGGATACGCGAAGCTTCGCGAGGAGAGGCGAACGTGGAATACAAGACACTCGGCAACACAGGGCTGCTGGTGTCGAAGCTTTGCTTCGGGACCATGACCTTCGGCGATGGCCGTGGGTTCTTCAAGGCCATCGGCGCCCAGGGACAGGATGAGGCCGACTCGCTGGTCAAGGCCTCGCTGGGCGGCGGCATCAACTTCTTCGACACGGCGGACGTCTACACCGAGGGTGAGAGCGAGAAGATCCTCGGGCAGTCGCTGAAGAACCTCAAGGTCGCGCGTAAAGACGTGGTCATCGCCACGAAGGTTTATGGCCGTGTCGGGATGGGCCACAACGATGTCGGGGCCTCGCGTGGCCACATCATGGACGGTGTCGAGGCCAGTCTCAAACGTCTCCAGACCGACCACATCGACCTCTACCAGATTCACGCCAACGACTCGGTAACCCCCGTCGAGGAGACGCTCCGCGCCCTCGACACCCTGGTCCAGCAAGGGAAGGTCCGCTACGTCGGCTGCTCCAACTGGCCGGCCTGGAAGCTCGCCAAGTCTCTTGGAATCTCCGAGTACAAGAACCTGGCCCGATTCGAGACGCTCCAGGCCTACTATTCGATCGCGGGTCGCGACCTCGAACGCGAACTCGTCCCGCTCATGGAAGCAGAGAAGGTCGGCCTTCTCGTCTGGAGCCCCTTGGCCGGCGGCCTGCTCTCGGGCAAGTACAGCCGAGAGAACCCCAAGCCGGCGGACTCCCGGCGCAATGCCTTCGACTTCCCCCTCGTCGACAAGGAGCGGACCTGGAGGATCCTGGAAGCGATCGCCCCGATCGCGAAGGCTCACAACTGCACCGCAGCCCGAATCTCACTCGCCTGGCTCCTGGCCAAGCCCGTCGTCTCGTCGGTCATCATCGGTGCCAAACGGCTCGACCAGTTCCACGACAATCTCGCGGCGATGGATGTCGTGCTCTCGCCGGACGAGCTCAAGCAACTCGACGAGGTCAGCGGCCTGCCGCCGGAATATCCGGGCTGGATGATTCCATTCCAAGGGGCCGACCGCACCGACCCGTCCAAGACCCGATTCGGGAAGAGAGACACCTGAGACCCTGTCCCGATCCCGCAGCCCGAAACTCTCTAGGATAAAAAGGTTGCTGCGGGATCGGGAGATCCCGCTCCCCCCGTCGTCCCCATCTCGTACGGCTTTTAAGATTCGTAAACGGCCGTTACCCAGAGCCTCCCTCGGGGTTCAGGCCTGGTGATGACGTGTTGTGATGATGACGCCGTTCGAGTTGCGGAAGGACCATGATGGGCCGGATTGAGGATCGGGTACTCAACTACCTCGCGTTACTCTCACTCTTCTTTTTCACGGCGTTCCTTGTCGTCGTGGCGATCGTCGCCCTGGTGGGATGGCTGAAGTCCGGAGCGGCTTTGAAATAAGTGTTCTCTGACGAAAGATTTCGGGCGATCTAGAACCGTCGGGCGATGTTCGTCTTTCCTCGGTGTCGTGACGAATCCCTGATCCAGTGCCGAGACCAGGGCGAGCGAGTCTCCCGAAATGAGACTGGCTCGGCTGATCTCGGTTCAAATTCGTCCGGTGAATTGCTTCAACGGGGCCATTTGGCCGAGCGCCAGCTCATCGCCTTGGTTATTCCGGCTCGGCGCCGACGAGTTCTCGGAGTTCGATTCGGGGATTGTCGAGGAACTTCAAGGCCGCCTCGGTCGCTTCGCCCGGGGCCAGGGCGTGGAGGCTCTTGGAGAGGAAGGTGTGGTCCTCGCGGCCGAGTTTTCCCTGGCGCGAGACCACGAGTTGCCGGGACACCAGGGCCAACTCGTGGGCTCCGGCCTCCTGACATCCCTCGGAGAGTCGGCCGAGCACTTCAACGGGTACGGGCTTTCCGTGGGCGGTGGCGATCGTTTGCCAGGCCTTCAGGGCGGACCCGAGCGCGACGAGCTTGGGGAGGGCGTCCTGGGCATTCCCTTGATAGGCCTCGAGGCGGAGCGGGTCATGCTCGCGTGATTTCGCGAAGCACACCTCGACTTCGGGCATCTTCGGGAGGTTGGCCTCGACCTGGAACGTGCCTGCTCTGGGGATCGGCTTGCCTTTCTCCTCCATCATCCGAGCCCGCAGGGTCAGCCCGAGCTCGTAGTGGGCGAAGGAATTCTGAGGCCACACCTTGAGGGCATCGCGATAAAACACGATTGCGCCGGGCTTATCCCCCTTATCGTAGAGTGCGATCCCCTTCGCGACTGTCTCGTTAGCGTCCTGGATCACGCGTTCGGTGATCATGAGCATCTGGTTGAGGGCGTCGCGGACCGCCTTGGGAGTTCCGCGACTTTGCAAACCTAGTCCGAGAATCTGCTGGGCGCGGGTTGCCTCGCCGGCGGTCAGGAGCATCCCGGCGTGGACGTAGAACCAACCCGGATCCCCCGGACGGAGCTCGTAATTGGCCCGCCAGAAGTTCGGGTTCCGCGTGACGAGCGCATCGACATCGAGCGCCGGCCATGTCTCCGGAGCACGACCGAGGTCGATCCCCTTGACGGCCTTGCGGTAGTCCCGGCAGAAGGCCATGAGTCCGGGAAACTTCTCGGGATCGCTCTGCTCGACGTTGTCGATCAGTGGACCGATCGCCTCCAGGCCGAATCGTCGGGCCTCGACGAGATGCTCCTTCGCGGATGACCGGTCCGCCGCGCCCTCTTGCCCGAACGCCGAGATCCCGAGGACCAGGACCGAGAGCCGTCCGATGAAGCTCGCCCCGCGATTCATCGATTCCCCCGCGATTCGTGTGACCAAGGTTCATTCGGAACGGCGCCGCGAATATCGCTGGCGACCACTTCTCTGATGAATGGTCATCCTTGCGAATCTATGCCTAATTGTCAAACTTGGTCGGCGCTTTTCACGAATCTCGACCATACGATTGAACGTTTGAATTGGATTGAATAGAGCGTCTCTTCAATCAGACCTGATGGGGCATAGCCACCCGCTCGTCCCGGAGTGGAGACGCCCTGCTGACCGGCGTTACGCTCGGTGGACGGACAGGCCGCTTTGCGTGAACTCTTTGACTGAGGATCCGATCGGCCCGGATACCTCCGCTGCGCCGTGATTAGTGAATAGCGGAGCCATTGAGAGGACGTCTCCGAGCATGGAGGCGCAATGTGTTTGCGAAGACGTCCGAATGGCAAGACGAGGTCGTCCCGAACACGCCGCCATCGATTCGGCCGTGATCACTTTGTCTTCGAGCGATCGGTTGGGAAGAGGATCCAACCTCGTCCGAGGACGCCTGCGGTGAGGAAGAAGACGCCGAACAGCAGGAGCCCGCTACCGACTAACTGGAAAGTCATGGCATCTTCCTTCGGTTACGTAACAGCCAAACCAGCTTCGGACCGTGATTTGTCGCAAGACCCTCGGCTCGAGAGTCGAGGTGCCTGACGACAAGCATCCAAATGCAGCATCGATGCCAACAGGTTCGGTTTGTCCTAATAGATTCCAGCCCAACATGTTACATCCTTGAGAAAAGGACTCCCCAAGACTCGGATATTGGCTTCGACGAGTTTTCGTGAGTCATTTGACGAGATTTCGTGTTCTCTCGCGAAATTGTGGCAGAACGTGTGGGGTCTTTCGACTGCGGGTGGTGTGTGCAAGGAGATGCCCATGGACTGGGCGAAATGGCATTGGGGGAACGGATGGAATCAGGACGATCTTCAAGCTTGCGCGGACGGGGCCTCGGCGGCAGCATGGGACCGGGCTTCGGAGGCATTCGGGAGGGGTGAAGTCCCGCGTTCGACGAGGGCGATGGCCTGGCGGAGATAGTCTTGCTCGTTGACCGCGTCGCCGAAGCGCTCGACGAAGTGCTCGCGATTCTCGACCCAGAAATGGACCAGCCCGAGCATCATGAGGCTGAGATGGGTCGGGTTGAAGTCGTCGCGGATGAGGCCACGTTCCTGCGAGACCCGGATCCGGCCGCGAAGCGTGTCGAGCATGTCGGGCTCGCCGGGCCAGACCTGCTTGTCGCGGTCGAGTCGGGTCCGGAGGCAGAGGCGGAGGAGCATGGGACTGTCGCCGAGGAACGTCATGATCCGACGCATCTCCGCACGGATCCCCACCGGCCGGTTCACCGCGCGGGCGGCGCGGGGGAAGCGTCGTGCGTAGCCCTCGGCGAGGCGGCGCTTGACCGCCGTGTACAGGCTCTCCTTGCTGCCGAAATGGTGGTGGATCAGCGGGTGAGAAATTCCGGATGCGTTGGAAATGTCGCGCATCGACGTGGCGGCGAAGCCGTCTTCGGCGAAGAGTCGCTCCGCCGCGTCGAGGACCGCGGCCTTCGTCCCCTCGGGGTCTCTGCCGCGATCGCCCTCGTCCTTCATCTCCGCCTCCCCCTCGTTTGTTCGCCCGACACACCAACAGTATAGGGGCCTCGTCCCCCCGTCAACTCGCAAAAACCGGCGAACCTCGCGAACCCGCCCCGTGTCAAATTGTGCTTGACGAATCGGCAAATAGGGTCGATTATAACTGACCGGGTGGTCAATTCGGTTGACCGATCGGTCAACTCATTTTTGGGAGTCGGCGATGAGAAGCCAGGCAGGTCCACGTCCCCCTCGGGCCCGCGCGACCCGCGCCTGGCTCCTGGCACTCCTGGCGGTGGTCGCGTCCCCGGGTTGCAACGAGACGAACAAGTACGTCGAGCCGCCGCCCCCCGAAGTGACCGTCGCCACCCCGGTAACCCAGGACGTCACGAACTACATCGACGTCACCGGGACGACCCAGCCGATCCTCTCGGTCGACATCCGGGCCCGTGTCCGTGGATTCCTCAAGGAACGGCATTTCAAGGAAGGCTCGATCGTCAAGAAGGATCAGCTCCTCCTTGTGATCGACGATGTCCCGTTCCAGGTCCGCCTCGAGCAGGCGAAGTCGCGGCTGGCGGAGTCGGAGGCGATGCTCAAGAAGGCCAAGCAATCCCGACTCAGGGAGGTGGCGCGGGCCCAAGTCGCCCTCGACCAGTCCCAGCTCAAGCTCGCCCAACTCGACGAGACCCGCCAGCGCAACCTGTTCACCAAGAACGCCGGGACGCGCGAGGAAATGGACCGGACCGAGGCCAACCGCAAGAAGAACGAAGCCCAGGTCGACGCCGCCAGCGCCAATCTCGACCAGGCCGAGGCCGACTACGAGACCACCATCCTGGCGGCCGAGGCCAACGCCGCGACGGCCAGGACGGCCGTCAAGGATGCCGAAATCGAGCTCGGCTACTGCCGGATGTATTCTCCCATCGACGGCCGGATCAGTCGGATCAACTTCCACGAGGGGAACCTCGTCGGCGACGGCATGTCCTCGCTCCTGGCGACGGTCATCAAGATCGACCCGATTTATGCCTATGTGAATATGAGCGAGGCCGACCTGCTTCGATATCGCGCGGCGAATACGTCCCCCGGACAATCCGGCTCCGGGGCCGAGACGGCACCGATGACGATGGAGCTGGGATTGTCGAACGAGGCCGACCGATATCCGCATCTTGGGGTGGCGGACTATCAGGACCCCGGCGTCGATGCGGGGACCGGCACGATCCGGGTCCGCGGCGTCTTCCCGAATCCGAATGGGAGGATCCTCCCCGGATTCTTCGTCAGGGTCCGTGTCCCGCTCGACCGTAGGAAGGATGCTTTACTTGTCCCCGACCGGGCGCTCGGGATCGACCAGAGTGGCTCCTACCTGCTCGTGGTGAACAAGGAGAACGTCGTCGAGTATCGCCCGGTGAAGACCGGTGCGTCTCGGGACGGGCTGCGGGTCGTGGAAGGGGCGATCGGCCCCAAGGACCTCGTCGTCATCGACGGGCTACTCCGGGCCCGCCCCAAGCTGAAGGTGACGCCGAAGCCCGAGGCTCCCGAAGCCAAGTCCATCGCCAGCAATGCCAGCTCTCCTCGTCCCTGATCCGACCGAAGGCCCTCGGCGAGCCCCCTCATGTTCTCTCGGTTCTTCATCGAACGGCCGATCTTCGCCAACGTCATCGCGATCATGACGATGCTCGTCGGCGGCGTCACCCTCGTCGGCCTACCGATCGAGCGATATCCCGACATCACCCCACCCACGGTCCTGGTCTCGACGACCTATCCGGGGGCCGATGCCAAGGTGCTCTCCGACACCGTGGCGTCTCTGGTCGAGCAGGAGGTCAACGGCGTGCAAGGCATGCTGTACATGAACTCCACTTGCTCGAGCGACGGCTCCTACAAGCTGACGGTGACCTTCGAAGTCGGCACCGACCTCGACCGCGCCCAAGTGCTCGTCCAGAACCGCCTGGCCATCGCCGAGCCGAGGCTGCCGACCGAGGTCCAAAGGCAGGGGATCACGGCGAAGAAGCAGTCGACCAACATCATCATGGCTGTCTCGCTGATCGCCCCCGAGGGACGATTCAACGATCTTTACTTGAGCAACTTCGCCAACCTCCGCATCAAGGACGAGCTGAGCCGGATCTACGGCGTGGGCGAGGTCCAGATCGTCGGCGCGGGCAACTATGGGATGAGGATCTGGCTCGACCCCCAGAAGCTCAAGGCCCGCAACCTGACGACCGAGGTCGTGTTGAATGCGATCCGGGAGCAGAACGTCCAGGTCGCCGCCGGGCAGGTCGGGCAATATCCGTCCCCCAAGGCCCAGGGGTTCCAATACAACGTCACGACCCTCGGCCGCCTGAGCGATCCCGAGGAGTTTGGCGAGATCATCGTCAAGACCGACGACAGCGGCATCACGAACACGGATGAGAACGGGCGGGGGGCGTCGCGACTCACCCGCGTCAAGGACGTGGCCACCGTGGAGCTGGGCTCCCAGGTCTATGACCAGTGGTGCGAGATCGGTGGGAAGCCCGCGGCGACGCTCGCCGTCTTCCAACTCCCGGGCGCCAACGCCCTCGACGTCGCCAAACGCGTCGAGCAGGCGATGGAACGCCTCGCCCCCACGTTCCCCGAAGGCCTTGAATATATCATCCCGTTCGACACGACGATCTTCGTCGAAGAGTCGATCCACGAAGTCTACAAGACCCTGTTCGAGGCCGGTGTCCTCGTCTTGATCGTGATCCTGGTCTTCCTCCAGGATTGGCGAGCGGTCTTGATCCCCGCGACGACGGTCCCCGTCACGATCGTCGGGGCCTTCGCGGCGCTCGGGATGTTGGGCTTCAGCGTCAACATGCTGACCCTATTCGGCCTCGTGCTCGCGATCGGCATCGTCGTCGACGACGCCATCGTCATCGTCGAGAACGCCGCCCACCACATCGACCACGAGAAGTTGCCCGCGAAAGAGGCGACGATCAAGGCGATGAGCGAGGTGATCGGGCCGGTGATCGGGATCACCTTGGTGCTCATGGCCGTGTTCCTCCCCACCGCCTTCCTCGGCGGGATCACCGGCCAGCTCTATCGGCAGTTCGCCCTCACCATCGCCGCGACCGCCGTGATTAGCGCGATCAATGCCGTGACGCTCAAGCCCGCCCAGTGCGCGACCTACCTCCGGCCGACCCCCGCCCGGAAGAACGCCTTCTACCGGGGCTTCAACGCGGTGTATGACCGAGTCGAAGCGATCTACATCGCGATCGTCCGGCGCCTGGTCCGTCACGTGTTCACCGTGATGGTCGTCTTCGTCGCACTGGTGGGGTTCACCGGCTGGTGGTTCGTCCAGCTTCCCACCGGTTTCCTCCCCGTCGAGGATCAGGGGTTTGCCATCGTCGGTATCCAGCTCCCCGACGCGGCCTCTCAGGAACGTACGAGGGCCGTGGTCGACAAGGTGAGCGCGATTTTGAAGAAGACCCCGGGGGTGAAGAGCTGGTTCCTGATCGGCGGCCAGTCGATCCTCGACTCGTCGGTCGGCTCGAACGCCGCGGCGATGTACATTACGTATACGCCCTGGTCGCAACGGACCGGCAAGCCCGGGCTGAGCCAGGAGGAGATCATCGGCAGCCTGATGGGCCAGTTCCAGCAGGTCCGCGAGGCGATGATCTTCGCCTTCCCGCCCCCCGCGATCATGGGGCTCGGCGTCGCGGGCGGCTTCCAGTTGCAACTCGAGGACCGGGGGAACGTCGGGCTCCGCGAGCTCCAGCAGGTCGTCGACGAGATGGTCCAGGACGGCAACGCCCAGACCGGCCTGAGTCAGCTCCAGAGCACCTTCCGCGCAGCAGTCCCGATGATCTATGCCGACGTCGACCGGGTGAAGGCCAAGAGCCTGGGCGTGCCCCTCGACTCGATCTTCGGCACGCTCCAGACGGCGCTCGGATCCGCGTATGTCAACGACTTCAACAAGTTCGGCAAGAGCTACCAGGTCCGAGTCCAGGCGGATCAAAGATTCCGCCTCGAACCCGAAGACATCCGCCGACTCGAAGTCCGCAACCTCCAGGGGCAGATGGTCCCGCTCGGGACGCTGGTCAAAGTTGAAAAGCGGCTCGGGCCGCTCGTCATCCCTCGGTACAACCTCTACCCCTCGGCCTCGATCAACGGCTCCGCCGCACCCGGGTATAGCTCGGGTCAGGCGATGAACCTGATGGAGCAGATGGCGGCGAGGAAGCTTCCGTCGGGGATGGACAGCGAGTGGACCGGGATGTCGTATCAGGAGAAACGTGTCGGCGGTCAGGCGAGCTTCGTGTTCGCCCTGGCCGTGCTGATGGTCTATCTCGTGCTCGCCGCGCAGTACGAGAGCTGGCTGATGCCGGCCGCGGTGATCCTGGTCGTCCCCCTGGCGCTCCTCGGGACGGTGGCCGCCGTGGCCTACCGTGGTATGGATAACAATATCTATACGCAGATCGGCATCGTGCTCATCATCGCCCTGGCGAGCAAGAACGCGATCCTGATCGTCGAGTTCGCCCGCGAGTTGAGGGGCAAGGGACGTTCGATCCTGGATGCGGCCATCGAGGCCTCCCGGCTCCGGTTCCGACCGATCTTGATGACGTCGTTCGCGTTCATCCTGGGGATCTACCCGCTCGTCAACGCGACGGGCGCCGGGGCCACGAGCCGACGATCCCTGGGGACGGCCGTGTTCGGCGGCATGCTCGCCGCGACGTTGCTCGCCGTTTTCTTCGTCCCCGTCTTCTTCGTGCTGATGCAAAGCCTGAGCGAATTCCGCCGCCGGCCCACCGCCGCCCGACCGTCCAAGGTCGCCCATGAAGAGCCGGCCCTGAGCTCGAGCCGGTAGACCCCCCGGCTCGAGCTTCGACCGTTTGGGGGAGTTCGTGCTACCAGACGGCTAAAGGCAACACCGGAGAATGCGTCGGTATCGCGGACCGACGCAGGTCACCTGACAATTGAGGGACTCCCGGAGAAGTCCTGTCTCGGACAGCGAATGATGACTCTGCAACTCCTTCCAAGGCTGATTCGCCGACGCCCCTTCGCCTCGTAATCCCGTTATGTTCCATCGGCTGCGGGCCGGGTCCTTTGCGTCGTAGGAAGACGGCACCACCACTCGAAAACCGGAGCGGCCCCGCCACAGGGCAGCCAGGCACCCTCGTTCCCCGGAGGGCCAAGAAACTCTCCGAATAGGTCGTGCAGTATCTCGTATTGGGCCCGCATCTCGGCCCTTCTGACGCGTTCGGCAGCCTCCTCAACGCTCGGGCGGGGCCGGCCCGAGCTTAGCTTTCCATGTTCCGTCATGAGGGCAGAATCGAGAAAGGAATCTAGGGAATCTGGTTCTGACTCGGATTTTTCATCTACAAGGAATGAATAGACGTTCCAGCGAGCGGCGGCGACTGCCCACTCGTTACTAGGTGCCCAGCGTTTGGCCTTGTAGGTGCCGGGTTCGGCGTCGGTCATGCGAGGGTCGCGGCACACCGTGCTTCGAGCCGCTTGGGCCGCGAATAAGGCTCGACTCACCGCGGCATACCCGGGAGTTACGCAAAAGTTCTCTTCGGCTTCGGTGGACCACTCGGTGCGTTTCGCCTCCTCTTGGGCCTCTTGGGCTGCCGTTCGGGCCTCCTCCAATTCTTCGTCGGTCGCTGTTCCCTCCGCGTACCGTTCAGCCACCTCGACCGCTCGTCGGCTTCGGTCGTCGGTTATGAATCGGTCGATTCGTTTGCAGCAGGCCACGGCGAACAGTCGCCATTGTCGCTCGGTCCCCTTGTCGGTCAGGAAGTGCAGCAGCGAGGTCGGGTCCTGGCAGTCACGCCAGTCCGAGGCTGTCATCAAGCCGTTGTAGACGGCAGGCTCGCGTCCGAGCAGTGCATCAAGGACCCAGCAGCCCCGGACGTGTGACTCGTAAGCCCGGCAGTGGTCGAGAACCGCGGGGTCGCCGCACCCGACCCTCACGAGGGTTTCGGCGAGGAGCGGAACGTCGCCGAAGCGGCCGGTCTGTTCAACCTGCCGTGCCAACGCCACGGCGGGACCGCCCTGGCCGGATAGCCAAGCCGGGTCGAATCGGAAGGGGCGGGAGGGAGACCCGAAGATATCGCGAAGCATCGAGCACTGGTGGGTCTCTTCAGCCTCGCGGGTGGCCTGCCAAGGCGGGCTTTCCTCCTCACCTCTCAGGCACGCCAATCCCCGAGCCGCGAAGCTCGCGGCAAACTTCGTCTCCCCTCCGCCCGTGAGATGACGGGTCGCAGCGGTCAAGTAATGGGACGGCTCCCAGCCAACCTCCGTGCGGTTCGGGATGTCAGCCCACAACTCGACGACGGGTTTTAGGGCTTGCTCGAACGCTTCGGGGCCCAGGTCACCGTCTGCGGCACGCTCGGCCGCCTCCGTCGCCTCGCGGTGCCTTGGGTCGGTGCTCAGAGGCAATGCTCGTCGGCAGCACGCCGCGGCGAAGAGCTGCAACTTACGTCGAGATGCCCGCCGTTCGAGGAACGAAAGCATCTCCCAGGGGTCGGTGCAAACCGACCATTCCGCCTCTTCCATTCCGATGGCTCCGAACCAAGCACGAGATGGTGGGCCGAGTTGACCATCACATCCGAGACGCGTTCCGTCAGACTGACTCAGGATAGCAGGTGCGTGTCTCGAAAGCCGGAGCCCGTTTTGCAGGAGCTAATTCCCTTTATCTTGGGTTGCTCGTGATGGGTACGAATTTAAAGCCCTGATCGCTTCGAGGCGTGCTTCGGTGTGGTCGAC
This sequence comes from Singulisphaera rosea, assembly GCF_054877945.1. Taxonomy (NCBI): domain Bacteria; kingdom Pseudomonadati; phylum Planctomycetota; class Planctomycetia; order Isosphaerales; family Isosphaeraceae; genus Singulisphaera; species Singulisphaera rosea. The sequence goes on along the minus strand of NZ_JBTYIP020000012.1, from coordinate 43,667 downwards.
CGAAGCACCTTCGTCGGAGGCTCACGGCTCGCCGCGATCTTGTACATTTGTTACCATCAGGTCGTGGATGTGTATCTGGAAAATTCATTTGTCTTAAAATGAAGAAGTCTTAAGGCCGCGTCATCCTCCTAGTCCCGAGAGGGCATATCCGCAATTGGACCAGAGGTCTTGCGACGATTCGCTCGACTTGGACGCAGGAGGGTTCGGAGGTAGCTCCGGAAACCCTGGAGGATCCCCCCGACGTCGGGGCGGTCGGCTAGGTTGGACTGCTCGTCGGGGTCGGCGGTGAGGGCGTAGAGTTCTTCGTGGCCGTCGCCGGTGCGGATGTAGTGCATTCCCCCGGCGATCGTGGATCTCATCGGTCCTTTCGAAGCCGGCTCGCGGCCCTGGTTCGTGAGGACCGTGGGGGGCTCCAATTCCATCAGGAGCGGTTCGAACGCCGGGGGTGGCTCACCTTCGTGGCGGTCGGTCAACCGTTTCAGTGAACGGCCGGGGAGAGTTGGGGACGTCTCCAACCCGAGCAGATCGAGGATCGTGGCCGGCACGTCGCGCAAGCTCACCGGCTCGTCGATCACCCGGCCCGCCGGGAGAACTTTCGGGTCGACGAGGACGAGGGGGACTTCGACGAGCGGGCGATAGAGGCTGCAACCGTGGAAGAAGAGGCCGTGGTCGCCGAGGTGCTCGCCGTGGTCGGAGGTGACGACGATGAGGGTGTCGTCGAGCTGTTGACGACGTTCGAGCTCGGCGACCAGGATCCCGAGGCGTCGGTCGAGGTATGCGATGGCGTCGTCGTAGAGATCCCGGGCCATGCGCACGTCTCTGTAGGGGAGTTTTCGCTTGTCGAGGAGGTTCCATTGCTGGAGGGCGAGCTGGTCGTGCCACGACTCGGGACGAATCCCGAAAGGAGGGGTGGACGGGTCGGGGGCCTCGTAGGGGGTGTGGGCGTCGTTGTAGTTCAGGAAGGCGAAGTATGGGCGACCCCTCGGGCGCTGCCAGGCGAGCCAATCGAGGAACGCCCGGTCGATGTCGGCGGCCGACTTGGCGTGCTCCTTGGAGAGCGGGATCCAGGGGCGGGCGGCGCCTCGACGCCTTCCGGTCAGGAGGTCGGCCGCCATCGCGATGGAAGCCCGGTCGATCCTGCGGCCGACCCCGACGTAGCGGGTGAAGATCTCGAGGACGCCCCACGGATAATCCTCATAGTGGGCGAAACCTCGGCTCAAGCCGGTTTCCCGGCCGCAATAGTCGAGGTTGGCGACGAACCCGGCCGTGTCGTATCCGAGCGAGCTGAGTCGGGCGGCGAGCGTCGGCCGGGCGTCATCGAGCGGACGCTTCCAACCCGCCGAAAGTTCGTGGGGCCATCGACCCGTGAACAGGCTCGCATGGGATGGGAGTGTCCACGAGGACGTGGCGAAAGCCCGGCTGAACCGCACTCCTCGGGAGGCCAGCCGCTCGAGGTTGGGAGAGGTTGAGCGTTCGTGTCCGTACAGGCTGAGGTTTTTCGCGCGGACCGTGTCCCATACGATGAGGATGACATTTTTCGAGTGGCGGGGAGGCGGGGGAAGACTCGCGATGGTCGACCACTCCGACCACGCATGTCGTCCCGAGGTGAGGATGGCCGTGGCCAGCAGGGTCGTCGCGAGGAGCGGCGTCGAGAGCCGCACCGCCCGCAGTGTCTTCAACGGTCGGGTCGAGAGATAACGAACCGACTGGACCGTCAGCCCGAGCGCGAGCAGGAGCGCCGACCACAGCTCGAGCGGTAAGGTGGCGATCACATCCAGAAAGCCGAGGAAGGCGAGTGGAGCGACCCCGAGCCACAAGGCGAGTCCCCGGGGGCGTGTCGCGGCGACGAGAGCCAGGAGCAGTCCCGGGACCATCACCATCGACGCGACTCCGAAGGGGATGACCCAGGGGAATCCGTGGCCCAGGCGGTAGAACTCGCCATGGATCAGGCAGTTCTGGAGGATGGTCGACGCAAGGTCGAGGAACCCGGCCGCCAATCCGAACCAAGAGGCGAACCAGAGGATCGTCGGCGCGTCGAGCCCGTGAGCGAGGGGTCTCGGGTCCGCGCCAATTGCCGAGGGGTGGGAGGCCACGGACGTGTCGACGACTGCTGAGTCCATGCCATCCTCTGCGGTCGTTCGAGGCAGGTCTAAGCGTTGAGGTGGAGATGGACTCGGCCCGCTCCGCGTCCCTCCTCATCGAGGAAGGACGCGCAGCGGGCCTGCGGTCGGAATCGGGATGAACGAGATCAATAGCTGTCGGCGCTAATCACCTCACCATACGCTCGGGTGCCGAGAGACCAGTAGACGGGCATGCCGATCGTCGCCTTCAGGAATTTGGCACCACCGTCGGCGAAGAGGTAGTTCGCGCCTCCGGAGTGGTAGCTCGAGGCGTTGTCGAACTGGGCGTCGGTCGGGACGCAACCGGCGCATCCGCCCATATAGCAGTGGCCCCACGGGGCGATCGTCGAATTTGGCGGGATGACGGTGTTGAACAGGGTGAGCGACCGCCCGCCGGTCGCCCAGAACCACCCCGCCCGCTCCTTCATGCCGGCGCCCCAGGTGCTTCCGGCCGGTAAGGTCTGCCAGAAGGCGTTGCACTCGGCGATCGCCGCGTTGAGGGAGGAGGCCGGCTTCTGCTCCACGTCCTGCCCGTCCCAGTCCTTGTTGAAGTTCGTGGAGGACTTTGAAGTCATCGACATCCCGTTGCCTCGGAAGCTGTTACCCTTGCCCTCGATCCCGACCATCGCCTCACCGAACGCGATCGTGTTCGATGTCCCGTCGGTGATCGAGCTGATCGAGATCGTCGGATTGGCCCCTCCGTAGGAATTTCTTTGGGAGCTCATCGAGAACAATCCGCTGACCTGAAGGCTGGGAATCCCCTGGACGACGGTGGTCCCGATGCTCGCGCGATAGCTGTTGATGTGGGCGGTGCCGGATGGCCCGTCCGACGGGCAAAGGAAGCCGGCGATCCGGGTCAGGTACACCGTGGAGTTGGCCGCGTCGGTGTACGCGTCGTCGAGGCCGGCGTCGAGGTTGAAGTTTGCCGCGGTGTAGAGCGGGGATTGCTCGAGATAAGGCAGTAACAGGGCGTGGATGCTCCAGTTCGCCCAGCCGCCGAGGCCGTAACTCGGCGTGAAGTTGAGCGACTGGCCCATCGGGAAGCTGTCGTTGGTCGTGTGATAGTTATGGAGGGCGAGGCCGATTTGCTTCAGGTTGTTGATGCACTGGGCGCGTCTTGCCGCCTCCCGCGCCGCCTGGACGGCCGGGAGGAGGAGTGCGATGAGAACCGCGATGATGGCGATGACGACCAACAACTCGATCAGGGTAAAGCCTCGTCGGGGGTGAAGTCTCAAGGGCTTACTCCTTCATCTCGGCGAAGTTGAGAACGTTAAGAGGACGCGGAGTCTGACAGGACGCATACGCCCTGCCCTTCGACGGGCCGGCGCACGCGGCGATGCGTCATGTTTGGAAGTTTCAGGGCCCTACTTCTTTTTGCGGCGATCGATGCGTTCTTGTTTCTGCGTCGCACGCTGGGCCTTCATGGCCGCCCTCATCCCCTCGATTTGCGCCTTGTCTTTGGCCGTGAGTTGGAGTTGAGTACCGGTCGTCTTGGAATCGTCGCCGCAACCGGGCAGTGAAAGGCTGCCAAGCAAGATCCCGCCAGCCGTGACCAGGAACGCCATCTTCCGCCTGGAATGCAAGTCACGCCTCCTTCCAGACTCGGGGGGCCGCTCGTCTTGAGAGCATGACCGAAACGCGGGTTTGATGACGAGCGGAGAAACGTCGGCGAGCCGTCGTCGTCCGAGGAGATCTTACTTGAAGAATCTCGAGATGTCGACGCATTAAAGATCACTGGACTGCCTGCGCATGGGTCGCAATCGACGTTGGGGCCTGCAACTTGCCTAGTTTGTGGGTCCACCGGCCGGGACTCATCGTCTTTTCGTCAGGCACGAGCCGTTCGAGGATTCAAGGAAAACCTTGAACGCGAGAGAAATCCCTTCGTCTGTGTGTCGAAAACAAACAAAAGCTATCAGAGTGTTACCAGGAATAGTCTTGAGTCGGATTCCAGGCCAAGCTGAAGGACCTTTAACGGGACTTGCTGCATTGTTAGTGCCAGGGTCGCGGAGAATTGTCGATTTCTCGGTAACAATGCAATTTAAATCGCGAGGCGTTTCCTTAAACTCAGTGGAATCCAAATGTTGTGGATTGTCAAAGCCTGTGGATGATCCATGGCAGTAGGCTTGTAGCTTGTTCGACCAACGTCTGCAATGCTCAATATCCCGACATGCATGCATCCGGACCGGGAGATATGTGAGCCTTCATCCCTCGGAGGGATCGCTTGTGCAAAGTTAGTTGAATCGAGCGTTTTATCATCGCTCGATGGCTTCACCAAATCCTCGTTCGAGGTAGATTTTGCGTTCACGACTTCATGCGCCGGCAGCCACTCGAGGCGACGTTGCGGTATGCTGAATCATCGGACGCGAAAGTCGAGGCGGGAGTTACGTCAGGATTGGGCCCTTGGACGATCGCGTTGAACGCGAGGTTACGATGAGCGGGAAGCGGCGTCACCGAGAACGAATCGAGATGAGAGAGGCGAGGGCGCAGCGAGACAGGGATGAGGCCTTGGTCAAAGGCGTCAAGGTCGACGTGGAGGCGCTCACCCCACACAATCGCTATGATCGGCCCGATTTCGTGGAAAGTGGCTCCTACGTCGACAAGCCGTTTGTTTGCAAGTCGTGCGGATCATCCCAGATCTGGTCGGCGATGCAGCAGAAGTGGTGGTACGAGGTTGCCAAGGGCGACGTCTTCTCGACGGCCAGGTTGTGCCGCCCCTGCCGACAACGAGAGCGGGCCCGCCGAGACGAGTCGCTTATCATGGGCGGGGATCCAAACCATTACAAGGATCCCAAGCGACTCCTCGCGAAACTTCGCTCGGATATCGAACCCGAAATCCTCCTGGCGCGTTACGCCTTCGTCCACAGAAGCAAGCCAGTTGGACCCGTATATTTCCTCGACTACAGCCGATCGGACAGTCTCTTGACCCTCTCATGGCACAAGTATTATCGGGAGCTGGTCGCAGAACTGTGGCTTGAAGACACAGACGAGCTCCGAGTCATTGCCAAGTCTGACTTCTCAGAGATCCGATCCAGGTTGGACATCGAGGCCCGGATGCCTGAGTTCGTTGCCACAGTGCGAAGCTTCCTCGCGAGCCAAGGCGAAGGTCAGGCTGGCGACGTGGGATCTCTTTGATATCAGGCCGAAGCGTCCGCGAGCGAATCGACCCTGATTTTTCGCGAAGAGATTCACTCGCTGGCGCTTCGGCCTTCTCGAGTCATTCCGTGGGAGCCATCGGGTGGATGCAAACCGAATGTGATTCGCTCTAAGTGGCAAGACCTTCCAACTCCTCCCAGCGTTCATAGGCGAGGCCCAGTTCGGCCTCGAGTTCCTGGAGGCGAGTGCTATCCTTGGCGATCTCGGCGGCGTCTCGGCGGTAGTAGGCCGGATCGGCCATGGCATCGTGCAGTTCGCGCCGAGAGGACTCGAGGGTCTCGATGCGGGCTGGGAGGACTTCGAGCTCCTTCTGCTCTTTATAGGAAAGACGGCGAGCCCGTTCTTTGGGAGCGTTTGCCTCTTTGGTCGGAGTTTGCGCAGAGTTAGGTCCGGAGTCAGCAGTCTTGGTGGGGCGTTGGCGGAGGTAGTCGTCGTACCCACCGTCATATTCCTTGACCCGCCCGTCGGCCTCGATGGCCAGGGTGCTGGTCACGACGTCGTTGAGGAACGCCCGGTCGTGGCTGACGAGGAGGACGGTCCCCTGGTAGTCGACCAGGAGACTCTCCAACAACTCGAGGGTCTCGACGTCGAGGTCGTTCGTCGGCTCGTCGAGGACGAGGACGTTGGAGGGCTTGGTGAAGAGCTTGGCCAGGAGGAGCCGACTCCGTTCGCCCCCCGAGAGAACCCTGACGAGGCATCGCGAGCGCTCGGGAGGGAAGAGGAAGTCCTGAAGGTAGCCGAGGACGTGACGTGATTGCCCGTTGATGTTGATCGTGTCGTAGCCGTCAGCGACGGATTCCTGGACCGTCTGTTCGTCGTCGAGTATGGCTTTGAGCTGGTCGAAGTAGGCGATCTCGAGGTTGGTACCCTGCTTGACCGTCCCTTCGGTCGGCTCGAGTCCCTCCAGCAGGAGCCGGAGGAGGGTCGTTTTGCCCGACCCGTTAGGGCCGATGATACCGATCTTGTCGCCTCGGGTGATCGTGGTCGTGAGCTCGTTGATGACGACGCGATCGCCGTACCGGAACATGACATCCTTGGCGGCGAGCACGAGACTTCCGGACTTCTCGGCCTCCTGCACCTGGATCTTCGCGGTGCCGACTCGCTCCCGACGCTTCTGGCGAGCTTCGCGCATCGCCTTGAGGGCGCGCACGCGGCCTTCGTTTCGGGTGCGCCGGGCTTCGATCCCCTTGCGGATCCAGACTTCCTCCTGGGCGAGCTTCTTGTCGAAGAGCGACTGCTGACGGGTCTCGGCGGCGAGTAGTTCTTCGCGACGCTTCAAGAAGGTCGGGTAGTCGCAGGCCCAGTCGTAGAGCCTCCCGCGATCGAGCTCGAGGATGCGCGTGGCGAGCTTTCCGAGGAAGACTCGGTCGTGGGTCACGAAGATGAGGGTGACTCCGGCCCGGACCAGGAAATCCTCGAGCCAACGGATCGAGTCGATATCGAGGTGGTTGGTCGGCTCGTCGAGCAGGAGGATGTCAGGCTCTCCGACCAGGGCCTTGGCGAGTAGCACGCGACGCTTCATCCCCGACGAGAGTGAGGCAAAGATCGCGTCCGGGTCGAGGCCCATCCTCGAGAGGATCGCATCGACGCGATGGTCGTGCCCTCCGGAGGCTCCGAGGTCGGTCAGGCCTGCCGCGACCTCATCATAGGCGGTGCCTCCCCGGCCGGGGGGGATGACCTGCGGCAGTTGCGTGATCCGCAACCCTTGCTGGCGAAGGACTTCCCCTTCGTCGGGACGGATTTCCCCTTGTAAGACGCGGAGTAGCGTGCTTTTTCCCTCGCCGTTTCGGCCGAGGAGGCTGACCCGTTCGCCTCGCTCGATCTGGAAATCGACCCGATCCAGCAGTCGCGGTCCCCCGAAGGCCAGGCTGACTTCCCGAAGACTCAACAGTGCCATATTGCTCTCGATCTCGCGCGGCGAACCGACAGGGCTCCCGACGATCGGCCGCCCCTAGGCGGGGCGCGTCGTGCGGGAAGACCCCAGCAACGTAACAAAGATGATGGGCGCAGATCGAGACGAGCTGGAATCGTCCCGAAGGCGCCCGCAGGAATTTGCTCGAGGATCCCGATTGGCATGTCGGGTGCTTTTCTTGACCGCCGCGGACACCCTACCCATACTGTTGGCCGGAAACCGGATCCGAAAGGCTTCGAGGAGGTGGAATGCTCTTGAACTGGGTAGGCCTCGGAGTCGTCCTGGCCGTCTCGGCCATCATCCTCTCCCGGCGCATGAAGACACTCTCGGAAATCGAGCGCGGATTCGTCGCTCTGGCGGACGGGAGGCCTCCCCGGCCGATCCTTTCGCGGACGTTCGGGCCCGTCGGGAGACTCGCAAGGCGGTTCGACGAGCTGGCCCCTCGCCTTCAGGCACGGATCTCGCTCCTGGAGCAGGATCGTCAGCAGCTCCGCGCCGTGCTCAGCGGGATGGCCGAAGGGGTCATCGCGATCGACGCTCGTCGACGGCTCCTCTTCGCCAACGCGAGTGCCAACCGCCTCTTCGGTTTCGACGCCGCATCCGTCGGCCGGCTCATCCCCGAGTTGATCCGCAGCCCCCAGGTCCAGGAGGCGGTCGAGGCGACGCTCGCGTCGCCAGGCCCCTATCAAGGTGAGATCGCCCTGGCGAGTCGCGAGCCGCTGCTCCGATTGCACCCGAGCGTCCTGGCGGTGTACGGCACCCCCCTGCCCGGCCCGCCGCCGGGTGCCGTGATCGTCTTCCACGACGTGACCGAGCTGAGGCGGCTCGAACGGATGCGGCAGGACTTCGTCGCGAACGTCTCTCACGAGCTCAAGACGCCGCTTGCCTCGATCAAGGCCTATACCGAAACCCTCCTCGATTGGGCCCTGACCGACGAGACCGTCAACGTTCGCTACCTGAATCGGATCGAGGAGCAGGCCGAGCGGCTTAACCAACTCATCCTCGACCTCCTGAGCCTGGCCCGACTCGAGTCTGGGCAAGAACTCTTCGACCATGGCCCGCTTGCGCTTGCCCCACTGGTCGGTTCGTGCGTCGGCTCGCACCGAGACCGGGCCGACGCCAAGGGGCTATCCCTCACCCTGGACCTCGGCCAGCTCAACGATCAGACCCTGGTCCTCGCGGACGAAGAAGCGATCCGGCAGATCCTGGACAACCTCATCGACAACGCGATCAAGTACACCCCCGAAGGGGGCAAGGTCAGCGTGATCTGTCAGCTCGCCGACGACGTGACGATCGAAGTGGCGGATACCGGGATCGGAATCCCTCGCGACGACCTCCCTCGAGTCTTCGAACGGTTCTACCGAGTGGACAAGGCGAGGAGCCGGGAGCTCGGGGGGACGGGCCTTGGCCTCTCGATCGTCAAGCACCTCGTCCAGTCGATCGGCGGCCAGGTCAACGTCACCAGCCGCGTCGGCGCCGGCACTCGATTCACCATCCATCTCCCGAGGCACGTCCAGCACGCACCGAGATCCTGAGCGAAAGCGTGCCGAGGAACTTTGGTAGGGCCAAGTCCAGGGTCACGACTCGGCAACCATCCCGTCAAGATCCGTGGCCGAGTCGGACGCGAACGGCGGTGAGGGCCGGCCTCGCTCGATAAAGCCCTGGACGATGACGAAGAAGATCGGGACGAAGAAGATCGCGAGGAACGTCGCCGCGAGCATCCCGCCGAAGACGGCGGTTCCCAGGGCTCGCCGGCTGGCGGCGCCCGCCCCTTCGGCGTTGACGAGGGGGACGATGCCCAGGATGAACGCGAAAGACGTCATCAAGATCGGGCGGAATCGCAGGCGGGCCGAACGGACCGCCGCCTCGGCAATCCCGAGCCCTTGCGCCCGGAGGTCGCGGGCGAACTCGACGATCAGGATCGCGTTCTTGCTCGCCAGGGCGATGATGAGCACGATACCGATTTGTGTGTAGATGTTATTGTCCATCCCCCGGATCGAGACCGCGGCCACCGTCCCGAGGAGCGCCAGGGGGACGACCAGGATGACCGCGATCGGGAGGATCCAGCTCTCGTACTGGCCCGCGAGGACCAGGTAAACGAGGAGGATCGCGAGGGCGAAGACGTAGATCGCCTGCGAGCCGACCTGCTTTTCCTGGTACGACATCGCCGTCCACTCGTAATCCATGGCCGTGCTCAGTTTGCTCTCGGCCATCTGCTCCATGAGCTTCAGCGCTTGACCCGAGCTGAACCCGGGGGCGGCCTCGCCGTTGATCGTTGAGGAGGGATAGAGGTTGTACCGGGTGATGATCTGCGGGCCGAGGGCGTCTTTGACGTCGACGATCGTGCTCAACGGGATCATCATCCCTTTCAGGTTCCGCACTTCGAGCCTTCCGATGTCCTCGGGTTTCATCCGAAACCTCTCGTCGGCCTGGACGCGAACCTGATACGTGCGGCCGTACTTGTTGAAGTCGTTGACGTAGCTCGACCCGAGCGCGGATTGCAGCGCCCCGAAGACGACTTCGAGGGGGATATCGAGGTTCTTCGCCTTGACCCGGTCGATGTCGGCATAAAGCTGGGGGACCCGGGCGCGGAACGTCGTGTTCAATGCCCGAAGTCCGGTCTGCGAGTTGCCGTCGGCGATCATCTCGTCGGTGACTTCTTGCAGCTCGGAGAGCCCGACTCCGCCGCGATCTTCGAGCTGGAGCTGGAAGCCGCCGGCGACGCCGAGCCCCTGGATGGCCGGGGGTGCGAAGGCGAAGATGATCGCATCCTGGATGGCGGAGAAGTCCTTGCGAAGTCTTGCGAGGATCGAGGCCTGATCCTCGCCGGCTCCGGTGCGTTCCTCCCAGGGTTTCCAGACGACATAGAACGTGGCCGCGTTGGAGGCCACGGTCGCGTCGAGGATCGAGTTGCCGCCGATCTGGACCCAGGTCGACACCCCCGGGGTCTTCTTCAGGATCGACTCGATCCGGTCGACCACCACTCGAGTCCTGGACTGCGAGGCCGCGTCGGGGAGTTGTACGCCCACGATGGCGTACCCTTGATCCTCGGTCGGTAGGAAGCCGGTGGGGAGCTGCGTAAACCACCAGCCGGTCAGCGCCACGAGTCCCATGAAGGCGACCATCATGAGGAACTTGAGGCGGACGAGAGTCCCGACGATCGAAGCATAGGCCCCCTCGAATCGGTCGTAAACCGCGTTGAACCCTCGGAAGAAGGCGTTGCGGCGTTCGGGGGACGGCCGGAGATAGGTGGCGCACTGGGCGGGCTTGAGCGTCACGGCATTGATCGCACTGATGGCGGCCGTGGCGGCGATCGTGAGGGCGAACTGGCGATAGAGCTGGCCGGTGATCCCGCCGAGGAACGCCGTGGGGAGGAAGACCGACATCAGGACGAGGGTGATCCCGATGACCGGTCCGATCACCTCGCTCATCGCCTTGATCGTCGCCTCTTTCGGGGGGAGGCCGTCGTGGTCGATGTGGTGGGCGGCGTTCTCGACGATGACGATGGCGTCGTCGACGACGATGCCGATCGCCAGCACGAGACCGAACAACGTCAGCATGTTGACGCTGAACCCGAGCATCGCCATCGCCGCGAAGGCGCCGATGATGGTGACGGGGACGGTCGTGGCGGGGACGAGGGTCGCCCGCCAGTCCTGGAGAAAGAGCAGGATCACGATCAAGACGAGGACGCCGGCCTCGAACAGGGTCTTGTAGACCTCCGAAATCGACTCTTCGACGAAGACCGTGGTATTGAAGGGGATCGAGTATTCAAGTCCTTTGGGGAACGACTTCTTGAGGTTCTCCATCGCGGCCCGGACTTTTTTGGCCACGTCGAGCGCGTTCGCGCCCGGGAGTTGATAGACGGCGATCCCCGCGGCCGTCTTGCCGCCGACGTCGCACCACTGGTCGTAGGTCTGGCCGCCGAGCTCGACGCGGGCCACGTCCCGGATCCGGGTCTGCCGGGCCGAGATGGCCTGGTCGCCGGTGCGGTCGGACTTGATGATGATGTCGCCGAACTTCTCGGGGTCCGCGAGTCTCCCCAGCGTGGTGACGGTGAGCTGGAAGTTCTGATCGCTCGGCGTCGGGGGCTGGCCGATCTGGCCCGCGGCGACCTGGACGTTCTGCTCTCGGATCGAATTGAGTACGTCCAGGGTCGTCAAGTTGCGGGCGCGGAGCTTGTCGGGGTCGAGCCAGACCCGCATGCCGTAAGTGCTACTGCCGAAGACGTTGATGTCGCCGACACCTTTGATTCGGCTCAACACGTCCTTGACCCGCAAGGTCGCGAAGTTGCTCAGGAAGAGTCCGTCGTGCTGGGCGTCGGCCGAGGTAAGGGCGACGACCATGATGATGCTCGTCGACTTCTTCTTGGTCGTGATCCCCTGGCGCTGGACGTCCTCCGGGAGCCTCGGCTCGGCGATTGCGACGCGGTTCTGCACGAGGACCTGCGCCATGTCGAGGTTCGTTCCCACCTCGAAGGTGACGGTCAGGTTGTACGACCCGTTGCTCGCGCAGGTGGAGGACATGTAGAGCATCCCCTCGACCCCGTTGACTTCCTGCTCGATGGGCGAGGCGACGGTGTCGGAGAGGACCTGGGCGTCGGCGCCGGGGTACGTCGTCGAGACTTGCACGGTCGGCGGCGTGATCTGCGGATACTGTTCGATCGGCAGGACGAACAGCGTGACGACTCCGACGAGGACCGTCACGAAGGCGATCACGTTGGCGAAGATCGGCCGCTCGATGAAGAAGCGGGAAAACATCGGTGGGCGCTCGGTCGAGATCAGGGATGTGAGGTCTTCATCGACGGCGAGGTCGTGGTCGTGGTCGGGGTCGTCGTTGCCCCTTCGGTGGACTTGATCGCGGGCGAGGCGGCCGCCGCATTGGACGAGGACAGAGGAGTCGACGACGGCTTGAGGTCGGCGGATGTCGTCGTCCCCGGGTCGACCCGGCGCGGGTTGACCTTCGCGTCGGGCCTCGCACGTTGGAGGCCGTTCACGACGATGAGGTCGTCGGCTTTCAAGTTTTCCTCGACCACACGCATCCCGTCGACCGCGGCCCCGACCTTGACGGGGCGTCGCTCCACCACGTTGTTCTTGTCGACGACGAGGACGAACGTCCCCACTTGGTCGGCGCCGAGGGCTCGTTCGGGGACGAGCAACGCGTCCTTCCGTTCCTCGAGCGCGACGCGAATCCGGACGAAGAGGCCGGAGATGATCTGGTGGTCGACGTTCGGGAAGAGGCCTCGGGCCGTGACCGTGCCGCTGCCGGGGTCGACGCCAGGGTCGGTGTACTCGACCCGTCCCTTGTGGGGAAAGCCCTCCTCGTTCGCGAGCCCGAGGTCGAGCGGAACATTGCCTGTGCGGTAGTCGACTCGGGTCCCCTGCCGGACCTGCTCCCGAAAACGGAGGAGGTCGGCCTCGCTGACGCTCATGTAGGCGTAGATCGGGTCTTCTTTGAGGATCGTCGCCACCACCGTCGCCTGCCCGTCTCCGACGAGGTTGCCGACGTCGACGAGGTTGCGGCTGATCCTCCCGTCGATGGGGGCGAAGACGCGGCAATAGCTGAGGTCGATCTCGGCGTTGCGGACCTCGGCCTTGGTGGCCTCGACGTTCGCCTTGGCCGAGAGGATGTTTGTCTCGTAGTCGGCCTGGGCCTGTTCGAGGTCGGCCCGATCCGACTCGACTTGGGCGGCGTCCTTCTTGAGTTCGGCCTGGGCCTTGTCGAGATCTTCGCGGGACGACGCATTGCGAGAAAAGAGGTTCCGCTGGCGAGTCTCCTCGACCTTGGCGAGGAGGTAAAGGGCCTGGTCGTAAGCGAGCTTCGCGGTCGCGACCTCGCGGCGCTTCGACTGCTCGGCCGTCTTCAGCTTCGAATCGGCCGCCGCCCGATTCGCCTTCGCCTCCTCGAGCGTCGCCTGGAAGGGTTCCTCCTCGATCACGAAGAGCAACTGGCCCGCCTTGACGTCCGCACCGGCCTGGAAGTGCTTCTCTTTGAGGAAGCCTTTGACCCGGGCGCGGAGGTCGACGGTCTCCACGGCCTTGGTCGTGCCCGTGTACTGGAGGTAGTTGGTCACCGACTTCCGCAACGGGACGCTGACGGTCACCTCGGGTGGAGGCGGCGGTACATAAGTGTTGCCTCGTTCGCAGCCGGCGATGAGGCTCGCGACCACGACGGTCGCCGCGCAGGAGGTTGCGATCGCTCGGGGACGTCCCATGTTCAAAAGAGTACCTGTTCGCAATGTAACGGACCTCGGTCTTCGAGGTCCGAAGGGGCTCCAAGAGACTAGCACGCGTGTCGAGTGCGAAGCAATCCGGCGCGTCGGTCCAGGTGTCGTGTCGCTCGGTCTCCCGATCGGCGTGGAAAAAATGGCCGATTGCGGCCCAGGTCGGAGGCTTTCGTCGAAATTCGCTTCAAACTTTGGGGAGAATTTTCAAAGCGTATGGGGCAGCCTTGCCGGGCCACCTCGTGTGTTATAATTGGAATCGAACGGGGGCCCGACGGAGTTCGGACACCCCCTTTCCGGACCGACGAGGAGAGGCCCGAGGGTTCCCCCGCCCATTCCTTTCCCCCCGTCGCGCCCGCCTTACTTGAGCAACTCCATCGAATAGCAACCATGGAGCGGTGTGCGGTCGGATTGCAGCGGCCTCGATAACGGTCTGAACTCTCGAACGAATTGGCGAGGTCAACTCGTGACATGTCCCCATGTCGCGATGAGGACACATGGCCGATGGCTCGAGCCAGCTTCGTCCTGTCGAAAGCCGTACGCGATCCCACTCGTTGCGCTCCGCAGTGGGAGGATCGAAGGCGATGCGATCCCTGGTCTTGAGCCGAGCAGCATGGCTACTCTCCATCGCCTTGGCATTGCCGGGCCTGTCCTCGTGGGCCCTGGCCGACCCCCCACTCCAGCCTCCTGTCACGGCCCCCCCGACCGCAACAGTCGAGCCGGCCAGCACCCCGGAAGTGATCTTCCAGCGGGCGCTCGACCTCGAGCGGAAGCGGAACTGGCAGGCGGCGATCCGGACCTATGAAGAAGCCCTCGATCAGTGGCCGAGCCACGTCGAGTTCAGTCATAGACGTCGGTTGTGCGAGATCCACTACCGACTGGTTCGCCGTTACCAGGACCAGAGCTTCCGCAACGTCCTGCTCCGGCTTCCCCAGGACAAGGCGCTCGGGCTTTACGACGAGCTGCTCGAACGGATCGAGTCGCATTACGTCGACCCGGTGCCGTTCGAACCGTTGCTCCGTCGGGGCCTGGATAACCTCGAAGTCGCCCTGCGTGACCCCGAGTTCCTCCGGTTGAACGCCTTGGCCGCGTCGCCTGAAGAAGTTTCCAAGCTTCGCAACATGCTCCGCGCCCGTCGAGACGGGCTAAAGGTGCCCGACCGGGCGGCCGCCCAGTGGCTCGTGCTCGCGGTCTGCGGACAGGCTGCCCAGACGCTCCGGATGGGACCCGCCCCGGTGATCCTCGAGTTCACCTACGGCGCGTGCGACGTGCTCGACGACTACACAAGCTACCTGACGCCCGACAAGCTCGAGGATCTCTACGCGATGATCGACGGCAACTTCGTCGGTCTCGGCATTGAGCTGAAGCTCGATACGGAGGGTCTCCGTCTCGTCGGTGTGATCCGGCGCGGACCGGCCTGGGAAGCCGGTCTGAAGGTCGGTGATCAGATCATCAAGGTGGCCGGTCAGCCCGTCCGGGGGCTCAGCCTCGACGAGGCGGCGGGGCGGCTCCAGGGGTCAGAAGGGACCGCGATCGACCTCACCGTGCTCCACTCCGATGGGAGCTCGCAGGGTTTCAAGATCATCCGACGCCACGTCGAAGTCGAGAGCGTCGCTCAGGCGAAGATCGTCGACCAAGCGGGGGGAATCGGTTACATCCAGCTCACCGGGTTCCAGAAGAACTCGGCCGAGGAACTCGACAAGGCGGTCGCCTCGCTCAAGCGTCAAGGGATGAAGTCCCTGGTCCTCGACCTCCGAGGTAACCCGGGCGGCTTGCTGAATGTGGCCGTGGACATCGCCGAGAAGTTCATCGATCGCGGGGTTATCGTCTCCACTCGAGGGCGCGCGGCCGGGCAGACCCAGATCTATCGGGCCCGGTCGAAGGCCCTTTGGACCATGCCCATGACCGTACTGATCGACCGCGATAGCGCGAGTGCCAGCGAAATCCTCGCCGGAGCCCTCAAGGACCACAATCGGGCTGTCGTCATGGGGCAGCGGAGTTACGGCAAAGGGTCGGTCCAGAGCATCTTCTCCCTCCGTTCGGCACCCGCGGGCTTGAAGCTCACGACGGCCAAGTTCTACTCGCCGAACGACCGTCCTTACAGCGAGCAAGGGGTCGAGCCCCACATCGCGATCCGGGTCGATGCCAAGCCCGCCGAGACCAAGGCCGGCGACGAGCGTGATGAGACTGCCGCCGACCTCGCCTTCGGCGATCCCGAGCACGACCCCGTGCTCGAGCAGGCGATCCTTCATGTCCGCAAGAGTCTGAACGCGTCTCGATGATGAGGATCCGACGAAGGGGTTGACGGTGGGCCTGGCCGACCGTCAACTCTCTTTGCGTTTCGAATGGCCGCACCACACACGACCTTGAGAGCGTTCGGGAACCGAAACCCGAGCGTCTCGATCGACCGCGACGGACGCCGTGTCGATGTGTCGACGGCGGCCCGACGTCACGTCGTTGAACCCTCGAACGAACCCGCGCGAAGGACCGATGATGGCCTCATCCACGGGTCGACAACCGTCCCGTCTCGAACCCGAGCCGGCCTGGACCGTCTTGACCGACGCCCCGCTCAAAGGCTTGGCGTTGGCGCGTGAGGCCGGGACGATCCTGGCGTGGGACGAACGAGATCAACTCTACTTGATCGACCTCCTCGGCCAGCATCGATCGACGGGGATCGCCCCGGGACGTATCTCCGCGGGGGCGATCAGCGATGACGGCTCGCTCATCGCATTGCTCGGCGAGGGCAACCGCCTCTGGCTGTTCGGTGCCGACCTCGAATCGATCTCGGACCGCCAGGCGCCTCCCGAGTCGTCGACGCTCGCGATCGATCCCCACGGCCGTTACGTCGCGGTCGGATCTCGCCTGAGCTTGACGCAGCTCTTCACCCGCCAGGGCCGGCAGGCTGGCCGCTTCGAGACGATGCAGGCGCTCGCGCATATCGCCTTCGTCCCCGACCGACCGTTCCTCGTGGCCGCGGCGACCTACGGGATGCTCGTGGGCATCGAACTGAGCCCCGGGGATTCCGGCAAGCTCGACGCCGAAGTCGTCTGGCAAGAGTCGGTCCTCTCCAACGTCGGACGGCTGGCCACGACCGGCGACGGGGGAATGATCCTGGCCAGTTGCTTCACGCATGGCGTCCAGCGCTTCGACATCCGAGGCCAGAACGAAGGGGCCTACCATCTTGGCGGGACCGCGGCCCACGCCGTCCCCGACTTCGCCGGGCGTTTGTTCGCCGTCTCGACGGTCGAGGGAGAACTCGCGGTCCTCGGGCCTGCCGGCAACATCCGTTGGAAGACCGCCCTGAACCGTCCCGTCCAGTTCCTCGAGACCGACCCCCTCGGCCGTTATCTGATCTACGGGCATGCAACCGGCGAGATCGTCCGCCTCGACCTCTACCCGTCCGAGCGGCCCGAGTCGACGCGCCCTGCCCCGTCGCAGCCGGTCGCGATCCGAGGGACTGCCTCGGTCCGGGCCCCCGATTGGACGGCCGTGGTGTCGTCGACCGACGAACGCGCGGAGACCGCGGTCTTGACCGTCCTCGACGACCCCCCTCGAGTCGGCCTGTTCAGCAACTCGAACCACCTCCAGGTGTTCACCGCCGATGGCCAGAACCTTGGCCAGGCGCCCGATATCCTCGGGATGGGCCGGATCTTGCGGACGTCTCCCGGCTGGATCACGGCCGCGACCGACCGGGCCATTGTCCTTTTCGACGCGAGGCGGAACACCGCCCAGCGCGTCGACCTGAGCCTGGTCGAGGTCACGCACCTCGCCGCCCGTCCCGATACGTTCGGTCTCGCAATCGTGCAGGAACGCGACCGGGTCGGCCGGGCGACGCTCGCCGGACGTTGGGTCTGGAAGCAGGCGCTCCCCTCCCCCGTCGAAGAACTCGCCATCGGTCCCGACGGATACTCCGCGGTCAGCACCAACGACGGGAAGCTCCGGATCTTCGACCCCGCGGGCACTCCGACTGAGATCCCGGTGAGCGCGGCCGGCGATCCCCTTTGCCTGGTGGAGGCGCCGGACGGTTCGCCGTCGAACGTGACATGGATCACCCTGGCTCGACGGGCCCAGGTCCTGCGCGGTCACGACCGGAGAGGCCGGGTTGTCTGGGAGGCGCCGATCCCCTGGGAGGGTTGGCAACTCGTGCGACTTGGCTCGATCGCCCTGACCTCGGCACCCGACGGGCGGGCCCTCGCCTTCGACGGTGCGGGTCACCTTCGGGCCCAGGGCCGCAGTTCCGACTCCGCCAACGACGTCTTCGGCGCCAGCCCCCAGGGCGATGCGTGGCGGATCTCAAGGCAGGGGATCCACCTCATTTGCACCGACCTCGCCGGTCGAGTCCGTTGGCGAGCCGTCGTCGAAGGACCCCTCGGTCCGCTCGCGGTCGGCGCCTCGGGGACTGCCACGATGATCGGTCGATCGCTCGCCTGGTTCGGCAACGCCGACGCCTAACCCCCTCGATTCTACACTCTCTCCAACATCCCCTTTCTTTTAAAGCCATTGGAAATCTGTATGTTTGGTTTTTCCGAATAGGCGGGTCGGGAAATCTGGGGAAAATGGTCTATAAAATCGTTCCAGCACAAGTTTGATCCAAAGACTTGCTGGTGACGAGATTGTGGAATCCAGCACGAGGCTCGGATGTCGTTTTGGATCGACACGACACGACGGTCCGGCTTGCGGGATTCCCGATTTTCCATTACAGTCATGGAGAAATCCCTCCTGGTGACTGTGAAGACTCAGGTACGTTAAATTGCCGAGGGTCGTGAACCGAAAACAATGGCGGGTGGGCCTGTTCGTATTCAGCTCGGTCCGGCTCGACCTCGACCATTGATTTCTCTTTGGATCCAAGGGCCTGGTTGGCGTTCGGCGAGACTGCGATCCATGCGGAGGTCTCGATGTCTCGATGTAGTCCCCCCGTTCCTGCCCCTCCCCGGCCCAGCGTTCGGCTCAGTGTCCACGACAGCGGGGCCCTCGAAGCCTTGCGACACAAGTGGATCGAGAGCGAAAAGGCCGGGCGCGACCTCGGGGAGTGGGCGATCCGATGCTGGATTCGCGAGCACTGGAATGGTTTTCTCCGCGATCGTTGGCTCGAGCATCTCCAGGGCCGAAACTTCTGGATCGAGCTCGACCACGACGATTTCGGCCTGCTCCAGAGAGCGTTCCAGGACTCGCCCTTGATCGACGAGATCCTCCGCCAGCTCAAGGCCGGCAGGGAGAATCTCGACATCCTCAACTGGGCCATCGATAACGAGTTGGCGATGGAAGAGGTCTTCGAGATCCTCGAGGCCCTCGACATTAACAGCCGACGGATCGAGTGCCTCCTAGCAATCCGCCTCTCTCACGCCGGCTGAGTCGTGCCCCGCAGACCTTCCTGACGAATCGTCTTCCCTGGACCCGATCCGAGCGACCAACGCGAGTCGCCTCAAGAGGACTCGACGAGACGGACCAGTGTGCGCACGAAGCACCCGGTTCCTCCCGAGTCTCGAGCGGGACCGTCGGAGTCGGCCCAACTCGGCCCGGCGATGTCGAGGTGGACCCAAGGGGTCTCGTCGACGAAGGCCTCGAGGAACTTGGCGGCGGTAACCGCTCCCCCCCAGCGGCCCCCCACGTTCTTGAGGTCGGCCACCTGGCTCTTGAGCGCCTCCTTGTAATCGTCGTCGAGCGGGAGCCGCCAGACGCGCTCGCCGGTGTGTTGGCTCGCGTCCGAGACCGCTTCGGCGAACGAGTCGTCATTGCTGAAGAGACCGGCGACCTTGGTCCCGAGGGCGACCATGCAGGCCCCGGTCAAGGTTGCGAGGTCGAGGATCCGCGCGGGTTTCGACTCGGCGACGTAGCTGAGGGCATCGGCCAGGATCAGCCGCCCCTCCGCGTCGGTGTTCAGGACCTCGACCGTCTTGCCATTCCGCATCGTAAGCACGTCGCCGAGCTTCATGGCGCGGCCGCCGGTCATGTTTTCGGTCATGACCATCGCGCCGACGAGGTTGACGGGGAGCTTGAGACGGGCGACCGCCTGGAGCGTGGCGAGCACGACGGCCGCGCCACTCATGTCGCACTTCATGTCCTCCATCGACGCGCTCGGCTTGATCGAGAGGCCGCCCGAATCGAAGGTGACCCCTTTTCCGACCAAAGCGAGGGTGGGCCGATCGCCCCCCTGGCGATGCTCCAGGAGCACGAAGGCTGGGGGCTCATCAGAGCCGGCCGCGACGCCGAGCAGGCCGCCGAAGCGCTCCTCGCGGATCTTCGACTCGTCCCAGACCGTGACCGCAAGGCCCGCGGCGGTCGCGACTTCGCGAGCTCGCTCGGCGAGGACCTTGGGGGCCTTCTCCGAAGGCGGGGTATTGATCAAGTCTCTGGCCAGATTCACGGCCTCGCCGACGACCCTCCCTCGCTCAACGGCCGAAGCGAGCTCCTGCTCGGGGACCGCGTCAGTCGTGGCGACGACCTGGAGCGTCTCGAAGGGATGTCGGTTGGGCTCGGATTTTCGCAGACCCGGCCCTCGGGTCCCGACGACGAGCCCCTCGACCAGGGCGGAGGCGATGTCTCCCGTCTCACCTTCATCGGGCAAGACCACCGCGACGGTCCCCCTCGGCTTCGAAGCGAGCCGTTTGGCCGCGGCCACCCCTGCCAAGAACGCGGCTCCGGGGCCAAAGCTTCGTCGAGGTCCGAGCCCGACGACCAGCACCCCTTCCTCGGCCGGGCTCAATGGGCCGTGCAGCACGGTCGTCTCGCCGAGCCCGCCGGAGATCTCCTTCACCGAGAGCAGTCGACCCACCCGCTCACCCAGGGGCAATTCTTTCGTCGAGGCCGGGGGTTCGAGGCCGTCGTCGAAGACGCCCACGACGAGCCAAGGGGTCTCGAGGGCGGAAAGGGGCCGGAGGATCGACTGGATGTTCATGAGTGGTGGTTCGTCGGTGTTGGATCCTGGCCGGAAACGACGCGAGGGCGTCGGTCTCCGGCCTCGAACGAAGGGAGACATCTTCGCACCCGGCCTTCGGTGCGCCAAGCGGCCTTGCCCACCTGGACCCGACTCGCTAGAATCCGCGGCCAATCACCTCGGAGACGGGAGCGGGTCCGATTCTTTCCGGCCTTCCGCCCCGGAGACAACCCGGAAATCACGGAGCAGTGCGGGCAATCGCCCGCTGGCAGACGCGATCGCCGCGGCGTCGAGAGGTCACTCTCGGGCTGTGTTCGACCGTGATAGGGGAGGCCCCAGGATGGTCAGGCTTCGCGAACCGGGACGCCGATTGGCTCTGGCGCTGACTTTCGTCAGTCTCGTCGGCCTTTCCGGCTGCGTCGAACGGCGATATACGATCCGGTCGAACCCGCCGGGCGCCTTGGCCATCGTCAACGGCGAGGAAGTCGGGCCGACCCCCGTTTCGAAGAGCTTCACCTTCTACGGCGACCGCGAGGTGACGCTCATGCTCGACGGACACGAGACCCAGACCATCATCCAGCCGATCAAGGCACCGTGGTGGGACAACTACCTCACCGAGTTCTTCACGGAAAACATGGTACCGTACACGTTTCGAGACGAGCGAGATTATACATATCAGCTGCAGCCCACCGTCATCCCCTCCCAAGAGGAGTTGATCGGACGAGGGCAGGATCTGCGGAACCAGTCCCAGACGAACCCGCCTCCCCGACGTGGCGGTATTCTCGGGTATTTTGGGTTTTGATTCGTGAATCGGACGGTGTGGCTCGCTCCTAAACTCGAGGATGCGAAGGCCCAGCCGGGAATGGATCGCGACGGCTGTTGCGTCCGGAATCTCGTCGACCTCGACGGAAGCTTAGCCCGGGGCGGTTGACAGTCGATCGGCAGGGAAGGGTTGGGCGGTCGGAGCGACCCATTTCCGACCCCAACCCCGTTTTTGCGAGGCGTTCAAGGCCTGCACCGTTGTGAATCGCTCGACGGCCGCGTCTCGAGATGGTCGCGAGGTTCGCCGGGTGTCGGCATCGGCCCGGCGGTGATTGACTTCGGTAATGAGTACAGCACTACCCCTCCGCGGGCGTGCCGACCTCGCTTTGGCCGATGGGCCTATCGACGTCGCGTGCGCGATCACCGACCTCGGGCGAGTTCATGATGACATCCAGCTCTTGGCGCGAAAGGTCGAACTCCAGTCCCCCGGACTTGCCATCTGTGCGTCTCTCCAGGCGCCGACGATCGCAAGAGCACTGGGAACGTTGCGAGTCCCGGACCTTGCTCTCGCTGAGCATCGCGAACGTCAGCATCGTCGAGCCGACGTCGGGGACGGCCCAGGCGGTGTTCACCGTGACGCTGGACGCTCCAAGCAGCGATACCGTCTCGGTCCAATATGGGACCGCCGACGGTACCGCCCTTTCGGGTATCGACTACCGGTCGGCGAGCGGCACCTTGACCTTCGCGCCGGGCGAGACGACCCAGTCGTTCGAGGTCCCGATCATCGGCGGGCGTCCCTCGAAGCCGAGCGACCAGTTCACGATCGCTCTCAGCAACCCTCAGAACGACACCATCGACCCGACTCAAGGGGTCGCCACGGGGACGATCCTCCCCGCCTCAGGCCTGTCCATCAACGACGTGAGCGTCGTCGAGGGAACCTCTGGGACGACCGACGCCATCTTCACGGTCACGCTCGACCCGCCGAACATCGAGGAGCCTGTCACCGTCGACTATAGTACGGCCGACGGGACCGCCAAGGCCGGCGTCGACTACCAGGCGGTGAGCGGAACGTTGACGTACCAGCCCGACGAGACGACGCAAACCATCGACGTGCCAATCATCGGCGGGACGAACGTCAAGCCGCCGGAAACCTTCCTCGTCAACCTCACCAACGCCACGAACGCGGTGATCGACCGCGGGACGGGCACCGGCACGATCGTCGACAATTCCCAGGGCGGATCGCTCCAGTTCAGCTCCCCGACCTACAGCGTCGGGATGAATGCGGGAACGGCGACGATCACCGTGACCCGCACCAACGGCAACGCCAGCGACGTAGGAGTCGCCTATTCCACCTCGGGCGGCACGGCCGTACCCGGGGTCGACTATACCCCGGTTTCGGGCACGCTGAACTTCGCGGCCAATCAGTCCAGCCAGACGTTCACGATCCCGATCCTCTCCAGTTCGTCCCTCGGCGCCGACAAGACGGTCGGACTTGTGCTCGGCAACCCGACGGGAGGTGGCTCGCTCGGGAACCAGAGTCTGGCGACCCTCTCGATCGTCAACTCCAACTCGCTGGTCGTCACGAATACGAACGACAGCGGCAAGGGTTCACTCCGCCAGGCGATTCTCTCGGCGAACGCGACCACCGGGACTGACACGATTACCTTCGACATCCCGGGGGCGGGGCCGTTCACGATCAAGCCCCTTTCGGCCCTTCCCACGATCACCGACCCGGTCAACATCGACGCAACCACCGAGCCCGGCTATCAGGGATCGCCGTTGATCGAGATCGACGGCGAGGCGGCCGGCACCCAGGTCGACGGCCTGACGATCAACGCCGGCGGCAGCCTCGTCGAAGGGCTGGCGATCAACCGATTCCAGGGATCGGGGATCCTCCTCCAGCAAGGTGGAGGCAACCGGGTCATCGGCGACCGGATCGGCACCGACCTCTCCGGTCAGAAGGCTCAAGGTAACAGATTCGACGGAATCGAGATCGACGGTTCGGCCAACAACACGATCGGCGGCAGCGACCCGGCGTCGGCCAACCTGATCTCGGGGAACGGGATCGCGGGTGTGCAGATCACGGGGGCCTCGTCGACGGGGAATGTGATCGCGGGGAACCTGATCGGCACCGACCTCTCGGGCAAGAAGTCGCTCGGCAACGCGAGCGCGGGGGTCTATCTTGACGGCGTCTCGAACACCCTGCTCGGGGGCTCCGGCTCGGGTTCTCGGAACGTGATCTCGGGAAACAATGGCGCCGGAGTCCAGATCACGGGGCAAGTCGCGACGGGCAACCGCGTGCAAGGAAACCTGATCGGGACCGACATCTCCGGAGCTTCTTCGCTGGGGAATGCTCTCGACGGCATCTACCTCGAGGGCTCGGCCAACAACACCATAGGCGGTAACAGCACGAGCCTTGGAAACCTCATCTCGGGGAATGGCCTCACCGGGATTCGAATTGTCGGTAACACGGCGTCGGGCAACCTCATCGAGGGGAATCAGGTCGGGACCAATCTTGCCGGCTCGAGGGCCCTCGGGAACAGGTTCGACGGCATCTTCGTCAACGGTGCGCCGAGTAACACCATCGGCGGGGATGTCGCCGGAACGGGAAACGTCATCTCCGGGAATGGCGGGGTCGGAGTCCAACTCTACGGCGAGGGCACCTCGGGGAACGCGGTCGAGGGAAACCTCATCGGTACGGATGGATCGGGACTCAAGGCCGTCCCCAACCTCCACGACGGGGTTTACCTCAATCGGGCGGTTGGCAACACAATCGGCGGCGCGACTGCGGGAGCCCGGAACGTTATCTCGGGGAACCGTCTGGTTGGTGTCCAGTTCTCGCCGAGTGGCTCGACCGCCAACATCGTCCAGGGGAACCTGATCGGGGCAAACATCAACGGCCAGCCCAGTCTCGGCAACGACTTCGGCCTCTTCCTCGACGGTGCCGTCGGGAACACGATCGGAGGGGCGGGGGACGCCGCTAACTTGATCGCGGGAAACCACGTCGCCAATAATTTCCAGGGCTCATCGGCCAGGGTTTCGCGACGCTCGGCCTCGGGCCAGTCCCAGAGCAAGAACCCGATCCAAAGTCAGAGCCTGGGCGACGGGCCGGTGGTGACGCAGGTGACCCCGACGGTCGCGAACTCCGTCGTGACCTCGGTTGTCCTCACGTTTGACGAGCCACTGGACCCCTCGCGGGCACAAAGCATCCGCAACTATCGGCTTCGCCTCGCGGGCCGATCGGGGGGATTCACCGGCCAGGGCGCGGTGCCGATCCCCCTGAATTCGGCGACCTACGATGCGGCCACCAATCGCGTGACCCTGAACCTCGTCGCCCCGCTCGACGCGGCCCGGACCTTCCAACTTCGGGTGGTGGGCACGGGAGCCCGCGGGCTGACCGATTCGAACGGCAATCCGTTGAGGATCGGGGACGGTGGGTCAGCGGGCGACTACGTAGCCGTCCTCGGTAACGGTGGGGGCGGGACTCGGTCGAATGGGGCCCAATAAGGCGACCTTTTGAGATAGACGAGAATTGTAAAATAGATAATAAGATGATTCGATTTGCCAGCGTGTTAATCCAGGACAGTTCACCCCGACGACGGGAGTCGACGTCCCACCGAGCGAAGGGCTCGGCGGCGAGCGAACATCGGCCCAGCCAGGGGGGACGGACATGAGCTCGATCCACATAAGGCGGCTGTTCTGGATAAGCGCGACCATGCTGGCCGCCCCGGTCGTCCGCGCCGTCGAGCCGGAACCCCTGCCCCCGCTCCAGGGCCCGGTGACGTCCGACCCTCCGGCATCGTCAGGGAAGAAGGGACCCCATGTCGTGATCTTGGTCCCGGCTTCAGGCCCCAAGGTTTCCTTCGTCGTCGGCCCCCTCCAGGCCGTGAACGCGTCGGAATCGGCCACGAAATCGAAACCCGTGAGTCCGGGCGCTCGGTCGAATTTCCGCAAGGGCGGGCCGAAAGCCACGTTCTTGATTCCGACCGAGATCCCGACCCTCGATGACGATGTCCAGCGCATTCAGGCGCCCGTGATCCCGAGTGTGCCGAGGCCGAGGGTTCCCGCCGGCAACCCCCCTCCGTCGAGTGCGACCGAGGGTCCGAGGGTACGGTTCTTGCCACCAACCCCTGGACCGTTGTCCGCCCCGACGACCACACCGCCGGCGTCGAGACCGACGCCTTCGCCCGTACCGGCCGACAACGCATCCCCTCCGGCCACCACGCCGCCGGGAGAGACGACCGCGCCGGCCGAGCCGAATCCCTCTGCCGTCGCCTCGGCCCCGACAACCTCGGATACTTCGACGGACGACCCCTTCGCCCGGGCTCCTGCGTCGAACCTCGCAGGAGACTCGAGCGGCTCTGGGGCGGCCGAGGCCGGTTTCAACTACTCGCCGGTGATGCTCGGCGACCAGGCTCCCGCGATGATCCATAGGTTGGCCATCACCGGCGCACCGCCGATACCGCAAGCGCCGGTCCCGGGCCAGCCGCCGACACCCCCCTCCCCTTACTCGGCGAGGAACAACCGGACGACGGCGTTCGTCCCCTGGGCTCGCGGCTTCAAGGTGGCCGACAACCAGAGCCCGATGCCCCAGGATCGATTCTTCTACACGTTCGACTATTTCAATAACCTCGGCGGCGAGGCTAATCGTCGTGCCGGGTCGATCGTCAGTAGTATGCAGGCCTACCGGCAACTGCTCGGGGTCGAGAAGACGTTCCTGCAAGGGAATGCGTCGATCGGGATCCGCCTCCCGATCAACACCCTCTGGACCGAGAGCCACGACGCGACGCTCGCGGGGAATAACACGGCCGTCGGGAACATGACGATCTTCTCGAAATATGTGCTCTGGGCGAATCGAAAAGCGGGCAATCTCGTCTCCGGTGGCCTGGCGATCACCGTCCCGAACGGCCCCACGTCGTTCGCCGGGGCGCCCGGCGCGAACGGGTTCCACGACGCGCAGTTCCAACCGTTCGTCGGATACATCGTCCACCGAGGCAAGTTCTTCTTGCAGGGCTTCACGGCGATCGACGTCCCGACCGACTCGCGTGACGTCACCATGTGGTACAACGATGCCGCGATCGGATACTACGCCTACCGGAGTGCCGACCCGTCCGCCTGCCTCTCCGCGATCATCCCCACCCTCGAATTCCACCTGAGCGACCCGCTCAACCACCGAGGACTGTTCCGGCCGAACGACCCTGCCGGAACGCCTGATGTCCTCGACATGACGGTCGGCACGAGCTTCGTCTTCCGCAAACGCGTGATTGCGTCACTCTGCTGTGCGTTCCCTGTGACGGGGCCTCATCCATTCGACGTCGAGGCCCTCGCCCTGCTCAACGTCTACTACGGCCCGATGGCTGGGCTGCAGGCGGGAGCAACGCCCCCGATTGCGGGACAATAGAACCTCGACCCCACATGTCGAGCCGGGTTCTGCCCAGTCCTGGGCGTCCTGCATCGTCCCGCGGGCGAAAAGCCAACCTCCCTCGGCGACTGCTCCCACCTCGAGGCCGAATTGCCGCTCGCAAGCGGGCCTGCCGTGTGGGGTGGAGCGACGCGATCCTCTGCTCAGATCCCGCTCGAGCCCCGTAAAGGCGCCCTACGGGGCCACACTGGCAGCACACCCCAGCATCGATCGCGAACATGATAAGCGCAATCTCCTGATATGAAGATGCATTGTTAATGATTGTTTTGTTGTGTAAAAATTCTTGAAGAAAATGCCAATTCTGCGGCAATCGTAGAATGTTGTTCGTGCAGTCTCGAACGAGTTTCGTCAACGGGCGACATCCAATACAAATCCGAAATTGGCCTGGTGGTTGGACGAAGCACTCTGGGGATTTCTCGTAAGGTCAAGTCTCCAGTCGGAGGCTCGGCCTTCTCCTGTCAAGGAACCCGGCTTCCCGTGACGCACTCGTTTTCGAGTCGGATCGAAAGAAACGACGCCGGCTGACGAATGGCTCTACGTTTCCAAGGATCGAGATCCTGGTCACGGACAGGATCGGGATACGGAGTCGCCCAATGATTGGATATTCGCGGCGTAAATTCCTCCAGCACGGGGGCGGGGGCCTGATGGCCCTGGCTCTTGAAACCGGCTCACTTCGCGCCGAAGCGTCCGGCGATTCACTTGACGATTTCCTCGAGGCCGAGATGTTGGCGAACCGGATTCCCGGTCTGGCGGCCTGCATCGTGAAGTCTGGCAAGGTCGTCTGGTCGAAAGGCTATGGTTGGGCCGACATCAAGCGGCGAGTTGCGATGGATCCCGAACGGTCCATCCAGAACATCGGCTCGATCTCGAAGACGGTGACGGCGACGGCCGCCATGCAACTCTGGGAGAAGGGCAAGTTCGACCTGGACGACGATGTCGGCCGATACCTGCCCTTTCCCGTAAGGAACCCCGCCTATCCCGACGAGGTCATCTCATTCCGAGACCTGCTGACGCATCGCTCGAGCATTGCGGACAGCCCCGCCTATGGCGAGAGCTACGCGTGCGGCGATCCGGTCATGTCGCTGGAGTCTTGGATCAAAGACTATTTCACCACCGATGGACGATACTATCAGAAAGAGAAGAATTTCCACCCTTGGAAGCCGGGCGAAAAATATCGGTATTCCAACGTGGGATTCGGCCTGATCGGCTATCTGGTGGAACGACTCTCGGGCCAATCGTTTGCCGAGTTTACCAAGACGTCGATCTTCGATCCGTTGGGGATGTCGACTACGGGTTGGATGGTGTCAGGGCTCGCCGCAGGGGCCCACGCTGTGCCTTACGTGCCCGTGATCCCCAAGAAGACCGACGAAGACATCGAGGTCTACCGCAAGTTCGGGATCTTGGCCGGCGAGGTCGAAAGCGATCCCGTGCGAGGGGTCTTTCAGCCGCTCTGCGCCTACAGCTTCCCGAATTACCCCGACGGCTCGCTCCGCACGAGTGTCACGCAGTTGGCGCGATTCCTGCTCGCCTATATCAATCAAGGGCAATTTGGCGGGAAGCGAATCCTCGAGCCCGAGACCGTCCGATTGATGCTCACTCGACAGAACCCGACCCCTACTTATCAGGGGCTGTGCTGGGTGATGCTGCCCGTAAACGGCCAGGAGCACTGGTTCCATAACGGCAGCGATCCCGGGATCCGGACAAACATGTCATTCCGGTCGTCGGACGGAGTGGGGGCGATCGTATTCGCGAATCGGACCGACATCGAGCTGACAAGGATCAACGATCGCCTCTTCCAGGAATCGGCCCGTTTCTGAATTCGGCACTATCGACGATGCGTTCCGAATCCCGGCTCATCGTGACCGCCGGGTTTCGAACACCTCGGAAGAGGGCACTTCGGGGTGTTATTGATGTCCCCAGACTCTCCTCGAGAAGCCGACTCTGCATAACCCACCTGAGGTCAGGCTTGACCTAGGGGCCTTGTCAGGACCGTCAAGCCGGCCTCGGATTCGCACCGAGGGAGGACCCGATCTGTTGAAAATCCCGACGATCCCGGATCACATCGAAGACGGGGTCTTCGAGCGATTTGGCGGAGTTGAACCCTTGTGCCCCCGCTTTCTTGAGAAGCGCCACGGCCCGGTCAGCAGCGGGCTCTGATCGACGCTTCTGCTGGTCGACCGCAAGGCGACCGTCGAGGGTGGCAGCCCTGGCGAACAGCCGAGCGGCCTGAAAATTGGCGGCGGGGTCGTCGGGCAGGTCGCGAGCGAGGTTCGCGCCTGCCGAGGCGCATTGCGTCGCGTCCCGGAGGAAGCCCGCCATCCTCTCGAGGTATTGATAGTCGGTGAGGAGGTATTGGCGGAAGTAGACGTTCCGCATGCCCGACCGCATCGCGGCCCGTTGGTGAATGATCGCCTCCTCGACAAGTCGTGAGGCGTCGAGGACCTTGCCTTGGGCGTCGAGGAGTAGGCTCAGGTTGTCGAGAGAAAGCCCCAACTCGCTGCGGTACTCGGGGACCTCAGGATGGTCCCGGACCAACTCCCGAAAAGTCTCGAGCGATGCGCGGAAGCTCGACTCCGCTTCCGCCTTGTGTCCGCTGTCGGCGAGCAGGATCCCTAGACTTCGGCGCGTCAGGGCGGACTTCCAGCGATAGTCGGGACGATGCGGAAACCGGGCAAGGAGCGTCGTGCCAATGCGTAGTGCGGACCGGAGGAGTTGTTCCGACTCCGGGTTCCCTTTCTTGATCCGGCGGAGAGCCATGGCCAGGTTGCTGCTGACGACGGCGAGTTCGCTCTGATAGTCAGGAACTGTCGGATAGTCGTCGGCCAGCCGCTTGAGCCGATCGAGGGCTTCGCGATAGGTGTCGGCCGCCTGGTCGAATTGTTTGTCGAACTCGAGTGGGGTCCCGAGGTTGCTCAAGGTCCTGGCCAGTTGCCATTGGAAGGCGGTCACGGTCGGGGAGCGCTGCGCCAGCTCTTCCTGGATCCCCAGGGCCTCGCGATATACCTTTTCCGCAGACTGGGGCTCGTTCCGTGCGAGGAGGATCCCCTGGTTGTTGAGGTAACGCGCGAGCTCGCTTCGATGCTGGGGCCGGCTCGGGTCGTCGGCTGCGAGCGCCTTTTGTTCGTCGATCGCCTCGCGATAGGCGGTCTCGACTTCCTGCCGAGAGGCGCCCAGCCTGGCGAGGAGGGCTCCCAGGTGATACACGGTATTCTTTTCGGACGCGCGGTCGTCGGCGGTGGCACCGGCCTCGGCGATCAACCCTTTGCGGATTCGGAGGGCGTCTCGGAAGGACGCCTCGGCTTCGCGGAAGCGGTTGGATTTCCGCAGGAGGATCCCGAGGTTATGGCGAGTGCGGGCCAGGTCGCGACGGAGATCGATCGCATTGGGCTGGCTGGCATTCAACGGGACGAGCAGGCCGACCGCCCGCACGTAGGCCCTCTCGGCGTCGTCGTAGTCGCCGAGCATCTCCTCGATGTCGCCCAGCCGTAGGTTCGCGCGGGCGGTTTCCCGACGGATTGTCCGGTCGTCACCATGTGTCTTGAGAAACGTCTGGTAGAAGGCGAGCGCCTCACCCAGCATCCGTTTTCGCACCGGTTCCATCTGGGGAATGTCGGCGAGATCGACCTGGCCCAGTTGGGTGAGCATTTGATCGACGGCGGCGCGGGCGAGTTGGAAGTTGGCCTCGGTCCGTCGTTTCTCGCGATTGATGAGCACGGCGCCGATGGCGAGCGCCGACGTCGCCAAGACCATCAGTGCCACCGAAGTGGTGACCAACGTTTTGTGCCGCTTCGCCCAACGGGCGCATCGCGTTGGGAAGGGTTCGCGGTAGGCGGTGACTGGCTCGTCGGCCAGCCAGTGTTCAACGTCGGCGGCCAATGCACGCGACGTGGGATATCGATCCTCCGGACGATTCGCCATCGCCTTGACGCAGAGGGCACTCAAGGCCGCGGGGACGCCTCGGTTGGCCTCTCGGGGGGACGGAAAGTCGCCGGACTTGACCTTGGCGAGGAGGGCCGTCACGGATTTCTCGCGGAACGGGGTCCGACCGACGAGTAGGCAGTAGAGGGTCGCGCCGAGGCTGTAGACGTCGCTAGCAGGGCCGAGGGCGTCAAGTCGTCCGTCCGCCTGCTCCGGACTCATGTAGTGGGGCGTGCCGATCGTTGAGCCGTAGTGCGTCTCGCTATTCCCGCTCGAGGAGAGGGGGCGGAGCGGTGCCAGTCCCTCGATCTCCTCGCTATCGGGGCGGTCGAGGGCCTTTGCCAGCCCCCAATCGACGAGGAGCGTCTCGCCGAACGAGCCGAGCATGATGTTGTCGGGCTTGATGTCGCGGTGGAGAATGCCCCGGGAATGGGCGTAGGCCATGGCGTCGCAGACGTCGATAAACCGGCCGAGGAGTTGACGCAGGTCGACCTCGCGCGCCCTCAAGCTTTGGCCCGGCCCGAGCGAGGAATGAAAGGCATTGATCGCTTCGGTCAGGGAGCGGCCGCGGATAAACCGCATGGCATAATAGGGCCGGCCGTCGGGATAACGCCCCAGGCCATAGACCGGGACGATTCCCGGATGTTCGAGGCCTCCTGTCACTTCGGCCTCGAGCAGGAACCGCGAACGGCTGTCGAGGCGGTCCGCGTACTTCGCCTGGATCTCCTTCAGCGCCACCTCACGTCCGAGCTCCTCGTCGAATGCGACGAAGACCTCGCCGAGACCTCCTTTGGCATGGGGGCGGAGTGTCCGATATCGCTGGCCGCCGAGCCCGCTGCTCACCCCCGACGACGGCCCTGACCAAGGAGGGAACGAGCCGAGGCTTGACAGGCCTTCGGAGTCTCTCGTCTCCTCGAGCACGTCGCCGGAACGGGGGGGCGTGTCGGGAAAGGTCGTCTGGTCGACATAGGCCCCTGTTGCGTCGGGGTCGCAGGTAGGGTCCAGCAGCGTGGTCGGGCCACCGGTCGCGGGCTCGGGGCGCATCGGGCCGGCGGTTGGTGACGACTGGAGAACTGCGGTCGCGTCCGGGCAAGGCGTCTCGTCGGCCAAGGTCGCGTCCGGGCAATGGGCCGCGTCGGCCACGGTGGCGTCCGGACCGGACGTCCCGTTCGCCAAGGTCGCATTCGAGCTTTCACGCCGAGGGTTATTGGCTCGGGTCAACTCGGCGTCGATCCCCTGGTCGGCCAGGAGTCTTAAAGCAGGCTCAACGGGGCCGATCGACGTGAGACTTGTGCGGGGGTCGCCTTGGTGGCGTTCCATCAGCGTTGTGAAGGCTTCGGCGACCTGACGTAATTGGTCGCCGTTCAGCGACCCATGGCCCACGAGGAGTTCGCGGAGCGGCCGGTCTTTCTCGGTCGCCCAGGAATGCAACGCGGCGTGGAGCGACTTGCGACTGAGGAACCCCATTTTGTGCGCAAGGAGGCCGAACAGCAGGTTCCGATCGGCATCGAGCGAATCCATGGGGCGGGACCTTCGAGGTGGCGAGCGATCGGCTAGGGCTCCTGGCTGGAGGGTCGCGAGCTCCGAGCCATTCTACCAGCCGCCGAGTCTATTGCTCGGCATCGCGTCGGCGGCGACGTCTCGAGCGGGTGAGGGCCGCCAGTCCGAAGAGGCCGACGGCCAGGAGCGTCGCGGACGCGGGCTCGGGAACGGCTCGGACGTATTGGACGTCGTCGACACCGAAGGCATCGCGCCGATTCGGCAGGACGTTGCGTTCCTCGATCGTGATCTTCGTGATCGACGCGCCGGGGTCGGTGAACCCGATGAAGAGGATGCCCCCCGTGACGTCCCCCGTGATCGGGATGTCATGAGGGGTGCCGTCGTCGTCGAAAACCAGATGGATGTCGCCGGGGATGTTACCCAGGCCGGTGAGGTTGACCCCAAATCCCTGGATCGGGGAGTCGAAGGAGAAGACCAGCGAGGCTGTCCCTCCCGAGAGACTCGGCACGAATTCGACGAACTGCGAGCCACCGGGCGTGGTGTTGTAGCCTCCGGTGATTGGATTTGGGCTCGCGTTGCTGATCCCGAAAGGGTAGCCGGCGACTACCGTCTGGTCGGTGTTGTTGAGAGTCAGGCCGACGCCCGGGGCCACGGTGAGCGAAGCCCCGCCTTGAGGCGTCCCCAGCGGGAGACTTTCGAATGTGATCGCGTTCGAGACGCCGAACTGACTCGCCGTACTCGCGAATGACGCGGCGGCAGCGTCGGTGTTCGGATGGGAGTCGGCGGGACCAACTCCCGCATCACCCCCCGTATATGTCGTCACGCCGGCGGTCGCCTGGTGTGAAGCGATCAACACCAGGACGATCGTGAGACACCCATACAATCCGTGTGGATGGCGCATGATGACCACTTCGTCCGAAAGTTCGGGACCGCATGCACCGCGATCCAACAGCCGAGTGGCCTCGTGGCCAGCTCGGAGCCCCCATGCATGGATCTTATACGGAATCGTGAACAGCGGCAACAGATGTCGGTTTGATTGCCTCGCCAACGTTGTCTTTTGGAACTAGTCCCGAAGATCCCGGGCCGACGTCGAACGAGACGACCTCTCTTCTCACCAGTCTGACGGGTTGCGGCGTCGTCTCGTGCGGCGTAGCGTGTCGAAGTGTGATCGGCAAATCGCCTTTAACGAGATGCCTGTCCCACAGGTGCCACCGAGAAAATCGAGCCGGGAGGGTCCGGATGCCGAAGCGATTGCTCCTCGTCGCAATGGTCATGCTCGTGACGCCGGGGTCCATCGCCTGGGCACAGAAAGCTCGACTCGATGCGTCGATCCGGGCGAGGTCCGACGCTTCCTGGGAGATGGCCCGCACGATATGGAATTGGGCCGAGCTCGGATATAAAGAAACTCGCTCGTCGGCAATGCTCGCCGGCGCCTTGAAGGCGGGAGGATTCTCGGTAGAGACGGGCGTCGCGGGGATCCCGACGTCTTTCGTGGCGACGATCGGCTCGGGCGCTCCCGTGATCGCGATCCTGGGCGAATACGACGCGTTGCCCGGACTCTCTCAAGAGGCCGTCCCGGAGCGAAAGTCTCGCGCGGGGGCCTCGACGGGCCACGGCTGTGGGCACCACCTCTTCGGCGTGGCGACGACCTCCGCGGCCCTCGCGCTCGGCGAGCAGATACGCGCCGGGGATTTGAAGGGGACCTTGCGAGTCTACGGGTGCCCCGCCGAGGAAGGAGGAAGCGCCAAGGCGTTCATGGTCCGAGAGGGACTGTTCCGCGACTGCGACGCCGTCTTGCACTGGCATCCCTCGAGCCGAAATGCGGCGGGCGACGAGTCGTGCCTCGCGCGCATCGCGGTGAAGTTCCGATTCTCGGGGACCAGCGCCCACGCCGCCGAGTCTCCCGAAACGGGGCGTTCCGCACTCGACGCCGTCGAGCTCACGAACCACGCCGCCGAGATGCTCCGCGAGCACACGCCCGACTTCACCCGGATCCACCACATCATCACGGCCGGCGGTGGGGCACCGAACGTCGTCCCCGACTTTGCCGAGGTCTTCTACTACATCAGGCATCCCAAAGCCGAAGTCGTCCGACAGCTTTATCCACGCCTGCTCAAGTGTGCCCAGGCCGGGGCGTTAGCGACCGAGACTCGGCTCGAGGTCGAGTATCTTGGTGGGACCCTCGAAATCCTGCCCAATGACACCCTGGCGAGAGTCACCAAGTCAAATCTGGAAGCGATGAACGACCTTGTCTACGACGATCGGGAAACGGCCTTTTCTTCCCGTCTCGGGAAGACGCTGACAAGCCCCCTGCCCCTCTCGTCGCTCTCGGAGGTCGAGGACCGGAGCGGGGCGGTCGGAAAGGGTTCGAGCGACGTCGGCGACGTCTCCTGGGTCGTGCCGACGGCGGGTTTTGCGACGGTCTGCTGGGTCCCAGGGACGTCGCCCCACTCCTGGCAGGCGGTCGCCGCAGGGGGGACCAGCATCGGACGCAAGGGGATGCAACTGGCGGCGCGGGTCCTCGCCGCCTCGGCCTGGGACCTCTTCCACGACCCCAAACTCCTGGCCAGCGTCAAGGCCGAGCAAGCCCGACGCCTCCGAGGTCGAGCCTATCAGTCACTCCTCGACCCTGGGCAAGCCCCTCCCTTGAATTACCGCGATGCCCCGGCCCCTCGCGAGAAATGAGTCGATTGCGAAGCCTGTCCGTTAGGGGCCTTTGATCAGGGGCGCACGAAAGACCCGGTTTCCGTGAGGAAACCGGGTCTCGGTGGTCTGAGGATGTTGCCAAGCTTGAGCTAAGCTCTCTCACTTCGAAGTCGGGCTGGTTCGTCTCTCACTTCGAGGTGTCGTTCAGTTTGATGGTCACGGTCTTGAGCTCGGTGTAGTGCTCGAGGGCCGCCTCGCCGTTTTCGCGGCCCTGGCCGGACATCTTGAACCCGCCGAACGGGGTATTCGTCTCGACGACGTGGTAGCAGTTGACCCAAACGGTCCCGGCCTTGACCTTCTTGGCGAAGAGATGGGCTTTGTCGATGTCCTTCGTCCAGATCGCGGCGGCGAGGCCGTATGTCGTGTCATTGGCGCGTCGGATCACCTCGTCGACCTGACCGAACGGGAGGACGCTGACGACCGGCCCGAAGATCTCCTCGCGGGCGATGGCCATGTCATCCTTCACATTGTCGAAGATGGTCGGCTCGACGAAGAAGCCCTGGTCGCCGACGCGCTCGCCACCGGCGCGGAGTGTGGCCCCTTGCGACTTGCCGAGCTTGACGTAGTGGAGGATCTTGTCGAGTTGTTCCTGCGAGACCTGCGGCCCTTGCTCGGTATTCGGGTCGAGCGGATCACCGACGGCGCGGGTTTTCGCCTTCTCGGCGAGTCGGTCGACGAACTCGGCGTGGATCCGGTCCTCGACGAACAGCCGGCTGCCCGCGGTGCAGCACTGGCCGCCGTGGAAGTAGATCGCGTGGAATGCCCCGTCGACGGCGGCGTCCAGGTCCGCGTCGGCGAAGATCACGTTGGGGCTCTTGCCGCCGAGCTCGAAAGTCGTCCGCTTGAGGGTCTCGGCCGCCTGGCGCTGGATGATCTTGGCGGTGTCGACGTGGCCGGTGAAGGCGATCTTGTCGACGTCGGGGTGATTGACCAGGGCGGCCCCGGCGGTCTCGCCGAACCCGTTGATGATGTTGACGACGCCCGCGGGGAAACCGGCCTCGAGCGCCAACTCGGTCACCCGGAGTGCCGAGAGGGGAGTCTGCTCCGCCGGCTTCATCACCACGGTATTCCCGCAAGCCAGCGCCGGGCCCCACTTCCAGGCCAGCATCAAGAGCGGGAAATTCCAAGGGATGATCTGACCGACCACGCCGACCGGCTGACGCAGGGTGTACGCCAGGAAGCTCCCCGCGATGGGGATCGTCCGGCCCTCGACCTTGTCCGCCCACCCGGCGTAATACCGGAGGGAGTTGATCACCCCCTGAATATCGCCCTTGGAGTCGCGGATCGTCTTGCCGCAGTTCAGCGATTCGAGCGAGGCAATTTCCTGCGCGTTCTTCTCGATGAGATCCGAGAGCTTGTACAGCAACCGACCTCGTTCGGCCGCGTCCATCCGGCTCCAGGGCCCGGTCTCCAGGGCCCGTCGTGCGGCCTTGACCGCCTTGTCGACGTCGGCCGCCGTCCCGGCCGCCACGCTCGCGATGACCTCGCCCGTGGCCGGATTATATGTCTCGAACTCTCCGCCATCGGCCGCGTCGACCCATTGGTTGTCGATCAGGAGTCGGGTCTGGCGGATCGCCGGCGAGGCCGGCCGCGCCGTCAAAGTCTGAGCCATGGAGAGCCCCTCGAGGAGAAGATATGCGGTGCCCAAGTCACCGCATCGTCCTATGCGAGAGGGGGCGTGTCAACCCGGCGGTGGACTGGAAGGCCAGGAGTCGATCTGGCCGCGGATGAAACACGGATTGAACACGGATAAACTCAAGTAATTATATTGTATCGATATGTAAGAATGTTGAAATTGGCGTGATTTCTCCGGTTTCGGCTCGTCTTAGACCTGGGTTAATGCACCGAAGCTCCCTCACGGGCGACCGACTTCTTCATGAAGAAGATTAGTGGGATGGGGAGGAGGATCATGACCCAGTAGATCCAGAAGATGTCGAGATAGGCGAGTTCACGGGCTTGCTCGTTGACCATCTGGGCGAGCAGCCCGACGCTCTGCTGGTCGCCGACAACGGGGGTGCTCCCGCCTCGGACGACGCTCGTCTGCGAGAGGGTCCGGAGCATCGGATCGAGGGCGGGGTTGGAAGGGCGGACGTGTTCCGCGAGGCGGAGGTGATGGAATTGAGTGCGACGGTCGACCATCGTCGAGACGATCGCGATACCAAGGCTCCCCCCTTCGTTGCGAAGCATGTTGAAGAGGCCCGTCGCGTTGTTGGTCTGGTCCTTGGCAATGTAGAGGTAGGCCGCGTTGTTCAAAGGAACGAACAAAAGGCCTACCCCCAGCATCTGAAGGCAACGCGGCATGATGATCGCGTATGGGGACGCCTCGAGGTTGAGATGCGCCTGCCAGTAGCACGCTCCCGCGACGGCGAATAACCCGAAGGGGATGATGAACCGTGCGTCGACCCTCTTCCCGAGAAGAAAGCCGACGATCGGCATCATCGCCATGGTGAAGAACGCCGAAGGAGACAGGATCAAGCCGGCCCGGAATGCGTCATATCCGAACAGGTCCTGGAGCATCTGCGGGGTGTTGACGTTCGCTCCATAAAGGACGGCGAACGTGACGTAGATCAACAGCCCACAAATCAGGAAGTTTCGCTCGCCGAGGAGGCGCAGGTTGACGATCGGATTCGGGTGGAGGAGCTCCCAGGCCGCGAACGCGCCTAGCCCGATGATGGCGGAAACGGCGAATGCGTGGACGCGGTAGGAGGGATCGCCCAGCCAGTCCCATTCCTGCCCCTTGGCGTAGAGGACCTCCAGCGATCCGAGGCCGAGGGAGACCAGGATGATTCCCACGTAGTCGATCCCCAGGCCGTTCGCCCGATTCCGCCTCCGTTCCTCGCGCATTCCCGGCGGGTCCTGGACGACGATGCTGGTGAGGAAGAGCGAGAGGATCCCGATGGGGATATTGATATAAAAAATCCACCGCCACGAATAGTTGTCACTAATGTATCCACCAAGCACCGGCCCGAGGATTGGCGCGACGACGACGGCGACCCCGTACATAGCCATCGCCATCCCCCGCGACTGGACGGGGAACGTGTCGACGAGGATCCCCTGCTCCGAAGGCTGGAGGCCACCCCCGCCGATCCCCTGGAGGATCCGAAAGAAGATCAGCATCTCGATGTTCGGGGCTGCCCCGCAGAGCGCCGAGCTGACCGTGAAGAGGAACACGCACGTCATGTAGAACCGCTTGCGGCCGATCAGTCCCATCAACCATCCCGAGAGAGGCAGGACGATGGCGTTCGCCACGAGGTAGCTGGTGAGGACCCACGTGCTCTGGCTCTTGCCCACCGAGAGCCCGCCCGCGATGTAGGGCAACGCGACGTTCGCGATCGAGGTGTCGAGAACTTCCATGAATGTGGCGAGAGTCACGGTCAGGGCGACAATCCAATGGTTGACGGGTGCCTTGACCTTGGGTCCGCCTCGGGATCCGGATTCGGCATTCATCACTTCGACGGCCCTCGGGACGCGTCGGCGTTCCCGGGCAGGACTCCCGTAGGACCCTGGCCGACATCGCGTCGTGCCGTTCGTCCCGTCGAATGAAGTCTCGCACCGGCGCCTGGTCCCGTCGGGGTTTCCTTGATTCGGACGTAGGGCACGACGGAGAGGCCGACAAATAAGGGAGCGTCGTCGGGATTTGGCCCCGCAAGCTCGATCCGGACCGGCAGGCGCTGGGTCACCTTCACATAGTTCCCCGTCGCGTTCTCGGGGGGCAAGAGCGACTCGGAAAGCCCGGTCCCCGGGCTGAAGCCGGCGACTCGACCGCGGAAGACCTTCTTGGGATAGGCATCGACATACAAGTCAACCGGTAGGCCGATCCTGAGGTGCTGGAGCTGGGTTTCCTTGTAGTTCGCGGTGACCCAGACGTACGAAGGGCGGATCGTGATCAGGGTCTGGCCCGGCGAGACGCGGTTGCCCGGGTGGACTGAGCGATCTTGAACATACCCGGCGATCTCGGACCGAATCTCGGTGTAACCGAGTTTTCGCTTCGCATCGTCGACGTCTCGCTCGGCCTTGACGACCGACGCACGGGCAACCTGAACGGCCGGAGCACGCTCTACAGCATTATCGAACGCCTGGGAAAGCCCCTCGCTCGAATCGAGTCGGAGGAGCTGCTCGAACGCATCACCGTCCTTGATCGCGTGGGCATCGAATGGTATGCCGATCTGCGCGAGGGCCGAGGAGATGTCTGACACCGCCGACTGGATCCGAGATTGCTGTTCCTCCAGATCCTTGGGGAGTTTCAGCGGGTCCTGGGAATCGGGGGATAGGCCGAGCGAGGCGCGGGTCTCCTGGATCGCCGCCCAGGCTTCCTTCACTTCTTCGCTCGCCACGTCGAGCGTGTTGTTTCGAGTGTCGAGTTCGGCCTGCGTGGCCGAGCCTCGCTTGACCAGATTATCGATCCGGCGGTGATCGACTTCGGCCAGGCGGAGACTCGACTCTTTTGCGTGGAGGGTCGCAACCTGGGCCTTCAGAGTTGTCGCCGTGCGCCGGAGCTGCTCCTGCTCGTTCTTGCGCCGGAAGAAGCTGCCGCGGGCCTGGGCTAGCTGCGAGTTGACCTGGGCATGCGCCAGAGAGAGCTGCGAGCGGGATTCTTCCAGGGCCGCCTCGGCCTGGCCGAGGGCAATCTCGAAGGGCTGACGGTCGAGCCGGACGAGGAGGGTCCCTGCCTCGACGTGGTCGTTCTGGTCGACGAGGACCTCGGTTACCACATCCTCGAGCCTCGGGCTGATGTTCGAGACGTGGGCCGTGACGAACGCGTCGTCGGTCGAGACCGTCTCCAACGACTCGCGGACGAGCGGGGCGCCAAAATAGATTCCCGCTCCGGAGAGCCCGAGGACCAGGGCACCGATTAGGATCCAGCGGCCCCGGTGTCGC
Source organism: Singulisphaera rosea (assembly GCF_054877945.1). Classification (NCBI taxonomy): domain Bacteria; kingdom Pseudomonadati; phylum Planctomycetota; class Planctomycetia; order Isosphaerales; family Isosphaeraceae; genus Singulisphaera; species Singulisphaera rosea. The sequence goes on along the minus strand of NZ_JBTYIP020000012.1, from coordinate 4,202 downwards.
TTCGGCCGTTCCGGTTTCGGGAATGCCGGGTGTCCCTCGTCCGAAAGCCGGGTCCCTCGTGGATCGACGAGGACCAGCGAGTCGACCGGGCTCTCGATCCCCTCGACCCCGGCCCCGTCGACATCCGAGGGACCAACGGGTCGTCCAAGGCCGTCGAAGTTCCACTGACCACGGAAAACCTGGTCCGTCGCGGTCGAGTAGCCTTGATCGATCAGTCCGTTCGATGCCATCGCCCGTTCGCCTCGAAACGATGACCGGAACCGCATCGTCCGCGATAGCCCATTCGGACCATCGGCGATCGAGCTACCCGTCACCCGACGGGAGCGACCGGCGTCCGGCAGACCTTATTACGCTAACTCCTGAAAGGTTGAGCAATTTTTGTGCCGTATCGCCTGCCTCCGGCCGACGGCGGGCCGAGGTCCACAACGTTTGAGTGGGCCTCGCCGTGGACGACGCTCAGAACAAATTGAATTTTCAAGAAATGAATGAGTGTCTCTCGGTGGGGCGGGCCCGCATGCAACTCTCGACGCACCTCGATCCGCTACAACGACGCGGGCCGATCTCGGATCCGGGTAAGGACGAAGAGATCGGCCCACGGGTACCGTGCCGTCGTAACTCCTCGCCTCCGCCGGGCAGTCGAACGGTCGGCTTCGCCCGATTGAGACTCGTCAATTTCACGCGAACGCCGTAAAGCGAGCGGCGGGTCCGTAGCACGTTTGCCGACATCGGCAGGTCGAGTTGATCAACCCGCGATTGGGCCGACGCCTAGCTGCGCCTTGGCGGCCTCGAGCATCCCCGCGTCACCACTCGTCAGAGCGAATAAGCCGAACTTGATGGGAAACGCGGAGAGCCGTTCCTTGATCTGGCTCCGCATCCCGGGCCAGATGCGGCCTTCCGCAGCCTCATACTCCGCGAGCAGGCGATCGAGGCCTTCTTCTCCGAATCCCATGAGATGAAAGATGAAGTCGATGGAGGGGTCGCTGACTTCGGCTTCGGTCCAATCCAGGATGCCCGAGGCTTTGGAAGATTCATCGACGACGACGTGGCCGACGTGGAGGTCGCCATGGATCAGCGTCGTTATCGGAGGCCATGCCGCATCGTCGTCGAGCCACGTCTTCCAGCGCCGCGAAAGTTCCTCGCCGACGCCGATATCCTGTTTCACCCGCTCGAGATCGGCGGCGAACTCGCGTCGGGCGTCCGAAGGAGATAAGACCTTCAAGCCCGAGGCGGCTGCCTCATCGCGGTCGACCCTATGCAGCGCCGCCAACGCCTGAGCGAGGCTCGCCACGAAGGTAGGCGATTCCTTGTCAATCTTCCAGGTCGGCTCTTTCGAAATCGGGTCGACGACGACGGCCGTCCTCCCGGCAAGTCGAGGATAGGCGATCAACTCCGGGGCGAAGATCTGCCAATCCGGGACCGCGACCGGAAGTCGCCCCTTGAGGAGCTTCAGGACTTTGGCTTCGTTCTCGGCTCTCGGCCATACGTCAGGGCGTCGAGGGATTCGTAAGACCCAATCAATCCCCTGTTCGTCGGAGGCGAACACCGCGCGAAAATCCAATCCGACCTCGTCCACCTCGATCTCGCCCGTCAGGAGAAGGCCATGACGACGTGCGAGCGCCACCAACTCCTGCGCATCGGCGGGGGCTCCATCCGACGGAAGAGTCATGGGCAAACTCCCGGGCACGACCGACGCCTTGAATTGGAAACGTTCAGGGGTCCGGCTTCAGAACAGGCCAGCAATCGGATCGCCATGATAGATGAAGTGGGGGCGATCTTGCTCGTCATTCCAGGCGGTCGTCGGCGGGATGCCGAGGGCGTGGTAAATCGTGGCGGCCATCGACTCCGGAGTTTGCGGGTCGGACGCGGGGTAGCCGCCGATCTTGTCGGTCGAACCGAGGACGTGTCCGCCTCGGACCCCGCCTCCGGCGAAGAATACGGTCTGGGCGTGTCCCCAGTGGTCGCGACCGGGATCTTTATACGCCTCTTTGAGCGTTGAGATCCGAGGGGTTCGGCCGAATTCGCCCGCCATGACGATCAAGGTCGAGTCGAGCAAGCCGTTCTGGTGCAAGTCGTCGAGGAGCGCGGAGACCGCGCGATCCGTCGGAGGGAAAAGATTGTCCTTCAGGTGAGGGAACGCGTTGCCGTGCGTATCCCAGGTCTCATTATTACCGAGATTCACCTGGACCAGGTTCACGCCGGCCTCGACGAGCCTCCGTGCCATCAAGAGCGACCAGCCGAACGAGTTCTTGCCGTAACGTTCGAGGACCTCGGCAGGCGCATCGGAAACGTCGAACGCCCGACGGACTTTCGAGTCGGTCAACAGGGAAACGGCGTCCTGACGATGCCGATTGAATTGTTGAGATTCGGCCAATCCTTCCATGTCGCGCCGTTGTCGGTCGATCGTTTCCAGCAGGGACAATCGGTTGGCGAGTCGGTCGAGACCGAATCCCTCGGGCAGAGACAGATTCGGCCCCTGGAAGCGTGACCGCCGGGGGGGTCGCTTGCGATCTTGATGGTCGAACTCATATTCCGGAAAGGCGCCATAGGCGCCCGGATCGTACGGCGATGCCTCGATCAGCCATGGGTCGCGCCGAGATCCCATGATCCCCGCGAATTGGCCGGGGATGATGCGGCCTGTGCTGTGGACGAGCTTTTCCGGGAGGACGACGGCGGGGGGCAGGTTGTGTCGAGGAGTCGTGACGGCCCCAGCCACCGCGGCGATCGAGGGCCAGTCGGTCGGCTTGGGTGCGAGAGGGTCGAAGCCGGTGGGGAGTTTGGTCTGCCCCGACAGCATGATCAGATGACCTGCGGAGTGGTCATTCGACGAGTGTGTCAGGGAACGGACCATGGCCCAGCGGTCGCTCTGCTTCGCGAGTCGCGGCAGGTGCTCGCAGATGAATGTGCCTGGTGTCTTCGCCGCGATCGGCTTGAATTCGCCGCGGACCTGATCGGGGGCGTCCGGCTTCGGGTCGAAACTGTCGTGCTGACCCAGGCCACCGGAGAGAAAGATATAGATGACCGATCGGGCTCGCCCGAACGATCCGGCGAGTCCTGGGCTGCCACCCGTCGTGGCGGCGGCCCTGAGCCCGGTCAAGTGGTCGGCACCTAGCCCGAGCAACCCGACGGCCCCCGCTTGGATCGCCATCCGCCTCGTGAACATCGGATGCCGAAACGAGGCCGTCGACTGTCCACCCGAGTGTTGCACGGCACCCCTCCCCTACGGACCAAGCGTCCCGCCCAACCATCGGTCCTCGCTCGATTGTTGGACACTTCTTGGATAATAACCGGGCCTTCGCCAGATGGCCAACGGTCTTTTCCAAAAGTTGTCGGAAGCGTGGTCACTTAAATCCTTGGGGAGACATGTGGGCTTGAGGCCGAAATGAGTCGGACTTCGTATGCGGAGGTTGGGTCGTCCCTTCGACCTTCGCCCGAACGACTCGAGCAAAGGACGAAGGCACGATCCCTCGTCTCAGTTTCTCGAGTCCGCGACGGAGCCCTTCATCGGGGACCGACGGGACAGGGTCGGTCGCAGAACTCCGACCCGGATCGGTCCGGTGGCGGCCCTGCGGAAGAACGTCGTCGAAAACCGGAAGGCAACTCGCCCGAACATCATCGCGATGCCGGCGACCGTCGCGATGATCGAGGTCACGGGCAGCATCGTCTCCGGGCCGAAATAGGCGAAAATCATGAACGAATCCCCAGTTCAGGTACGAAGGCACGAGTGCTCGCGCCCGTCAGTCGGTCTCCGAACACTCGGAGACTCGGTAAGTTTTGGACTCGTGGGTTGCTCTAAAAAACGTTATCGCGGTGAATAAATCATGAAAACAGTCTTATGTTTGGTTGTATCTGCAGTCCGCGATGAAAAAGGTCGAGCCATGCGTTAATGCTGGGGCTCGACCAGAGCGACCAGAGTACGGCGATCGTCGTGAACGTGGCGACCACCTTCATCCCCTGCGCGGCGAGTCGGCCGATCGACTCAGAGTCTCTTTTGACAACCCGGCCTCGAGCCCGACGGGCGTCGAGTTGGACATTGACGAGCACCAAGACTCCGAGGATCGCCCAGAACAGGGCGTCAGGCCCGCTGAACCCCCAGCTCCCCTTCAGCCAGAACGACTGATAGGCGTGGAGGAACCACGTCGTCACGAACACCACCACCGTCGCCGCCGCCAGCGCCAACGGCTGCGGCCGCCGCTTCAAGCGGA
>NZ_JBTYIP020000011.1:0-294798 GCF_054877945.1 Singulisphaera rosea | reverse complement strand
CAGGTATGCGGCTCGATGGTCAACGGCATCTTTTCGATGTCGATCTGTTGGATGACGCGAGGGATCGTCGGGTTGGGTCGCAAGGTCCCGCCGCAATCGGGGCAGGCGTGGAGGTCGTGTGTCTCAATCCGAGTGATTTGCTCGGGCGGGAACGGTTGACGCTCGTGCTTCTCGTGCCCGGGTTGCCCGCCGATGGAGCGAGGCATGCCGTCGGATCTCTCGGGAGGCTTCGGCTTGACGATGTCCGAGGAAGGCGGCTTGGACGAGGTCGCAAAGTCCTTCTCGGCGGCAGCCAACTGGGCGCGGATACGCTCCAATTCCGTTTCGAGTGCAGCCACTTTGGCCGCGAGGGCTTGGCACCGGGGACACTCGCTGGATGTTGCGCTCATCCTCAAAAAGTAATCGACATCAGGCCGAAAAAGCTGGATTGGGCCGTGAACGGCTACCGACCGGGCGATTGACGAGACGGCGGCAAAGACCATCGCCCACGACATGCTGACGCGGGCCCACTGCGCTGCGACGGACAGCGATCACACGACCAGCGATACCAGCCGACTGCGACGCCGGATCCTGACCGAGGCCGGCGCTGATGACACGGCCATGCGTCCTGATCGAGGAAGGCCTTTCTACCGCCCCGCCTTCTTCGGGGGGATCACCGGCGGCTCGAACGATCGGTACTCGAAGCGGCGGAAGCCGGAGGCCGGCGAACGCGAGAGCCCGGCCCAGGACAAGGGGCTGAGGTCGCGGTGGTGGCTTACGCGATCCCGGCCCGATTCCTTGGAGTGATAGAGGGCCTGGTCGGCCGCGTCGAGGAGGGCATCGATGCCGATCCCGCTCCCCGAGAGGTGCGCCGTGGCGACCCCGACGCTGGCGGTCACGGGCCGCAAGGGCCAGGTCGTCGACGCGATCGAGGAACGGAGCCGGCCGGCGACCTCGAGCGCCTCGTCCTCGAGGGCCCCCGGCAGGAGGACCACGAATTCCTCGCCGCCGTAGCGGGCGGCGAAGTGGGCCGGCCTCAGCTCGGACCCGAGCGCCCGCGCCACGCTGCGCAGGACCTGGTCGCCGGCCGAGTGCCCGAACGTATCGTTATAGGACTTGAAATGGTCGATATCGATCATCACGATCGAATACGGCACCCCCGGGTGCGTCGACTGCGAGACGGCCGCGTCGAGGACCTCGCGCAGACGTCGACGGTTGGCGAGGCCGGTCAGCGGGTCGGTCGTCGCCAGTTGGGCGAGTCGCCGGTTCTTCTCCTCAAGGTCGGATTGGACGTCGAGGATCCGTCGCGCGATCGCCAGGCGGACGGCCAGTTCGTCCTCATCCACGGGCTTGGTCAGGAAGTCGTCGGCCCCTGCGGCGAGGCCTTCGAGCTTGTCCATCCGGCCGTCGCGGCAGGTCAAGAGGATGACGTAGGTGTAGGGATGCCCCCGTCGCGACCGGACGCGTCGGCAGAGCTCGACGCCGTCGAGGCCGGGCATCATCCAGTCGGTGATCACCAGCCGCCAGTCTTCCTGGCAGAGCCGGTCCCAGGCCTCGGTGCCGGATGAGACGAGGAGCGCGTCGTGGCCGAGGCGCTTCAGCGTCCAGCGGAGCGCGAGTCCCGATGTGGCCTGGTCCTCGGCGATGAGAATCTTCATGGTGTGGTCTCGATCCCGTTCCGCAAGACGCCGCTCAGTTCCCGCCAGATCGGCTCGGCCCGCTCGAAGACTCGGGCAGTGGCCTCGAAATCGCCTCGACGTCCCCCCTGCTCCATCTCTCCGAGGAGCGACCCGAGGGTCTCGGCGCCGATCGTCAGGAAATCTCCCTTGAGCCCGTGCGAGGCCGCGACGATGCCCCCCGCGTCGCAGACCTCAATCGCCCTGCGGAGGCCGTCGAACGTCGCGGGGGTGTCGGCCAGGAGGGTGGAGGCCAGCGTCTTCGCGAATTCCACGTCTCCATCGAAACGCCCGACCAGGTCGGCCCAGAGGAAGCTTGGCCCGGTCACCGCCGGCGTTGGCTTCGACATCGGTCTCTCCTCGCGGGCTTCCTCACGTCGGGCGAGGCGGGGCGTTCGCCGTAAGAGCGCATCGCCCAGGTCTTGCCGACGGATAGGCTTGGCGACGTAGCCGTCCATACCCCCCTCCAGGAACCGCTCGCGATCTCCTTCCATGGCGTGCGCCGTCATCGCGAGGATCATCGTCCGATGCCCTTGCTCCCGCTCGCGACGGCGGATTTCGGCGGTCGCCGCCAGGCCGTCGAGGACGGGCATCTGCACATCCATGAGGATCGCATCGTAATGATAGGCCATGGCTGACTCGACGGCCGCTTTTCCGTCGCAAACGAGGTCGGCGTCGCATCCGAGCGATTCCAGCATTCGGAGGGCGACCTTGCGATTGTTCTCGTGGTCGTCGACCACCAGGACCTTGAGCCCGAGGGCGCCTGGGATCGGGGAGGCCGGTTCGTGGCGAGATCGCCCCGCCGGACGGCCCGACGCCCGCCCTTCGAGGACGTCCCCGATGACGTTCAGGAGCTGCGACCGCCGGACCGGCTTCGAGACGCGGGCCTCGTGCTGGGCGGAGGCTCCGGGCTCGCGGTCACCCCGGGCGTTCGGGCTCACGAGCACGATCGGCACGTCCCACCGCTTCGAGCCCTCGCGGACCCTCCGCGCCGGACCGTCGCCGGCCCCCTCGAGCAACTGGGAGTCGAGGAAGACCATGTCGACGGGCCGGGCATCCCCCCCCGCTTGCAGGACGTCGAGGGTCTCCGGGATCGACGCCGCCTCCACGGTCCGGCAGCCGAAGGAACGGAGGTATTCCCGGAGCGCTCTTCGGCTCGTCGGGTTCGCGTCCGCCACGAGGACGCGCAGGCCGTCGGCCGCACCCGTCGGCTTGTGCGGCCTTTCATCGCAGGCCGATGCGGGCCGCCTCGAGAGCGACAGGTCGAGCCAGAATATACTCCCTCGGCCCGGTTCGCTCTCGAAGTCGATCGAGCCGTCCATGAGCCTCGCGAGCTGCCGGCAGATCGAGAGCCCCAGCCCCGTCCCGCCGTGGCGCCGAGTCGTCGCGTCGTCGGCCTGGGTGAAGCTCTCGAAGATCAAGGCCCGTTTTTCGACGGGGATCCCGATCCCGGTATCGCTGACCGTGAGCCGGAGCTTGAGCTGCGTTTCGTCCTCGGCGAGCACCCTCGCCTCGATCACGACTTCTCCCGCCTCGGTGAACTTCACGGCGTTGCCGACGAGGTTCGTGAGGATCTGGCGGAGCCGGTGCGGGTCACCCACCAAATACTCGGGGACGTCGGCCGGGACGAGGCAGGTCAGGTCGAGCCCTTTCTGGAAGGCGCGCGGGGCGATCAGGTCGGCGACCTCCTCGATCAGCTCCCTCGGGTCGAAGTCGATCGCCTCGATGGCCATCTTGCCCGCCTCGATCTTCGACAGGTCGAGGATGTCGTTGACGATCATCAAGAGGGCGTCGGCGCTGTTGCGGATCGTCGCGGCGTAGTCGTATTGCTGCCCGTCGAGCTTCGTATCCAGGAGCAGCTCGGCCATCCCCACGATGCCGTTCATCGGGGTGCGGATCTCGTGGCTCATGTTCGCGAGGAACGTGCTCTTGGCCTCGTTCGCCGCGAGGGCCTGGTCGCGGGCCCGGCGGAGCTCCTCCTCGGTCTGACGCTGGGTGGTGATGTCGACCGCGACCGTCGAGAGGTAGTCGATCCGCCCGGCGTTGGAACGGTGGGCGATGACGACCTGGGAGGTCGGGACTTCGCGACCATCCCGCGCGAGGAACGCGGTCTCGCCGCGCCAGACGCCTTCGCGGGAAGCGGTCGGGATCCCTTCTTCGCGGATCTTCTTGAGGGCCCAGGGGGGGTGGAGGTCCTCGATCCCGAAATGGTCGGGCTTCGAATCGAGGCCGATCCCGATCAGTTCGCGGCCGGCGTGATTGACGTAGGAGACGCGTCCCTGGGCGTCGGCCGTCCAGACGAGGTCGGGGGTGGCCTCGAGGATCGCAATCAGCCGGGAGCGGGTCCGCTCCTCGTCCTTCCGCTCGGTGACATCCTCGGCGACGTAAGCGAATCGGGCCCGAGGGCCGCTCGAGTCGCGGACCGGGCAGACCGTCACCGAGAGCCATCGGCGGCCCCGGTTGTCGGAGTACTCGGTCTCGAATCGGACGGGCAGGCCGGTCTCCAGGCACTCCCGGCAGCGTTTCACCGCCCCTCGGCGAATCGCTTCGGGCATGCCGAGGGCGCTGGCGAGTCGCCCACGCATTTCGTCGGCCTCGATCCCGAAGAACGCCGCCGTCGCCGCGTTGTCGGAGACGTGGAGGATGTCGTTGCCCCGCAGCTCCACGACCCCCATCATCTGGGGAGAGCTGTCGAAGAGGCTCCGTATCGTCGACTCGCTCAGCCTCCGCTCCTCCTCGGCCCGCTTTCGAGGCGTGATGTCCACGATCTGTGAGACGAAGTAGAGCGGCTGACCGGCGCCGTCACGAACCAGGGAGACGCTCAGGTCGACCCAGATGACCTGCGTGTTCTTGTGGAAGTAGCGCTTCTCGATCCGGTAGGAGCTGATCTCACCGGCGAGCGTGCGGGTGAGCTCTTCGAGGTCCTTTTCGAGGTCGTCGGGGTGGGTGATCGCCTGGAAGTTCGAGGCCAGGAGCTCGGACTCGGTATAGCCGACGATCCCGCAAAGCGACTGGTTGACGTCGACCCAGCGACCGTCGGGGGCGACCAGGCTCATGCCGATGGCCGCGGCGTCGAAGGCGCCTCGGAACCGCCTCTCGCTCAGGCGGAGTTCCTCCGCGGCCCGCTTCTGCGCCGAGAGGTCGCGCCCTTCCAACAGGAGCACGACCACCTGCCCGGACTCGTCCTTCAGCGACTTGACCGAAAAGTCGATCGGGGAGAGGCGGTCGTCGGCGCCCCGGAGCATCCCCTCGTAGTGAAAGAACCGACCGGTCGCCGCCTCGGCAATTACCGACTTGAGCCGGACCCGGCTTTCAGGGGACGCCACCCAGGGCGAATCCCAGCAAGGCACGCCGACCGCCTCATCCCTGCCGATCCCTCCGAAGTCGAGCAAGGTCTGATTGACCTCGAGGAAGACCCCCTCGGGCGTCGTCAGCCCGATGAATGAGACCGTCTGGTCGAAGATCGCCCGAAATTTCCATTCATTCTCGCGTGAAATTTTCTCAACGCGTCGCCGTTCGAGGAACTGCTCGATCTCTCGCGCGAGGATCGAGAAGGTCTCGAGTAGGGACCCTTCGAACGGGAAGGCGGCGGAGGAATAAAAGGTCAAGGCCCCGAGCGTCCCGCCGCAACCGGCGACCGGGAATCCGAAACCGGACCGGATCCCCGTGCTCCCGGCGAGCTTGGCGCGAGGCGCGGTGGGGGAGGTCGCGAAGTCGACGATCCAGTCGGGTTGGCCCCGATCCCAGATCCGGCCCGGAAGGCCCTCGCCTCGGGCGAAGGTCAACGCCCGAGAGCCGCGGAGGAAGTCTTCCCCGGGGCCAGGTTGTGCCGACCATGTTGCGTCGATCCGCATCAGTCCGGCGTCGGGGTCGATTTTCCAGAACTCGCCGAGGTCGAGCCCCAAGCCGGCCCCGATCGCCTCAACAAGCCTGGGAATCGCGTCTTCCGCCGTCTTCGCCTCCGCGAGGATCCCCAGCACCGCGCCATGCACGGCCTGCCTCGCCTCCGATCGGCGACGCTCGGCGATCTCGATCTGGAGGAGCTCGTTCGCAAGGGCGAGCTCGAAGGTCCGCTCGCGGACCCTGGCCTCGAGTTCGGCTTCGCTCTGCCTCAGGACTTCCTCGGCCCGCTTCTGGTCGTCGATATCCGTGGCGGTCCCGAACCAACGCACGATCCGGCCCGCGTCGTCGCGCAAGGGCAAGGATCGCACGAGATACCAGCGGTAGACCCCCGACTCGCGACTGCGCAAGCGGTGTTCGATCTGAAAAGGCACCCCCTGCGAGACGGCCTCGTACCAGGCCTGTCGACAACGTGCCATGTCGTCGGGATGGAGCACCGGCGACCAGCTCGCATCCCCACCACGACCCTCGGGAGCCCCGGTGGCCTCGTACCAGCGGCGGTTGTAGTAGTCGACGAAGCCGTCGGCCCTGGCCGTCCAGACGATCTGCGGGATGCATTCGCTCAGGATGTGAAACTGGGCAAGGGCCGTGTCGAGTTCCCCGGGAATCGAGGCGATCGTCCGTTCGAACGAGTGCCGTCGATCTCCCCAAGCTCGGGGGAGCCGGAGGCTGTAGAGGGCCCACACGGCGACCCACGCACCGAGGCCCGCGACAACGTCGACGTAACCCGAGCCCTGCTCCGCGGGCCGCATCGAGGCGACGAAGTCGAGGACCGGCCCGATCCCGCAAAGCACGACAAAGACCCCGAGTGACGAGATCCATCCTCGGAAGGTGACGGTCTGTCGCGAGACCGATCGCCAGAGCAACGCGAGGACCATCACCGAGGCCAACCAGATCAGCGAACGACCGAGGATATGCCCCCGGCCCGACCAGTCCGCGACCATCGCCGCCAGTTCCTGCGGGGCCTCGACATGGGGAACGACTTGAAGGAAAAGGAGGATGGTCTCGCGAGCTGCCATGGCCGACTCATCCCCGTACCTTCGTGGCCTCGATTGAGTCGGTGCGTCGCCGACGTGTCCTTCCCAAAGGGGGGGCGAGGGACTCGGGCTCCGCTCCAGTTTCAAAATTGCGACCGCGGACTGGAATTCCGAAGAGGGGCGAACGCGGACCAACGGCCCGCCTGCGACTTACGTGAACGTGATGGTTCGGCAATGATCGGCGGCGCAGCCGATGCGGCGAACGGAGCCGTCTACCGAACCCATTCGAAGTCTAGAACCGGTTTCCGATCGTGTCAACGAACGCCCGCAGAGGCTTCGAATCCTGCTCCGCCCCCTCGTCGAGATCATTAATTCCTGGCATTCTGGGCAATCCAACTCCGACTACCCCTACTCTCGACGACGCCTTCATGGGTCATGTCATTGGGAAGACTTCCCGAGCGTATCCGTCCGGACCGGCCCTCCACGATGAAGACACGCACCATCCGGGGCTCCTCGACGTATTCCTATCCAAAGTGTGGGCGGGTAGAATCGAGCCTGAAGACATCCCACCCGCTTGCCCAAACCTCCTCCCCTCGCGTGATCGCGACGAGCGTGCGAGGTCTCACCGAAACCTTCCCACCGTCTCGACGAGAGGGTCAATCCGCGATGCGTCGAATGACGACCTGGATCCTACCGGCAATCCTGACCGTGCTCCTGCCCCCGGCAGTGCGCGGGGATCAGCCGATCGAATACAATCGAGACATCCGGCCGATCCTTTCGGAAGCCTGCTTCCAATGCCACGGCCCCGATAGTGCCAGTCGCAAGGCGAACCTGCGTCTCGACCGGCGCGAGGCGGCGATCGAGGCCGGGGCGATCGTTGCGGGCAACCTCGAGGACAGCGAGCTCGTCCAGCGGGTCGTGTCGAACGATCCCGAAGAGATCATGCCCCCTCCTTCGGCGAAGAAGGAGCTGACCGAGGCCCAGAAGGACATCCTGCGACGCTGGATCGCTTCGGGCGCCGAGTATCAGCCCCACTGGTCGCTCGTCGCCCCGAAACGCCCGAATCCCCCCGCGGTGAACAACCAGGCCTGGATCAAGACCCCGATCGATCAGTTCGTCCTGGCGAAGCTCGAGGCCGCCGGCTTGAAGCCCGCCCCCGAGGCCGATCGTCGGACCCTGGCCCGTCGCCTGAGCCTGGACCTCAACGGCCTCCCCCCTGCCCCGGCCGACGTCGAGGCCTTCGTCGCCGACACCTCCGCCAACGCCTACGAGACCTACGTCGACAAGCTCCTGAGCTCGTCGCGTTGGGGCGAGCACCGCGGCCGATACTGGCTCGATGCGGCCCGATATGCCGACACCCACGGCATCCACATCGACAACTACCGCGAGAACTGGGCGTATCGCGACTGGGTCATCAACGCCTTCAACGAGAACAAACCCTTCGACCGGTTCACCATCGAACAGCTCGCCGGCGACCTCCTGCCCAACCCGACGCTCGAGCAGCGGGTTGCCTCGGCCTTCAATCGGTGCAACATCACGAGCAGCGAAGGGGGCGCGATCGACGAAGAATACCTCGTCCTCTACACCCGAGACCGCACCGAGACGACCTCCCAGGTCTTCCTCGGGCTTACGGCCGGCTGCGCGGTCTGCCACGACCACAAGTTCGACCCGCTGAGCCAGAAAGAGTTCTACTCGCTCGCCGCGTTCTTCAACAACACCACACAGCGGGCGATGGACGGCAACATCAAGGACACGCCCCCGGTCGTGCCCGTCCCGCAGGTCCAGGACCGCGCCCGGGCGCTAGCCGTCGAAGGTGAGCTCGCGGATATCCGGGGTAAGCTCGACGCCCGCACGAAGGAGGGCCGCGAGGAGTTCAATCGCTGGCTCGCCGGGGCGGCGCCGAGCACGATCTCGGCGATGATCCCGGGCGACGGCCTGAAAATCCACGCTTCGCTGAGCGAGGGGACCGGCGAGAGCTCCCTCGCCAAGGTCGACGGCAAAGCCGCGACGATCCCCCTCGCGTCCGCCGCCTGGGAGCCGGGCCACGTCGCCGCCGAGGCCTACAAGGCCAAGGCCGGGAGCGTGGCCTCGTTCGCCGGCCCGGGTGATTTCGACAAGGACCACCCTTTCTCCTACGGCGCCTGGGTCAAGGTGCCCAAGGCAGAGGCCGTCGGCTCTCTCATCGCCCGAATGGACGACCAGCACGACTATCGAGGCTGGGACCTCTGGATCGAGAACGGCCGCGTCGGCGCCCACCTCGTCCACAAGTGGCCCGAGGACGCCATCAAGGTCCTCACGAAAGACCCGATCAAGGTCGACGAGTGGAACCACATCCTCATCGCCTACGACGGCTCCAAGAAAGCGGCCGGCGTTACCATCTACGTCAACGGCCAGGCCCGCGAGAAGGTCGCGCAGCCGGACGCGCTCAAGGGGACGATCGAGACCTCAGTCCCGCTCAAGCTCGCCCAGCGCGACACCGGCTCGAGGGTCGACGACCTCCGGATCCAAGACCTCCGCGTCTACGACCGGGCCCTCTCCGCGATCGACGCCGACCGGCTCGCCAGGGCCACCCGCGCGGCCTGGCTGGCCGCCAAACCCCCAGGGGAGCGGACCGCCGCCGAGGCCGACGAGCTCTTCGCCTGGTGGCTCCCCGCGCTCGACAAGCCGTTCGTCGAGCTGACCGCGAAGCGCGTCGGGCTTGAGGAGGAACAGGCGGCGATCAAGTCTCGCTCGACTATCGCCCACGTCATGCAGGAGCGGCCCGAAGAGCCGGTCGCCTTCGTCCTCTTCCGGGGCGACTACGACAAGCGCCGCGACAAGGTCACCCCCGGCACGCCCGCCGCCCTCCCCCCGATGCCCGCCGACTACCCCAAGACTCGCCTCGGCTTCGCGCAGTGGCTCCTCCGCCCCGAGCATCCCCTCACCGCCCGGGTGAACGTCAACCGATTCTGGCAGGAAGTCTTCGGCACCGGGATCGTCCGGACCGCGGGCGACTTCGGGATCACCGGCGAGCTCCCTTCGGATCAAGAATTGCTTGACTGGCTGGCGGTCGACTTCCGTGAATCCGGCTGGGACGTGAAGCGGTTCTTCAAGCTCCTGGTGACCTCGGCCGCGTACCGGCAGTCGGCCTATTGCAGCCCGGAGGCCCTCGCGAAAGACCCCGGCAACCGCCTCCTGTCCCGAGGGCCGAGGTTCCGCATGGACGCCGAGATGGTCCGCGACTACGCCCTCGCCTCCAGCGGCCTCCTCGTCGAGAAGCTCGGCGGGGCGAGCGTGAAGCCCTACCAGCCCGACGGCGTCTGGGAGGCCGTCGCGATGCCCGGCAGCAACACTCGCGACTATCGCCACGACTCGGGCGAGAGCCTCTATCGGCGCAGCCTCTACACCTTCTGGAAGCGGAGCGCGCCCCCGGCCTCCATGGACATCTTCAACGCCCCGAGCCGGGAGTCCTGCACCGTCCGCCGAGAGCGGACCAACACGCCCCTCCAGGCTCTCGTCACCCTCAACGACCCGCAGTTCATCGAGGCGGCCCGGGGCCTGGCGCAGGCCTCGCTCAAGCACGCGGGCGACGACCCTGCGAAGGGCCTCGACTTCATGGTCCGTCGGCTCCTGGCCCGCCCCCTCAGCGAGCAGGAGGCCGAGGTCGTCCGATCGTCTCGGGACGACCTCCTGAGCTTCTACCGAGCCCACCCCGAGGACGCCAAGGCCCTCCTCAGCGAAGGAGAGTCGAAGCCCGACCCGGCGCTCGACCCGCCCACCCTGGCGGCCTGGACGATGCTCGCCAACGAGCTCATGAACCTCGATGAAGCCCTCAACAAATAAATATCACACGCCATTCTCGCGGGGCGAGACCGGCCCCGCTCGAGTTCGCCGGCGTTTACGTGGAGACATGCGACGATGAGCCTGTACCAGGATTGGGTCCGCAACGAGACGCGCCGACAGTTCTTCAGCCGAGGGGCAAACGCCGTGGGCTGGGCCGCCCTCTCCTCACTCTTGGGCGACAAGATGGCGGGGTCGGCCCTGGCCGGAGGCACCGCCGAGGCCCCCCTCTCGCCACATTTCCCCGCGAAGGCCAAGCACGTCATCTACCTGCACATGGTCGGCGGCCCTTCGCAGCTCGACCTCTATGACTACAAGCCGAAGATGGGGGAATGGTTCGACAAGGACCTCCCCGACTCGGTCCGGATGGGCCAGCGGCTCACGACGATGACGTCGGGTCAGAAGCGGTTCCCGATCGCGCCTTCGAAGTACAAGTTCGCCCAGCATGGCCAGAGCGGGATGTGGGTCAGTGAGCTCCTCCCGAAGACGGCCAGCATGGTCGACGACATGTGCTTCATCCGGAGCATGAACACCGACGCCATCAACCACGAGCCGGCCATCACCTACATGCAGACCGGCAACCAGGTCACCGGCCGGCCTTGCCTCGGCTCCTGGGTCTCGTACGGCCTCGGCTCCGAGAACGCCGACCTGCCGACGTTCGTGGTCCTCGTCGCCAAGCCGAGCAACACCGAACAGGTCCAGGCGATCTCCGCGCGACTGTGGTCGTCTGGCTACCTCCCCGGCGAGCACGCCGGCGTCTCGTTCCGCTCCGGCGGCGACCCGATCCTTTATATCAACAACCCCAAAGGCGTCCCGGCCGAGGTCCGCCGCCGCACGCTCGACGGGCTCAAGTCACTCAACGAGATGACCTACCGGACCGTCGGCGACCCCGAGACGCACACCCGGATCCAGCAATACGAGCTGGCCTTCCGGATGCAGGCGAGCGTCCCCGAGCTCACCGACCTCTCGCGCGAGCCCAAATCAACCGCCGAGCTCTACGGCCCCGACATCCATAAGCCCGGCAGCTTCGCCCACACCGCACTCCTGGCCCGGCGCATGGTCGAGCGCGGCGTCCGCTTCGTCCAGGTCTACCACAACAACTGGGACACCCACGGCAACGTCGCCGGCCGCCTCCCCGACCAGTGCCGGGACGTCGACCAGCCCTGCTGGGGCCTGATCCAGGACCTCAAGCTCCGCGGCCTCCTCGACGAGACCCTCGTCATCTGGGGTGGCGAGTTCGGCCGGACGATCTACTCCCAGGGCGGCCTGAGCAAGGACAACTACGGACGCGACCACCACCCGCGCTGTTACACCATGTGGATGGCCGGCGGCGGCGCGAGGCCGGGCACCGTCTACGGCGAGACCGACGACTTCTCCTACAACATCACCAAGGACCCCGTCCACGTCCACGACTTCCACGCCACCGTCCTCAACCTCCTCGGCTTCGACCACGAGCGCTTCACCTACCGCTACCAGGGCCTCGACCAGAAGCTGACCGGCGTCGAGCCGGCGCGTGTGGTCAAAGGCCTCCTCGCCTGAGCCGATGTTTTTGAGCTCATCTCATGAGGATGTGTCATGATGGGAGCCATCGCTGACGATGTGGCGAAGGCAAAGTCCGGGGCCGTGGACGCGTCGTTCCACGGCCTCCGGGAGCTCGGCCGTAGGCAGGCGTCATCGCTGTGGTGACGCCGGTCTCGTCCACGAAAACAAGGCGTCTCGGCTCAACGTCCTCGGCGAACTCGCTTCGATCCTGCTGGACCCCGGGTGCATCCCGTTCGGAGGCGTGGGGCGACTTCTTCTTCATCGGCAGGCCGAGCTTTTGCAGGGCCCGGCAGATGATCATCCGGCTGCCGGTGATCCCCTTCCGCTGCCGCAACGATTCGAGCGTGGCATCGGGACTCTCCTCGACGAGCTTGCGGAGTCGTTGGAGGCCGTCGCCATCAAGGGTGGGGGCGACTCCACCGGCATGGGGCCGGGGATCGATCGAGCCGGTCTGGCGCCGGAGTTGGAGCAATTTGGTGATGGTCGCGGTGTTGACCTTGAACTGAGGCGAGTTGCCTGCGAGAGCCCTCGCGATTGTCGACGGCCTCGAGGATGCGTTTGCGTAGAACATTCGACAGGGGCTGCATGGGTCACTTCCCGAACAACCGCCTTTCAAATCGTGCGCCGAGCGTATGTGACCCGCTGTAAGGACGTGGTGGTTGCCCCCGGCGAAACGAAAGACCTGGGCGACCTCAAGGTCCAGCCCCCAAGACGTCGTAAGAGTGATCACTTGAGCCCCCTGACGCCCCTTAACGCCACGAGCCCTGGTGCTCCCCTGGTCCGCGACGAGCCGGACGCCGACGCTGGCTAGAGTGCATCGCACTCGGGTTGCACTCCTCTCCATGGCTTCCCCGAGCGACCTCCTATAAGCCTGATGCGCCAGCGAGTGAATCCTGCCTCAGGAAATCGAGGGAGATTCACTCGCTGCCGCTCGAATTGCGGGAGGTCCTGTTTCCAGAATCGCCAATTTTCTGGTCCGGCGGAGATTAATTCCGACCCCTCGCGCATCGTAGAAGCAGGAGGGGGGCGAGAATTTGCCTCCGGCCAGAGCCAACAACGTGCCGAACACCCAGGAGTTGGGTGGGGCCGCGGTGCAGCGAGCGATGACTATCGTGGCCACTCCGGCGGAAACACTCTTCCTTGCTCACGAAGCCGAGCTCAGGCGATTCGTTTCGGGAGTTGTGCGTGACCCGGCGTTGACCGACGACATCATGCAAGCCACGTTCGTCAAAGCCGTCGAGATTGGGCATACCGCATGTGTCGACACCATGAAAGGTTGGCTGTTTCGCGTCGCGTACCATGAAGCCCTCGCGGTGCGACGAAGACAACGCGTCCAGGATCGTGCGCACCAAAAACAGGCGGGGATGGCGGCGGATGCCAGCGAAGATCCCGACGCGCGGCTGATCCTGAGCGAGACCATCGAGGGGGTCCGTCAAGTTTTCGGCGAATTGCCGGTCGAACAGCAGCAGGTCGTTTGGGCGCGGATCTACCAGGAGAAGTCGTTCGCGGTGATCGCGAGAGAGTTCGGACTGCCGCTGGGAACCGTGCAAACGCGGATGCGGCTGGCCTTGGTTCGCCTTCGGCGCGCCCTCACGCCGGGAGACTGAGCGATGGCGAAGGGATCACGCCCCGTGCTCGATTGGGTCGCGTTCCAATACGTGACGGGCGAACTCGGCGCGGAGCAAGCGGAGGAGTTCGAGCGTCGACTCGACAGTGATCAAGCGGCGCGCGAGGCTGTGGCTCGGGTCGTGGAGCTGAAATTGGCCGTCCGGTCTTTGCCACCGATGAAGCCGTCGGCCAATAGGCCCCCGAACCCTGACTCTTCCCTTCAACGACATTCGAGATGGTACTGGGCCGCCGGGATTGCGGCGGGCTTGTTGTTCTCAGCGGGCTTGCCCTGGGCAGTCTCCCGTTTCCGGGTGGATCGCCCCAAAACACCGATCGCCCTGGTTTGGTCGGGATTGAGGCAGACGGCGGAGAACGCGACGGCGTCGAGCGATGAGGTGCGATCCATCCGTGACAATCCGGCCGGGCCGGATCTCGCTTCGGACTCGGCCAATGACGGCCCGGTGTCAGAAGCGCTTCTCCCGCAATGGCTGCTTGAAGCGGTATCGCTCGGGACAGCCTCACCCGAGCATCGTTTCGAACAACAGGAGAATTGAGCGGTGAGACAACGGGCGGCCATCCTCACGGTACTACTGATCGCGTGCGCGGGCGACCTTCGGGGCCAGACCGGCTCGGTCCAAGCGAACGGCCGGAAGCAACCCCCGCCGTCCAAGCCGGCCGAGATCCCGGAGAAGCACAAAGCGGCGACGTTGGAATTCATCAACGACAACCATCACGAGCTGTTCGAGCTCCTCTCGCAGCTAAGAACGATGCGTCCGGCCGAGTACGACCAGGCCATCCGCGAACTTTACCCGATCAGCCGGTCCCTTGACGAACTTAAGCGGAGGGACCGTCGCAGATACTCAGCGGGTCTCGCTGTCTGGAAGGCCAAGTCACGCGTCGTGCTGTTGGCCGCGAAACTCGCCTGCGCACCAGAGGCCGGGTTGGACCGAGAAGAATTGAAACGACAGTTGCGGGCCGGCGTGCGCGAACAACTCGACGCGGAAATCGCGCAGCAGAAGCTCGAATGCATCGTCGCCGAAGAACAGGTTAAGCGGCTGAAGGCCAACGTCGAGCGCATGGAATCATCCCACGCCAAACTCCTCGAGAAGCGGTTCCAAAGTTTACTAGGGGAGAGCGAAACGGCACGGGCGAAATACACTAAATAAAAATATTTGTTCGAATTTTAAAATTACCCCTTTTGCGCCGCGTCAAGCGCAGCGAGTCGACCGGACTCCTACCCCGCCAAAATCGCGTCAACCGCACGTCGGCCATCCCCCGCCGCAGCCTCATTCTCTGCCTTGCCGTCAGTTCCCCCTCGGCCCCTGCCGGCGCCGGCAGGGAGGGGCAAACGCGTTCCCACTTCCGAATCAGAAAGGGATCACGCATGATTCGATCGTTTACACTTGGACTCTTGTTAGCGGCCGTCGGATCGAGTCCCTCTGCGAAGGGGCAAGCGATCCGGCCTGACGACAATCTGGTGACGAACGGGATACCGCCGATCCCGGCGACCGTCGCGGAATCAGCGGGACGGTACGCACACTTCCGTTCGGCCACGTTCGGGAGTTGGCATCCCACACGCCGCGAAATGCTCATCCTCACGCGTTTCGGCGACACGTCCCAAACGCATCTGGTCCGCTTTCCCGGTGGCGCTCGCACGCAACTCACGTTCTTCCCCGATAACGTCGGCGCCGGCAAATTCCAGCCGACGAGCGGGGACTATTTCGTCTTCTCCAAGGATCGAGGCGGCGACGAGAATTCCCAGTATTTCCGCTACGAGCTCGCCAACGGGTCCGTTACCCTCCTAACGGACGGCGAGTCTCGGAATCAAATTGCCGTCTGGTCGAACGCCGGCGACCGCCTGGCCTATAGCTCCACGAGGCGCAACGGCAAGGACATGGACTTCCACGTCGTCAACCCGCTCGAACCGCAAGGGAGACGAATTCTCTCCGCCAACCAAGGGGGCTATTGGGTCGTTCTCGACTGGTCGCACGACGACCTCTCCCTGCTTGCGATCGAAGAAATCTCCGCGAACCAGAGCTTCCTTTGGCTCATCGACACCACGACCGGCGCAAAGACCGCCCTCACACCGCACGCGAAGGACGACCTCATCTATTATTCGGGCGGCCAGTTCACCGGCGACGGCACGGGCGTGTACGTGGCGACCGACAAGGACTCGGAATTCCAACGGCTCGCCTACATCGACCGGGCCACCAAACAAACCACGTTTCTGACGTCGCACATCCCCTGGGACGTCGAAGAGTTCCGCCTGTCCGGGGACGGCAAAATGCTCGCATTCACCACGAACGAAGCGGGCATCAGCGTTCTTCGGCTGCTCGACACGAATTCCGGCAAGGAAGTGGCCGCCCCGAAATTGCCCCTCGGCATCATCAGCCAAATCCGTTGGCGTAAGGACAGCCGTGAAATCGGCTTCAACATGAGCGACGCCCATTCGGACACGGACGTCTATTCGCTCGACATCACCTCGGGCCAATTGGAACGTTGGACCTCGAGCGAAACCGGTGGGATCGACACCACGAAATTCCCGAGTGCCGAGCTCATTCGCTGGAACAGCTTTGACGGCCGGGAAATGTCGGGATTCCTTTATACCCCCCCGAAGAATTTTACGGGCAAGCGGCCCGTCGTGATCGACATTCATGGTGGGCCGGAGAGTCAGGCCAGGCCGGCTTTCGGGGCTCGCAACGGCTACTTCGCGAACGAGCTGGGCGTGGCGACGCTTTATCCGAACATCCGCGGCTCCTCCGGCTACGGCAAGTCGTTCTTGCTGCTCGACAACGGCTTCCGACGCGAGGACGCGTATAAAGACGTTGGCACACTCCTTGACTGGATCGCAACCCGGCCCGATCTCGACCCTGATCGCGTCATGGTCATGGGAGGCAGCTACGGCGGGCACATGGCCTTGGCTGTTTCCACATACTATAGTGATCGCATTCGCTGCTCCATCGACGGGTCGGGCGCGTCCAACTTCGTGACGTTCCTGGAGAACACCGCCGCCTTCCGCCGCGACCTGCGCCGCGTGGAATACGGCGACGAACGCGACCCGGAGATGCGCACGTTCCTGACGCGGATCGCCCCGCTCACCAACGTCGGTCGGATCCGAAAGCCGCTCCTCGTCGTCCAGGGTGCGAACGATCCTCGCGTCCCTCAGAGCGAGGCAGAGCAGATCGTCAAGGCGTTGCAGGAGAGGGGCACGCCTGTCTGGTATCTCCTTGCGAAGGACGAAGGCCATGGCTTTCGCAAGAAGAAGAACGCCGATTTCGCGTTCTACGTCACGGTCAATTTCATGCAAACTTTTTTACTACCTCACAAGCCCTGACAGAACTCCTGCGGCGTGAGGCTCGCGCCTTCGGCCGGTCGCTTCCTCGACCGCGACATGAAATGGGACGTAACGAACCTGTGATCGACCGAAGGCGGATTTTCAGAATATTCTCAGTTTGACCGAGAAGATTCTGACGTCGAGGATAAAGGGGTGGGACAACCTCGAAGGGTCATCGCAATGCCGAGGCCAATACGCGGCTTCGCCCAAGAAGCCTCAGCCGAACGCGATATCGATACGCGCCCCAAAATCCCGGTTGGATTGGCTTGATGTCCTCCGGGCCAAGCACGACAACGTCCCGCGGACTGTCGTGATCGATCCGAAGTCTACGTCGAGACCTCCGACCTCGAGCACCTCCTGGGTTCCCCGATCTTCGACCTCCCGGGACACGAGGAGGATGTTCGGGACATCGAGGCCGCGAACCCAGATATCGAGGCCGATGGGACCGACTCCCTGGATGAGGCCCGAAGGATCCTGGGAATCGCTCCATGACCACGGGCATCCCTCATCGCATCGAGTTTGCGAAGCCGGCGATCAAATACCTCGACTCGTTGCCGAACGAAATCCGTCAACGTATTTTCACAAAAATCGGATCACTCGCGGCAAATCCCCACCCGCAAGGTTCCGAGCGGATGATGGGGATCGCGGCGCACTTCCGTAAGGCAGGAGGCTCGCCGTCCGCACCGTAGGCGACGAGCGGCTTCACCTTCCATGAACGACATCGGCATCGAAATCCACTTCGAGCCGCGGCGCGACCAGCTCTTGCTGTCTTGCGGCGAAGAGGAATTCGCCCGTCTCCGAGACTTGATCGTCGCGGAGAGTGGCATCCGGGAAATCATCGGATCGCCTGCCGCTGGGGTCGGACACATCGAGATCGAATCCGTACCGGCCGTCCTCGCCGATCGTCGGAAAGCACGCCGTGATCCCGGCGGCCTGGTGATCGGCCTGGCAATCGCGTGCGCGGTCCCGGTGTTCGTCGTTGGCCTCCGGACGATCCTACTCTGGGTGTTGCCATGACACGCCATGGATGGCGCCGGCGACCTCGCGTGCGGCGGGCCGCCGGCTCGACTGGTTCGGTTCAGAACACCTTGGGGAATAGCAGGCCACTCGACTTCCTGTAGTCCTCGAATCCGGGGTGGCGCGCCAGCGATCGGTCCTTTGCCAGCATGTTGCTCGCGAAGAAGCCGAACACCCATCCCGCGATGATGAGGAACGGCAGCCAGTGCATCGACAGGGTCGCGTAGGCGAGATAGATCAGGATCTCGCCGAGATAGTTGGGGTTCCGCATCCGGCTGTAGAGGCCATCGCGGATCAGCCCCTTGCGAAGTTGGAGCGTGTAATACTTCTGCGCATCGCTGACGAAATGCAGGAAGACCCCGAACGTGAACACGAACACGGCCAGCCCGATCAGTGCGGGTGGCGCGCTGATGTGCCGGCTGATGAGGAGATACGGGGCGACGTAGTAGCCGGCGAGCGGCAAGAAGATGAAGAGAAGTCCGAACGGGGGGTTTACCCGCCGGTCGAACCGTACGTCGCGATAGGTCTGCTGCTTGATCAGCCACAGCAGCGAGTAGCTGCCGTGCATGCCGAGATACACGAAGGCGTCCGTCGAACCATTGCGGTAGTACGACATCATGGCCGCGACGATGGGGATGACCAGGGCCTTGTGAAGGTCGATGATCGCGCCGACGCGGAGGCCGGTGGTCCCTTGTCTGGTCGCGGAGGCGCCGACGATGGGGGGCGAGACGGCCTGGATCGGACCGCGAGATTCTGTCGTGACACGGGTGTCGTTCATGCTCAACCTCCGAGGGGGTTTGCCCCGGTCCGGGGCAAGTGAGGCCAGTCAACGGGACGTCATGGAATGGGTCGGATTCTTCTCGAGCGGAAGGCAGGGGCGAAGATTCGAGGTCAACCTTACAGCAAGGGGTCTGGGGGACGAGGAATCCGCAGGCATGGGGCTTGAGACCACACTTCGACCTTGTGGTAGGCCGAAGCAGGCTAAGCCAAGACGTTATGCCTCCGTCTCAAACCTGCGCACACATCATGGACGGCATCCTCATGCCCCTCACCCCAGAGGAATCGTCGGTTGATAACACACGATCCGGTTCGGGCGATCCGATCGTCATCACCCTCAACCCGTACTCAGAAGTCCGCGTCGAGCACGATGCGGTATCGGGCCTTGCCCGCGGCGAGGCGATCGAACGCTTCGTTGATGCGGCTCATCGGGAAATGCTCGGTCTGGGGGGTGATGTTGTTCCTCGCCGCGAAATCGAGCATGGTCCCGGTGCCGACGGGCGAGCCGGTCGGCGAGCCGGACAGGCTGAGCTGCCCCATGATGAACGGGACGATCTGAATCGGTATCGGCTCGAGGACGAGGCCGACGACGTGCAGGCGGCCGTTCGGCGACAGGGTGGCGACGAGGGCGTCCCAGTCGAGCGGGACATTCACGGTGACCAGCAGCAGGTCCAACGTCCCGGCAAGCTTCTTGATCGAATCCGGATTGCGGGTCGACGCCACGTGAGTCGCGCCGAACCCTCGAGCTTCGTCGAACTTGCTCTCGCTCGAGGTGAACGCCGTCACGTCGCACCCGAAGGCGGTGGCGAACTTGACGGCCATGTGGCCCAGCCCGCCGATCCCCACGATGCCCACGCGGCTGGTCGGCTTGGCGTGAGTCACCAGGGGGTTGAATACCGTCATCCCTCCGCACAGGAGCGGGCCGGACTCGGCGACGTCGAGCTTGTCCGGGAGCGGGATGGCCCAGGCCCAGTGGGAGCGGACGCGGCTGGCGAACGCGCCGTGATGCCCGACGATCGTGAATGTCGCCTTCTGGCACAGGTTGTGTTGGCCGGACATGCACTCCCGGCAGTACATGCAACTGGCGGCCGTCCAGCCGATCCCGACGCGTTGCCCGACCTTCAGCCCCTTGGCCGCCGATCCGACTTCGACCACCCGGCCGACGGCCTCGTGCCCCAACACGGCCGGGAACCGCGAGAACCCCCAGTCGTCGTTGAGTATCGAGATATCGGAATGGCATAGGCCGCAGTGCTCGACCTGAACCTCCACCTCTTCCGGCCCGAGAGGGCCGAGCTCGACCTGCTGTCGGACCAGTTTGCTCCTGGCGCTCGTCGCGACCCACGCGTCAATCATTGCCATTGGAGTCCTCTCAATTGAGGGGATATTGATTCGGAAAACGCTTCACGATCGTCCTCCGAGAGGGCGGTGACGAAGGACGGTCGGGCTCGGGGTCGAGGCGCAACGTCCCCGGCCCAACCCTGCGAGGGCGGTTTCTCGTCCTGACGACGGCCGCTCGGCGACTCGAGCGGCCGTGAAGATTCGCTACCGATCGATCGGCAGCGGCGCGTCCGGGGAGACGAGCCGTTGGTCGCGCAGCTCGCGCCAGAAATCGTCGGGGATGACGGCCGCGAGCGCGGCATGGTCTTCGGCGATGCGTCCGGGACGGCTGGCGCCCGGGATGACGGCGGCCGAGGCGGGGTGGGCGAGCGAGAACTGCAGGGCGGCGGCCTTGATGGGGACTCCATGGCGGGCGGCGACGGCGTTGATGCGCTCGACCTTGGCGAGGATCTCCGGCGGCGCGGGCTGATACTCGAAGTGGGTGCCGCCGGCCAGGACTCCCGAGCTATAAGGGCCTCCGATGACCATCCCGACCTTCTTCGCCGCCGCGGCCGGCATCAGGCGCTGCAAGGCCCGCTCGTGGTCGAGCAGCGTGTAGCGTCCGGCCAGGAGGAACCCATCCGGCCGGGCTTCGTCCATGTCCAACGCCAGCTCGCAGGGTTCGACATGGTTCACCCCCAGGCCCCACCCTTTGATGACGCCTTGCTCTCGCAGTCGGTCGAGCGTCCGAAACGCCCCTTTGCGAGCGGCCTCGAAATAACCGAGCCACTCGTCGCCGTGGAAGTCCCTCGAGATGTCGTGGATCCAGACGAAGTCCAGGCGGTCGACGCCGAGCCGTTCCCGGCTGGCCTCGATCGAGCGAAGGGTGCCGTCCGCCGAATAGTCGTAGACGACGCGATTGGGCCGGCCGTGCTCGAAGAGTCTCGACTTCTCGCCGAAGTCGCGACGGCCCATCTCGACCTCGTCGAGGATCAATCGGCCGACTTTGGAGCTGAGGACATACTGGTCTCGATCATGTTTCGCCAGGGCCTTTCCGAGCCGGATCTCGGACAGGCCGGCGCCGTAGAAGGGAGCCGTGTCGAAGTAGCGAACGCCTTGCTGCCAGGCGGCCTCGACCGTCGCCACCGCTTCCTCGTCCGGGATGTTGCGGAACATGTTGCCCAGGGGCGCGGCGCCAAAGCCCAGGGGGCCGCCGATCAACGTCTCTCTGATGCTCATGTTGCCTCCGAGGTTCCTGGCGCACGAACCGGGCAGTCGACAGTGGGAGTCGGTCGACACGGTCGCTGAAACCCTGCCGACCACGGCTCCCTCGCATCTTCTAAGCGTTGGGGGATGACAACACGTTTCCAGTCTTTGTAGACGCGTCATTCGGCGCGGCCAGAGCATGAACGCGGCTAACTTCATTTTTCACATATTTTGATTCACGAGAATCACTCCGGCTTGGTTTTCGGAAGGCCGTTCAGCGCCCTTGTCGTGGCAGGCGAATGAGCCGCGGGGGATCCGCCCAGGATTAGCGTCTCGGCCTCGCGACGGAGGATGCGGACCTCCACGTCGTCCCACGAGAGCTCGGCGGCTTCTTTGGGTTGGTAGGCTGCCAGCGTGTCGAGCCATCGCCTGGCCTCGGCGTGATGCCCCAGGCGGTGATGGGCCATGGCCAAGAAGCCGGATCCCTGGGGATCGCCACCGTCGCCGCGGGCTCGATGATTTTCTTCGAGGGTGCGGATGGCCTCCGCGAACCGCCCCGCGCGGTAGAGCGTCGCGCCAAGGATTCTGAGCCGGTCGCACCCCTCTCTCTCCGTGACGGCCGTGAGCTTCAGGGCGGCCTCGGCCAGGCGCACCGGGACTCCCGGGTCGGCGACCGCGTCGGGGGTCAACGCGTAGCACCAGACGACGTTGTTGCTGAAGGCGAGGTTGGTCGTCCACGAGGCGGACAAGGTTGCGTTGGCGGATCGCTTGAGCAATTCTTCGCAGGACCGCCGAGCTCCCTCGACGTCTTCAGCCGCCAAAAGGGCCCGGATCCGGGTCAGCCGGAGCACGAAGTTGTCCGGCTCCTGGTCGATGAACTTTCCATAGGCGTCGGCGGCGAGTTCCCACTGGCCGCTCTTGGCCAGGTTCTCGGCATGCTCGGCGGCTTCGACGACCTTGGCCAGCTCCGCGAGCGCCTTGCGCTTCCGCTGATAACGCGCGTCCTGTGCCTGGAGGACGTCGGCCGGCAGCGGGGTGGCATCCCAGACGCGGGCGGTCAAGTCGATGCCGCCGGAAACAATCCGGCGGCCGTCGGGGCTGAACGCCACGACCAGCAGCCCAGCGGTGTGGCCTCGAAGGGTAAAGACCTCGCGGCCGGTGTCCCGGTCCCAAAGCTTGATGGTCCGGTCCCAGCTCGAGGTGGCGATCCGCCGGCCGTCGGGGCTGAAGGCGAGCCCGCGCACTTCCGCGGTGTGGCCGATCAGCGTGTGGAGCACATGCCCGCTCTTCGCGTCGAGGACCTCGACCGAGTTCTTCGCGTAATCCTTGCTGCGATCGGCCATCGGACGTTCGACGGCCCCGGTCCAGACCCGGACGAACAAGCTCCCATCGGGGCTCTTCACCCCTCGAGGCGGGCCGTAGTCCTCGGGGAACACGGTGGGCGGGAGGTATTCGTCCCCGAGCTTGTCGGGGTCGATACCGGTCAACGAGGGATCCGGCTCGCCGGTGCTCGGGTCCCAGCCCTTGGTGGTCTCGCCCGCGACCTGGTGTGTCATCGGAGCGGTGACCACGCGGCGCCCGTCTCGGCGATACCAGAGGCGGCCCACCCAGCCCGTGTGGCCGTCGAAGACCACCGGGAAGCTGCCCCGACGGTCCCAGACCTTCATCGTGCCCTCCATGCCGCCGGAGGCCAGCGAGCGGCCGTCGGGGGTGAAGGCGACCGCCTGCACGAAGTCGGAGTGGCCGTGGAGCACGCCGAGCGGGCGACCGCTCGGGACCTCCCAGAGCCGGACGCTCCGGTCCTCGCTCGTCGAGGCCAGCTCGCGGCCGTCGGGGCTGAAGGCCAGGTCGAGGACGAACCCGTCATGGGCGAAGATCGTCAGCTTCTCCTCGCCGGTGGCAGCGTCCCTGAGCTTGATCGTGCGGTCCCAGCCGCCGGTGGCCAGCCATTTCCCGTCGGGGCTATACGCGACGCCGTAGACCCATTTCGAGTGCCCCCGGAGCTCGCGGACCTTCTTCGAAGCCCCGACGTCCCAGACCTCGACCACCTCCGCGCCGGCGACCGCCAAGTGGCGTCCGTCGGGGTGGAAGGCCAGGTCGTTGACACCGCCCCCCGGGCCGAGGAACCCGGCGGTCTCCCGACCGGTCTCCACCTCGTAGACCTTGACCTGAAAGGCTTTCTCCTGGCTGTACTGGCCGAATCCCACGGCGAGCGTCTCCCCGTCGGGGCTGAACGCGATGCTCATGGCCTGGGGCAGAGTCGGCTCGTGCTTGGACCAACGCACGGCGCCGGTCTGCGCGTCTCGGACCTCGACTTGAGGGTTCGTCCCGCCCAAGGCGAGTGAGGCCCCGTTGGGGCTGAACGCCAGGCCCCACACCACGTTCTCGGTGCGGTGGAGGGTCGGACGTCGTCGACCGGTCTCCCGGTCCCAGAGCTCGACCGTGGAGCCTCCCTTGCCCCTGAAGAATTGCCCGCCCGAGCCGGTGGCGATCACTCGCCCATCGGGGCTGCAGGCGATCGTGCCGAGGCTGCCGGCGGGCGCCTCCAGCGAAAACCGTTCGGGGTGGCAAAGCCGCTTGACGTAGTGCCATTCCCATCCGCGACGCTCGACCGGGCAGCCGTGGAGCAGGTCCTCGGCAAGGGCGACGTTGTCGTCCTGCACCTCGCGATAGGCGCGGTCGACCCGGTTGATGTAATCCTCCCAGGCCAGGTCCTCGGCACGCTGTTTGGCGATCCTGGTCTGCTCGAGGGCGAGCGACTTCGCCTTCGTCTCGGCCTGCCTCAAGGACTCGGCCCTCGTGAGCGACCGATTGATCTCAGCGTAGGACCAGACCCCGCCAACCAGCAACGACGTCAGGAGCAGCAGCACCGCCGAGATGAGTGCCGCGATCGCCGGTCGGCGCCGAGCCCACTTGATGAACCGCTTCCAGAACGGCACGGGCCGGGCGATGATCGGCCGGCCGTCGAGGAACCGCCGAAGGTCCTCGGCCAGGTCCCCGGCCGAAGCGTAGCGCCGGGCCGGGTCCTTCTGGAGGCACTTGAGCGCAATCGTCTCGACGTCACGAGGCATGCCGGGGACCAAACGCGAAGGCGCCACCGGCTCGGTCGACTTGACCTGCTCGAGCGTGTCCAGGACCGTCGCGCCCCGAAACGGCGGGCGGCCGGTCAGCAGCTCATACAGGATCGCCCCCAGCGCGTAGACGTCCACGGCCGGCCCGACCGCCCCCGACGCACCCAGGGCTTGCTCGGGGCCCATATAGCTCGGCGTGCCGAGCGGGGCGCCGCTCACGGTGAGCCCCGCGCCCCCTTCGAGGCGTCGGGCGAGCCCGAAATCCGTGACCTTGGGCGTTCCTTCGGGCGTGAACAGGATGTTCGCGGGCTTGAGGTCGCGGTGGATGATCCCGCCCTGATGCGCCGCGTCCACGGCCTCGGCCAGGGTCGCCAGCAATGAGGCGGCCTCTCGGGCCGGTTGCGGCACGCCGGCCAGCCTCTGGGCCAGGGTCCCGCCGTCGATCAGCTCCATCGTGAAGTAGGGCCGGCCTTCCCAGTCGCCGACGTCGTAGACCTGCACGATGTTGGCGTGCCGCAGAGAGGCGACCGCCTCGGCCTCGCGCCGGAACCTTTCCCGCTCGCGAAGGCCGGCGTAGGAGCCCGCCAGCGTCATCTTGAGGGCGACGAGGCGGCCCAGGCGCAGGTGACGTGCCCGGAAGACGACGCCCATGCCGCCGCGGCCGAGAATCGCCTCGACCTCGTAGCCCGGGATTTGCGGCAGGCCCGGTTCCTCCGGCGACGTCGTCTCGGAGTTGCTGTGCGTCGAGACCGGGAGCAACGCATCGAGCTCGTCGCGGGCCCGGCAGATCTGCTGCCAACGCTCGCGGACGACGGGCAGCAGTTCCGGGCACTCGCGGCAGACCTCCTCCGGGGTAGCGTCCAGGTCGAGGAGCTCGTCGAGCAGTTCTTGGACGCGAGGGTCGTCGGGCATGGCAGCCTCTCACGCGGTCATGGCCCGGTCCCGACGTGGCCGGACGGGCCTCAGGGCGAGGCGGTTGGCGGAGACGACGGACCGAGGTCGCAGAGCCGCTCGGTCAGCATCCTAAGCCCCCGGTCCAACCGCCGCCGGACGGTCCTGGGGGCGACGCCCAGGATCTCCGCGGCCTCGTCGTAGGTGAGCCCCTGGATGCGCACCAGGTCGAACGCCTCCCGCTCGTCCTCCGGCAAGCCGTCGATCGCCTCGAGCATGCGACGGCCATCCGACGACAAGCCGGAGCCGCTGCTGGCCGGCGAAGGAATCAGCCCCTCCCGGAGTTCCACGGCCGCCGCCTGAGTATCTAAGCGTCGGGCCATGTCATTCAACTCCCACCGCATGTGCTGACCCGCCAGCGCGAAGAATTCCCGGACGGTCTTGGGGCGGGCCTGCCGCAGGGCCTTGAGCAGCCGCTCCACCACCGCGCCGAGCAGTTCCTCCGTTCGGAGGTTGAGCGGCGGGCGCGTCAACCGCGGGTAGTCGCGATGCAGAAACGTCCCGCAGAGTCGCTCCAGTCGGATCACGGCCCGATCGAGCAAAATCCGGATGATCGGCTCGGCAGGGGCGTCACCGTTCAACTCTCCCAGGTATTGCTGGACCACAGCAGTGGTGTTCGCTTCGGACATGTTCGTACTCCGCATCGATCAGGTGTGGCCAGCGTTCGGAGAGATCTCTCTGTTGAGGCGACAGCGAGTGTCATTCGGCCGGAAGATTCTAAGCCAAACGATCGTGGATCGCCACGTCCGGATGCGCCGACGACACTCGAGTCACGACACCCAAAGACGCAAGATTTCAATCGATCACATAATATTTAAGCATTTGTTATTTAGCTATGATGACAGGGCGACCATCGGCCTCGGGAAGTTGATGACGAGGGTTTCGTTCGCTAAGTGCCCGTCTTGAAACCTGTTTTCTTCTTAAAACCGGGTCTCTGACACGGTCAACACTGCCAACCTATCGCGGAATCTCCTCGCCAACTCTCGCAGAAACCCGCTTTTTGCCTAGCGCTCGACAGTTAGTGCTCTCTCTTGAGCGAAGATCGTGAAAGGGAGTGGGTGGCCGGGTCGGAGCGCAGCGACGCCCCGAACCGCGGGACGTCGAGAAATCCGGGGTGTCGTTGCGATCCGACCCGGCCACCCCGATGTCATGTTCCTCGCGCACCATCCGGCAAGCGTTTGGGATTTTTGGATGAACGGTGGGTTTCCAGAATTGTCTCGGTTTGACTAAGAGCCTTCCGTCGTCTTAGGATAAGCGTGACGGACGACTTCGGTAGGGAATCGCCATGCCAAGACCCAAAGCAACCTCTTTAAAAGGGCCTCGATCGAACGCGGTATCCAAAAGCGCCAGAAGCCCTAGATGGACTGGCTTGAAGACTTCGGGCCAAGCACGACAACGTTCTTGTGACTGTCATCATCGATATCGTGTTTCATGAGTCTGCTTGACGATCAGGTCTTCCAAAGTCTCCGCCACAGCACGAAGGAGGCCGGCCGATGGAATTCCCGCTGACGCTTACGATCGTCCGCACCGAGAAAGGGTCATTCCGCGCTCAGTTCGCGGGTCAGCCCGAAGTCTACGTCGAGACCTCTGACCTCGAGCATCTCCTGGGTTCCCCGATCTTCGACCTCCTGGAACACGAGGAGGATCTTCGAGACATCGAGGCTGCGAACCGAGATATCGAGGCCAACGGGACCGTCTCTCTGGATGAGGCCCGAAGGATCCTGGGAATCGATCCATGAGCGCAGGCCTCCCCTTTCGTATCGAGTTCGCGAAGCCAGCGATCAAATACCTCGAAGCTTTACCAAACGAAATCCGTCAACGCATTTTCACAAAAATCGAATTGCTTGCGGCCAATCCCCACCCGCAAGGCTCCGAGCGAATCACAGGGGTTGCAGGACACTTCCGTGTCAGGATCGGTGATTACCGCGTCATCTACGAGGTAATGGACACCCAGCTCATCATCAAAGTCGTGAAGATCGGGCACAGGCGAGATGTGTACCGAGGGATCTGATTACGTAATGTTAAATCACCCACTTTAACCTGAATACACTTAATATATCAATATAATAAACAACAATATTTTCATTTAAATACGGTAGCCAAGTCAATTGATCAAGGAACACCAGAAGAATGATCCGATGAGAATTCGGTAAGAAATGGGGACGAATCGAATGGGATCGCGTTGTTCTTGATCGAGCAACGACGGCGATGCTTCTGGGTGGCCTGCGGCCAATCTCGACGAGGGGTCGGGACGCCCGAGGAGGCTGTATGCCCAAGCTGGATTCGATATTTCGCTCCTGTGGGCGACCGAATCATGCCGATGCGATTCGTCGCGTCCTTCGACGATACGACTGTTGCGTCGCTACGGCATTTCATCACCATCAGCAGGCTTCTGGCCAGGATCTTCTTCTTCGTTCTCCCACTCTTCCAACACTGAGTCGAATCTGGACTTCTGAGAACGAGCGGGATTACTGGCCGCTTGTTCGATCAGTTCGAGGACGACGGAGTCTCGTTGTCCGAAGGCGAAGAGGGCCAGAGCGGCCTCCTCTCGCATCGCTTTGTCCTCGTCGGAGATTGACGCATTCATCGCAGGGATGATCGCTCTCTTCCTCAGCTCCCAGCGTGATATCTTTCGGCCGCGGGCATCGGCCGTCGTGGAGCCGAGAACGATAGCCGCCGTTCGGCGTACGTCGACGTCCGGGTCACGTAGGGCTGCGACGAGGGCGGGGACGACATCCGGGCCGGCGCCGGGAGGACGGCGACGGCTGTCGGCACCGAAATAAGTCATCCCCCAGACCGCCTTGACCCGGACGCGAGAGTCTTCCCGGCTTGCCAGGAGCGGCATGAGTATCGATGCAACCTCGCGTTGGGTCGCCGGGACGTCCACCCCGAGCATTCCCAGTTCTTGGGTTGCGGCCTGCCGGACAAGGAGGGATGGGTCAGCCAACGCCGATCGCAGCGCTTTGAGAACGGCGTCGGAGTCCCGAACCGCGAGGCCGATCAACGAGCCCACGGCCGCTGTCCTCACCGAATACTCCCGGTCATGAGTCGCCGCGAGAATCTGGTGTTGGGCCAGTCGCTTCTGGGGCTCCGACCCGTGGAGCGTCACCAGTAAGGCGAGGGCCCTCAAGGCATCGGCACGGCAGGCCGCGTCGGGGTCTTTCATCGCATCGGCGAGAGCGGGAATCAAGAGTGCCGCGCTACGCCGTCGGTGGTATCGCTGCCCCTCGAAGGTCTGCGGGTTTAAGGGACCTGAAACGATGGGGGCGATGACGTCGTGATACCATGCCCGGCTCTCCGATTGCCGGATCTGGACCACTGCCGATCGTCGCGCGTCGAGGTTGCCGTATCTGAGTTTCAGAAGGAGCCAATGCGCGTCGGGGCCATCGAGATAGATCCTGTGCCCGACCAAGGCAAGTGCGACCAGCACCACAAGTCCCAGGAGCGTGCGGAGGCGAAGGCGGAACCGTCGCATAGGTTGGTCGATCTCCATTCATCAAAACCTGGAGTGCAAAGAGATCCCTCGTGAACTATCTTCGTGCGAGGACATGCGTTCTTAAGACCGTCCTCCGATGGATTTGCCATTCTGAGGCCCAAGATCCATGATCGTCGCTAAACAAAAGATCGGCGTGAAATGGGGATGTAACGAATTGAATCACGCTGCACTTGATCGACCCGCAACGGAAACGTTTCGGCGTAGCCTGGGCACTATCCAGCGGCGAGGGGTGTGGTGTTCGAGGAGGACGTAAGCCCAAGCTTGAGTCGACGTATAGCTCACTCGGCCGACCGAAGTTCGCCGAATAAATGCGTTGCGCCCCCTTTTCTCGGCCTGTTACCGGTTTTTCCAACTGGTGTGACTCCTCGAAAACGTAAGGATTGGCGCCCGCAGTCCACCTTGACAGGAGTACATCAACCCACTAAGGTTGGCGACAGCGGCGGGGCTCCAAGCGGGTTGGCCTGGTCGTCTTCGGACGCTCGGTCCGGCCTCTCCGGGGCTACCCCGGGGGAGACGGTAAGACACGCATCGCGGCGCGTGAAGGCGAATACGCTTCGCGTATGACCCTTCACGCCGGACGAGACTGGTTGGAGTTCCCGCCGCTGTCGATCACGTATACCAACAGCGTGGCATTCTGTCTGGCCGAGGCCTTCGTGGGAGGGTCCTGGGAGGTCGATGAGCTCGTCGACCGCGGGGCCTCGGCCCTGGGACGTCGTTGGCGTTGGCTTCGTCCGCTGGCACGACGGATCAACGCGGAGTTCGGGCAAAAGACCCGCCTCCCGGCCAATCGGGTCGCGGCGTTCCTTCTTAACGACCCGGGTTTCCGACGGGCTTGCCAGCGCGAATCGATCGATTCTCGCCAGTTGAAATGGCTCCCCCCGCGGATGTTCCCGGCCCCCGGGACACCGAGCTCGTGGGATATCCCCTCGATCACGACGACGTCCGCGCTGGCCGAGCGGCTGGGGCTCACTCCCGCCGAGCTCGACTGGTTCGCGGACCTCGGGTCGCGGTGCCGGAAGGCGAAGCCGGGGCCACTCCGGCATTACGACTATCACTGGGTCGCGAAAGCGACCGGGTCGGGACGATTGATCGAGGCGCCTCGGCCTCGGCTGAAGGCACTCCAGCGCCAGGTCCTGGACGAGATCCTCGAAGGAATCCCGCCGCATGAGGCCGTGCACGGGTTCCGCCGGGGCCGTTCGATCCGGTCGTACGTCGCGCCCCACGTCGGCCGGCCGATCGTTCTGAAGCTCGACCTCAAGGACTTCTTCCCGACGATCTCGATGGCGTGGGTGACGGGGATCTTCCTCACGGCGGGATACCCCGAGGCCGTGGCGGTCACCCTGGCCGGGCTCTGCACCAGCGGCGTCCCGGCGGACGTGTGGCGGCTCTCCGACGGCCCGGCGGAAGGCGCCGAATTCTGGCGGATACGACGGCTCTACTGGGGTCGGCACTTGCCCCAGGGGGCACCGACGTCGCCCGCCCTCGCGAACCTCTGCGCCTACCGACTCGATGACCGCCTCGCCGGGCTCTCGGCCGCTGCGGGGGCCGAGTACACGCGATATGCCGACGACCTGGCCTTCTCCGGGGACACCGATTTCGCGAAGTCGATCGCGCGATTTCATGTTCATGCCTTCGCAGTTGCGATCGAGGAGGGATTCAAAGTCAACGCCCATAAGACGCGGATTATGCGTCAGGGGGTCCGCCAGCGCGTGGCCGGGGTCGTGCTGAACGAGCGCCCGAACGTGGCGCGCGACGACTTCGACCGCCTGAAGGCGATCCTCCACAACTGCGCGACGCATGGTCCCGAGGGGCAGAACCGAGACGGCCGCGACGACTTCCGCGCCCACCTGGCCGGGCGGATCGCTCACGTGGCGTCGCTCAATCCCGAGCGTGGCCGAAAGCTCCGCTCGGTGTTCGACCGCATCGCGTGGTGACGATCCCGGGGCTTGCCAGGCCGAGTCGGGTCGGGGATGATCCGTGGGCTCCGGCTCCTTCCCATCAACGCTCGAGGATATCATGCGGAACCTCGCCCTCGCCTGGTTGGCCGTCGCGATTGTGGCCCCTGGGGCCAATGCCCAGGACGCCTCCGAGTCCGTCGTCGTCCCCGAGTCGATCGGGGCCGATGGGGTCCCCGGGGTTCCTCGCACGCTCGCGAAAACTCTGGCGCGATACCAGAACAGCCGGTCGGCAGCCTTCCAGGGGTGGACCGCCGACCGCCGCGAGATCCTGATCCTGACCCGGTTCGCGGATACGAACCAGGTCCATCGGGTCGCCTTCCCCGGCGGGGCGCGGACCCAGTTGACCTTCCTCGATGACCGGGTCCTGGGGGCATCTCCTCGGCCGGGGCACGACTCGTTCGTCTACGAGGCTGACGAGGGAGGGGCCGAGAATTACCAGCTCTTCCTCCAGGACGCCAAGACCGGCCATGCGACTCGGATCAGCGACGGCCGCTCGAGACACGTCCTGTCCGGGTGGTCGAACACGGGGAACTTCCTCGGCTGGAGCAGCAACGCGCGGAACGGCAAGGATATGGACCTGTACGTCATGTCCGCGACGGACCCGACCTCTCCCCGCCGGATCAAGGAGGTCTCGGGGAACTGGACGATCTCCGACTGGTCGCCGGACGACAAACACGTCGTGGCCATCGAGTCGATCTCGATCAACGAGAGCTACATCCACGTCATCGACGTGGCGACCGGGAAGGTCGACAGGCTCACCGATCGCCCTTCCGCCGGCGAGGAGACGGTCGCCTACTCCGACGTCCGCTGGTCGAAGGACGGCAAGGCGCTCTACGGCACGACCGACCGAGAGTCCGAGTTCCGCCGCCTCGTCCGCTATGACCTCGAGACGAAAGAGCTCGGCGTGATCTCGGCGTCGATCCCGTGGGATATCGACGCCTTCGAACTCTCCGACGACGGGCAGACGATCGTCGTGGTCGCGAACGAAGACGGCGTCTCTCGGCTCCACATCCTCGACACCCAGGGCCGCGAGCGTCCCGCCCCGCAACTCCCGCCCGGGCAGATCGGGGGGCTGAAGTTCCGTCGGGGGGCGAACGAGTTCGCCTTCCACCTGACCTCGGCCCGTTCCACATCCGACGTCTATTCCTACGACCTGGCCAGCAAGACCCTGGCCCGCTGGACGCAGAGCGAAACCGGCGGCCTCGACCCCGAAACCTTCGCCGAGCCCGAGTTGATCCGGTACCCGACATTCGACGGCCGCAAGATCCCGGCGTTCGTCTACCGCCCCGGCGCGAAGTTCTCGGGCCCTCGCCCGGTCCTGATCAATATCCACGGCGGGCCCGAGGGACAATACCGCCCCGCCTTCCTCGGCCGTGCCAACCAACTGATCGACGAGCTCGGGATCGCCTTGATCTATCCGAACGTGCGGGGGTCGTCGGGGTATGGGAAGTCGTACCTGAAGCTTGATAACGGCCGCCTGCGCGAAGACTCGGTCAAGGACATCGGGGCCCTTCTCGATTGGATCGCGACCCAGCCGAACCTTGATGCAACGCGAGTCGCGGTGATCGGCGGGTCGTACGGAGGGTACATGACATTAGCGTCGTTGACCCACTACAGCGACCGGCTCAAGGCGGGCATCGACATCGTCGGCATCTCGAACTTCGTCTCGTTCCTGCAAAATACCCAGGGATATCGCCGCGACCTCCGTCGCGCCGAGTACGGCGACGAACGCGACCCCGAGATTCGCAAGATCCTCGAGGCGATCTCGCCGTTGACGAACGCGGCCAAGATCGGCGTGCCGCTGCTCGTCGCCCAGGGGCAGAACGACCCGCGCGTCCCCGCCAGCGAGTCGCAGCAAATCGTCACCCGAGTCCGGCAGGGGGGAAAGCCCGTCTGGTATCTCGTCGGCAAGAACGAGGGTCACGGGTTCGCCAAGAAGGTCAACATGGATTACCTCCAGGCCGTCGAGGTCCTGTTCCTCCGCGAGTTCCTGCTCGGCGAGGAATCCAAGGGGTCTCGATGAGCGATTGACTTTCGAGTTGCATTTCATCATTACAAGCCCGAAGCGCAAGCGAGTGAATCTCTTTCGATTTCACACGGAGAAATTCACTCGCTTGCGCTTCGGGCTTGGAAAAAACCGTCCGGATGCCCCGTGGGGGGGAGTGCAACTCGGGCGTGATCGACTCCGTGCTGAGCGCATGACCAAACTACCCGTGGCTCGCGACGCCCGGGTGGCATCTCATCGGCCACGTGTGTACCTTGGCGAAGGGGTCTTCGTGCGATCTTGCGAGCGTTGCCAAGATCGGTCCAGACGAGGGAGTTCGTCCAAATGCCGAGAGCCATCCGACTACTGTTCCTCTTGCCGGGCCTCGCGGTCGTCCCGGTGACTCGAGTCTCGGCCGACGAACCGGTCAAGCCGATCCGTGCCCTGCTGATCACGGGCGGCTGTTGCCACGACTACACCAAGCAGAAGACGATCCTCTCGGAAGGGATCTCCGCGCGGGCGCCGGTCGTTTGGACGATCGTCCAGCAAGGCGGCACGACGACGAACACCAAGCTGCCGGTGTATGAGAACCCCGACTGGGCCAAGGGGTACGACATCGTCGTCCATAACGAATGCTTCTCCGATATCCCCGACCCCGCCTGGACGCAGCGGATCCTCAAGCCCCACAAGGAAGGGACGCCCGCCGTCGTGATCCACTGCGCGATGCACGGCTATCGCGACAAGACCGACGAGTGGTTCAAGTTCCTCGGCGTCACCTCGCACCGCCACGGCGCGACCTATCCCTTCAAGGTCGTGAACCTCGCCAAGGACAACCCGATCATGGCGGGCTTCGGCGACTCGTGGCAGACGGCGAACGGCGAGCTCTACCTGATCAGCAAGGTCTGGGACACCGCCACGCCGCTCGCCCACGCCCGGAGCCGGG
Source organism: Singulisphaera rosea (assembly GCF_054877945.1). Classification (NCBI taxonomy): domain Bacteria; kingdom Pseudomonadati; phylum Planctomycetota; class Planctomycetia; order Isosphaerales; family Isosphaeraceae; genus Singulisphaera; species Singulisphaera rosea. The sequence goes on along the minus strand of NZ_JBTYIP020000011.1, from coordinate 261,243 downwards.
ATACGAACAAGGACGAGGTCTGCATCTGGACCAACGCCTACGGCAATAATACCCGGGTCTTCGGCACGACGGTCGGGCACCACAACGAGGAGATGTCGGACCCGGTCTTCCTGAACTACATCACGCGAGGACTGCTCTGGGCGGTCGGCAAGCTCGACGCCCAGCACCTGAAGGCGGCCGAGGCAAAGCCCGCAGGCCTCGTCCCGGAAAACCTCGCGCTCGGGAAGCCGGCGACGGCCTCGTCGACCGAGAACAACGCCCGAGGTCCCGATGCCGCAAATGACGGCGACCTCGATTCGCGGTGGTGCCCCGCCGACGCGAACGTCGGGCACTGGTGGCAGGTCGACCTGGGCAAGCCCGAGGACCTCACCGGCTGTCGGATCACCTGGGAAGCCGGCGACGTCGGCTATCGCTACAAGGTGGAAGGTTCGGCCGACGGCAAAACCTGGTCGCTCCTCTCGGACCAAACAGGGACCGACGCACGCGACCAGGAGCGCGCCCATCGTTTCCTCGGCAAAGGGATCCGCTACGTCCGCCTGACCGCGACCGGGCTCGAGTCCGGGCACTGGGCGAGCGCCTTCGAGGTCGAAGTCTTCGGCACCAAACTCGTCGCCGCGTCCTTGCCATCGACCCCGAACCGATCCGCGGGCGAGCGGGGGATCCTCCGCGGAGTCTCGGCGCCCGAGGGGTTCCAGGTCTCCGTCTTCGCCGCGCCTCCGGACGTCCGCTACCCGACCTGTCTGGCGACCACACCGAACGGCGAGGTCTACGTCGGGATCGACGAGAACGGCTCGATCGACGCCAAAGGGGGGCGGGGTCGGGTCGTCCGTTGCCTCGACGATGACGGCGACGGCAAGGCCGACCGCTTCAACGTCTTCGCCACGATGGACAGTCCGCGCGGGCTGATCGTCGATGGAAAAACGCTCTACGTGCTCCATCCCCCCGACCTCACCGCCTATCACGACGACAACGGCGACGGCGTCGCCGACCGTTCGGAAGACCTGGTCAAGGGGATCGGCTTCGACCTCAAGTTCCGGGGCGCCGACCACACGACGAACGGGATCCGGCTCGGGATCGACGGATGGATCTATGTGGCCGTCGGCGACTACGGTTTTCTCAAGGCCCAAGGAAAGGACGGCGGCCCGCTCCAGTTCCGAGGGGGCGGGGTCGTCCGGGTCCGGACCGACGGCACCGGCCTGGAGATCTACTCCCGAGGCCAGCGCAACATCTACGACGTCGCCATCGACCCGTCCATGAACATTTTTACCCGCGACAACACCAACGACGGCGGCGGCTGGGACGTCCGGCTCAGCCAGATCATCCCGACCGGCCAGTACGGCTACCCGTCGCTCTTCACCCGCTTCGCCGACGAGACGGTACGCCCGCTGGCCGACTACGGCGGCGGCTCTCCCACCGGCTCGCTCTACCTCCAGGACCCGGCCTACCCGAAGGGTTATGACGACACCCTCTACACCTGCGAGTGGGGCCGCAACGCCGTCTTCCGACACCCCCTGGAGCCCAAGGGGGCGGGGTTCTCGGCCAAGCAGGAGGCCTTCCTCGAGATGCCCCGGCCGACCGACATGGACATCGACGGCCGCTCGCGTCTTTATGTCTCCAGTTGGCGAGGGGGCGGATATACCTATGACAAGCCCGACGTCGGCTACGTGATCCGCGTCACGCCCCCCGCCGGGACTTCGGCCCCCTTCCCCGACCTCGCGAAGGCGACCGACGCCGCGCTCCTCGAATCGCTCTCCGCCCCCGGCCAGGTCCTCCGGCTCGCGGCCCAGCGCGAGATCCTCAAGCGAGGTCCCAAGCCCGCGTTCGCCCAGGGTCTCGAGACGCTCGCCGGATCCGAACGTCCCTTGCCAGCGCGGGTCGCGGCCGTCTTCACTCTTGGACTCCTGCAACGCGACGCCGACAACGCCCTGCTCCGCCTGGCCCACCGCGACGACCTCCGCGAGTTCGCCCTCCGCGCCCTCGCCGAACGTCCGGGTGACCACGCGTCACTCGCGTCGACCCCGTTCGAGGACGCCTTGCGCGACCCCAACCCTCGCGTCCGCCTCCAGGCTGTTGTCGGCCTCGGGCGGCTCGGCCGAGGAGATTCCGCGACGGCCATCGTGCCGCTTTCCGTCGACGACGACCCGCTCGTCGCCCACGCGGCGATCAACGTTCTGGTTGCGTTCCAGGCGATCGACCCTTGCCTCAAAGCGATCGACCCGAGCACTCCCAAGCTCATCCCGGGGGCCGTGCGCGTCCTCCAACGGTTGCACGACTCGCACACGGTCGAAGGCCTGATTGGCAAGCTCAACTCGAAGGGCGATGACGCAAGGCGGGCGTCCCTCAAGGCCCTGTGCCGGCTCTACTATCGCGAAGCCGACTGGGACGGAAAATGGTGGACGACCCGGCCTGATACGACGGGCCCTTACTACCAGCCCATCGCCTGGGACGAGACCGAGACGATCGGGCGCACGCTGCGAGCCGCCCTGGCCAACTCCGACGACTCGACCGCCCGCTGGCTCCTGGTCGAGCTGATCAAGCACGGCATCGACTTCAAGGAGTCGACGACCCGGGCCATGGCGCTCTCGGCCGGCGACCCCGCCCTGCGTTCGGTCGCGGTCGACATGGTCGCGAGCCGTGCCTCGCTCACGCCCGAGTCCGTCCGATTCCTCGGTTCGGTCGCCACTTCCGAGAAGTCGGAGCCGGCCCTCCGCGCGAAGTCGCTTCGCGGCCTGCTGCGTCACGTCGACCAGCCGGGCGTCCTCGACGCCGCGATCCCCGTTTTTGCGACGATCCACGCGCAAGAGGCCCCGAGTGCGGAGAGCCTGGGCGTCTTGAACGACTTCCTCTCCGACGGTCGCCAGGCGAAGGCTCCCGGCCCGTTCCTCAAGCTCGCCGCCGACCCGTCGCCGGACCGAAGCGCCCTGGGCTTCGCGGTCCTGCTCCGCGCCGAGACAAGCCCCCGCCTGCCCGCCTCCGCCCGGCCCGAGCTCCGCGAGACGATCGATCGTGCCTGGGATGACCCCGCCCTGCTCTCCCGTTTGCTTCGAGCGGTCGCCAGGACGCGTAACCCATCATACGCCCTCCAGGTCCGGGCGCACCTCGGCGACGCTTCGCCCGAGGTCCGCCACGCCGCCGAGGTCGCGGCCCGCGAGTTGAACCTGGTGTCGCAGACGAATGCCAAGGACGCGATCGCCCGGCTCCCCTACGACCAGGTCGTCTCCAAGGTCCAGGGCGTCAAGGGCGACCATACCCTCGGGGCCTCCCTCTTCCAGCGCCAGGGGTGTATCGCCTGCCACACCGTGACGCCCGGCGAGGCCCCCAAGGGCCCTTCCTTGCTCGGGATCTCGGCCCGTTACAATCGCGCCGAGCTCACCGAGTCGATCCTGAAACCGAGCGCGAAGATCTCGCAAGGCTTCGAGACCCAGAAGTTCGCCACGACGTCCGGCCAGACCGTCGAAGGCTTCGTCGTCCGCGAGTCGGGCGACGAGGTCGAGCTGCGAAACTCCACCGGCGCCGTGACCGTCCTCCCCAAGAAGGAGATCGATGAACGCGGCAAGACCGAGGCCTCCGTCATGCCCAACGGCCTGGCCGACCCGCTGTCCATCCCCGAGCTCGCCTCGCTCCTGAGCTACCTCGAGTCGCTCAAGGCGAATTAGGGCAGCGACCCGACATTGGGATACAATCCGCGACGGATCGGCCAGGGGATCGGAGAATTCATCAACACATGACACAGATGGACACAGATTGGAAATTCAATAAAAATCGCTAATTTATTGAATAATCTATCCGCGACAATCTGTGTCATCTGTTGATTTTTCTCTTTCCTTGTGTGATGCGTTCCCCCCCCATACGAAGGAGGGCAAGGCCGGATCGCCCTCCGGCGATGGAGGCCTTCGTCATGGTGCCCAATGGATGAGCGTTTCCACGCGGCGCAAACCCTCGTTGAATCCGGCGACGTCGAGGGCCTGCGGAAACGCCTGGGCCAAGATCCCGGGTTGGCAACGGCCCGGTCGGGATACAGCCACCCGACGCTCCTTCAATGCCTCGTGCTCACGATGCCGACGGTGGATTCCCTGGAATCCCTCATCGACCTCCTGGCCGACCACGGCGCCGAGTTGACCGGCCCGTTGATCGCGGCGAGCGGGATCGACAACCGGCGGGCGATCGTCGCCTTGCTCGACCGAGGCGCACAGATCGAAGGGAACAGTCGGTGGTCCCCCCTCGAGGAAGCTCTCTATTGGGGACACGAGGACGCCGTCGCGCTGCTCCTCGAACGCGGGGCCCGAATCAACAACCTGCGTACCGCCGCGGGACTCGGCGACAAGGCATGGATTGCGCGATGCTTCGACACTTCGGGCGCACTCACGCCGGCCGCCGGCGAGGTCGCCTCGCCGTTCGAGAGCCGGCCGATCCCGGAAGCAACCCGGCGCGACCCGCAACAGATCCTCGGGAACGCCCTGGTCTACGCCTCGGCCTGGGGCCGGACCGACGCGGCGACCGACCTGCTCGACCGTGGAGCCCCGATCAACCTCATCCCCGCCGGCTTTGATTACGCCGGGACGGCCCTCCACTACGCCGCGATTCGAGGGCGTCGGGAGATGGTCGACGTACTCCTGGAAAGGGGAGCCGACCCGAACGTCCGCGACGCCAAGATCGGCAAATGGCCCGAGGATTGGGCCGCGTTCGATGGCCACAGCGACCTCGCCGGATACCTCCAACAAGATCGCCAGGCTCGGGACTGATTCGTCTGCGTTTGCATCGGTCCCGCGATTTCCCGAGAATCCGGCCGAGGCCAAAATCCTTCGGCCTCGCGGACGAATCACCGCAGAGACATCGAAACTCACGCGAGACCAAAGCGATGGGCCTCTTCGGGATTTCCAAAGACGAGGCGTGGCGAGAGCTCAGCGAGCAGATCGGCGCGGAGTTCGTCGACGGAGGCTTCTGGAAAGGGAGCCTGGTGCAGGTCCGCGTCGGCCCCTGGATCATCACGCTCGACACCTACACGGTCTCGACCCAACACTCCCACACGACCTTCACCCGGATGCGTGCGCCGTATGTAAGCCCCGAGGGCTTCCGCTTCACGATCTATCGCAAAGGGCTCTTCAGCGAGCTCGGCAAGCTGCTGGGGATGCAAGATATCGACGTCGGCGACATGGAGTTCGACGACGCATTCATCATCAAAGGGAACAGCGAAAGCCGCGTCCAGGAGCTGTTCGCCGAGCCCGGCCTCCGCGCCCTCGTCGACGCCCAGCCGACGATCCACCTCGAGGTCAAGGACAGCGAAGGGTGGTTCGGCCCGAAGTTCCCCCCCGACGTCGACGAGCTCTGCTTCCATGTCGTCGGCGTGATCAAGGACAGGCATCGCCTCGAGGCGCTCTTTCGCCTCTTCGCCGCCATCCTCGAACGCCTCTGTCGGATCGGGTCGGCCGACAAGCAAGACCCGGGTGTCTTCCTCTGAGAACCTCGAATTCGGGGGGAAGCCAAGATCCTCACTTCGTGGCGCCGCCCCTCAATACAAGCCCGAAGCGCAAGCGAGTGAATCTTTTCTCATTTCTGCAATCGGATTCACTCGCTTGCGCTTCGGGCTTGTATGAAATCGTTCGGGAGGGCCGAGTGAAGGGCGAGACTTGAGGGTAATCCGCTCCGGCCTTCGCTGAGCGCGCGTACGCTCGACGGACGATCCACGAAGATCCGAGTCTCGCGCTTCGAGGCCTGCAATAATTAATTAATTAAGAAATGGATCAAGAAAGGTCGCGGGCGGAGGGGAGATCAAATCAAGAGCGAAGCCCTGCTCGATCGAAGCCACAGCGTTTTTTGAAGCGGTGGACCAAATCCGCGCTCTTGTTGGGCTTTCAAGACTCGGGAGTCTTCGGCTCCTTAACCTCGACCACTTCCTCGGACTTCTCATATCCGAGGCTGAGGAGGACCTCCAAGACCTCACTCCAGGTCGGGAACATCCGGCCGCTCTCCTCGCGATAGTCGCGGATCGCCTGGACGAATTCCCGGAGCTCATCCGACTGCCCCGAGGCCTCGGCCTGGCGCCCATCCTCGACGGAAGGAGGATTCGGGAGCGGGTCGGTCGAGGTCGAATTCTCCACGGGACTCGAGGCGAGTTCCGCGGCGGGAGGGTCGGGCGGGAGCGAACTCAGCCTCTCGGACATCACGGTTCTCCTCTGTAGCCGCAGCACCGCGGCAAGCCCTTCGAAAAGCCTCCTGCCATCAGAAGCCAGCTTTCCTATTGCCCCTACAACACCCACAATGAACCCAAACCAGGTCCGATTATGGATCGACCCCGCCTTGCAAAGCAAGGGAAATTTATAAGCTGGGCGGATTCTCCAAATTCTGCTGCCGGCGTTCAATCCGGGCGAATTAGGAGGATAGGGGAAAGGATTCGAAGAGGGGATGGAGAGGAGGTGCGCCTAATTTACGTCGCGACTGAGGACCGCACCCACCCAGCCGAGCCCCGGGACTTGCTCGACCACGGTCGGGCGATCGGCGATATCCAGAAGTTCCCACTCGGCATCGGTCCAGATCCGGACCCGGCAGACGGTCTCGCCGACGATGCAGAACATGGGCGCCGGCTTGGAAGGGGAGTCTTGCCTGTCGGTTCGCACTCGATGGAAGGGAGCCGTCATGTGAAGTATCCTTCTAGTGTGACGTGTGGCATCGTGCCGATTGGCGACGTGACAGCACCCGCCATTAGTAGCAACTGTCCCTGCGATCGTCCAGACTCCCCGCATTTTCGAGCGGTGCAACCCTGAGGGCCGGGCGATGTCCTCGTTTTCTCCGACACTCCTGGCTGATCCCCACCAGACTCTCACCGCGTGAGGATTTCACCACAAAGGCACAAAGGACACAAAGAAGAGGGGCCAGAGAGAACCAATCCTCTTCGGACCTGCTTTCGATGGTTCTTTGTGTCCTTTGTGCCTTTGTGGTGAAACCTTCTTCCGTCTAGCTCGACTGGCTGGTCATGTTGGCCAAGCCCGAGGCGATATCGGGCCGAGGCTCGAGTATAATCAGGGGGGGTAATTCCTTCGCCGGGTGGGGCCCCGGTCGGATCCATCAAGGAGAACGGAACGATGGCGGCGTCGCGGAACGCAGCGGACTATCAGACGTATCGCGGCTTGCCAAGTCTGGCCGGCCTGGCGACGGTCGCCGAGGCGGCTCGTCCCGGGCTTGGTGTCGAGGACTGCGTCTCGAGACTCAAGCGGTTCCATTACGCCCTCCGTCGGCTCCATGAAATCCTGACCGCGCGGATCACCGCCGAGCCGATTTACGAGTTGAAGACCGGGTTCTCCCACCACGCGTATCTCTGCTCGGAACACGTCGCGGCCCTTCGCGGTCGGATCGGCGAGATGCGCGAGCCGCCGCTCGGACTCGAGGTCGTCCCCGAGCCTTCGCTCGCAGTCGTCTTCGACGAGATCCTGAAGGCCCCGACGACGGGTGAGCTGCTCGTCGGCCTTTATGAGAAGGCGATGCCCTCGCTCGACCAGGCCCTCGCGCGATACCACTTGGAAACCAACCCGCTCACCGACGCCCCCTCGGTCCGGGTCTGTCGGTTCGCCCGGCTCGAGCTCGCGGACATGATCGAGTTCGGCCGCAAATGCCTCGCCTGCCTGGTCGACGACGAGGAACGGGCTCGGATGCAGTCGTGGCTCACGCTGCTGGACAACGGTTTCAATGCCGCCGGAGGGATCGACGGCGCATCGACGCCTTCGGGACAGCCCGTCGAGCGTCGATACTCGGCGACCCCCTACGTCTACGACCCGATCCCGAAGCGCGACGAGCGGTTCCAGGACCTGTACAACCAGGGGGTCAATCCCGAGGCCTTCCTGTACGACCCCGGCTTTGCGGACCGTCCCAAGACGCTGATGATGCTCTACAAGCGGCTCCGGGAGATCGACGTCCCGGAGATGATGGCGAGCATCATCGCCGAGACGAAGGGGGAGCCCTGGGAATACTACCGCGACATGAGCCGGCAGCTCTGGGACGAGGCGCGGCACGCGATGATGGGCGAGGTCGGCTTCGTCGCGCTCGGGGTCGACTGGACCCAGGCGAGGATCACCCACAACTGGTCGCTCCGTCTCAACACCGAATGCACCCCGATCGAGCGCCACGCCGTCCTCTACTACATCGAGCAAGGGTTGATGGCGAAGACCGGCAAGCGATTCGAGTGGGAGGTGGGCGTCCGCTCCGGCGACCCGCTGATGGCAACGATCCAGGACTTCGATTGGGCCGATGAGGTCCTCCACGCCGCGCTCGGGCGACGCTGGTACCTCCCGAGATTCGACGACCGCAAGCAGGCGATCGACTACGGCGACCAGTGCTGGTCCAAGATCGTGAGCAACTGGTCATCGGTCCTCGAGCAGGGACTCACCCGGCACGAGAACTGGTGGCCCTCGATCTACCGACAGGCCTGCGAGACCTGGCAGATCCCCGCCGACCCTCGGGTGCTCGCCTACTCGGTGACGTACGAAGCCCAGCGGGCCGACCTGAAGGCCGTCTCCGGGAGCGCCTGAGCCCCGACCCCGTGCCTCCGCATGCGTGCCCCGCGCGGCCCGTGTTCAGTCCTGCGGACTCGAGGAAGAAGACTTCGAGGGCGCTTCCGTTAGACCCTCGTCGCCGCGGCGGACTTGTCCCGAATCGCCCGGGGTGGCGGCGAGCGTGTGGTCGTCGACCTTACGCGAATGCGTCTTCGTCGAGGATCGAGATCGCGAGATGAGCTCGAGCAACACGTCGAAGTCGACCGGTTTGACCAGATGATAATCGAAGCCGGCTTCGGCCGAGCGCAGGCGATCCTCCTCCTGCCCGTATCCCGTGACCGCGACGAGCAGCACATCCTTGAGCCGGTTTTCGGCGCGGATCAATCGGGCGACCTGGTACCCGTCCAGCTTGGGAAGCCCGATGTCGAGGAGGACGGTCTGGGGTAAATGCTGGCGAGCCGCGTCGATGGCCTCCAGCCCTTCGAAGGCGATGTGGACGTCGTGCCCGAACATCGTGAGAAGGCTTGCGAGCCCCTGGGCCGACTCCACATTGTCGTCGACGACGAGCACGCGGGGTCCCTGCGCGACCACCTCGGACTTCGGCGAGGCACCCTCCTCGGCGATGGGGACCTCGGCCTCGATGAGCGGGAGACGGACGACGAATTCGCTCCCGAGCCCGGGGCCCTCGCTCGTCGCGGTCAGCGACCCGCCGTGCATCTCGGTCAAGGTCCGGGCCAGGGTGAGGCCGATCCCGAGGCCGCCTTGCGAACGGTCGAGCGTCTGTTCAACCTGGATGAACGGCTCGAAGATCTTGAGGAGCATCTCGGGGGTGATCCCCTCGCCGTTGTCTCGGATCTTGATCACGACGTCCGTGCCTTCGGGCTGGGCTTCGAGCGCGATCCGCCCGCCATCCTGCGTATACTTCGCCGCGTTCGTGAGCAGATTCACCAGGACCTGCTCCAGACGAGTCGCGTCGGCGTCGATGCGAAACGGGGTCTCCCCGATCGAAACCGAGAGTTGGTGGCCGCGGGCCTCGATCGAAGGCCGGGCGGATTCCACGGCACCCCGGACGATCGGCGCGAGCTCTCGGAGATCCTTCCTGAGCTGGATCTTCCCCCGGGTGATCCGGGAGATATCCAGGAGGTCGTCGATCAGTCGAGTGAGGTGGCCGACCTGCTGGCCGATCACGTCCTTGGCCCATTCGAGATGCTCGGTCTTCCCCGAACGTCGCGCGAGCTGGATCGCGTTGTTGATGGCGGAGAGGGGATTCCTGAGCTCGTGGGCGAGCATCGCCAGGAAGTCGTCCTTGCGACGATCGGCCTCCCGGAGCGCCTCCTCGGAGCGCTTCCGCTCGGTCATGTCGTGCATGACCTTGACGAACCCTCTGAGCTTGCCTGCTTCATCCAGGAGCGGGCGGACGACCCCACTGCCCCAGAACCGCTCGCCCCCTTTGCGGACATGCCAGCGCTCGCCTTCGGCCCGACCTTCGGACGAGGCCTGGGCGATCTCCCGCTCGGGGAGGCCCGCACCGAGGTCCTCGGGCGTGAAGATCAGGTCGCCGGGCCTCCCGAGGATCTCCGCCTCGCGATAGCCGAGGACTCGCTCCGCCCCCTTGTTCCAACCGGAGACGCGGCCGTCGAGGTCGATCGTGATGATGGCGTAGTCGTGCACGCTCTCAAGGATCAGCCGGTGGCGTTCTTCGCTCTCACGCAACGCCTGCTCGGCCCGACGCCGCTCGGTCCGCTCCCGGGCCTCGGCGATCGCCCGCGAGACGGCGGGCGCGAGTCGGTCGAGCCTCTGTTTGAGGACATAGTCGGTCGCCCCACGCTTGAGGGACTCGATGGCCACATCTTCCCCGAGGCCGCCGGAGACGAACACGAACGGGATGAGCGGCCAGCGCTCGTGCGCCAGCTCCAGCGCCGTGAGGCCGTCGAACGAGGGCAAGGAGTAGTCGGCGAGGATGACGTCGTACGCCTTGGTCTCCAACTCCGCGACGAAGGCCTCGCGGGTCTCGACCCGGACGATCTCGTGTTCGATCCCCCCCTTGGTCAGCCGGGCCCGCGCGAGGTCGGCGTCGAGGAGGCTATCTTCAAGCAGGAGGATCCGGATGGCTGACATCGTCCATTCCCTTGTCACGGAGGCGTTCCCTCAACCCCGTTTCGGCTTGGCGCTGCCGGGAGGGGGTTCATTGAGCACGGCCCAGAAGATCCCCAACTCCTGGATCCCATCCAGGAATTCTTTGAAGCCGACCGGCTTGACCACGTAGGCGTTCACCCCCAGCTTGTAACTCCGCAGCAGGTCCTTCTCCTCGCGTGATGAGGTGAGCATCACCACGGGGACGGCCTGTAAGTTGGGGTCGCCCTTGATCTTCTCGAGGACTTGCAAACCGTCGACCTTGGGCAGCTTCAGGTCCAGGAGGATCACGGCCGGGTTGCCCCGAGCTCGCCCCTCGTACGCCCCTTGACAATACAGGTAATCCAACGCCTCGGCACCGTCGCGGATGGTGATGACTTCATTGGCGAGGTGGGTCCTCGCCAGCGCGACGAGCGTGAGCTCGAGGTCTCTCGGATTGTCCTCCACGAGCAGGATGGGTTTGAGCATCGTCACTCCTCGGCCACTTGCGAGAAGTCGTCTCGGTCCGACGTGGCCGCGTCGGGGAGTGTGAAGAAGAAGGTCGCACCCACGTCCAACATCCCTTCAGCCCAGGCCCGCCCGCCGTGGCGTTCGACGATCCGGCGCACGTTCGCCAATCCGATCCCCGTCCCTTCGTATTCCTCCATGCGGTGGAGTCTCTGGAAGACTCCGAACAATTTATCAACATATTTCATGTCGAAGCCGGTCCCGTTGTCCTTCACGTAGAAGAGGGTCTCCCCGTCGCGGGGCTCGCTGCCGACCTCCACCACGGCCTCGTCGCGACCCCTCGTGAACTTCAGCGCGTTGGACAGGAGGTTCCGCACGGCCAGGCGCGTCATGATCGGGTCGCAATAGACCCACGGTAGCTCGCCGATCGTCCAGCGGACGTCCCGCCCAACCGCCTCGGACATCACATCCCGCCTCGCCTCCTCGACCAGTTGGCCCATGTCACAGGCCACGGGGTGGATCGCCGTCCGACCCATGTGCGAGAACGCGAGGAGGTTGTCGACCAGGATCCCCGCGTACTGGGCCGATTCGATGATCGTGCCCACGAATCGCCGGCCCGTCTCGCTCAACTGATCCTCTTCGAGCAGGAGCTCGGAGTAGCCCAGGATGTGGCGGAACGGGGCCCGAAGGTCGTGCGAGACCGAGTACGAGAACGCCTCGAGCTCTCGGTTGCTCCGCTTCAGCTCGGCATTGAGCTCCGCGAGCTCTTCCGCCTTGCGGAGCACGATGCCGACGACCGCGTTGCGGAACTCGGTCGCCGTGTCGAGCTCGCTCTGTCGCCAAGGGAGGCAGTGGAGCCGGACGATCTCGCGCCAGTCCGCGAAGCTCTTCCTCGGATGGATCCGCCCCCCCATCTCTTCGTGGGCCCTGCGGGGGTCTCCCCCCCACTCCACGGTCGTGAGGACCTCGGGCCGGAACCAGAGGAGATAGCTGCGGTGCAACTTCGAGATCGAGATCGCCAGGACCCCGCTCGCCTTGTCCTTGTAGGCCTCGGAGCCCGAAATCACCCCCGGGAGCGATTCGGTGCTGTAGACGTCGCGTCGTGCGGCTTCCGACGACAACCAGTTGACGAGCCGCAAGACGTCCGGCTCCTCCGGCGTGAGGCCAAGCCGGGTACACTTCCCCGCGAAGACGATCGCCGCCCCTTCCGCCGAGGTCAGCTCGAGCAACGTTGCCGAGTGCTTGGCGAGGCCGGTGACAAAGTCGTCCTCGTTGGCCATCAGCTCCAGCAGCTTCGTCTGGGTCGATTTGAGCTTGATCCGATACTCATATTCGGCGTTGTGCAGCTTGGCGGCCATCTGCAGCGAGAGGACCTGGCCGAGGAAGTCGCAGGCCGTGCGGATCTCGAACGAGACCATCCGGGGCGTGCTGTGGTGGCACGAGATCAGCCCCCACAACTGCCCGTCGCGGAGGATCGAGATCGACATCGACGCCGCGGTCTTCATGTTCCGCATGTACTCGACGTGGACCTGCGAGACGCTCCTCAATCCCGAGAACGTCAAGTCCAACGGCCGGCGCGTCTTCGGGTTGTTCGTCGGGATCAGCGGGACGGGCGTGTAGTCCGCATCGACGATCAAGCGAAGGCGATTCCGCTTGTAGAGCTCACGGGCCTGCTTGGGGATGTCCGTGGCGGGGAAGCGATGGTTCAGATACGAGGGGAGGGCCTCGCCGTCCCGCTTCTCGGCGATCACGGTCCCGTTCCCGTCCTCGTCGAACCGATAGATCAGGACGCGCTCGAAGCCCGTGATCCGCTGGACTTCATCGACCGCGAGCTGGCCAAGGTCCTCGATGGTCGCGGCCGCTTCCATGCTCGCGACGGAGGTCCGGATCAACGGGTAGAGGTTCGGGAACGTCATCGGCTCGAGCGAGCTCATCTCCTCGAGCTCGAGGATCATCACGCCGTCATTGCGGTGCGCGATGGCCCCAAACGTCCGGGTTTGCCCCGGTTTCCCGAGGTCGACCGCCCCGAGATAGAGCGGCTCGTGGTCGAGGGAGGGGTGCGCCAGCCAGCCCCGAAGCTGGGTCCCGGGGCCCGCGCCAAAGACCTCGTCGAGGGGCTGTCCCAGGACCGATTCCGGATCTTTGCCGAGTTCCTCGCGGAGATTCTCGCTCACCTGGAGGACGGCCCCGAGCGAGTCGAGGACCATCAGAAGCCCGAAAGGCTGAATACTCCCGGGGTGGTGGATCGGCTCGCGATCGCAAGAATTCAGGTCGAGATCTTCGTGTCGGATGGTCGCCGTTCGTGCCATGGCCCCAAGCGCGTCTCCTCGGTGCGAGATACCTGCGGCCAAGGCTAACAAGAGGGAGTCGCGCACAGCAATGCTTTCTCACTTGATTGCGCGCGACGTCCCCCGCCGACGGAACGACCAGGGCGCCCGACCTCCGATCCTCGCGGAGGAAATCCGGCACGCCGTCGGACAGCTCGAGGATCGTCCCCGGCCTTGGAGGATCCCCGCACGTCCGTCTCACAGCCTCGGCGAGCGGCCCGGATCGGACACTCCCGCCATGAAATGGGAACACGCAAACGTCATGCCCATGCAATTCATAAATCACCGGACGAATCTTCCACCACGGAGGCAGCAAGGCACAAAGGGGCGAATCCCGAAGGGTCGGTCACCCTCCGGGCTTTCGCCCGAATCTCTTCGCGTTTTCGTGGCGAACCGTCCCCCGAGTTTAGCGCCTCGCCGCCGCGCCGCTGACGAGGCGTGAGGTGATCTCGGCGACGTGCCGGCCCTGGAACCGGGCGATCGCCAGCTCGTTCTCGCTGGGACGTCGGCTTCCGTCGGCCCCCGCGAGCGTCGTCGCCCCGTAGGGCGTCCCCCCCGTGACCTGGTCCATGGCGACGAGTCGTGGCTCCGAGTACGGGACGCCCACGATGATCATCCCTTGGTGAAGGAGCGTCGTGTGGAAGCTCGTGATCGTCGTCTCCTGACCGCCGTGCTGGCTCGCGGTGCTCGCGAAGACGCTCCCGACCTTGCCGACCAACGCCCCGGAGAGCCAGAGCTTGGTCGTGCGGTCTAAAAATTGTCTCATTTGTGCACACATATTGCCAAAGCGCGTCGGCGTCCCGAAGAGGATCGCGTCGGCCTCGGCGAGCTGGTCGGGCTCGATCACGGGGACATGTGCAAACCGGGCACGAGCCGCCTTCGCCCCGGTCCGCTCCAACGCCTCGTCGGGGACGAGCTCGGGGACCTGGTAGAGCGCAACCTCGGCCCCGTCGACCTGCCTCGCCCCCTCGGCGATCGCTTCGGCCATTTGATAGATATGGCTATACATGCTGTAGAAAACGACTTGAACCTTCATGACGTTCGGCCCCGGAGGAACGGGAAATGCCACGACCGGCCTCGCCCCGAATAGCGTGGCCAAGCCGGCCCCCGAGGACAAGCCCCGGGCGTGAAGTTCGACACTCCTCGCGGATCCCCACCGGACTCTCACCGCGCGATGATTTAACCACGAAGACACAAAGGACACATTATGAGGAGGAGCTCGAGAGCCCGAATCCTCTTCGGACATGCTTATGGATATCCTTTGTTTCCTTCGTGGTGAAGCCTTCTTCCGTCTCGGGCCCGGAGGGGATCAGCGAGCAGAGTCTGAAGTTCGGTCGAGTCTCCCGAAGGCGACCCGGCCCGGCCCGCCCTCGAGAGGTTCGAGGAAGGGCCGGGCCCGTCGACTCCCGGTCAGGCGAGGTCGAACAGCAGCGCCTCGGACGCCTCCGATGCCCGGATCGAGAGCGCGAGTTCGTCGCTGACCGCGGCCCCGTCCCCCGCCTCGAGCGCCAGCCCGTTCAGGTCGAGCCGCCCCCTCAAAACCTGGAGCCAGGCATGACGACCGGGCTCGATCGCATGAGCGACCTCGTGCCCTTCGTCGAGCGTGGAGAGATAGAGCCGGGCGTCCTGCCGGATCGTGAGCGACCCGTCGCTCCCGTCCGGCGAAGCGACCAGCCGCAACCGGTTGTGGCGCTCGCCCTCGGGGAATTCCTTCTGCTCATAGCTCGGCTCCAGCCCTTCACGCTCGGGGAACAACCAGATCTGGTACAGATGCACCGGATCGGTCGACGACGCGTTGAACTCGCTGTGCGTGATCCCCGTGCCGGCGGTCATCCTCTGCAACTCGCCCGGCCGGATCACGCTCCCGGTCCCCAGGCTGTCCTTGTGGGCCAGGCCCCCTTCGAGGACGTAGGTCACGATCTCCATGTCCTCGTGCGGATGCGTCCCGAACCCCTGGTTCGGCTGGACCCAGTCCTCATTGATGACGCGGAGGGACCGGAAGCCCATCGCCCGAGAATCTTGATAACGCCCGAACGAGAAGGTGTGGTACGTGTTCAGCCAGCCGTGGTCGAAATGGCCGCGCTCGGACGACTTGCGAATCCGGATCATCGTTGCCTCTATTGTTGACAGAGATTTTGTTGACGTATCAACTAATACAGTTAAAGAAAAGGCAGGCCAAAGTCTGCCCCGAAACCCGGTTTTTCCTTAAAAACTGGGTTTCTGACGCGGTCAATGCCGACGTCCCCTTTTCGGGATCGCGCCGTCTCCTGGCACAGAAACCCGGTTTTTAAGAAAAAACCGGGTTTCGGGCACCGCTCATCCCCCGCCCTTGGCCTGGGCCGACTGTCGGGCCTTTTCGAGCAAGCGGGAGAGTTGCTGGAGCTCGGCCGAGCTCATGTGCCCGACGAGCGTGAGATGCAGCGCCTCGACCGGACGATCGAGTCGGCCGAGCAGGTCGAGGGCCTTGGGGGTGATCGCCACGTAGATGACGCGGCGATCCTCCTTGGAGCGTTCCCGACACACCAACTCGAGCGACTCCAATCGGTCGATCAGGCCCGTGATCCCCGGGACGGCCGCGAGCAGCCGGGTCGCCACCTCGAGGATCGGCAACGGCTGCCCCTCCCCCCGGAGGATCCGCAACACGTTGTACTGCGACGAGGTGAGCCCGAACTCGCGGAAGAGGCGAGAGAAGCAGATCTGAAGCCGGTCGGACGTCCGGAACAGGTTGAGCATCGCCTCCTGCTCGAGAGAGTCGAACGGCTTCTTCTTCTTCAACTCTTCCTGCAATCGCCCTCCCGACATGAACAGGCCACCTCCCGGCGTTGCGTCACAGCTCAATCGACACACCGATAGTTTACACGTCAACTAATGGCATGTCAAGCGATCCCTGCCGGATCAGGAAAGAAGAAAGAGCGGGGCAGGAGTGCCCCGCCTGATATGGTTGTCGTCGCAAATTTCCTGACCGCTGGTACTTACAAAAAGCCCATTAATTCGTTAGCGGCAAGGCGTACCGGAGGGCGGGAAATTGGCCCGAAAACCAGAGTGATTAAGATGGTTGCGTCGCAGAGACACCGCTGTAACCAGGGATCTCTCCGCGACGCAACCATCCACTCTATCGGAGGAATAGGCTCCGCCTTATGAGCGTGCGGGGGACTCCTGCCCCGCTCCCATCATCCCCCGGTGGGCGGGGCACTCCTGCCCCGTACGCCTTTTATCCTCTCGACCTACCGGGCAGACTCGAGCCTCGGCCCGATCTATGATGGTCCGCGTCGGCGCAGCCTGCCGAGCCAAAGGAATCCATGGAGCCGAGCTTGCCATGAATCAACCTGGGATTGCCCTCCTCACGCTGGCCTCGACGCTCTGGTGCGCCGCCGGCGCGGTCGGGGAAGACGCAAGGATCCGCGTGCGGGCCGACGTGCCCGGCCCCGAGCTTTCGCGACACATGACGGGGCTCTGCATCGAGGACGTGAACCATGAAATGTACGGCGGCATCGACAGCCAGATGATTTTCGGGGAGACCTTCCAGGAGGCCCCCAAGACTTCGGTCGACGGCTTCGCCTCCTACGGCGGAACCTGGACCGTCGAGGGGGACATTCTCAGAGGAGCGGCCGGAGAAGGCCCCAAGCTCGTCGCCAACGGCCCGCCGCTCAACAAGGGCGAGGCCTCGGTGCAGGTCCACTTCCCGGACGCGAGCCCCGGCCTGGCAGGGCTGATCGTGAAGGTCAGCAAGCCCGAGGTCGGGGCCGACCGCTTCCATGGCTACGAGATCTCGCTCGACGCAGGCCGACGGTTGCTCGTGGTCGGCCGGCATCGCGGCAACTGGGAACCGATCCGCGAAGTCCCCTGCGACGTCCCCGTGAACCGTTGGATCGAGCTCGCGGTGCGGTTCGCGGACACTAGCCTGGAAGTTCGCGTCGACGGAAAGCCCGTCCTTACGTTCGAGGATCACGAGCACCCGCTCCGCAGCGGCTCCGTCGGCCTGCGTACGTGGCAGAAGGAGACCCAATACCGCGGGCTGACGATCCGGCGGGAGGACCAGACCGAACGCCTCGCGTTCCGATCCGAAGATCCGCTCGGCGCCGGCGGGGTCAGCGGGATGTGGCGGGTCGTGCGACGGGGCTCGGCGACCGGCAAGTGCTCACTCGAGACCGATCGCCCCTACCTCGGAGCCCAAAGCCAGCGGGTCACTTTCGAACGAGGTGAAGGCGCAATCGGCGTGGAGAACCAGGGCCTGAACCGTTGGGGCCTGGCGTTCTTCGCCGGGAAGCCCTACGAGGGTCGATTCTGGATGCGGGCGGAGCGGCCGGCGCGGGTCCGCGTCGCG
The DNA here is from genome assembly GCF_054877945.1 of Singulisphaera rosea. Taxonomy (NCBI): domain Bacteria; kingdom Pseudomonadati; phylum Planctomycetota; class Planctomycetia; order Isosphaerales; family Isosphaeraceae; genus Singulisphaera; species Singulisphaera rosea. Next base: position 243,529 of record NZ_JBTYIP020000011.1, on the reverse strand, counting down.
GCCGAGAGCGGCGACGGCTCGAAGACCTTCGGCGAAGCCTTCGTCGACGTCGACGGCGCGGACTGGAAGCCCTACGACGTCACACTGAACACTACCGAAGGGGTCGTCGGCGGCCGCCTCGCCATCACGCTCGACAAGCCCGGCTCGGTAGTCCTCGGTTATGCCTCGTTGCAGGCGGGCCCCTGGGGCCGGTTCAAGGGCCTCCCGGTCCGCAAGGACGTCGCCGACGCGATCGTCGACGCCGGGGTGACCGTGATGCGCATGGGCGGGCTCATGGCCAACGCCGACGAGTATCGCTGGAAGAACACGATCGGCCCTCGCGACCGTCGGCCGCCGTACAAGGGGTTCTGGTACCCCAAGTCCTCCAACGGCTGGGGGATCTTCGAGTTCCTCGGCTTCTGCGAAGCGGCGGGGATCCTCCCCGTCGTCGACCTGAACACGGGCGAAACCCCGCAGGACCTGGCCGACTTCGTCGAATACGCCAACGGCCCGGCCGACAGCCCCTGGGGCCGTCGACGTGCCGAGGACGGCCACCCGGCGCCTTACGGGCTGAAGTACATCGAGCTCGGCAACGAAGAATCGGTGGACGAGGCCTACTGGACCAGGTTCAAGCCGCTCGCCGAGGCGATCTGGGCCAAGGATCCGAACGTCATCCTCGTCGTCGGCGACTTCGAGTACAAGCGGCCGATCACCGACCCCTATAAGTTCGAGGGCGCCCCGCGCATCAAGACCCTCGCCGCCCACAAGAAGATCCTCGACCTCGCCAAGGCGCATGGCCGCGAGGTCGGGTTCGACGTCCACATCTGGAACCACAATCCGCGCGACGCACGCGACCACCTCGAGGCCCTGGCCACGTTCGAAGCGGCCCTCAAGGCGATCAGCCCCGGCGCCTCGTTCCAGATCTACATCCTCGAAGAGAACGCCACGAACCACTCCGTCCGGCGGGCCGTGGCGCACGGCGAGACCATCAACGGCCTGATGCGGATGGGCCATCGGGTCCGCATCGTCTGCGCGGCGAACGCCCTCCAGCCCGACGGGCAGAACGACAATGGCTGGGATCAGGGTCTGGTCTTCCTGAACCCGGCGAAAGCCTGGCTCCAGCCTCCCGCTTATGTAACGCAGATGATCTCGAGGAACGCCCAGGCCCGCGTCGTGGACGCCTCCGTCACCGGCGTTAACGGCGACCTGGACGTCACCGCCACCAGGGACGCCGACGGCAAGTTGCTCGTCCTCCAGGTCACCAACGTCTCCGCCGAGCCCCATACGACCCAGATCGAACTCGAGGGCTTTACCCCCTCCAAGCCCTCGGCCGCCCTCGAGGAACTCACCGGCCCCCTCGACGGCTCGAACACCGCCGAAGCCCCCACGCAGATCCAGACCCGCCGGGGCGAGTGGACGCGGTCCTCGGGCGACGGAGCCGCCCGCTACACGTTCCCGCCCCACTCGTTCACCGTCTTGCGCTTCGAGTGAGTGTGCGATTCGAGACCCGGCTTTCCTTTCAAAGCCGGGGCTTTGACGCCCTCAACATCGCGTATCCCTGGCTCCGAACCTCGATTCAAGGGTAGGCGACATTCCTACCGTCCTCGACGGAAGCAACCGGGCCGACTCCAACCTCCGTCAAGTATCCCCTCGGGCACGAGGGGCGAGATCGGTACTGTCGCACGAATTGGCTGCGTGGTCCCCCTCCTGCGAAATCCTGGTAGCATCGGTTGGAACAACCGGTGCTACCTTTGGCCCGCCACTTCCAGCCCCGATTTCGCCCCTCGAGCCATCCCCTTGCCATCCCATTACCCACACGCAGCCATGGATGAACGCAAACCGATTCGTCCGCCTGACCCAAAACCCACCAAACAAGAACACAACTTATCGATTGCGACTTCCGATCCTAAAACTTCACCCCTGGGCGACGATGTGAGGTCCGAAAAACTTCGACCTCAAGACCGGCATTATAATGAAAAATCGTCCCTAAAATTGACGTTTTAGTCAAATCTGCGCCTATTATCCCTAATATTTAGCCTTCTAATTACACAATGCCACCGTTTATGCTATAACCACCAAAACCTTGGCCATTCGCACTTGTCATTTCCGCCTCTCCATCATCGATCGTCCACCCGAGAAACGCTTGAAAATAAGGGCTTTCGCGAGCTGGTGATCCGTGTTGCGATTTCTCCACAACACACGCGAAAGATTGACATGCCACCGGCACCTGGCTAAAGCTTAGCTCTACAATAGGATTTTGTGTGTCGGGTGACGGCAGAAAAGAAATTCACATCTCATTCCGAATTTCTTCGAAGACGCCCGCCCCGACAATGACTGGGACATCGCGAAGTCGCGAGCCCGAAGCCAAACAACACAAGGGAAAAAATGTTCGCATCCGAGACGACGAAGGCATCCACCCCTCCCCCCCTTTCCTTGCAGAGGCGTTTCAAGCAGGGTTTGGGACTCTTCCTCTTCTTCGGCCTGGTTGCCTCGGGCCCGGCGGCGAAAGCCGCGTTCACGCTGACCAGCGACCTGTCGAACCCGAATACGGAGCCGTACAAGACCACGTTCACGGCGACCGTGAGCCTCACGGCTCTGGGCAACGGAAATTCTCGACTGACCATCGACCTGGTCAACACCACGAAGTCGAGCTCGCCGGGCGGATACATCACGGGTTTGGCGTTCAGCACTCCCGACAAGGCCTCGTACATTTCCGGGTCGTACACGACGACGAACAGCAACTTCTCGCTGCTCACGGGCCCCGTTTCCGCGCCGCCGTATTCGAACCAGGATCTCGGCGCCGCCCTGGGAGGTAGCTGGGTCGGTGGTGGTAGCCCCACGGGGGGCGTGGCCTGGTCGGCGACGGGAACGAAAGATGTCGTTCTGACCTACGATTTCACCGGGCACGCGTTCACCGAGGCCCAGTTCAAGGCCGCCATGCTCGGCACCGCCGATTGCACCGATCCCGGGTTCCTGGTCCGATTCCGGGGATTGACGGGCGGAGGGAGCAACAAGGTGCCGGCGATCGCCGTGCCGGAGCCGACTTCGGTGGTCCTCCTCGGCCTTGGCGCGGTGGGCATGTCGCTGTTCGGCGTGCGTCGGAAACGACAGCCTCTCGCCGCGGTGTAAAAGCACCACGAGTGCACAGGACCCCCGCGTCCTCGCATATCGAGCAACCGAATCATGGATCGGGGAGGAAGGCGACCTTTTCAGGGCCTTCCCCTTCGATCCATTTGCCATTCCCGCCCCGTCGATTCCCAGATGAACCACACAGGCAGCAAGGCGCAAGGGCCTCCGCGGAAACACAATTCGTCCACTCACATATTCGATATTTTATCGGTTGGTGCCCTGGTGCTCATGTCGCGAATCACCTCATCGGCACGTCCGTGAGAAACGTCGACGTGTGTCATCCCGGAGAGCGTCCGAGGAGGCCACGGGGATCGTCGGCGCTCGCGTCTCGCACAATGGCCGTCGACTCCCTAGAATTTCGACGGTTCGCCGCTCCGATCTGACCTCCTTAGGAGACCCTGCGATGGCGCTGACCCCTTCCACGATGCTCCCCCTCGGGTCGAAGGCCCCGGACTTCCAGTTGCCCGACACCGAGGGCAAGTCGTGGACCCTCGACGATCTGTATCAGGACGCCCGCGTCGTCAGCGTCATTTTCCTCTGCAACCACTGCCCCTACGTCAAGCACGTCCGCCATGAGCTGGCGCAGCTCGCCCGAGAATACTCGGAGAAAGGCGTCGCGTTCGTGGGGATCAGCTCGAACGACGTCACGTCCCACCCCGACGACGGTCCTGAGTTGATGGCACGCGAGAAGGCGGAAATCGGCTACGTGTTCCCGTACCTCTACGACGAGACCCAGGACGTCGCCAAGGCCTACGAGGCCGCGTGTACGCCCGACTTCTACGTCTTCGACGGCGAACGGTCGCTGATCTACCGCGGCCAGCTCGACGACAGCCGTCCCGGCAACGGAACTCCTGTCACCGGCCGAGACCTCCGCGCGGCCCTCGACGCCGCGCTCACGGGCACCCCGGTCTCCGCGGCACAGAAGCCCAGCATCGGCTGCAACATCAAGTGGAAGCCCGGCAACGCCCCCGGCTATTTCGGCTGAGCCCGGCCCCAGCCCTCGTCGCGAGATCCTCCCGCCTCTCGACGCCCACGACGCCGTGGGCCCCCCGCACCTCTCCCTACCCGCACCCGCTCCCTCTCGCCTCGCGATTGGTGGCACGCACGAACCAATGCATTCCTGATACGATTAAGCTTCGTTGAATGTTTTGTGTCAGAACCCTGGAATTCAGGGAACCTTTTGGATTTAATACCTGTCAGGGGACAATGAGTTGTCTTGCGGTCGATCCGTAAGGCCCTCAACATTTCACACTCCCGGCGTCGACATACGGATCTGGTCCACAATGAGCGTGGGGTCACGACCATGCCGCGATCCGACTATCTCCGCTACACGAAGTTCCCGCTCAACGACGGCATCAACGTCCTCCCGGCCCTCGGCATCGGAACGCTGATCACCGAGGCCCACGAGACCCGCAAGGCCATCAAGGGGGCGTTGGAAGTGGGGTTCCGCCTCATCGACTGCGCCGAGCGCTACCGCAACGAGGCCGAGGTCGGCGAGACGCTCCGCGAGGTCTTCCGCTCGAAGTTGGTGAAGCGAGACGAGGTGTTCGTCGTCTCGAAGCTCTGGAACAACAACCACCGCTACGAGCGGGTGAAGCCCGCGTTCGAGGCGAGCCTCAAGCGGCTCCAGCTCGACTACCTCGACCTCTACCTGATCCACACCCCCTTCGCCTTCAAGCCCGGCGACGACCCCGAGCCCAGGGACGAGCACGGCCGGCTCGTCTACGACAAGAAGGTGACACTGATGGAGACCTGGCGGGCGATGGAGAGCCTCGTCGACTCCGGCAAGTGTCGCGCGATCGGCCTCTCGGACATCGGCCTCGGCGAATTCAAGGAGATCTACGAGGAGGCTCGGATCAAGCCCGCCGTCCTCCACGTCGAGTCCCACCCCTACCTCCCGCAGTGGGACCTCGTCAACTACTGCAAGAAGACCGGCGTCGTGCTCCAGGCCTTCGCCCCTCTTGGCCACGGCATCGAGCCGAGGCTCCTCGACGACCCCGTGATCGACGCCGTCGCCTACCTGGTGAAGAAGACCCCCGCGCAGGTCCTCCTCTCCTGGGCCGTCCAGCGCGGCACGGCCGTCCTCACCACCTCGACGAGCTCCGGCCACATCCGCGAGAACTTCGAGATCTCCACGCTCCCCGAAGACGCCATGAAGGAGATCGCCGAGGGCATCACGACCCGCTGTCGATTCAACACCGTCGTCGAGACCGGAGTGCCCGGCTTCATCGCCAGGGGACGTTGACGACCGACCGCCCACCGATGTTGATATCCTGCGGTCATCACCCTCCCAGACGCGACGCGTGGCGGACGGCCTCGCGGACCGTCTGGAGGTGGATCTCGACGGTGTCGTCGATCTCCCGGCCATATCCCCCGGCCATCGCGATCGCCACGGGGAGCCCCGCCGCAAAGCAGGCGTCGAGCACGAAACGATCCCGTTCGGCGAGGGCCGCCTTGCTGACCCGCAAGCGTCCGAGCCGATCACCCTCGAACGGGTCGGCCCCGGCGAGGTAAATCGCCAGCCCGGCCTCGGCATCTCGCAGGACGGTCGGCAACGCCCCCTTGAGGGCCTCGAGATACTCGAGGTCCCCGATGCCGTCGTCGAGCTCGACGTCGAGGTCACTCTTCTTCTTGCGCAGGGGATAATTCCGGGCCCCGTGCATCGAGAACGTATAGACGGTCGAGTCATCGGCGAAGATCGACGCCGTGCCGTCCCCCTGGTGGACGTCGCAATCCACGATCACGACCCTCCCCACCCTCCCCTCAGCCTGCATCGCCCGAGAGGCCACCGCCGCGTCATTGAAGACGCAATACCCCGCGCCATGATCCCGAAACGCATGATGCGTCCCCCCGGCGAGGTTGACCGAGACCCCCTCGTCGAACGCCCTTCGACACGCATCGATCGTCGCCCCGCACGACCTCCGCGACCGCTCGACCAGTTGGGGCGACCAGGGCAGCCCGATCTCCCGAACTTCGGCGGCCGACAGCGTCCCCTCGCAGACCCGCCGCAGATAGTCCGCGTCATGCACGCGAAGCAGTTCCGCGTCACTCGCCGCGTGCGGAGTCGCGAGGTCCTCCTCCGAGACCAACCGTTCCTCCTCAACCCGGCGGCGGAGCCGCTCATACTTGGCCATCGGGAACGTGTGCCGGTCTGGCAATGGCAAGACGTATTTGTCCGTCGAAAAGACCCTCAAGAGCGCTCCCCCTACTCCAGCCGTATCGGCCTCGATCGATAACCCCCGAGTCTGTTCGCGTCGTCACGCCCCTTACGATGGACTTGACCTCGGGTTCCCCGCACAATCATTGTAGGGAGACGGGGTTCGACTACGAGCTTTTCTGCTCCGCCCGACAAGGTCCCACGCTCCAATCCGCCGATGAGTCGACGCGGTGTCACACGACGACGAAAACCGCGGCTGGCCCTTCGGCGGGCGCGCTCGCCTCGGTGCGACAATCCTCGGGAGGACAACGGACGGGCGATCAATCAATCATCTAATCATTCCTTGCAGCCCAGCGAATGAATCCCTTTCAGCTCGTTCAGGACGGCCTCTTCGATCGTCCCACGCCTCGGTACTGCACGCCGAGCAATGTTTGCCGCCACGTCTGCCAATCTCATGAGGCGTGTTTGACCCGCAATACAGAGATCATCGCGCCCCTGCCTCCCATCAAAGCCGAGCGACTTGACGAAATAGGATGCCAACCGGCCTCGGCCGGAGACACGATAAAGGAGCGGTCGGCCAAATCCATCCCTAATGACTTCGTCCCGCAGGCCCTGTCCGACCCCGAAAGCGCCCTGGGTAAGCCTCCTTTGCCCGTCCGGCTCAGGATAGTGCCCCTGCTTTTTGTAATAGGTCTCGATCCTCCTGCGTGATTCCTCGAGTGTACGAACGGTCGTCGCCTCTCCGGGTAGGACGAGTGAGATGATCAACCCACCGAGCAGCAAGCACCCCGCGAGACCGCCGAAGGTAACACCCCAGAGGCCGGGATGACGACGACGTGCCCAGAACCGGTAGTACCTAGGAACAAGCCAGGCACCTCCCCCAACCACAGACCCCATATCCGGGAAGTATCCGGGATCCCCGCCCGAGCAGACGCTCATGATTGTGGCCAGCACGGTCACTCCGACTCCGAGCATGAGTCCAGCGGCGACCAGGACGAAGGGGAAAAAGGCGACGGTGGCCTAGGCCAGGAGTGCCCCATGCATCACTTGCCTGATCCCCGTCAGCCAACCCGCTGAGCCCAGGACGATCGAGGTCGCTGTGGCTGAGCAGGCAAATTCCAGAAGCTTTCTCCTCGGCCCTCGAATGGCTTGCATTGTGAAACCCGATCTGGGTGTTGATTAAGGTGCGGTCATCACCACATGATCACCGCCGGGCGGGCCACACCCTCTCCCAGGTTGTTCGTCGATGCAGGATCGTCATGGCCGAGAAACCGCAGCAGGAGAACAACGCTACACAGGGAAATGGCCCAAAATGCCGTAACCAACTACAATCGGGCTATTCGCCGCCACTCAACGCTCGTCGGAACGCCGCGAGTGTCGATTGGGATGGTGTTGTGTCCAGAACCGAGAAGACGATGCGATCGAATTGGCTCGAGCAACGGCCGTGACAGAGGTGAGAGGCGAACGACTCGGCCACGACGTTGGGATCGTTGCGGAAGACGCCGCACCCCCAAGCCCCCAGCACTAATTGACGGTAGCCCCGAGACGCCGCCAGGGCAAGCACATACTCCGAGCGCCTGCGGAACACGCCCGGTATGGATGGCAATTCCGCCGGACGGTTATCGGCGGCCGCTCCGGCATTCGGTGCCGCACTCGTGATGAACGCTGCCAGCTGAGGCTCATCGAGCAGCTTTCCGTCATCATCCCGGAAGATCGGGCAGCCCGGGGAAAGGATCATCGCATCGGAATAAAGCAGCGACGACGAGGCCCGATGATGCTCGTAGAACTCCCAGGAACGCATCTGGGATGCGTACAAGGCCGAGCTTCGGGCCAGCGACTCCTCTTGTGCATGACTCCCGTTGAGAAAGCCACCCCCGGGATTCTTCGCCGAAGCGAAATTCAGGGCAGCCACAGGCCCTTGCCCAAGGGAGAGCAAACGCGAGATGCCGGAAAGGGTCGTTTCGTTGACCACCTCAAAGACGGTGGAACGATCGACGACCGGATCGTCCAAAACCTCTCCTCGAAGCCGCTCAAGGTCCTCGGGTCGGTAATACGACGTCGCTTCGAGGCAGTTGCGAATTGGAATCGCAATATCGACGATTCGCCCAGAAGCGGAGCGGTAGGAACCCCGCTCGACGATATCGACCGTTTCCCTGGCCACTTCCGCCCGTGTCGATCGCCTCATGTGACCTCGATCAACCAAACTCAGTAGTTCGGATACGGATGGCTTGAAGGGGGCCAGGGGGTGACAGACTCAAGCTCCTCCATGAAAATGACTTGTGCTAAACCCATCACTCACGGAGGGTACGATGCGCAAGTCCACCAACTCCCTGACCCCTACCCAAGTCTATCGTTACGCCGTCGGGGCCTTCCAGCCCTATCTCCATCTCCGCGACACCGACAAGGTCCAAGGTTCGACCGTACTGGCCGTCCTCTTCGCCGCCGCCGTTCGCATCTCCTCACTCTCCGCTACCTGCCAACGGCTCCGCGACGCCCCCGACGAACATGCCGTCGCCTCCGCCCTCTACTCCAGCCTACCCGCCTACGCCGCCTTGAGGCGCCAGGTCAACGCCGCCTTGGTCGGCCATCTCCCCAAGTCCCTACGACGGCGACCCCAGGTCGTCGCCCTCGACATGACCTTGCTCCCCTACTACGGGGCCGAGGCCCGGACCGACCCCGAAGTCTACCGCAGCAAGCCCAAGCGCGGGACCAGCTCCTTCTACGCCTATGCCACCGCCTATGTCGTCCGCAAATGTTTCCGCTACACGGTGGCCCTCACCGCCGTCGTCCGCGACCAGGCCCTGGCCGACGTCGCCCGCGAGCGACTCGCCCAGGTGCGCAAGGCCGGGATCGAGGTCAAGTTCCTGCTCCTCGACCGCGAATTCTTCTCCGTCGAGGCGATCCGCTACTTCCAGGCCTCACGTCATCCGTTCTTGATGCCGATGGTGGGCCGGGGCCGCAAGGCGGACCATCCCCAGGGCCAGCGCATACTAACGTCTTGATTGCGTAACGACTTCCATCATGAACTTTTCGCTCCACCCGCAGTAACGCCGCTTCATCGCTATGCTCTGTTTTCCGGGATGTTGCTTGAGGAGTGATAATACGAACCGATTCAGCCACGCGAAGTTCTCTCGCAGTTTCTTCTCGCGGATCCGAGACTCATCCTCACGAAATGTCATGTCCAAGCACCAATGGCAACTGTTTTCGACGCTCCAATGGCTCCGGATCGCGTATGCGAACCGTTTCACATCCACTTCCAGGCTGCTGATGTAATATCGCACCTCGACCGACTCCTTCCCGTCCTTCACGACGTGCGACGTCGCCACCCCGACCGACTTCAGCCCCTTCCACAACTCGATCCCAGGGAGCTCCTTCGGGGCCGGGAGCTGCAAATAGGTCCTCGTCTCCTCACGGCCGTGGCCGACCTCCTTCGTCACGTGCTCCTGCGCCTTGGCCGTGTCGCCCTCGAGTCGTTCATCGACATACTCGATGACCGCTTGATGCAACGTCTCCTGGTTCCCCTTCAACGCGAGGACGTAGTCGGCCTGAGCCTCGACGATCTGGGCCGCGATCGCCTTCTGGGTCCCCATCGCGTCGATCGTGATGATCCCTCCCTTGATGTCCACCAGCCTGAGGAGTTCCGGGATCGCCGTGATCTCGTTCGACTTCTCGTCGCAAGCGACTTGGCCAAGCGACAGGCCATACTCACTGGCCCAGATGCTGACCGAATGCAAGGCCCCAAGCCCTTTGGAGCGATCATGACTCCTCCGTAGCGTCTTGCCGTCGACCGCCAGGACGGGGGCTTCGACGCCGGTCGTGGCGACCGCCTCGTCGCGCAAGGAACGGATCCAATCGACGAAGCAGGCCTGGAAGGCGGCCGGCTCCAGGGTCATCAGGACGCGGCGGAAGACGTCCTTGCGCGGGATTCCATTGGGGAGACAGAGAAGACCCGAGAGGAAAGGCTCCTTGAGGGCGGCCCATCCGGCGATGGCCGTAGGGCCTCCGGCGCCCGCGAGGATGGCCAAGACGGCGATGACGATGACCGAGGAGAGGGGATGCCGCAAGTTGATGGTAGAGCGAGGGTCGTCGAGTTGATCGAAGCGTGCGATGACCTCATCGAGGGAGACGCGAACGGGGTCGGCCATGGTTCAAATCCCGGGAGGAGCTGTAGCGGGAACCGCACCGGGATAAGATATCCAAGGACCGAGGGAGGGCGCAAGCCCTACAGATCGCCAAACCTGCGTATAAGTACGCGCTGGCCGTGGGACCATCCCCTGGGGCCGAGCGGCTCGCGGGTGTTCAAGTACTGGAAGCGGAGCGGGTGGTCCGAGTACACGATGACCGACGCCAGGAAGCGGAAGGCGACGGTGGAGATCTGCGTCAAGTGCCGGAACCGTCGCGGCGAGCGCGGCGAGAGGGGCCGCGAGGCGTTGGCGTATGCGTTCTGGGGATTCAAGCCGAAGGGATTCGACTGGGTGAAGGACACCTATCGGACGCGCTTCGGGATCGAGACGAGCTATCGCCTGATGAACCGGGCCCGGATCCGGACGACGTCGCGACGGTTCGAGGTGCGGTTCCTCTACGTGGCGATCGCTTTCCTGCTGGTCAACTTGTGGGTGTGGCTGCACCACGCGGTATTGTCGAGCCCGCGTCGAGGTGGGATGAGGTTGAATCCGTCGCGGTTGAGGCTGGAGGTGATGCTCCTGTGGCTCCAGGATGTGGTGGTCGAGATGTTTGGGCTTGTCAGAGAGGTGTCGATCGAAAGGCAACCACCGCCACTAGTTACACTATAGAATCCTAATGCCATAGCATCCGAAGTACTGATGCCGGCTAAAGGTCGGGCAGCCGCAGCGATCTCGGCGACAATCCTTTCGAGCCTTCCTATCACCTGCCTAACAGACCCCACGTCTCCCTCCTGGCCGTCCAGCACAGCCTTCAGCGACTCGATGGTCGCCTCGACTTGCTCACGGGCCTGGTCGAGGTCCGGTCCCGGCGGTATCGAGGAGATGTGAGATCTTGAGCAAGTGACAGCCCTCCATCGCAGGCCGAATCGGGCCTGACCAGATTCTAAGGCGAATCGCCGCAAGGCTACAAATCCATAAGTTTATCTCTCTATTGATGTATACGTATTGATCAACTTTCGCTGTGGCCCCGCCCCATCTCGACGCCGCCCCTTCTTCCTGGGCCCAGATTTCACCTCTCTCGAAAAAGTTGGAATGACATCGGCCCCCCCCGAAACAGTAATGGGTGCCGGTATTCGACCACAACCCCTTGACAACCGTGCGATGTCTGACAAAAGTAAAAGAGCTCCCCCTCGCAGTCGAGAAGTTCCGTCTATGTAGTCGAGGTCCGACGTCATGCGCGATGCACAGAGGGCGAGAGATCAGGTGGCACCTGGCTTGGGGTGGAGCCCTTATCCTCGCACCCGGATAGTCTCGATCATGCGTGGAGCTTGCGGGGTTCTGGCGAAGTCGGCGTTGATGGCGACCGCCCTCGCCGTGGTCCTGCACCGAGTCAATCCGCCGCCCCCCGCTGTGCGAACACCGAGGACGCCCCCGTTCGTCGTCGGGCCGGAGACAATTTTCCATTCGTCGCCGAAGGCTGTCGTCTACGACCCGGAGTCAGGACAAATCGATCTGTCGGCCTCAAGAGTGGTGAGGGAGTTGTATCACGCCTGCGCATCTCCTTGGCAGGACGAACGCGGTCGGAGTCAGATGGTTGGTGTCCTGTCTGGCTTCCCCGCGTTAGGGCCCGACGATCCGGCCCTGGTTCGAGTCTCAATGCCCGAAGGCAACCTCCTCGATCGGATGCCGCTCGAAGGTGTCGTTCTTGGCCGACCATGCTGGTTCCCGGACCACTCGGCTCGCATCCTCTACGTCGACTCCCGGTCTCGGCTCTCGCGGCTGGAATTTGAAGGCCGACCGGGCCGCCGGAGTGAATTGCAACCATCGACCGTTCGATGGCGAAGTGAAGTCGCCGGCGCCGATGGCATGCTCCGGGGCGATATCTCTTGGCCGACCGACATTCGCCTGAAGGGCCGAATCCTTGTCTCCATGTGCCCGAGGTCGACCGCTGAGGGAGTCACTCGGCTTGAACGGGAGCAGATCTGGTGGCTCGAGCTCGATCAGGATTCCACAGAGGTCATCGCTGCGGGTCGCCTGACCTGCCCTGTCGTGCCTGACGACGGCCTAGGCAGGGAACGCTTCCCCGTGATCGGGGCCGACGCGAGCGGCCGACTCCTCCTCACCTACCTGGAGAACCACCCCAGCGACCCGCAGTCCTACTGGCGATTGAAAGTCGTCCCGGTTGCGATCGACACCCAGACGGGCGAGTTCACGGCCATCGCGGGGGAATGCCGTACCCTCTATGAGCGTTGCGTCGCGTCCTCCCCCATTTTTTCGGCCGACTCTCAATCGCTCCGGTGCCTGACGTGGCCGGAAGGTAAAGAGACGTGTCAAATCAGAAGTTTCGCGATCCGCGTTGCTGCGGCCGAAGACGCGAGGGCCACTGGCTTGGGGCAGGTGTCGGATGCGAGGATGTCATCGGGGGACGGCTCGGCTCGGGATGTCAGGCTGGTATGGTGACCGTCAAGGTCTTGGTCAGGCCGACCTCATCCACCCATCCGCATCGGGCGGAATGAACCGGAGGCCACCGATGACGGAGCGCGAACAGACTTTTCGACTGAAGGCGATGACGATCGCCTGCACCGACCTGGATCGCTCCCGGCGATTCTACGAGGGTGTCCTGGGAGCGTCCCCTGACCCCCGTGATGGTTATGGCTGTCCGTGGTATCGGCTCGGGGACTGGTCCATTACCCTGATGCCGAACGCGGACAGGCGAAGCCCGTCATCGTTTCCGGACCACGCCATGACAATCCTTTGGCTGGAGGTGGATGACCTAGAGGCCGCAGAAAAGCTCTTCGCCCGAAACCAAGTCGAAGTCGTCCGGCCGTCAGACGGTCAGTTCATGATGATCGCCGACCCGGATGGCCTGATGGTCGAGGTGTGGCAGGCCGAATGAATTAATCCCCGGACAGTGTTTGCGGAGCGAGTGCCCACGTCGGGGCATGGCCGGTGCCACCGGCACAAGTCTGCCCATCGCCCCCACCACCTACTCGACGGCACATGCTGATCTGGAAGCCGAGACATCCTGAAAGACAGCCCAATGCCACAAGGTCACGTTTCAGTCTCAGCCGACCGGATACGGATGACTCGCAATCGAGCATTTACATAATTAAAACATTAAAAACCAATTATATTGATTAATATAGTATAATCATTTTTTTAACTCTCGATTTGTGATTCTGCGAGGTTTTCCGGCGGGAGACCTGTCGAAAATAACGACTTACGCCGAGACCGGATTGCCCAGTGCACCAATCGTTTAAACCATAACGACCATTAAACATGTCCATTTTTTATACATTTTTTAATCCTAAACGGTTGCGATCGGGCCCAAAATCGGCATAGACGAGCCGGCCGGACCGGCTGCGCTTCGCGGCATACATCGCAGTGTCCGCTCGCCGAAGCAGGGTCATGGCGTCCCTACCGTGGTCGGGAAAGAGGGCCACGCCGATGCTCACACCGACGGAGAACGGCTGGTTCTCGATCGTGATCGGCAGGCGCAATTCGGCGAGGATCCGGTCCGCGACCCGGAGTGCCTCCGACTCGTCGGTGTCGAGCAGCAGGATGCTGATTTCATCCCCGCCCAGCCGGGCGACCAGGTCGGAATCCCTGACGAGTCCGAGGAGACGGGAGGTGAGCAGCCTCAGGACTTCGTCGCCGAAGTGATGGCCGAATGTGTCGTTGATCTCCTTGAAGTGATCCAGATCGAGCAGCAGTAGGGCAAAATGCGCGCTCGGGTCGGTCCGCCGCAGCGCCTCGCAAGAGCGTTCGATACTTAGGAGCAGCAGGCCGCGGTTGGGAAGCCCCGTCAGGCCGTCGTGCGTCGCCTGGTGGACAAGCTGGACCTCGGCGTCTTGGCGATCGATGGCCATCGCAATCGCGTTGGCCAACGCGTCCAGCATCCGGAAGGCGTCGTGCGAGAGCGGACGACGCGAGAAGGTGGCGATGACTCCGAAGAGTCGATCGTCGACGAGCAGGGGAAAGCCCGCGAACGCGACCATCCCTTCCCACTCGCCCCAATCCTGATCGGTCATGCGCGGGTCGCCGATGACGGCGTTGGTCAAGTGAGGCCGGCGTTCGCGGGCGATCCTGCCGATATTGGACCGATCGCTAGAGACTCGTTCGTAAGATTTTTCGAATTTAGGAGGAATCCCGGCCCGGGCCCGGAGGTCCAGGACTTCGCTCTCGTGTTCGAGCAACCAAATCCCGACGAACGCTTCACCGAAGTGCCCGGCCAGGCTGTCGGCGCACTCGTGGAGCATTTCCTCCAGGGGGGCACGTCGTGCCAGGCGAAGGACGATGTCGGACCCAAACTCCGCGAGGCGAGCCCGCTCCGACAGCGCCTCTTCCGTACGTTTCCTCGGCGTAATGTCCAGGATCTGCGCGACGAAATATCCGGGCTGGCCGACGGAGTTCCCGACCAGGGATACGCTCATGAGACACCAGACCATATGCCCCAGCTTGTGGAGGTATCGCATCTCCGACTGGTAGTGGGAAATCTCGCCCGCCAGCAGGTCGCGGGAGAGTGCACGGTTCGCCTCGAGGTCGGCCGGGTGGACGATGGCGTGGAAGGTCGTGGCCGAGAACTCGCCCTCGCTCAGGCCCACGATCGCGCCTAGGGCTGGATTGACCAGGATCCACTCCCCGGCCTGTGTCACCAACGCCATCCCGACGACGGAGGCTTCGAAGGCCTTGCGGAAACGCTCCTCGCTCTGTCGCAGCGATGCCTCGGCCCGCTTGCGATCCGTTATGTCGATATGCACACCAACCCATTCACGGATCGACGTATCATCGACGAGAATCGGGACGGCCTGGGCCGCCATATGGCGATATTCGCCGTCATGTCGGCACACCCGGTGTTCCACCTGGTAATGCGTCCGGGTCGCCAGGGCCTGCGACCAAATCCGCGTGGTATTCGGCCGATCCTCGGGATGGATCGCATCGATCCATCCCCATCCCAGGAGTTGCTCCTGTGTTTGTCCGGTGTATCGGCGCCAGGCGGGCTGGTCCACGTCGAATTCACCGGTCCCTTGGGTCGTCCAGGCGATGGCCGCGAAGGCATCCAGGAGCGTGTGGAACAGCGGATTCTCCAGGAGACCGCCCGCCTTCGTTCCGGCTTGCAACCGGATCGCGCCGGTGGCATCCCGGTTGTCCACCCTCGATCCCGTTTCGAGACGATCGGATTTCATGGCGAGGGTCTCCTCTGGAAGTGCTCTGCCAACGCGTGCCGAACGATTACGGTCCATGGTTTCCAGAGCGACTTGCACCCCGCGGGACGAGCCTGCTCGAGGGTTACCGGTCTCCTCGACCGCCGGTTCGCCGCCCAAAAGGCGGCGAGGTCGGACGATGGAACAGGTCGTCCCACGGTCACGAATCGGGGCGGCACCGGCGAGCCCCCCGTTCGGCTTGGTCTCCGCGAAGCTCTATTATAATCCCTGCGAACGGAATACCGTGGAAAAATAAAACTTCCTCAAAAATATTGATTTAATAAATTTATAGAAATTGATTAATCACCTTCCCGCGCTACAATCCCAGTCGGGAACGACGCATCTGGGCTTTGTCATGCGGCCCCTCAACGTCGGCGAACGAGGGGGCGGTGGGCCCGGTGTCGCCTGCATATCCCGACCGAGAGGCCGAGCCATGGCGAATGAGGAGAAAGGCCCCTGGTGGGTTGTCGGCGTCCAGATCCAAGCCGCGATGGAGCAAGACCTCGGGAAGGCGTTCCTCATCGAGCACGCCTCTCAGGCCACCGATGCGGGCCTGGGACTGCTGCGGACGATCCCGATCGGCTCCGAGGTCGACCTGGCCCAACTGGTCGAGGACCTCGGCGAGCAGATCCTCGCGCATACACGTTTCCTCTGCATCCAGGCCGAGTTGACCGACGCTCAGGCCGACCGGCTGATGGCCGCGTCTCGTTACGGTTTCCATCGATTCATGGAGGCATACCGAGCCGAGGTCCGGTCAGGTCGTGGTCGGACCGCGGCAGGCCTCCTGTCCGGGATCGAAGCCACCCTGGAGGATGGGGCTGGGAGAGAGGCCATCGCAAGCCCGGCTTTGACATGCCGGGCGCCGGAGTTGCGTCCCCAAATCACGACGACATCCGACAAGGATGGCGCCCGCTCGTCTCGATGAGCCGGCCCAGTTCCGCGATGACTACATTAACGAAAGGATCAATCTCATGGACAGCATGGAGAGACCGGGACAGCGATCGACCGACCCGGACGACGATTCCAAGTCCGGAGCGGTCGACTCCTACGAATTGGAGGGCAACTCCGGGTCGGAGGACACGAACGATCGGAGGCAAGGGGCTTCGGCGTCCTCCAAGACCGGGGCCGGCGATACCGTCGATGCGGGGAAGGTCGTCGTGGAATCCGGGTCGACGGCCTCGGCCTTCCGCGCCCATCATAGCGCCATCCCCGATCTGCAGGCCGAAGGGGCCACGCCTCGCGAGGCCGTCGCCAACCTCGCACAGGACTTGGCCAGGGAGATCGATGGCGTGGCCGATCACTTCCGCCGCGAACTCTTCGGGCGGGTCCTCGAGAACGTCCGGGCCTTCGATGCCCCCAATTCCTGACCACGTTGCATGGGAGTTCGTCCATGCCCTGAAGAAGTCGACCGCCGAAGGGTAGAAACGGCCCGACATCCTGGGAGCGGTCCTCGAGACCGGGCCGCCGGTTCGTTCGTCGCGGGAGCGAATCGGCGGACACCGAGGCTTCGCCGTCGGGATCCTCTCGACCACGATCCTCAACCTTCGACGGGGCGCTCCGCGAGCAAGGTCGCCAGAAGTTGTTCCACCTGCGCGAAGTCCAGCGGCTTGACGACGTGCCTGTCGAACCCCGCCTCCTGTGCGAGACGGCGCTCGGTCGCGTCTCCGTAGCCGGTCATGGCGACGAGCCGGACCTCCCTGAGTTGGGGGATCTGCCTGAGTCGACGGGCCACTTCGTAACCGTTCAATCCCGGCAACCCGATGTCGAGCAACACCACGTCGGGTAAGTCGGCCTGCGCGGCCGTCAGGGCGGCAGGGCCGGTGTAAGCCGTCGACACCTCGTGCCCCGACAGCCTCAGCAGCTTCGCCAGGACTTCGGCCGAGTCCACGTTGTCATCGACCACCAGGACTCGGCCGGAGTTCGCGGGACGAGCGGACGGTATTTGGCGGGCCTTTGGAGGCTCGGCCGCGGTGGCCGGCGACAATGGGAGGCGAACCGTGAATTCGCACCCTCGACCCAATCCATCGCTGTGGACCTCCACCGTCCCCCCGTGCATATCGACGAGCCGCTGGACGAGGGACAAGCCGATCCCCAGCCCCCCTTGCGCCTGATCCAGCGACCGTCCCGCCTGCGTGAACATGTCGAAGATGTCGGGGAACTCCTCGAGGTCGATGCCGATGCCCGAGTCCCGCACCCTCAGGACCATCTCGTGCCCGTCGGTCCGCACCTCGAGGTCGATCGAGCCCCCTTCGTCGGTGTACTTCGCGGCATTGTTCAGGAGGTTGACCACCACCTGCTCCAGGCGGGCGGGGTCGGCTTGCAGCCAAATCGGCTCGGTCGGTACGTCCACCGTGAGGACGTGCCTTCGGCGGTCGATCAGGGGGCGGGCCGACTCGACCGACCGCTCCACGACGCCCCGCATGTCCATGCGCACCGGCTGCAGGCGGATCTTCCCGCTGGTGAATCGGGCCACTTCCAGCAGGTCATCGACGAGCACGGAGAGTTGTCCCACCTGCCGCTCGATGAGGGTGCGAGCCTCTTTCTGGATCAGGTTCTCATCCCCTTGCAAGCGGAGGAGGTGGACCGCGTTGAGGATCGGCGAGAGGGGATTGCGAAGCTCGTGCGAGAGGATCGCCAGGAACTCGTCCTTGCGTCGGTGGAGGTCGGCCAATGCCGCCACCTGCGCCCTGGCCTGACGCTCCATCCGGCTGCGTTGGGTGATATCCCGGATGTTGCACTGGGCGACCTTGCGGTTGCCCACCTTGTAGAGGTTGCTGACGAACTCAACCTCCACCTCTCCTCCCCCCTTGGTCCTCAGCGGCAGGTTCTCGTAGCGGATGTACCCCTTCGACCGCAGTTCACCGTAGGCCTCTCGGTTTGCATCCTTGTCCCGGAAGAGGCCGATCTCCCAGAGTTCCTTGCCCAGGAAGTCGTCGCGCTCGTAGCCCAACAAGCCGCACATGAACGGGTTGGCTTCGATGATCGTCCCGAGGGCAATGTCGAGGATGAGGATCCCGTCCTTGGCCGTTTGGAACAGGCGCCGGAACCGGAGTTCGGAGTCTCGGAGGATCGCGTCCATCCTCCTCTGCTCGGTGACATCCTGGATGGAGAGCAGGACCAGATTCGGGTTCTCGCCCTCGGGCGGGAATCGTCGGCCGTTGAGCAGCATCAGCTTCGGGCCGATCGTCGGGAAGTCATGCTCGACCTCGAAGTCGTGGACGACGATCGCCTTGGGGATCGCCTCCTCGAGCAACGTCCGGAGGGAGGGGATATCCCACTGGCCGTCGCCAAGCTCGTAGATGAAGCGCCCGGCCGTCTCCTCCTCCGAGACGTGGAAGGTCCGATAGAAGGAAGCGTTGGCCGAGATGACCCGGTGGCGACTGTCGAGGACCAGGAACGGCTCCCTCAGCGTCGCGATGATCTCCTCGGCATACACGAGGGCTTCCCGCGCCGACCGCTCGAGTCGTCGACGTTCGGTGCAGTCTCGCATGACCAAGACGACCCCGGTGATGATACCGGCCTTGTCGCGGACGGAAGTCGCGCTGGCTTCGACGGGCCGCTCCGTCCCATCCTTGCGGATGAGCACGCAGTCATCGGCCAACCCGACGATCGTCCCCTCCCTCAAGGCTCGGGCGGAGGGATCCTCGACCGCCGCGCGACTCGCTTCGTCGACCAAGCGGATGACGTCGAGCACGGGGACGCCCACCGCCTCGGCCTGCGTCCAGCCGGTCAAGGTCTGGGCGACCGCGTTCAGGAAGGTGATGCCGCCGTTTGCGTCCGCGGTGACGACGGCGTCGCCGGCGCCGGGAGGAGTGAAGCGAAGCCCCTCCTTCTGTTCAAGCAACGCCTGCTCGGCCAGCGCCCATTCGGATGACGGCCGTTCGAGATTCTTGACCATTGCATCCTCCCCTATTCTGAACGGCGATCCCTCGTCCAAGTCGAAATTCTTGCACCCCGGCTTGTTCGGGAGGTTCATTGCCCCGGAGAGCTTCGCTCTCTCGACGACTGCGATGACCGGGAGGGCTCGATCGCCCCAAGGCTCAGGCACGGTCCCCATCCCGAAACGCCATATCGCGCCGGTCGACGTCCGACTCGGGCCGCGTGAAAACCGTGGCTTCGGGATCTCCCGATCGGGGGGAGGGATCGCGGGTTGTCTGCCGCACTCCTGCATCGTCGCCGCAGGGTCGACTCGACGCGGTCCGAGGCGTTGGAGGGGAGAGTGCGGCCGGCCGGGCCGGAGAGTCCATCGCCCCCCCCGATGGGGTGGGCGTTGCGATCCCCGCAGATTAAGCATAGTAAAAAAACAGTAAAGTTCCACTAAAAATAAAATAATCAATCGAATTACTAATTAATAGCATGCTCGTTTTTGCACGTTAGCTGCTAGGATTGTAATCGGGCAGGTGGTCCGAACGGATCGGCAACGGGGCCGCACCTCCCGCAGGAGACGGAACCGATGGAGGGACAGGAACGGAGGAAACCGGGGCGACCCAAGCGGAAGGGGCCGGCACGCGAGACGGTGGTTGCCCTGAAGGGCTCTCTGGAATGGAAGACGTGGCTCGACGGGTTCGCGGAACACTGCCGCCTCGGGCTTGCCGACACGATCGAGCAATCGTTGCTCTTCTACGCGCAGGACCGTCACTTCCAGAGACCGCCGAAACGCTGAGAACGGATGCACGGCGAGTTCGACGACAGCGCCAGCCAACCCCATTCGGGGGCGATTCGGGGCCACGAATCGCCTCTCGTCCTTCGTCGAAGGTCACAGCGAAGCCCCGTGTTCGCTTCAAGATCGGATGGGGCGGACGTGACTCGAAACCGAGTGTCAAGGGCAAAGCCGCTCAAGAAATCACTCGACGAATCCCGATCGAATTTTGATGCGGGCTGGATGCGGCGAGTCGGTTCACGCACCCAACGGTCCGAGGTTTCAAGGAGGGAAATGGACGATGAGCAGCGAACAAGAGTCCACTTCGATCGACTTGCTCCGTTGGACGTTCACCATCAACCCGGAGCAGCGAACCCCGATCGAGTCGTATCTCGTCGACCTCGGGCTCGACGTCCTGATCGTCGACGACGCCAAGTTCGTCGTGACCTGGGAAGAGCCCGAGCGCGACATCGACGAGGTGATCGAAGAGATCTGGGCGTTGAACGGCGAGCCGTTCGAGGTCACCCAGGAAGAGTTCCATCGCCTGGGCCTGCACACCCTACAGCACGACGACGGCGAGGCGCAGGCGGCCTGACCGCTGGCCGGCCGATCGCCGCGAGTCGCGAACTCGACCAATGTAAGAGGGGCGACCTCCCGATGGGAGGCCGCCCCTTCGTTTTGTCGACAACCGCCGATCTGAAGGCGAATCCGATCACGAGGCGCAGGCGACCAGGTCGTCGGTGAGGCGTTCGAGGACCTCACGGGTCATCTGGCAGGAGGTCGCGCGGCGTCGGCGAGTCGTCGCGTCGAAGGTGACGCGCGAGAGGGAGACGTCGCCATTGCGGCCGAGGCGCATCTCGTAGAACGAGCGTTGTTCGCCGCGGGCGGTCGGGGCCTGGCTGCGCAGCTCGACGGCGCCGCCGACGGTATCGTGCTCGAGGACGACCAAAGGCTCCATCAGGTAGGTGACGCGGGACGCGATCCGCTGGCTCCAGCCGACGAGGTCGGCGTCCGACAACTCGGGCCGGGCGCTCGATTCGAACTTCAGGGTGTCGAAGGCGAGGCCGACCGGGCCGGAGGCGGTCAGGCGGAGCGTGAGGCGATCGGTGCCGGATTCGACGGTGAGGTCGCCCGGCACGGCCCCGGGGCCGATCGGGGCGTCAAGCGCGTCGGCGATCTTTTGGCTCAGACTCATTGGACGATCCTCCAAGCGGGCGGATCGTGTGATCCGTCCCGTCGAATGATAAGAGGGTGGGCCGCCCGTCGACGACGGTCTCGATATGGACCGGCCTCGACCAGAGGCGGTTCAGGTGGCGCAAAGTGTCCTGGGCGTGGTCGAGCTTCAGGTCGATCCCGAAATGCTCGTGCTGGAGGTACAGCTCGCCCCGGTTCCGGTGGTTGCCATCCTTGACGCGGATGATCGGCTGGCCGAAGTTGGTCAGGCCGAAGAGGAGGCGATCCTTGACCTTCTTGAACTCGCGACTCTCGATCTCGTACGTCTCGTTCGAGTCGTTGTGCTTGAAACTGAAGAGTTGATAACGACGGCAGAAGTCGGGGGTCAAAAAGGTGTCGACGAACGTCACGTCGTTGTGGATCCGCCGCACCTCGAAGATCTTCTGCCGGCCGAGCCCGAGCTGTTTGTCCCAGCGTTGGCGTTCTTCATAATTCTCGCAGTCGTCGTACTCGGGGCCGAACTGCCCCTTGTTCCAGCGCTCCTCGATGTCTCGGAAGAGCTCGATGCCGAGCTTGTACGGGTTCAGGCGGCCGGGCTGCGTGGCCATCGTCCCGGAGTGGTGGTCGGCGTAGTCGACGAGCTCAGAAGGGCTCAAGGTCCGGGTCGTCATGATGGTCGAGTGCCAGTACGACGCCCACCCCTCGTTCATGATCTTGGTCTGGCCCTGCGGGGTGAAGTAATAGGCCTCCTCGCGGACGATGCTCAACACGTCGCGCTGCCAGGTGTGCAGCGGGGCGTGTTCCAGGAGGAAGAGGAGCACGTCGCGTTCGGGCTGCTCGGGGAACTGCTTGGCCTTCTGGCGCTCGACCTCTTTCTGGCGGAGTTGTTCCTTGAGGACCGCGGGCGGGTTGACGTACGCGTCCATGTAGTCCTTGCTCTGAAACTTCGCCGAGGCGGACTGGCTGTCGTCGGCCCCGTTGAAGTCGTAGCGGTCCACGTCATCGCGCCGCTTGATGAACGGGGAGTGCATGTCGATCAGGTTCTCGAGCGACAGGCAACTGTCGATGAACCCCTCGACGGCGTCCTCCCCGTGCCGCTCCATGTGGGAGCGGATCCGGTTGCCGTGGTTCGCCGTCTCGTCCATCATTTTGCGGTTGGTGCGGCTGAACCAGATGTTGTTCTTGAAGAAGTCGTTGTGGCCGTAGACGTGGGCCATGACGAGCTTCTGGTCGACCCATTGATTGCAGCGCAGGAGGTAGGCGTAGCAGGGGTCGTTGTTGATGACCATCTCGTAGATCTTCTGGAGCCCGTAGCGGTAGCCCTTGGAGAGCTGCTGGTACTCCATGCCGAACCGCCAGTGGGGGTATCGGGTCGGGAAGCCGCCGAGCGCGGCGATCTCGGAGAGCTCGTCGTAGTCGAGGACCTCGAAGATGGTGTCGTAGAAGTCGAGCCCGAACTCGCGCGCGTGCTGCTCGGTCTCGACCTGGAGGGCGCGAAGGTCGTCGGGCAGGTCGTGTTCGTTCCTCATGATCGACATCTGAGTGACTCCGGTCTCGTTCCCTTCGATGCCCGTCCACGATCCGACCGACTGACTCGTCCCTGTTCCGGGCTTGACGACCACCGCCGCTCAGCGTGGGCCGATGAGCTTGCGGACCTCGCCCTCGACCATTTGGGTGCTGACCAGCCAGGGCTTTTCCGTCAGGGTGATCTCAAGCTCGCTCGACTCCCCGATGGCCCGGTAGGTCCCGGCGAACCGGCCGAACGGGGTCTTGCCGCCGAAGGTCCCTTCCTCGGGAGTCCCCGAGTACTCGCCGTGGCGAGACAGGAGTGCGGCGACCTTGTCGAAAAGGACCCGACGCTCCTCGGGTTCTCGGGGGTAAGGGACGCGAAACTGGCCCACGCGGTTCGCCCTCGATGCTGCGGGTGGTTGGTTGATCGGGAGACCGGTCGGCGTCAACGCCCCCGGCCGAGAAATTCTTTGATCGATTCGTAGATGCCATCTTTATTACGGATTTCGGACAGCGCAAGGTTCGGGATCTCGTCAAACGCCTCCTCGAGCTCGCGATAGAACTCGCCCGATCCATACGGGCTCTCGACCTGGCCGTATCCGAAGAGGTTGCATTTGGGCAAGAGCTGGTCGCGGAGCAAGGACACGCACTGGCGGTTGTCTTCGCCCCAGTTGTCGCCGTCGGAGAAGTGCAGGACGTAGATGTTCCAGTCGATCGGGGGATGGTCGGCGTCGATGATCTTGTTCGCGAGGTTGTACGCCGAGCTGATCCGCGTCCCGCCGCTCTCCCTGGTGTGATAGAACGTGTGCTGGTCGACCTCCTTGGCGGCCGCGTCGTGGATGATGTAGCGGGTCGTGACCCCGTCATACTGGCTCTTGAGCCAGGTGTCGATCCAGAACGCCTCGATGCGGACGATCTCCTTCTGGTCGTCGGTCATCGAGCCGGAGACGTCCATCAGGTAGAGGACGACGGCGTTCGAGTGCGGGAGCGGGATCGGGTTCCACGAGCGGTAGAGCTTGTCCTCGCGGACGGGGATGACCATCGGGTCGCTGGGGTTATACGTGTTCGAGGCGATCTGCCTTTTCAGGGCCTTCTTGTACGTCCGCTTGAAGTGGCGGAGGCTCTCGGGCCCCGCCTGGCGAATCCCGGTGTACTTGTCCTTGTCTTCGATGATGTTGGCGCGGCCTTTGGGCAAGATCCGAGGGAGCGCCAACCCTTCGCCGAGGATCTGCGCCAGCTCGTTGAGCGTGAGCTCGACCTCGAGGATGTGGTGCCCCGGCGCGTCGCCGGCGGCCCCCGCCGCCTCGCCTTCGCCCGCGCGGCCGATCGGGGTGCCGACGTCCCCCGGCCCCTGCCCGACCCCGCCGCTGTTCTTCGGCCCGTAACGGAACTCGGGGATGTCGATCTGGGGTAGCGGGATCGAGACGAGCTCGCCCCCGGTCTTCCCGATCATCTCACCATGGCTGATATATTTACGCAGATCGGTCTTGATCTTACCGCGGACGATCTGCTTGAACCGATTCGCGTCGCGCTCGATTTTACGCACCACGGCCGTGGAACCCTCGCCGTTGGGGGACAGCCGACTCGTGCCGTTTGGTCAACCCGTCGCGCCGACCAACCCGCCTGCCCCATCTCCCGCCGCCCGACCCCGCCCTCCCTATGATCGGGGCGCAGCACGTCGCGCCCGCGGCC
Source organism: Singulisphaera rosea (assembly GCF_054877945.1). NCBI lineage: Bacteria > Pseudomonadati > Planctomycetota > Planctomycetia > Isosphaerales > Isosphaeraceae > Singulisphaera > Singulisphaera rosea. Next base: position 218,923 of record NZ_JBTYIP020000011.1, on the reverse strand, counting down.
CAGGGGTCCGGCTGTGATTCACATGGCAAAGATCGATAAAGACGCCGCGTAGGAAGAGAACGGAGGCGGGTGCGGAGCTTCGGCTGTGTGGGGACGACCAACCGGCCGACGCCGATTGGCCGTCCGCTGACCCGCCTCCCCTAAAAGCAAATGCTATGCCGGGGCAGGACAACAATCAATGAATGGCCACGACAAAATGCCATAACCTTTTTGAGCGAAACCCTTTTCGACAGCCGCCCCGCCGGCCGGGCCACGTCCCCTAATGGGATCAGTGGTTGCCCCGTTTGACGTCACCGCGGGCGTAAATGCTGGCGACGTAGTTCAGGACGTCGGTCGCGGAGTCCTCGTCATAGCCGTAGTTCCGGATCAGGCGGCCCTTGACGATGTCGATCTTCTCCTGGGTGTCCTTGTCGACGACGCTCGTCACGAGGCTCGTCAATTTGATCGTATCCTTCTGGTCCTGGAAGAGCTTGAGCTCGAGGGCCTTCTGGAGCCGTTCGTTCGTCCGGTAGTCGAACTTCTTGCCGTCGAGCGAGAGGGCCCCGATGTAGTTCATGATCTCCCGGCGGAAATCATCCTTGCGGCTTTCGGGGATGTCGATTTTTTCTTCGATCGACCGCATGAGCCGCTCGTCGGGTTCTTCGGTCTGCCCGGTGTACTTGTTCTTGACCTTCTCGCGCTGGGTGTAGGCCTTGACGTTGTCGATGTAGTTGCCGCAGAGCCTGGCGAGCGAGTCCTCGTCGGCCGCGATCGCGCGCTGGACCTCGTTCTTGACGATGTCTTCGTACTCTTCCTTGACGACCGACAGCAGGTGTTTGTAGTGCTTGCGGAGGTCGTCGTTGTTGATCAGGGAGTGGTGCTTCAGCCCCGACTCGAGCTCGTTGAGGACCATGAACGGGTTCACGGAACGCTCGTCGGCGTGGGACACGAGGGCGTTGGAGATCTTGTCCTGGACGTAGCGCGGGCTGATCCCGTGCATCCCCTCGCGTTCGGCCTCCTCGCGGAGCTCCTTGATGTTGTCCTCGGTGAACCCGGGCAGGGTCTTGCCGTTGTAGAGCTTGAGCTTCTGGAGCAGGGTCAGCCCGGCGTTCTTGGGCTCCTCGAGCCGGGTGAGGATCGCCCACATCGCGGCGACCTCGAGGGTGTGGGGCGCGATCTTCTTGCCGCGTACTTTCCGGCTGTTGTAATCCTTCTGATAGATATGGATCTCGTCCGAGAGTCGAGTGACGTACGGCACGTCAATCTTAACCGTACGGTCGCGGAGGGCCTCCATGAACTCGTTCGACTGGAGCTTCTTGTATTCGGGCTCGTTCGTGTGGCCGAGGATGACCTCGTCGATGTCGGTCTGGGCGAACTTCTTGGGCTTGATCTTGTGCTCCTGGCTGGCGCCCAGGAGGTCGTAGAGGAAGGCGACGTCGAGCTTGAGGACCTCGATGAATTCGATGATACCGCGGTTCGCGATGTTGAACTCGCCGTCGAAATTGAAGGCGCGTGGGTCGCTCTCGGTGCCATACTCCGCGATCTTGCGGTAGTTGATGTCGCCCGTCAGCTCGGTCGCGTCCTGGTTCTTCTCATCCTTGGGCTGGAACGTGCCGACGCCGACCCGATCCTGCTCGGAAAGGATCAGGCGACGGACGCGGACGTCGCCGAGGACCTTCGACCAATCGCCGTTGTAGCGTTCCATCCGTTCGTTGAACATCTGCCGACAGTAGGGGCAGAGTTCCCCCTCGACGGCAACCTGGTGCCCGGCCTCCTCGAGCCCGGCGTTGAGGGCCTCGAGGACCGAGGGGCGGAACTCGGTCGGGATCAGGTGGAGCGGCTCCTCGTGCATCGGGCAGTCGGCGAAGTCCTCGCCGCCGTCGAGGGTCTCCTCGCGCCAGCCGAAGGTGTAGAGCGCACCGTCGTCGGCCTTCGAGTAGCGTTCGAGGCCCTTCTTGAGCAGGCGGGCGATGGTGCTCTTGGAGCTGCCGACCGGCCCGTGCAGGAGCAGGACGCGGCGTTCGGTCCCGTAGCCGTGGGCGGCGCTCTTGAGGATGTTCACCAGATTCATCAGCGTGCGATCGAGGCCGAAGATCGCATCCTGTCCGCCGGACTCGTTGTCGTCGAAGAACTTGTAACGGGCGAGCTTCTCCTTGTTGATGGAGACCTCCTCGGTGCCGTGGCTCAAGATCATGTCGTAGACCCGCTGGTAGGCGGTGCGGGTCACTTTCGGGTCGCGACGCACGATGTCGATGTATTCGGCGAAGGACCCGTGCCAGTGCTTCTTTTGGTAATCCGCCAGGTTCTGGCGGCTGGCAATCAACGCGATCAGATCCGTTCCTGTGGACATGAGCGGTTTCCCTCCTGATGGTGGATCCGGCGGGCGTCGCGCGGCGTGCCGATCAGGGCCGCCCGATGCGGGGTCGGGCTGGCGATCGTGTCGTCGGCCCGCGCGCACGGCTAGGGATCCTCGAAGCGAGGCTATTCCGAATTGTCAACGCGTCGTTTGGGGAAAGGCCTGAGTCGAGGATCGCCTTCGGGTCGTCGTCGTGGGGACCCGAGGGAACGGTTGATGGGGCCTCAACGGGGGGTGCCGGTGCTCGGTACCGGTCAAACACCTGGCCATCACATTCATTACAACCCCGATCTCCCGTTCCTGTCAAGCGAAGCAGAAGCCCCGAAAGGTTGATTCGACGGCCCCGTGATGACTCCGCGAAACCGGCCACGACATGCCGTCTTCCGGCCCGCCACGGACGGGCCGTCGGCGCGCATTCCCGGCCATTCGGCGGGGGGCGTGGCGCTCCCGCGACCGATTTAGCACTTGTCGATATTCGCGTCCGCCAATGATTCAGCCGGTCGTCGAGCCGGCCTCGTCCACCGCGGTCGCGAAGGGGAGGGATCGCTCGCCGAGCTCGACCATCGCGGCCAGGCCGAGCAGGCCGACGGGCAAGGTGGCGTAGTGCGCATAGCTGTCGGCCGCCGAGAGGACCCAGGTCTGCACGGGCAGCGACAGCACCAGCGCGTAGGCGAGGGCCGAGACCCCGCCCGCGACGAGCCCCGCGCCGAGGAGCACGGCGACGAGGTGCCCCCCTTCGGCCGCGAGCAGTCGTCCATAACCCTTCAAGGCGGAGAGGATCCCGCCTCGGGTCCAGGCCACCGCCCCGGCCAGGCCGATGACGAGGAGCGCCCCCCCTTGCAGCGGGGCCAGGCCCCAGCTCAACTGCCAGCGGATGTATTGCAGCACCGAGGGGGTCGCGAGAGCCCCGGGCAAGTCGTAAGACGTGAGGAGCACCGTCGTGGCCCAGTATCGCGCCGGCAGGGCCGCCAGGCAGGCGAGCGCCGCGCCGGGGAGCAGACCCGCCGCCTGCTCGGCCCCCTGGCCGTCTCCGGCCGCGTCGCCGGGGCCCGCGGACCTAAGCTCCGACAGGATCCAGGCCAGGAGCAGGCCGTCGGAGAGTGCCATCAGGGCCGGGACCGCGAACTCCTGCACGAAGGGCGGCCCTTGCATCGGAAGGTCGCTGCTCCTGGACGCGATGCAGACCAGCCGATAGAGCAAGTAGAACACGCAGGCCAGACAGGAAAGATAGCCCCAGCGGAACGACCGAGGGCGGACGACCGTCGGCGGCACGTACGGGGCGCCCCAACGCTCGGCGCAGCGCCGGAACAGAACCAAGGTCGCGACGAAAAGGAGGGCCAGGTTATCCCCGAGCCCGAAGACGTCGCGGAACGGCGTCAAGGCGGCCAGCGCCCCTTGCTCGACTGCCAGCTCGACGAGGCTCCGCGACTTCAGGATCTGGACCAGGTCTTCGCGTCCCAGAGGCGCGTTGTAGGTCCGGAGCTGGCCCATGGTCCAGGCGACCACGGTCATCCCGATCGTCACGGCGAGGACCTTACCCGAACGGCGAAGTCGCCCCGCGGACCCGGCGAGCAGCCGGAGGTGTCCGGGGAGGTCGAGGAGTTGCCCGAGTGCCCGAGCCGGCCCCTGGAACAGCATCGCGAGCACGAGCAGCCCTGCGAGGCCTGCCAACCAGGACCAGAGCCCGTCGAAGCTCGGTACCGCCCCCGGCGAGGCGAGCGTCAGGCTCGAATACCAGCGCCTCAAGGCCTGGGGGGCGAGCGACGACATCCCCGGTCCCGTCGCCTGCGCCCAGAACGCCGGCAGCCGATCCAGACCGCTCAACGCCGCACCCCCTCGATTCCGGAGCCCAATCGCCGCGAGGCCCGCCCTCGTCTTCGGCCCAATCGCCATCGAGCCGCCGATTGTACTAGGGCCCTCGGCCGATCACCAGGAGCCGAAACACATTTGTCCGAGCCGTCCCAAACGCCTCGCCCCAACTTGTCTTTCGAAGGCTCCCTTCGACGATCGGCCCGACGGATTCGACAAATTTCGGAACCCTGCCTCAAGTCTCGGCAGCTCCCGTCCGATGTCTATCCCCTAGAAGCCGTGCCCGACTCTGCCCAAGTCGGAAATACGACGAGCCTGCATCAAGATTTTCAACCTGGCACGTGAATCCCCGGATCCTATGAACACCCCATCCGGTACCCACCTCCAATCCTCGGGGATTTCCGGTTCCCACCGGAGTACCCGTGAACGATGGCACTCCGTCTGCTATAAAAGTCGCCGACGACCCCACCGAATCAGCCGATCACTTTATTCTTCGAAAAATCCGCAAAATACCCAGAGATCGCAGTCAAGTTATCGGGTATACTGAAGCAAACCGGGTTCGGATGGGTGATGGTTCTCGTCCTGGCCCTCGGTTGTCCCTGGCAAGCACCATTGAATTAGAGGAGTTCGCAACCATGATTTCCCGCCGTTTCTTGGCCTTGGCTGGTGCGACCGTTCTCAGCGGCCTGACCTCGTTCGCCTCGGCCCAGACCCCGCAGACGCCCGCCAAGGTGATCCCGGCTCCGCAGGCCCCGGCGAAGGTCATCCCCGCCCCGGTCGCCCCGACGAAGGTTGTCCCCGCTCCCCAGGCGCCCAGCAAGGAAATCCCGGCCCCGGTCGCTCCGACCAAGGTCGCCCCCGCCCCGCAGGCGCCCAGCAAGGAAATCCCGGCCCCGGTCGCTCCGACCAAGGTCGCCCCCGCCCCGCAGGCGCCCAGCAAGGAAATCCCGGCCCCGCAGGCCCCGACCAAGGTCATCCCCGCTCCCCAGGCCCCCTCGAAGGTGATCCCGGCCCCGCAGGCCCCGACCAAGGTCATCCCCGCTCCCCAGGCCCCCTCGAAGGTGATCCCGGCCCCGCAGGCTCCCGCCAAGGTCCTGCCGACCCCGGTTGCCCCGGCCAAGGCCGCCCCGCAAGCTTGATCACTCCTGATCAACTCATAACCAGACTTCCCCGGTCGGATTCCCATTCGGCCGGGGTTGTTCGTTTCTCGGGCCAACCGAAGCGACGACTTTCCTCTCCCCCTTTTCTCCCTGCGAGACGGCACGACGTCCCGTCTCGCAGGGCACGATCACTCGACCAGATCTTCTCGCGAGCGCCCGAGTCGGGTCGTGCGGCATTTCCGAATGATGCCGGAGGCCCCTGGCGAGTACGGCCGGTTTCCGGTAAGCTTCGATGTTGCTGAGGCCGCCGGGTCGGGTTGGGTCGGTGAATTGCCGACGTCCTCTCCCCTCGCCGCCAATCCGTGGTCGGATCGCACGCCTGCCCCGCCTTCGACGCGGTGGACTGGGATCGGTGTGCCACGACGGTCGTTTCTCGAGACCGGCATCCACTTTCGCGAGCCTGCGCACCGGGACCGCCTTCAAGCCGGTCCGGCGGTGTGAGGTCCGATCGCGAAGGGAGGCTCGGTTTCGATTTCGTTTTCCGCCGCTTGAAGAGGAGTTAGGCCCGTCATGATGATTTATGTCGGAAACCTGGATTATGGGGTGACGTCGGACGACTTACGGGCCTTGTTCGACCCGTTCGGTGGCGTGACCTTGGCCGAAGTGCAGGTCAAGTCGCGGACGGGGCAGTCGCGTGGTTTCGGGCTCGTCGAGATGCCGAACGAGACCGAGGCGAAGGCGGCCATCTCAGCCCTCCACGGCCGCGAGCATCGCGATCGCGCCTTGACCGTCAACGAGTCGCGCCCGCGACGGACGGTCCGCGACCTCTATGCCGGCGGCGGCTGGTTCGGCGGCGGCGCGGGCTAAACCCCAACATGCCAAGGGACGTCCGACCCGGGGAACGGCGCGTGAAAATCCGCGTGCCGCCCGGGGTTGCGGAACGACCTCCGGCGTCATACCCTCGCGATCGATCCCGACGTTGATGCGCCCGACCGACGCGGGCGGGAGAAGCGCGAAACACCTCGCGTCGCCGGGCCGTCCCCTCCCCCATTTCGCCGCGGGGAATCGAGCCTTTCATGTCCAAGAATGACCGTGAACGCAACCTCGCGATGTTCGTCGACCTGGAAAACCTCGCCATGGGGTTCCAGAATCAACGGAAAACCAAGTTCGATATCCAGAAGGTCCTCGAACGGCTCGTCGAAAAGGGCAAGCTGATCGTCAAGAAGGCCTACGCCGACTGGAACCGCTACCAAAACTACACCTCGCCCTTCCACGAAGCCGCCATCGAGCTGATCGAGATCCCCAAACGAAGCCAGACCGGGAAGAACTCCGCCGACATCCGACTCGTCGTCGACGCGATGGATCTCGCCTGGAGTAAGCCCCACGTCGATACATTCGTCATCGTCTCGGGCGACTCCGACTTCTCTCCCCTGGTCTCCAAGCTGAAAGAAAACGGGAAGCACGTCATCGGCCTCGGCATGAAAGGCTCGACGTCGGAGCTGCTCCGCGACAACTGCGACGAATTCATTTATTATGAAGACCTTGAGCGTCAGGAGCAGGACGAGCAGCAGCTGGCGACCGACCTCTACGCCGACATGCCCGAGCGGAAGCGCGAGGTCTACACCCTCCTGATCGAAGCCTGCAACGCCCTTCGCCGTGAAAATCACGAGGTCCTCTACGCCTCGATGATCAAGGACACGATGAAGCGTAAGAAGCCGTCCTTCGACGAGAGCTACTACGGCTACCGCAGCTTCACGCATCTGCTCGAAGAGGCCGACAACCTCGCCCTCGTCGACATCGAGCGGAACCCCAAGAGCGGCACCTACGCCGTCACCCGCTTCGGTCCCCGCGACGCGGACAAGGGGAAGGCTAAGGACGCGAACGAGAAACCCCGCCCATCCCCCCCCCACCGTCGCTGAGGTTTTTCCCAAGCGAGTGACCATACGCCGTCCCGAGCTCGAAGCGCTTGCGCTTCGAGCTCGGAGACTTGCGTGCGAGAGGACGACCGGCCGGGTTCACCTCGAAGGCCATCGGCTCGGCCCGGCTCGGTCTCGAACCCGAGGATTTGGCCGTTCGGGCCGAAGAGAACCTATCCGGACGCGGCGAAGGCCTGGTATTATGCGGCCCTGAGCCACGGTTTTGCCAGGAGACGACGGCAAAGGAGAGGCGACGGCCCTCGAACGCCACGAGCGCGAGCGACGAGAGGCCGACCACGCCGGACCCCGCCGAGACTCGCAACGCTGGGCAGTTCTCCCGACCATCGGGCCGGAACGGCGTTTGCAAATCTCGCTTTGCTTTGCCTTGCCTTCGTCCGTGAAGAGCGCAGGAGAGCGTCCCATGTCTTCCGACGAGCGCAACGTCCACCGACGACCCGGCCCCGAATCGGGAACGACGAGGGCGACCACGGTGACGGGCGCCTCCCCGCGGGCCAACCCCATCAACATGGCCTTGGCCGAGCTCCAGGGCGAGCTGAGCTATCACGAATCGTCCGGCCCCGTCGTCCCGCCCGCATCCCCCCCGCCCGCTCAGCCGATCCCCGTTGCAGCAGTCTCGGCCTCCACACCGACCGAGGTGCAGGACGACAGCGGTCGCTGGGTCACTCCCCCGGCACCCGCCCAGGGTTCCGGCTCTCGAATGGGACTTATGCTGGGCGCGTCGGCCCTCGTCTCTCTCGTCTTCGGGCTCGCCGGCGCCTGGGCGTATCAGACCCTGATCGCGGGCCAGACCCAGGCCCCTGCGCCGACAAGCCCGACCGAAGCGAGCCCCGCGGTCGCCGAGAGCACCAAGGGGATCGGCCCCGATCGCCCGACAACACCCCCAAACGCCGCGGCCGCCGACCTCGAACCGTTGAAGCGGCAGCTCGACACCCTCACCGAGCGTCTCGAGAACCTCCAGAAGCGGTTCGAACAACAGCCCGAATTCGCCCCGCTCGCCGAGGTCTCGAGACTGCGACGGCAGTTCGATGGCCTCCCGAAGTCGGGCGACGGTGGCTCATCAACCGTCGCCAAGGACGTCGGGGCCTTGACGGGTCGAGTGGACGGCCTCGAAGCGGCCCAGAAGCTCCTGCGGGACAACCTCGCGACGGTCCGTGCCGACACCGAGAAGCTCGCCACCATTCAGGCCAAGATGCCCCGAGCGGGAGGGACGAACGTCGACAACGATCGACGAGACACCTCCAAACCGGTGGTGGAGGAGGCTCCTTCGCTCGACGTCCTGCTGTCCCAGGGAGCCTCGCTGTTCAAGCAAGGCAAATTCAGCGAGTCGTCCACCCTCTTCAACCAGTTGGTGAAGTCCCACCCCGACGACGCCAGGGTTTGGTACTACGCGGCCCTGAGCAACGGCTTCGCCACGAATCAATGGGTGGGCGAGCCCGTGCGCCTGGTCGAACAAGGAGTCGAACGAGAACGCCTGGGAACCCCACCGGCCTCGGACATCGACCTCGCGTTTCGAGGCCTCGACGAAAACGCCAAGGGCACGAGTGACAACGGTAAGAAATGGCTGGAGTTCTATCGCCAACGGGCCAGGTCCCGTTGACCTTGCGAGCCGTCTCCCGGACCGAAGGACGACGCCAGCCCTTGTCCCCGAGTCGGCGAGGACACGCTCGCCTATAATGGGATGACGGGCCGAGGTTCCCTCTCGCGGACATCGCGAGGCCATCTCAAAGCCCGAGTCGTTCCACGACCAGCGAAGACAGGACGGGCGACGATGGGTCACGAAGTGGAGAAGACCGACGAGCAGTGGCGCGAGGAGCTCACGCCCGAACAATACCGGATCCTCCGCCAAAAAGGCACCGAGCGGGCCTTCACCGGCGAGTACTGGAACTCGAAGACTCCGGGCGTCTACCACTGTGCCGGCTGCGGCGAGCCTTTGTTCGAGTCCGAGACGAAGTTCGACTCCGGCTGCGGCTGGCCCAGCTTCTACCAACCGATCGCCGAGCCGAATGTCGAGGAACACGACGACCGCAGCTTCGGGATGATCCGGACCGAAGTCACCTGCCACCGCTGCGGGGGACACCTCGGCCACGTCTTCAACGACGGGCCTCGCCCGACCGGGCTACGCTACTGCATCAACTCGGCGTCAATCGACCTCAAGGCCAAATCTAACGACTAGGCCTGACCCTAACCTCGGAGCGTCGACGCCCCCGTAGGTCACAGGCCGGCTCATTCACCCCCCGCGGAACCGAAGCGCTTAACGTGCCATGCGCATCCTGATCGTGGACGACGAGCCGAACATCCGGCGCACCTTGCGCATCGCGCTCGAGGCGATGAACCATACCGTCGTCGAGGCCTCGTCGGGAGCCGAAGCCCTCCGGCACCTCGAAGTCCAGCCTTGCGACGCGGCACTCGTCGACCTTCGGCTGGGCGACAAGTCGGGGCTCGACCTCCTGGAGCCGATGCTCGGCCAACTCCCGAGGCTTGCCGTCGTATTGATCACGGCGCACGCCAGCGTCGACACCGCGGTCGATGCCATGCGCCGGGGCGCCTTCGACTACCTCCCGAAGCCATTCACCCCGGCCCAGGTCCGTGCCGTCCTGGAGCGAGTCGCCCGTGTCCGAGGCCTGCGCGATCGCATCGCCGACCTGGAAGACAAGGTGCGCAGCGAGGTCCCCGAGGTCGAGCTCGAGACGACCGACCCGGAGATTCGCCGCGTCTTCGACCTCGCCCGTCGCGTCGCGGCCAGCGGCGCCGCCGTGCTGATCCGAGGCGAGAACGGCACCGGCAAGGGAGTCCTCTCCCGCGCCCTGCACGCGTGGAGCACGCGATCATCAGGCCCGTTCGTGACCGTGAGCTGCCCCAGCCTCAGCCCCGAGCTGCTCGAGAGCGACCTCTTCGGTCACGTCCGAGGGGCGTTCACCGGGGCCGTCCGCGACGCGTTGGGCAAGGTCGCCGCCGCCGAAGGGGGAACTCTCTTCCTGGACGAAATCGGCGACCTCCCCCCGGCGCTCCAGCCCAAGCTCCTCCGCTTCCTCCAGGAACGACGGTACGAGCGCGTGGGCGAGACCAAGACCCGCCAGGCCGACGTCCGCCTGGTCGCCGCGACCAATCGCGACCTGGAAAAGGCCGTGGCCTCGGGCGAGTTCCGCGAGGATCTCTTCTACCGGCTGAACGTCGTCGAGCTGACCCTCCCCCCCCTCCGACGTCGGACCGACATCCTCGAGATGGCCCGCCACCTCCTCACCTTCTTCGCCCGACAGACCGGCCGACCGCTCTCCGGCTTCACGCGCGAGGCGAGCGAGGCCATCACGCGACACCCCTGGCCGGGCAACCTCCGCGAGCTCCGCAATGCCGTCGAACGCGCGGCAATCCTGGCCGAAGGCCCCGAGGTCGGCCTGGCCGACCTCCCCGAACGCATCGCCCAGGCCCGATCCGAGCACCCCGGCCCCCTCGAGATCGGCGGAGCGATGACCCTCGAGCAGATGGAAGTCGAGCACATCCGCCGCGTCCTCGCCACCAGCCCCAACCTCGATGCCGCCGCGAAGACCCTCGGGATCGACCCGAGCACCCTCTACCGCAAGCGTAAGCAACACGGCTTATAAGAATCCGTCCCGAAACCCGATATTCTCTTAACTAACGGGTTTCTGACGCCCTCGACCTCGACGACCCCTCCCGGGATGAGGTTGTCGACTCCCAACAGGAACCCGTTTTTCAAGAAAAAAACAGGTTTCGGGACACACCCAATCTCGATCAAGCCTCGCGAGCCGACGACCCGACGTCGCGCTTGGCGGGACTCCGCGATCCCGACGCACCGCCAGACGACTTCTCGCTCAACTGGATCCGATGGGCGTTGACGATGGCGGCGATCAATCCCGGGAATCGTTCCTCGATCTCGGCGCAACGGGATGTGTTGTGCATCTCGACGCCTCGACGTTCGCTCCGGATCAGGCCCGCCTCTCGCAGGATCTTGAAGTGCTGGGAGAGGGTCGACTTCGGGACTTCTTTCTCTTGAATGCTCAAAAATGCCGAACAATTATACGAACACTCGGCGCTGACGATCTTGGCGTAGATCGCCACGCGCACCGGGTCGGAGAGGGCGTGCAGGACGCCCTCGACGGTGATGTCCGACACCGAGGGATGAAATAACGGCCTCATGACGTCCCATTCTACCGGGGCTTGACTCTCGGTTCCATAGTTCTAACATTCGGAACTAAGAGACCTAGAGGCGACGGAAGGTTCAGGCCTCCGCCCGACATTTCATCATTCGCGAGGACTCGGTCATGAGCAAGCTCTCGGGAAAAGTCGCGGTCGTCACCGGTGCGTCGAAGGGGATTGGGGCCGCGATCGCCAAGTCGTTGGCCGCGGAAGGGGCGTCGGTCGTCGTCAACTACAACTCCAGCAAGTCGGGCGCGGAGACGGTGGTCGCGGAGATTACCAAGTCGGGGGGTAAGGCCATCGCCGTGGGGGGCGACGTTTCGAAGAAGGCGGACGCGCAGGGGCTCATCGACGCCGCCGTCGAGAAGTTCGGCCGCCTCGACATCCTGGTCAACAACTCGGGGGTCTACGAGTTCGCGTCGATCGAGGAGATCACGGAGGAGCATTTCCACAGGATCTTCGACATCAACGTCCTCGGCCTCTTGCTCACGACCCAGGCGGCCGTCAAGCACCTCAAGGAAGGGGCGAGCATCATCAACATCGGCTCCGTCGTCACCCGGGTGACGCCGCCGAATTCCTCGGTCTACACCGGCACGAAGGGTGCGGTCGACGCCATCACCGGCGTGCTCGGCAAGGAGCTCGGGCCGAAGAAGATCCGCGTCAACACGATCAACCCGGGGCTCGTCCACACCGAGGGGACGCAAACGATCGGGCTCGTCGGGTCGGACATGGAGAAGGGCTTCGTGGCCCAGACGCCGCTCGGCCGCGCCGGCCAGCCGGGCGACATTGCCGCCATCGCCGTCTTCCTGGCCTCGGACGACTCCCGCTGGCTCACCGGCGAGCAGTTGATCGCGTCCGGAGGCCTGCACTGAGCCTCCGGACGCGAAGACGCATCTCGGAGTTCGATCCGATTGACCTGACTGAAAATTCACCACGAAGGCACAAAGACACAAAGGAATCGGAGAGTCATTAGCCAAAGGATTCGTTTCCTCAAGGGCTCCTCTTTGTGACATTGCACCTTTGTGGTGTGACACGGGCGTTGCGAACCGCGTTGAGGATCGGCGAGGAGGGGTTGGCGAGGCCCAACGCAACGTCTCCAGCCTCGCACGGGGTCCGAGATCCAAAGAACGTTTGATCAACGGAGGTCAATGACGATGGGTAAGCTCCAGGATAAGGTCGCGGTGATCACGGGCGGGACGTCGGGTATGGCCCTGGCGACGGCCAGGCTTTTCGTCGAGGAGGGTGCCTACGTCTTCATCACGGGCCGTCGTCAGGGACATCTGGACGCCGCCGTGAAGGCGATCGGCCGGAACGTCACCGGCGTGCAGGGCGACGCCAGCAACCTCGCCGACCTCGATCGCCTCTACGAGACCGTGAAGCGAGAGAAGGGCCACATCGACGTCCTCTTCGCCAGCGCGGGGACGGGTGAGTTCGCCCCCATCGGCGAGGTGACGGAAGAGCAGTTCGACAAGACCTTCGGCCTGAACGTCCGGGGGACGCTCTTCACCGTCCAGAAGGCCCTGCCCCTCTTCGCCGACGGCGGCTCGATCATCATGAACGGGTCGATCGCGGGGTCGAAGGGTTACCCCGCCTTCGGCGTCTACAGCGCGAGCAAGGCTGCAGTCCGTTCGTTCGCCAGGACGTGGACGTTGGACCTCAAGTCCCGGAACATCCGCGTCAACGTCCTCAGCCCCGGCACGATCGACACCCCGATCCTTGAAGGCGTCCCGAAAGAGCTCCTCGACCCCTTCGTCGCGCTCATCCCCCGCGGGACCATGGGACGCCCCGAAGAGATCGCGACCGCGGTGCTCTTCCTCGCGTCGTCCGACTCCAGCTTCGTCACCGGCATCGAGCTCTTCGTCGACGGGGGCGTGGCGCAGGTCTGAGCGGAGGCGGGGTATCGAGGCGGGGAGGATTCACCACGAAGGCACAAGGGACGCAACGAAACATTCAAGAATTAACTTCTCCATTTTTAAAACTTTTTGACCTTTGTGCCTTCGTGGTGAATCCTCCCCCCCTTAAACAGACTTCGACGGCACTTCGATTGAGCGAGGGGAATGTTCGCGTGAATGACACCAAAGAATTGATCGAGCCCTACCTGGAATCCTGCGACGCGGTCCGCGCCGCATACGCCGGGATGACGCGGGAGCAGGCGATGGCCCATCCCGTGGCGGGGAAATGGAGCTCGCTGGAAGTCCTCTGCCACCTCGTCGATGCCGACTTCCTGATCGCTTCGCGGATCCGCGCCGCCCTCATCTCCGACCGGCCGCGCCTCCCCGCCCTCTCGCAGCAGGAGCTGACCGGGATCCTGCGGCCGGAGGCCCGGGACCTCGACGAGGAGATGCTCCTGTTCGAGACGCTCCGTCGTCAGACCGCTCGCATCGTCGGCGCGATGGCGCCGGAGGTTTTCTCCAGGCAAATCGTGCTCGCGAAAGCCGGAGGCGAGGAGGTGACCCGCGAGGTCGGCGAGATGATCCGCAGCATCACGGGGCATGTCACACGCCATCTCGAGCACGTTTATGAAAAGCGCCGAGCACTGGGCCTCGACGATGTCGTGAATTCGGACACGCCTCGCTGATCTCCCCCGAACTCTCGCCTCGCGAATTCATCACAAAGGCACCAAGATACAAAAACCTTTTGTATCTTGGTGCCTTAGTCGTGCGTCTTCGGCCAAGTCGAACGCGGAGAGCTTGGTGGACTTCCGCGAGGGGTCTCTCCCTCACGTCTCCTCGCCCACGCTCGCCGCCTATTCTCGCCCGACCCCGTCCCCGCGCGAATCGTGACCCAGGACGGTGGCCTCGGCCTCCCGCCTCAAGACATGATAGATCCAGGCCTCGCGGGAGTCGGCTCGGGCGAGATTCCAGTCGTGGGCCCGGATCGCTGCCGTGAGCGACTTGCGAGCCACGTCGCCCTGGCCTAACTTCTGTTGCGCCATCGCCTTGATCAAGCGCGGGCAAGGCCCCAGCGCGGTCGCGGCTTCGCCATCCAGGATTGGGATCGCGGCGGCGAAATGGCCAAGGCGGTACTCGCCCAGCGCCTTGGCCACGAGGAAATAGGGCCGCGTCCAAGCCCCCGAGGGTGCACGACGGTCGGCCAACGCGCGGTCGATCAGCGCGATCGCCCTCTCGGCCTGATCCGGAGGGAGTGGGCGAAGGAGACAGGCGCGACCGATGCGCTCGGCCCATTGGGGCTCCTCGGCCCCTCCGAAGTGTTCGAGCAGGACAACCCTCTCTTCGCGGTAGTCGTCCTCGTGGCCGTGGAACAGGCAGAACTCGGCATAGCCATCGCGGGTTCCGATCCCGTCGGGATTCGCGGCGATCGCCCGTCGCCAGGTCGCCAACGCGTCTTCCGCCGGCATGAGACGGAGGACGGTGGCCCTCTGGCTCGGCTGGGCCATCAAGAGTTGCGGATCGAGCGCGATGGCCCGACGGTATTCGGCCAGGGCCTCCGTGGGCCGCGAGGCCGCGGCGAGGGAATCGCCGAGGCCGGCATGGAGTAACCCATGCTCAGGCCCGCGATCGACGGCCGATCGGAAGAGTGCGAGGGACTCGTCGATCTGGCCGGTGACCCTCAGGTCGTAGCCCAGGTTGTAGATCGTCACGATGGCGGTCGGGTCGATCTTCAGCGAGGCGCGGAAATACGCGATGGCCTCGTCCGGATGGCCGGCGGCGGTCAGGCTGCTTCCCACGTTGTTATAGCTCACGGCCGCATCGGGCCGGAGTCCCAACGCGGACTGGTAATATCGAACCGCCTCCGAATGCCTCTGGGCACCGTTGAGCGCGATCCCGACCGCCAGATTCGCCCAGAAGTCGCCGGGATTAGCGCGCTGGACTTTCTGCAAGAACGAGACGGGATCGCCTCCCGCCGCCTGGAAGTCGGCGGAGATGGCCAGCAGCAGCGGGACGGAATGGTCCTCGACGTGGGCCTCCGCGATGAGCCGTTCGAGCGCGGGCCGGCTGCTTCGCGACTCCGGATCTCGGGCGTCGGCGACCCAGGTCGATTTCTGCCCACTCACCAGCTTGCCGACCCGCAGCGTCCACGTCTTCCTGGCGAGATCCGTCCCCTGGCTTGGCCAATCGTCGAGGGCGTCCAGGAGGGCCCGCCGGACGTCGGACCGCGCGATCCGGGGCGCGACGATTTCGGGAGCCTCCTCGGGACCTCCGAAGCCGTAGCGACGGAACACGTTCCCGTAAGCGACATCCGCGCCTGCGACATCGAAGACCCCGCCGACGGAGCGGGCACGACCCATGCGGATCGATTCGAGTCGCCCCACGAGTTCCAGGTCGAGACGGGCTCGCTTGACGGCCGCGCGAACCTCGGCCGCCCCCCTCCCTGACAGGCGTCCCTCGGCCCGCCCGAACGCCGCCCTCGCCTCGACCCAACCCGCCCGGTCCATCGCCGAGGCCATCTCGCGCAAGTCGCCCATCGCGGCCCGCTCGTTGGCCGCCGTCTCGGCAGCGGAACGGCGGGCCGACTCCGCCCGATCCGCGGCGATCCAGGCGCCGACGCCAGCCAGGGTACCGACGAGGAGGACGATGCATCCGAGCATCGCGTACCACCCCGGGCTGCGGCGGATCCGTCGCCAGATCCGCGCGGTCCGGCCATCGGGCTTGGCCCGGATGGCCTCCCCATCCAGGAAGCGACATAAGTCGTCGCCGAACGCTTCGGCCGACGAGTAGCGGTGTGCCGGATCCTTGCTCAGGCATTTGAGGCAGATGATCTCGAGGTCGCGGGGGACCTTGGGGTTGAGCGAGGTGGGCGGCGTGGGTTCCAGGGCCACGACGTGGCGCATCGTCTCCGCGGGCGACTTGCCGCGGAAGGGGGGCTGACCCGTGAGCAACTCGAAGAGGATGGTGCCCAGGGCGTAGACGTCGACGGCCGGCCCGATGATGGCGGAATCGCCCGCGGCCTGTTCCGGGGCCATATAGCTCGGGGTTCCGATCACGGCCCCGTTCAGCGTCAAGTTGGAGTCGTCGTCGATCCGTCGCGAGAGGCCGAAGTCGCCGACCTTCGGCGTGCCGTCTTCATCGAGCAGGATGTTCGCCGGCTTGAGGTCGCGGTGGATGATGCCCGCGTCGTGGGCGGCCTGGATGGCCCGGGCCAGGGGCAGGAGAAGGGAGGCCGCCTCACGCGGGCTCGTCGGCTTGACCCTCGCGGCGAGGCTCCCCCCCGAGACGAGCTCCATCGCGTAGTAGGGACTGCCGTCGGCGTCGCCGACGTCGTAGATCTGGACCACGTGCGGGTGCCGGAGGGCGGCCACCGCCTCGGCCTCCCTCTGGAACCGGTCGCGTTTTTGCGGGCCTGGATCGGACCCCGCGATCGCCATCTTGATCGCGACCATGCGGTTCAGCCGGATGTGGCGGGCCCGGTAGACGACCCCCATCCCGCCCCTGCCAATGAGCGCTTCCAGGACGTATCCCTCGACGCGAGGCAGGTCGGCACCCCCTGGCGTGGTGGACGACTCGCGGGCCGGGATCTCACGCTCGGGCGGGAACAAATCGTCGAGCTCGGCCTCCAGGAGGCGGACCCGTCTCCAGCGCTCGCGGACCTCGGGCAGCAACTCGGGGAAGTCGTCGCAGACGACTTCCGGAGTCAAATCCCGGTCGTTCAGCTCATCGAGGAGTTCCTGGATTCGCAAGTCGATCATCACGGCGCTGCCCTCGTCATCGCGGGATCGCGGTCAGGGTGCCAGGCGGCGCCCGCAGGGAGGCTCGTCCTGCGGCCGGAGGTAATGCAGCCTCTCGGCAAGGCTCGAGAGCCCCCTCCGGAGCCGTCGCTTCACGGTCGATTCCGACGCGTCGAGCACCTCGGCGGCTTCCGGGGTCGTCAGCCCCTGGATGCGGATCAGGTCGAACACCTCGCGCTCCTCCTCGGGCAAGCCGTCGATCGCTGCAAGCATCCGTCGGCCGTCGCCGCTGAGCTTCGAGTCGCTCAACGTCGGGGGCGAGGACGAGGTCCTCGCTCAACTCGGAGGAACAGGACGCAGAGCCTCCGCAGCCGACAGGCCGACCGCTCCAGGAGCGCCCTCACGACGAGCTCGGAGGGATCGTCGCGGGCGAGCTCATCGAGATAACGCTGGACGACGACGGTGGTCGGCTCAGGTTCCATGGTGAATCCCGACCGCGACTTGCAACGATTCGGGTCATTGTACCGGATGGCGTGGACCCCTGCCACGCTTAGCAACTGCGGCGGGTCGGACCGCCAGCGGCTTCCATGGCTGGCTGCACCGTTCTCAGATCCTGGAGGATTGATGGCCTCGCCTCATGCCGAGCTGATCCTGCACAACGGGGAGATCGCGACGCTCGACCCGTCGAATCCCTACGCCGACGCGGTCGCGATCTGCGCCGGCAAGTTTCTCGCGGTCGGTAAGGTCGCCGAGGTGATGGCGACGCGCGGGCCGTCGACGATGGCCGTCGACCTCGGCGGCCGGCGGGCCATCCCCGGGCTGAATGACTCGCACCTCCACCTGATCCGGGGCGGGTTGAGTTACAACCTCGAATTGCGTTGGGATGGCGTCCCGTCTCTGGCCGACGCGCTCCGGATGCTCCGCGAGCAGGCCCTGAGGACGCCCGCCCCGCAGTGGGTGCGCGTCGTCGGCGGCTGGAACGAGTTCCAGTTCGCCGAGAGGCGGATGCCGACACTCGCCGAGATCAACGAAGCCGCCCCCGAGACTCCCGTCTTCATCCTGCACCTTTACGACCGCGCGCTCCTGAACGCGGCCGCCCTCCGTGCGGTCGGCTACTCCAAGGACACGCCCGACCCGCCCGGCGGCGAGATCCAGCGAGACAAGCGAGGCAACCCGACCGGAGCCCTGATCGCCCGCCCGAACGCGATGATCCTCTACTCGACACTCGCCAAGGGGCCGAAGCTCCCGCCCGAGTACCAGCTCAACTCGACGCGACACTTCATGCGCGAGCTGAACCGACTCGGCGTGACGAGCGTCATCGACGCCGGAGGCGGCTACCAGAATTACCCCGACGACTACGCGATCATCGAGGACCTCCACCGCCGCGGCGAGTTGACCGTGCGCGTCGCGTACAACCTGTTCACTCAGCGGCCGAGGGAGGAGTTCGACGACTTCTCGAAGTGGGTCGGGATGTCGAGCCCGTGGGCGGGCGACGACTTCTACCGGATGAACGGCGCCGGCGAGATGCTCGTCTTCTCGGCCGCCGACTTCGAAGACTTCCTCGAACCCCGGCCCGACCTTGCCCCCGGCATGGAGGACGAACTCCACCGCGTCGTCAGGCTGCTGGCCGAGCACCGTTGGCCGTTCCGCCTGCACGCCACCTACGACGAGTCGATCGCCCGATTCCTCGACGTGATCGAGGCGGTCGATCGCGAAGTCCCGTTCGCCGGGCTCCGCTGGTTCTTCGACCACGCCGAGACCGTCACCGAGCGGAACCTCGAGCGGATCAAGGCGCTCGACGGCGGGGTCGCGGTCCAGCACCGCATGGCGTTCCAGGGGGAGTACTTCGTCGACCGCTATGGGGCCGAGGCGGCGACGCACACACCCCCGGTGGCGAAGATGCTCGCCATGGGAATCCCCGTCGGGGCCGGGACGGACGCAACCCGCGTGGCGAGCTACAACCCGTGGGTCGCTTTGTCGTGGCTGGTGACCGGACGGACGGTCGGCGGGCTCGCGCTCTATCCCGAGTCGAACCGCCTCGACCGCACCACGGCCCTGCGGCTGTACACGAAGGGGTCGGCCTGGATGTCGGGCGAGGAGGCGGCGAAGGGCGCGATCGCCCCGGGCCAGCTCGCGGACTTGGCGGTGCTCTCGGCCGATTACTTCACCGTCCCTGAGCCGAATATCCGGGGCATCGAGTCGCTGCTCACCGTGGTCGGCGGACGCATCGTCCACGGCGACGGGCCGTTCGGAGCCCTCGGGCCGGCGCCGCTGCCCGTCACGCCGGACTGGTCGCCGGTCGGATTCTACGGCGGCTATCAGCGCGATCGGACGATCGCCGCGACCGAGTCTCCCTCGCATGCGTCGCGGTGCGGCCAGGCTTCGCACGCCCCGTCGTCGCCCCGGAAGCGGGTCCGCCCGTCGAGGCCGCACGCGGGCGACCCGTTCCGGGGAGGCGGTTGCGCTTGCTGGGCGTTCTGACGGCCGGCCCCGCGTGCTCCCCGAGGGTCGTCGCTTGCGTCCACGTCCTCCCGGGTCGGTTCATCCGGGAGACTTCGCCCGGGAGGGAAGGACGTCGACGACTCCACCCCCCGGGTCACCTTCACGTTCTGAGATTCACCTTCCGGAGACTCCCATGCCCCGCCTCTTCCTCGCGATCGCCCTGCTGGTCGGATGGCCCGGCCCTTCCACAGCGCAACAGGCGTCGACTCAACCCGCCGAGACGAGGGTCGAAGGCCCGCGGGGGACGACGCTGATCGTCCGCATGCAGGGCCCGTACGACGCGGATGTCCCCCTCCAGGTGATCTGCTACTTCAAGCGTACGCCAGACTCGGATTCACGGATGTCGGGCGCGCCGCTCGAGCTCGACAGGCGACTGGGCGGCCTGATTGGCGCCCTCCGATCGCGGGGTGAGTTCGGCGGGGAGGCACTCGAGACGATCCTGCTCGACACGCCCAATGGGACGATCCGGCCGAAACGCCTCCTGTTGATCGGGCTCGGCGACGAGGCGACGTTGTCGGTCGAGAGGATGGAGCGAGTCGGCCGGGTGGCCTTGAGAGAAGCGGCAAGGCTGGGAGCGACGAGCGTCGGCTTCGCCCCCCTAATCCGCGACCAGGGCAATACCGCGATCGCGACCGGCGAAGTGGAACGGGCCGTGACCCGCGGCGTCCTGCTCGCCTACGAGACCGAGAAACGCCTCCAGAACGAAGGTTTCGCCAG
Organism: Singulisphaera rosea; assembly: GCF_054877945.1. NCBI lineage: Bacteria > Pseudomonadati > Planctomycetota > Planctomycetia > Isosphaerales > Isosphaeraceae > Singulisphaera > Singulisphaera rosea. The sequence continues at coordinate 198,745 of NZ_JBTYIP020000011.1, read as the reverse complement.
GCCGTTCACCCTGTCGGAATGGGTGGTCGAGGCCGGCCCCAAGTTCTACGACGAGACGACGGAAGGCGTGACGAAAGGCGCAAGCGAGGCGAAGGCCGAGGCAGAAAGTCGCAGACGAAATTGAAAATTCTCAATGTTTTGCTATGAGCCAACTGCGGATAGGTTTGCCTTCTCTTCGCCGTGTTCGATTCAAATCCGCTTTAGGCCGATGTCGGGTCATTGATTTCATTCCGGAACATCATCCGTTGGGAGTCGGGAGCACACATCATGGCAATCGGTGACGAATTGTTCAAACCTTTGCGACTCGGGGTGATCGAGGCGCCGAACCGGATCTTCATGTCCCCGCTCACGCGTTCGAGGGCGACGGACCGAGTCCCGAACGAGCTGATGGCGGAGTACTACACCCAGCGAGCCTCGGCCGGGCTGATCATCACCGAGGCGACGGCCATCAGCGAGCAGGGCTATGGCTGGGTGGGGACCGCCGGGATCTACAACGCCACGCAAGTCGCCGGCTGGCGACGCATCACCGAGGCCGTGCACGGCGCGGGCGGCCGGATTGTCCTCCAGCTCTGGCACATGGGCCGCGTCTCCCACCCCGACTTCCTCGGGGGCGAGCAGCCGGTCGCCCCCAGCCCCGTCGCGGCCGAAGGCGAGGCCCATACTCCGGATGGCAAGAAGCCCTTTGTCGTCCCCCGGGAGTTGTCGGTCGAGGACATCGCCCAGATCGTGAGCGACTACGCCGAGGCGACCCGGCGGGCGCGCGTCGCGGGATTCGACGGAGTCGAGATCCACGGCGCCAATGGCTACCTGATCGACCAGTTTCTCCGCAGCTCGTCAAACCATCGCTCGGACCAGTACGGAGGCTCGACCGAGAACCGGGCCCGCTTCCTCATCGAGGTCGTCCGGGCCGTCACGTCGGCCTGGTCCCCAGACCGCACCGGAGTTCGCATCAGCCCCACCATGAACGAAAAAGGTATGGCGGATAGCGACCCGATCGGGCTCTTCACGCACGTGGCGCGCGTCCTCTCCCCATTCGGGCTGGCGTACCTCCACGTGGCCGAGTCGATCCGGCCGGGGCGCCTGTACAACCCGGACGGGCCCCGGGTCACCCCGCACATCCGGGCGGCCTACGACGGCGTCCTCGTGGCGAACGGGGGATACCGGAAGGAGGACGCCGCCGAAGCGATCCGCGAGGGCCGTGCCGATGCCGTCGCCTTCGGCCAGCCGTTCCTCGCGAATCCCGACCTCGTGGCACGATTCGCCCGCAACGCCCCCTTGAATCCGCCCGACGCTTCGACCTACTACACCCACGGTGCGTTGGGCTATGTCGACTACCCCACGTTTCCTTGACGGGGAGGAGTTCTTCTCGAAACGCTCCCGGTGATGCGTCAACGCTAAAAAATGGGGTCGTGTTTACGGCTTCATTCGGATGAGGATGATCCCCCGGTGGGTGGGGCACCCTTGCCCCGCGGCTTTCGCCTCGACTCTTGCAGCAAGAGCGGGGCAAGGGTGCCCCACCCACCGGGGGGAGGTCCGTGCGGTCCTGTGCGCCTGACGTCGACGAATGCCGGCACGGCAAACCCCGAATCAAGGCTTGACGGAGCCGTATGCACTTCGATCCCGACTGGGTTAGCTTATTGGGATTCCACGCGTGGATCACATCGGTTCTTCGCACCATCTTCAGCGTTGGTTGTTACGGTCGTGTGCTTGGCTCCGACCAAACTCTTCGTCTGTTTTCGGGTCGTTACGGGACGATTCGAGCTGAAGCTCATCTCGACATGCCTCGGAGATTCCTCAGATGCCCATCACTCGCCGCGGCTTCATGCAAGGCACGGCCGCCCTCGGGGCCGCCACATTCGCCATGCCCTTCGACGAATGGGCCGGTCACCTCGGCGCAAGCGAAGTCGCTCGAAGCAAGAGCTTCGGCCCCTTGAGGCCGACTCGGGATGAAGCCACGGGACTGCCACTCCTCGAGCTCCCCGAAGGCTTCCGCTATACGTCGTTTGGTTGGACCGGAGAGACGCTCTCCGACGGGAGCACGACCCCCGACTCGCACGACGGCATGGCCGTGATCGCGTCGTCCGGAGACACCGTCACGCTCTGCCGGAATCACGAAGTCAACGGCTCGGGCGTCGCGATCGGCAAGGCGGGTTCGGCTTACGACAAGTTCGGCAAGGGCGGGTGCACGAACCTGGTCTTCAATACCAAGACCGCCAAGCTCGAGTCGTCCTGGGTGAGCTTGAGGGGCACGATCAGGAATTGCGCCGGCGGTCCGACGCCCTGGGGGACCTGGCTCAGTTGCGAGGAGACCACCCTCGAGAATGGCGATAAGGAGAATCCTCGGGACGCGAAGGCGCTCGAGTTGGAGCAGACCCACGGTTGGGTCTTCGAAGTCCCCGCCGTGGGGACCTCCGACGCCCGACCGATTCGAGGGATGGGACGATTCACGCACGAGGCCATCTCGTTCGACGCCGACTCGGGCGTGATCTACATGACCGAGGACCAGGGCAAGGCCGGCTTCTACCGCTTCGTGCCCACCGAGCGCCGAAACCTCCAGGCCGGCGGCAAGGTGCAGATGCTCAAGGCCAAGGGGACGCAGAACCTCGTCCGGGGGTTGAAGGCCGGGCAGACCTTCGACGTCTCCTGGGTCGACATCGAAGACCCGGAGGTCGCGCACGCCGACGACAGGCGCCGGGGTGACGGCTGCTTTCAGAAGGGCTATGCCCAGCAAGGGGCGATGTTCTCCGGCCTTGAAGGGTGCTGGTTTACCCGGGGGAAGGTCTACTTCACGGCCAAGAGCGGTGGCGACTCGGCCGCGGGCCAGGTCTGGCGTTATATCCCCGCCGAGGAGAAGTTGACGCTCCTCTTCGATTCTCCCAGCGGGATGGTCCTCGACATGCCCGACAACATCACGATGAGCCCGCGAGGCGGACTCGTGATCTGCGAAGACGGGAGCACGGCACCCCAACAACGCCTCCAGTGCCTGACGGCCGACGGCGGAGTCGTCCCCTTCGCGGCCAACAATGTCGACCTGCGCAAGACGCCGCACCTCGGCTTCGACCGCGACTTCCGCAAGCTCGAGTGGGCGGGCGCCACGTTCAGCCCCGACGGGAAATGGCTGTTCGCCAACCTGCAAATCCCCGGGATCACCTTCGCCATCACCGGCCCCTGGCAGGACGGGCTCATCTGATTTCAAAAATCAACCCGTCGACAGGCTAGGAACCGAAGGCTGAAGACCACCCGCAGATGACACCGATCGGCGCGGATGAAATCGAATTCGTTTTATGAATTTCCTCTGCGCCGATCGGCGTCATCTGCGGACAAGTCTGCCTTCTCTTGCGCGTATTCACTCCGTAGTTGACTTCAGCCCGATCTCGACGGCCCACCTCACGAGAACTCTCCGAGGACGACTTCATGATATTCCGATTCGTCAGCTTGATCCTCTTGCTGGCACTCGCCCCGTCGACGCAGGGGGCAGCGGACAGCACGGCCCGCCCGCTTCCGATCAGCGCCCACAACTGCTATCCGGAAAATCGTACCGACAACCCCCGATTGGCCGAGGCCCTGGCGCTGGGCATCGACAACATCGAGATCGACCTCGGCTGGGACGACGTGGCGAAGCATCTCATCATCGGCCATGACGCGAAGCCCCACCCCGACGTCGCCTACCCTCGGCTCGAGACGTCGCTGATCCCCGCGCTCGAGGCCCACTTCAAGGCGCCTCGCGCCGACGGCGCCCCCACCGTGCTCACGATCGACTGGAAGACGGGCCGGCCCGAGGCGGTCCAGCAGTTCAAGGACTTGCTCGACGCGCACGCCGAATGGTTCTCGTCGGCCCCGAAGGCGGCGGACTCCCCCTTGACGACCCGTCGGCTGACCGTGTGCTTCAGCGGCAGCGAGGCCGCGAAGAACGCCTACGACGCGTTGATCCCCGCCGGGGGGACCTATCGCGCCTTCCGCGACCGCGTCGTCTCCGGCACATACTCGAATGACGTCGCGGCCTACCTCCCGAGCAACTCGACACCCTACCTCCGATTTCTTGCCATGCACTGGGGGACGATCGAACGAGGAGGCCCCCCTTCCGCAGGCGAATGGACATCGGACGAGATGACTCGCCTGAGCACGCTGATGGACCTGGCCCATCGTCGAGGTTTCCGCGTCCGGTTCTACAGCCTCAACGGCCACTCGGGCCCCCTCGGCGGCAGCTACCGCTTTGCCGATGACGCGACCGCCAAAGTTCGTTGGCTGGCCGCCGCCAAGGCCGGGGTCGACTGGATCGCTGGCGACGAATATCAAGAAATGGCTGAGGCCCTGCGTTACGAATCCACAAGCGGACGTCGTTGAGACGGCCTGAGATCCCGCCCAAGCCCTCGCACATAGGCTTGGGCTCGTGCGGAATTTGAACGCGTTGCGCACGCTCCCCTGAGGGCGTGCGACGGCAATATCGGCACGAGCCCTACTCATCGGCACGAGCCCTACTCGCGTTCCCACGGTCCGCGCGATCCATGCCCCGCATGAATCGCGCGGACCTTACTCGTTTCCTCTATCCTCTCGATCCATGCTGCTCGTCATCGCCAGCCATGTAGGTTTTCTTTGAAAATCTGTGCCGTCTCTGGCACTCTCGATAGAAAGGTGCCGCACAACGATCGGAGAGCTCCAGCTATGGAAGATCACGGTTGGCGGCGCCGAGGGAAGGATCGAGAGTTTGGCGATCCTCCTCGCTCATTTTCGCAGGGGGACAATCTATGTGCTTGTCAACCATTCTAATGTTAGCGTTTGTATCACTCAATGACGATATGATCGTCATCCCACCCCCGGCACCTATTGCAGGGATCGTTGTTGATGAACGGGGCAAGCCAGTTCGCGGAGCTGAGATTTTCCTCGTAGGTAACATCGGCGCGAGGTTCAAGACGTTCTGGAAAGGCAATTCGGATGCCGAGGGTCAGTTTTCGGCACCCCGCACGAAGGGCATTGTCGAAGGGCCGCCCTATCTCTCTTCCGCCGAGCATGTGGTGTTTGCTTATAGAGCCGGTGATCGTTTAACTGGAATCCATGCCGATATCCGATCACAGCCAACCGACGATCCTGTGCGGCTGGTTCTCCGAAAGGCCCCCACGGTCTCGGCCCGAGTGCTCAAACATGACCAGACTCCAGCGAGCGGGGTACGACTCCAAGTCGGGATACTCAAGCCAGTATTGGTGCTCCCTGATGACCTAAGCGAGCAACTCGGTGGCAAGACCGACGAGCAGGGCCGAGTTCGTGTCCAGACCTTCACCCCGGACGATATCATTAGCCTGAAGGTGACATCTCCCGATCTGGGAGACCAAACCGTGTTTACCCCCAAGCTCGACGACGGCGAGCTGGCCATGGTCCTGAGACCAACGGGTCGGCTCCGTGGCCACGTACGGACTGACTCTGGTCAGGATGTGGCGGGGCTTGTCATCCAGGGCGATACGTTACCGACGAACCCAGACCTGCCAAACAAGATTCATGGCCATTTCGAGGCCACCACCGACCATGACGGCCGATTTGAGGTTTCGGCGCTTGCCGAGGGCGAGTTGAGAATCGGAGTCATCCGGTCGCAAACCTCGTCCCCTCTGATTTGCCGACTCCGCACCTATCCTCTCATCGAAGCCGGCAAGGTGACTGACATCGAGATCGACATGACCAAAGGCATCCGAGCACGAGGACTTGTCCACGAACGCGGGACCGGGCTCCCGATCGTGGGTGCCCTCGTTCAACTCGATAGCCGACCCAACGTCGGATTCACAATCACCCGAACTGATGCCGAGGGCCGTTACGAGGTTGTCCTGGTACCAGGACGGATACGATTTCGTTGCATCGATGCTGGTCCCTACTTGCCGTCGCATCGATTCGGGAACCTGCTTGCGATGGCCGAGGAGGGAGTAGAGAAACTCGACCTCCCGCCTGTGGAGGTCATTCGAAGCATCGATGCACGGGGATTCGTCCTCGACCAGGAAAAAAAGCCCGTGGTCGGGGCCCGAGTCGAGGTCATCGGAATCGACGGAAGTCAAGTCCGAGGAAAATCGAATCTCCGTCCGGGCTTCGAGACAAATGAGCGAGGGGAATTCATCCTCAAAGGCATCGCCCCGGACGTCCCACTCGAGTTGACAGCCCCCTTTGGCGAGACAGGGACGGGGGCACCCGCACGTTGGCTCCCCTCCGCGACCAGGCCAATCACACTGGTCGTCAGCCAGGAGAATACGATGAGCCTCGGAGGACGGGTCGTCGATGAGTTAGGCAAGCCGATTCCGGACGCCGACATCTCCGTCTATACGCGATATAGGACATCTGCGAACGTCGATGTGCGCCGCACCCCCTCCGAGAGCGGGATGTGGCATCTTCGCACCGATGCCGACGGCCGATTCCAGACACCTCACCGACTCCTCCGCCACGAGGATCTGAGCTTTTCAGCCCAGGCCACCGGCAAGCAGCGAGGTGACGCCGATTGGTTCGCGCCGACGACTCCCTCGCTATTTGACCTCACATTATCCCCAACCAGACCGCCCGAACAAAGTCATGCTCAATCGAGGTTCGTCGCCGCACAACAGCACTTCCTACAGGGTGACTACTCTCGAGCCGAGTCTGAATATGCCGAGGCTATCACGGAAGGGATCAAGAGGAAAGTCGATGACATCACGTTGGCAACGTGGTATCTCGGACTGGCCGGATTGCGGTTTAGCCAAGGACGTTATTTCAGTAGCGGATCCCTCGCCGATGAAGCGGTCCGCATCCGAAAGGGACTGCTCGGCGAAGGACACCCGGCGACCGCCGAGGCGAGGATCGCACTTGCCGACGTCTTCGGTCGTGACGACAGGGCGGACCAGGCCGAGGAACTCTATCACAAAGCATTGGCGAGCCTCGAACAGGCCCAGGGGACGGAGCATCCCGACTACGGTCGTGCGTTGGCGTCATACGGGACGTTCCTGGAAATCCAGGGCCGTGCCGCAGAAGCAGAGCCGAACCTGGCTCGCGGCATCGCCATCGTCGAGAAGATACGCGGCAAGAATTCGACGCACCTTATCACTCCCTTGGCTTACCGTGCCCTCGCCTTGAAGAAACTCGGGCGCCTTAATGAGGCCGAGACCAGCTATCGAAGTTCGGTCGCCCTCGCTTCGAAGACGATCGGACTCGCCCACCCGACGGCAACCGCCATCATCAAGCAGTATGCCCAATTCCTCCGCGACACCCACCGGGAGGAGGCGGCCCGAGCCCTGGAGGAAGCCTCGCGTCGGCCGGTCCGTTAACCGACGGCGCGTCGAAGTGATTAGCAAAGGGGGCCGCCTCGAATGAACGATTCCGAAATCGTGCCACCAGAGATCGAGTGAAACGGTCGTCGCTTTCACCTCTCGGATGCGATGATCCTCGTAGCAGCGATCGGTGTCGGGATTACGTTCGCGAAAGCCGCTTTCTACGAATGCAATCCACCCCGACCAATCCCGGCTGGTTTCCAGCAATTCTTCGGTTTCGCATGCGGCCATGAGGCGGCATTCCCTTGCGTAGCGTCCTTGACGGTCGCGTTCTTCCCGCTTCGATTCAGCCAGCCCAGGCCACCCATGGCTCGCGCTCTGAGGCAACCCGGGCTCATCGCTTGCGGTACGGCGCTCATCGAACGCGTGGTGGGAGCAATCGCGACCGCGAGGTCGGGTGAAGAGACGTCGTCATCAAACTTGGCCGTTGTTCTTTCGACCTTGATAGGAATGAGCGTCGTGGCGATGTGGGTATCCGTCTGGTTTTGCGTCGAGTGGAACCTCGAGCGAGATTGGGTAGAATGGATGGGACGACTGTTAGGGATCTTCTGGATTGTCTTGCCCTTGATCGTCTTGGCTGCATACCTGTCTTAGACAAACGAATCTCGCATTATTACTTATATAATTTAATCTTATTCAAGTAAGAATCGTGCGACGAGTCGATTTTTCGAGATCCTCAAGGCGACGTTGCCTAGCCTCGGTCAGCTCGCGAATGCGACGCCTAAAATCGACACTTCTCCGTCAGAGTTCGTGGATCGCTTCGGCAGCCGTCGTGTTCGTACCGAAGGCCGTGCAGGATGACGTGCGGATGTTGCATTTTGCACGGCACGCGGATGCAGCTGCCGATTCATTCGCGGACAGAACTCCCCTCAAACCACTAACCTAAATCAACTTACGACAAATCCAAAACCCTTGGCACTCCTCTTGCTTTTAGTGAGAGCCATGTTGGGAGGATTCATGTTCCGGACGTTGCGAACCAAGCTGTTTTTCGGGATCGCCCCGCTCCTGGCCATCTTGGTCGGGCTCGGGCTCTGGGCGATCGCGATGTTTAATCACCTGGGAGGGCGGATCGACGTCATCCTCCGGGAGAACTACGAGAGCGTGCTCGCCGCCGAGGGGATGAAGGAGGCGCTCGAGCGGATGGACTCGGCCGCGCAGTTCGCGGTCAACGGCCAGGACGGGCGGGCCCGCGAGCAATATCACAGGTACGCTCCGGTATTTCAGAAGAATCTGGATAAGGAGCGGCACAACGTCACGCTGATCGTCGAGGGGGAGCAGGAGCAGGCGGACCGGCTCACGAAGCTCTTCGACGCTTACCTGAAGCAGAGCGAGTCGTTCTACGGCATGCCCGAGGCCCGTCGGGCGGACTTCTACTACAAGGAGCTGTATCGGACATTCCTCGAGATCAAGGAGACCGCCGACAAGGTCCTCACGATCAACCAGGCGAAGATGCTCGAGGAGGACCGCAAGGCCCGCGAAGCCGCCTCACGATCCGAACGGGTGATGATCGTGGCGCTCCTCGGAGGGGCGGCGATCGCGACGGTGATCGCCCTGGTGCTGAGCCGTTCGATCCTCGAGCCGATCGGGGCGGTGACGCGGGGCGCGAGGGCGATGGCCAAGGGTGACCTCGACCAGGTCGTCCCCGCCTCGACGCGAGACGAGTTGGGCGAGTTGGCCTCGGCGTTCAACACCATGGCCCGGACAATCCGGGAGTTCCAGCAGGCCGGCACCGCCAGGCTCCTGCGTGCCCAGCAGACGGCGCAGGCGACGATCGACTCGTTCCCCGACCCCGTCGTGGTCGTCGACCTGACCGGCGCGGTCGAACGGGCGAATCCGGCGGCCCGGCGGATCCTCGGCGTCGTCACCTCGGACGGCTCGATCCCCTGGACTCCGCCACCGCAATTGAAGCCGACCCTGTCCGAGGTCCTCGGCGGGCAGCCCGATTCGCTGCCCACCAGCCTCGAGCACGCGCTCTGCTTCCGCGACGACGGCCAGGAGCGGTTCTTCCTCCCTCGGGTCCTCTCGATCCGGGGCGACGAAGGGGTTCTCGGCGCGGCGGTCGTGCTCTCGGACGTGACCAAGTTCCGCCTGGTCGACCAGCTCAAGAGCGACATGGTCTCGACGGTCAGCCACGAGCTCAAGACCCCGCTGACGGGCGTGCAGATGGCCGTCCACCTGCTGCTCGAAGAGGCTGTCGGCCCGCTCACCTCCAAGCAGACCGAGCTGCTCCTGGCGGCCCGTCAGGACTCGGAGCGGCTCCTGGCGATGGTCAACGACTTATTGGACCTGACCCGGATCGAACAAGGGCGTGTGCGGCTCACGCTCGCCCCCCAGGCTCCCGACCAACTCGCGGGAGACGCCGTCGATCGGGCGGGGACCAGAGCCCGGGACGTCGGCATCACCCTGGAGAACCAGGTCCCCCGCGTCTTGCCGAAGGTCATGGCCGACGTGGAACGCATTGAACATGTTTTCGACAACCTCCTCGTCAACGCGCTCGGACACACGGGGCGAGGGGGAGTGATCCGGGTCTCCGCCGAGGAGGATGGGGACCAGGTCCGATTCAACGTGGAAGACACCGGCGAGGGCATCGCGGCCGAGCACCTCCCTCGCCTGTTCGAGAAGTTCTATCGGGTGCCCGGGTCGAAGCGAAGCGGGGGCGCCGGGCTTGGCCTGGCGATCGCCCGCGAGATCGTCACGGCACACGGCGGTCAGATCGACGTCCATAGCGAACGAGGAAGGGGGACGGCGTTCACGTTCACCCTGCCGGTCGCACCCTCGGGTGGCGGGCCGACAGGGCACGAGACGCCTGGATCATGAGCGACGCGAAGCGAATCCTGATCGTCGACGACGAGCCGAACGTCCGGCTCGTGTTCCGGACGGCCCTCGAGTCGTCGGAGTACTTCCTGGCCGCGGCCGAGGACGGCGAGACGGCGCTGCGGTGGCTGAAGCAGTCGCCCGCCGACCTCGTGCTGCTCGACCTCCAAATGCCCGCAATGGATGGGATGGAGGTGCTCCGTCGGATCCGCGACGAGGGCCTCGACACCCCCGTCGTGATCATCACGGCACACGGCAGCGTGCCCGACGCCGTGCGGGCCATGAAGCTCGGCGCGATCGACTTCCTCGCGAAGCCCTTGACCCCCGAGACGCTCCGTCGGGTCGTCTCCGAGGTGCTCGAGCGGCACGCGGCGATTAAGCACCTCTCCGCCCGGACGACGACGCCGGAGGTGGTGACGGTCGCCTCGCAGTTCGCCGACAACCTGACCCGCGCCAAGCGGGCCTTGAATCATCGTTCGTTCGATGAGGCCGAGGTCTTCCTCCGGCAGGCGATCGCGCTGGAATCGAGCTCGGCCGAGGCCCACAACCTCATGGGCGTGCTCCACGAGTGCCGCAACGACCACGACGCGTCGTACCGCGAGTATCGCGCGGCGCTCAAGTCCGACCGCCAATACGAGCCGGCCCAACACAACATGAAGCGCTACTACGAACGGTTCACGTTCGGCCGCAGCGACGTGCCGATCGACACGGGCGACCGATGACCGCCTCACGAAACCCGGTTATGAAGACAAAACCGGGTTTCGGAATGGTTTCCGAGCATTGCTTATCCGGCTCGGCAGTAACCCCAAGCCATAGATGCCTCCCACTTATGGGAGGAGGCAACCCTTGACATTCATGACGGTGACCCTGGGCGTGCTCTCCCTCGCCCTCTCGATGATGGTGGTCGGTTGGGTCGGAGACCAACTCCGAAAAAGGAACCCGCAATGGCCTTCGCCACGTTAGCCCTGGGGATGACCCTGTTCGCCTTGTTCTTCGGCCTCGTCGCGGCGTGCGACCGGCTTTGAACCAACCGGAGTGTCCGACGATGTCCATGCTGCTCGCAACAGCCGCGACGACCCCCGCCCCGGGCGGGAGTCCGGCGATGCTCTACCTGACCGCGATCCTCACGGTGGCGGCCCTGTTCTATCTCGGGTACGCGATGATCCGCCCCGAGCGATTCTGACCCGAAACACGACCGGAGCCACGTAAAGTGGAAACGAATCTCGCCTGGATCCACCCGTTCTGGGCCATCGGCCTGCCGATCGCCGTCTCGATCCCGCTCGGGTGGTCGATGTTCCGGGCACTCGACGTGCCCGACGACCGGGCCGGGCGGGGCCTCGACGCCCTGCCCATGTTCCTCTGCCGCCTGCTCGGCCGCCGCAAGGCCGCCCAGATGGATTGGAAGCAATATGCCTTCACGTTCCTCATGTTCAACGCCGCCCTCTTCATCCTGACCTTCGGCCTGCTCTACGCCCAGACCCTCCTGCCGCTGAACCCCGACGGCAAAGGGTCGCTCGGAGCCCTCGGCTACAAGGACACCGCCGGCGTCGACCACCCCGGCGCCGATACGGCCGTCGTGTTCAACACGGTCTGCTCGTTCGTGACGAACACCAACCTGCAGCACTACTCGGGCGAGCAGAACCTGACGTACTTCAGCCAACTCGGCTCGATCGTCTGGCTGATGTTCGTGACGCCCGCGGCCGGCCTGGCCGTCATGCTCGCGACGCTCCGCGGGCTCCGCGGCGACCGGCACATGGGCGACTTTTATCTCGACCTGATGCGGAGTCTCGTCTTCACGCTCATCCCCGTCGCGCTCGTCGTCGCGGTCCTGCTCGTGGCGAGCGGCGTGCCGATGACCTTCGAAGGGGCGGCCAAGGCGACCACGGTCGACGGTGCGGCGACCACGATGGAAACCCAGACGATTGCCCGAGGACCGGTCGCCGCACTCGTGGCGATCAAGCAGGCCGGGACCAACGGCGGCGGCTTCTTCGGGCCCAACTCGACCCATCCGTTCGAGAATCCGACCCCCTGGAGCAACCTCCTCGCGATCGGCTCGATCATCGTGCTCCCGATGGCCTCGATCGTCATGGCCGGCCGGATGATCCGGGACAGCCGCCACGCGGCCGTGATCTTCGGCGTCATGCTCGCCTTGCTCCTCGTCGGCGCGGGCGTGGCGATCCGGGCCGAGACCCAGCCGAGCGTCGCGACCGCGGGCCTGCCGGTCGTCTCGTCGCCGAACATGGAGGGCAAGGAAGTCCGCCTCGGTCCGGTGGCGGCGGCGACCTGGGCGGCCGTCACCACGGCGACGTCCAACGGGTCGGTCAACAGCATGCACGACAGCCTGAACCCGATCGCCGGGGCCGTCCCGATGGTGCTGATGATGCTCAACGTCGTCTTCAGCGGCATCGGCGCCGGCTTCGAGAACATGCTGATGTATATCATCGTCGCCGTCTTCCTCGCGGGGCTGATGGTCGGGCGGACGCCGGAGTACCTCGGCAAGAAGGTGGAGGCGAAGGAGGTGAAGCTCGCGATGATCGCGATCCTCTTCCACCCGCTGTTGATCTGCGTCGGCGCGGGGATCTTCGCCGCGACGCTGTGGGGGGCAAAGACGGTGGCCAACCCCGGCCCGCACGGGTTCAGCGAGATCCTGTATGAGTTCACCTCGGCCGCGGCGAACAACGGCTCGGGCTTCGAGGGACTGGCCGACAACAACCCGGCCTGGAACATCGCGACGGGGATCGTGCTGCTCTTGGGCCGGTTCCCGGCCCTGATCCTGCCGCTGGCGGTGGCCGGGTTCCTCTCGCAGAAGAAGCGTGTGCCGCAGACCTCGGGGACGCTCCGCACGGACAACCTGACGTTCGCCGGGATGCTCCTGGGGACCGTCCTCCTCGTCGGCGCCCTGTCGTTCATGCCGGCCGTGGTCCTCGGCCCCGTGGCCGACCACCTCACGGCCACCGCGCCGCTTGCCCAGGCGCCTTAGAAACGCTCCCGAAACCCGGTTTTTTCTTCAAAACCGGGTTTCCGGTGCCGTCGACGCCGACGACCCCTCGTGGGACGTCGGGGCCTACTCCCTCAGAAACCCGGTTTTGAAGAAGAAACCGGGTTTCGGGACAGACACACGTCCGAATGCCGGACACCCATATAAGCCTTTGCTGAAGATTAGGAATCGACCCATGAGCCTTGAGACCGAGGTCGAGCTGCCCGGCCGGGCATCCTCCGACGCGCAAAGCCTGAAGATCCAACGCCGCCACGCCCGGCGGCTCAAGCTGTTCGAGCCGGCCCTGGTCCGGATGGCGGCCCGGCGGTCGTTCCTGATGCTCGACCCCCGCCTGATGGCCCGCAACCCCGTCATGTTCCTCGTCGAGGTCGGCACGGTCCTGACCACGATCGTCGCCGTGCAGTCGATCCTCGGCCACGCGGCGACCGGCCTGATCGTGTACCAGGTGGCCCTGGCGGCCTTGCTGCTCCTGACCGTGCTGTTCGCCAACTTCGCCGAGGCCCTGGCCGAGGCCCGAGGCAAGGCCCAGGCCGACAGCCTCCGGGCCACCCGCCAGGACACGGCCGCCTTCCGGCTCGAACGCCTGGGGACCAGTGAAGGCCACGTCGTCTCGTCGACCCAACTCCGCTCGGGAGACTATATCCTCGTCGAAGCCGGCCAGGTGATTCCGGCCGACGGCGAGGTCGTCGAGGGGGTCGCCTCCGTCGACGAGTCGGCGATTACCGGGGAAAGCGCCCCGGTGATCCGCGAGGCGGGGGGCGACCACTCCGGCGTGACCGGGGGGACGCGGGTCCTCTCCGACCGCATCGTCATCCAGGTCACGGCCGAGCCCGGCCAGAGCTTCCTCGACCGCATGATCGCGCTGGTCGAAGGGGCGAGCCGCCAGAAGACCCCCAATGAGATCTCGCTGACGATCGTGCTCGCCGCCTTCTCGCTCATCTTCCTGATCGTGACGGCGACGCTCTACCCGATGGCACGCTACTTCGACCTGACGCTCGACATCCCAACCTTGATCGCGCTTTTGGTCTGCCTGATCCCGACGACCATCGGGGCGTTGCTCGCGGCCATCGGCATCGCGGGGATGGACCGGGCCTTGATGGCGAACATCATCGCGAAGAGCGGCAAGTCGGTCGAGCTCGCCGGAGACATCGACACGCTGCTCCTGGACAAGACCGGCACGATCACGATCGGCAACCGCAAGGCGACCCAGTTCGTCCCCCTGGGCGGTGCCTCGCCCCGAGATACGGCGCGGCTCGCCGGGCTCGCCTCGATGGCCGACCCGACCCCGGAGGGCAAGAGCATCCTCGAGTTGGCGCGCCAGCAATCCGCCATCGACGGCGAGGCCCCCCACGGCTCCCGCTTCGTCGAGTTCACCGCGCAGAGCCGGATGAGCGGCATCGACCTCCCCGAAGGAGCCCGGATCCGCAAGGGGGCCCCCGACACGCTCGCCCGCTACGTCCGCGACCAAGGGGGGCAGATCCCCGACGGATACCAGGAGACCGTCGACGCCATCGCCTCCGGGGGCGCCACCCCCCTGGCCGTCGCCGAGGACAACCGGATCGTCGGGGTCGTCAAGCTCGAGGACATCCTCAAGCCGGGGATCCGCGAGCGGTTCGAGCGCCTCCGGCAGATGGGCCTCCGGGTCGTCATGGTCACCGGCGACAACCCGCTGACCGCCAAGGCCATCGCCGCCGAGGCCGGCGTCGACGACTACATCGCCCAGGCGACTCCCGAGGCCAAGCTTGCTTATATCCGCAAGGAGCAGGACGGCGGCAAGCTCGTGGCCATGATGGGCGACGGCACCAACGACGCCCCCGCGCTCGCCCAGGCGGATATCGGCGTCGCGATGAACTCCGGCACCCAGGCCGCCAAGGAGGCCGGCAACATGGTCGACCTCGACAGCGACCCCACCAAGCTCATCGAGGTCGTCGAGATCGGCAAGCAACTTTTGATGACGCGGGGAGCCCTGACGACCTTCTCGATCGCGAATGACCTGGCAAAGTACTTCGCCGTCATCCCGGCCATGTTCATCGTCACCCTGCCCAACCTCAAGGTCCTCGACCTGATGGGCCTGGCGGCCAAAGGCGGGGCGTACTCGGCGATCCTCTCGGCGGTGATCTTCAACGCGATCATCATCCCGATGCTGATCCCGATCGCGCTCAAAGGGGTGACCTACCGCCCCGTCGGCGCGGGGGCCCTGCTCCGCCGCAACCTCCTGTACTACGGCCTCGGAGGCGTGATCGCCCCGTTCATCGGCATCAAGTTGATCGACCTGGCCATCGACCCCCTCCTGGCCATCGTCGGTATCCTTTGACCGCGACTCCGGAGACCTCGGCCCTCCCGACGAAACGGGGCCGGGGTCTCCTTCCTTCGTCCGCGAGGTCCGCACTATCATGGCCGTCGAACCGAGCCGTCCCAGTCCCGAGCAATTCTTGAACCTCATCCGACGCCAGGAGCGGGGACGGCTCAAGGTCTACCTCGGGTCGTCGGCCGGCGTGGGCAAGACCTACGCCATGCTCCGCGAAGGGCAACGGCTCAAGAAGCAAGGGCTCGACGTGGCCATCGGCATCGTCGAGACCCACGGCCGGGTCGAGACCGCCGAGCAGGTCGGCGACCTCGAGATCATCCCCCCGCGCACCATCGAATACCGCAGTGTGACGCTCTCGGAGATGGACACCGAAGCGATCCTCGCCCGACATCCCGGCGTCTGCCTGGTCGACGAGCTCGCCCACACGAATGCACCCGGGAGTCGACACGGCAAGCGATACCAAGATGTCGAAGATTTGCTGCGTGCCGGGATCCACGTCATCACGACGGTCAACGTCCAGCACCTCGAGAGCCTCTACGATGAGGTCGAGCGCTCGACCGGGGTCAAGGTGAAGGAACGCCTCCCCGACAGCGTGCTCGGCGAGGCCGATCAGATCGTCAACGTGGATGTCTCGGCCGAGGACCTCCTCGAGCGCCTCAAGGCCGGGAAGGTCTACCCTCCCGAACGCGCCGAGCGGGCCCTCGCGAACTTCTTCACCGCGCCGAACCTGACGCGCCTGCGCGAGATCACCCTGACCGAGATGGCCCACCTGATCGATCGCCGCCACCGCCGAGCCGCCGCCGACCAGGCACCCGTCTCGGCGACCGAGCGCGTGATGGTGGGCCTCTCCAGCCTCAGCCCCAACGCCCCCGCCCTCCTCCGCAAGACCGCCCGCCTCGCCGACCGCCTCAACGCCCCCTGGTACGCCGTCTACATCCAGACCCCCGCCGAAGACCTCACCCGCATCGACGCCGCCACCCAGCGCGTCCTCGGCAAGAACCTCGAGCTCGCCCAGCAGCTCGGCGGCATCCCCATGACCTTCCGAGGCAAGGACGTCTCCAGCACCATCGCCGCCTTCGCCCACGAATACGGCATCAAAGTCATCGTCATGGGCAAGAGCCGACAACCCTGGTACGCCCACCTCTTCGGCGGCTCCATCCTCGAACGCGTCCTCCGCATGACCGTCGGCGCCGACGTCGTCATCGTCGACGTCTGATCCACTGTTCCGAAACCCGGCTCATCTTCATATCCGAGTTTCTGGCACATTCGACGCCTTCTTCTCGCCCGGGACAGTGATCGGATCCCAGCGGTGATTTGAAGTCGACACCGTCTCATCGTGCCAGTCTTGATAGACTACGGGCATTGACACATCAACGCGGGCCGCCCGTTATCTGGACCGTAGACTCGACCCCCTCGCCTCGACACTCAATCCCGAAGCGGCACGGAGTATCATCGAACATAAGATGGATCCTGAGATCGAAGCTCGGGTCTTGGTTCTTGCCGAGCGAGCCGACGAGGGGCAACCCACCTCCGCGGAACGTGATGAGTAACTGAGCTACGTCGAGGCGGCCGACATGCTCGCTATCTCCAAGCCCAAAGCAAAACGTTGCCTCGAAACCAGCGGTTGATAGGCTTCGGTCCTTCACCGTGGCAGCCGCGGGTCGTCGACGAAACAGAGCCTCGGCTCATTCCTCGACATCGTCCCTACCATCTCCGGCGAATTCCTCGCTCAGGATACCAGCGATGTCGCGTGCTCCATGCAAGATCCGAAGGACTTCGATGCCGCCGGGTATTTCTCGATAGAAGACGAGGAAGTCGCGGAATCGAGAGATGGGAAAGTACCTTAGGCCGATATACATCGGCTCATCTGGTTCATAGATTGTGGCTATGCCCGGCATGCGAGCCAATCGACTGAAGGTCGCTTCCGCTTGGGCCAAGAACCGGCGGGCGGACTGAAGACTCCCTTGACTGGCGTCGTAGTAAAAGCTGTTGACCAAGTCAACGCGTGCAGTTCGGTGCGTATAGACAACGGCGCTCATCGGGGGCCTTTTTCGGCGGCCAGCCTTGCGAGGGCTTCACCCTCGATTGAGTCCCAATCCTCTCGCGTCATCGGCGTCGCGGGTCCACTCTCGAAAGCCTCGCGGAACTTCGCCTCAAGCTCTTTCTTCGCCTTCCGTCTCTGGGCTTCGCGGATAAGATGACGTAGATACTCACTCGCGGAAGCATATCCTTCGTGGACGAGTTGGGCTTCGATGAACGCCTTCATCTCGTCAGGCAGGGAAATATTCATGGTCGTCACGGAATGATCCTCCTACCCCCGAAATCTAGCATGAATGGCAAGAATTACCAAGTGACGACCGGACGCATTGGGCGGCCGTACATTCGTGTCATGACGTGACGTCGATAGCTCGTGTGACCGACAACCCGCCACTGTCGTCATCGGTGGCTCTCGACCATTCCCCCCATCCTTTGGAGAGGAACTGCACTCCATAATGACTCAGAACACATTGTGACACTTTTACATCACGCTAGGGTCGGACGGCCGTGGCCAGGCCATCGGGCCTCCCACCGATATCGAGGCGACCAGACATTTCCAAGGCCTTGAGATCGATAACCGCGACATAATTTTCGGTGGTACATGAGACGAACGCGCGTTGGCCGTCGGCGTCCATCAGCATGGCTACACCTCGGCCGATCTTCAGTCGTTTGGTTTCCTGGCGTGAGCCGGCGTCGTAGTCGACGAGCTCGCCGGTGCGTACGCTCACGATCGGGACGCGACGGCCGTCGGGGGTGACTTTGAGGCGGTGGGCACCGAGGATTTTGGCGTCGACGGTGGTCGTCACTTTCTTGGGCATGACGTCGACGATCGAGAGCGGCCCGTCCGGGCTGGCGGTCCACAACTCGCGGCCGTCGGGCGAGACGTCGAAGCTTTCGCGGCTTTCGCCACGGGGATGAGGGTCTGGATCCAATCCATGTGGGCCTTGGCCCCCGGGGGCATGACACCCGAAGGGGGAAGCGGGGGCGGCGGGAGGACGTTCTCGAAGATGCTGACGGTGTCGGAGTCGCTGTTCGTCGTGTAGATCCGCTTGCCGTCCGGGGTGACGGAAAGCATGTGCGTGCGGTCCTGGCCGGTACCCATGACCCAATCGACGCGGCCCGCCTCGGGGTCGAAGCGGGCGAGGGCCTTCGCCCCCTGGGCGGTGAACCAGAGCTTCCCGCCGACGAAGGCCAGCCCGTGCGGGCCGATCATGGGGCCGGTGTCGATGCTCGGTAGGGCTTTTTGTCCCACGAGGTCGAGGACGTTGATCTCGTGGATGAATCCGCCGCCGGTGTTCGAGACATACGCCGTCTTTCCGCCCGGGGTCGCGATCACTTCATGGGAGTCCTGCCCGACGGGGAGGCGGGCGACGATCGCGAGGTTCGACGGGTCCACGATCGCCAGCGTGTGGTCGACCTTCGACAGCATGAGGAATGAGCGTGCCGGCGTGGGTTGTGCTGCATTCCCGGGCCGGGCGGAGAGGAGGACTCCCTGGGCCATGACGAGTACGAGGATGACGTCTCCCACCGATTTTCGTCGCATCATATCTTTCTATCCCTTCGCGTTCGGGTAACCCGCGTAGCTCATGTAACGAAATCGGTGCCTGAACGGGGTCGTGCCGAGGTACTCTCTGCGGAGTCGGGTTTGGCATCCGACGCATGAACCTCGATTCGCAGCCGGTTCTTTTCCTGTAATGCGTGTGGAGATCGCCTGTCCTCAGCGACGTGTGGCATGGTCATTCGGTCGTCTCTCGAATGCGGCGACATCGCCAAGGAAGGGCTCGAGTCCGTCCGCGACGTCGAGTCGGCGCGTCGCACGGGGGATTGTAGCGCCAGGGCTCCACGCTCGGGGGGCGCGAAACCATAAATTCCCGTTCATCAACGGTTCTCCCAGGGCCGCGATTCGTCGGAGGAATCGGCCTCCGAGACGACCATCGTCACCGCATATAAAATCCGCTTTATCTCGCAGGCTCGCCTCCCTCCGGCCGGCTCGGCATGGTGTAATGGGAGACGTCGGCAACCTACCGAACCGAACAGAGCCGACGACAGGCACGCGCGAGGGGATGCGAATGGGACAACGGGTCTTACTCGTCGAAGACGACGCGAGCCTCGCGCGGTCGATCGTCGACGGGTTGTCGGACGAGGGGTTCGCCGTCTCGCAGGTCGGCGACGGCGGCTCGGCCCGCCTGGCGTTACGAGCGTCCGAGTGGGACCTCGTCATCCTCGACTGGTGGCTCCCCGGCCCGGACGGGCTCGAAGTGCTGAAGCGCCATCGCCGCGAGGGGGGGACGACCCCGGTGCTCTTCCTCACGGCACGCGACGCGGTCAGCGACCGGGTGCGCGGGCTCGACGGCGGTGCCGACGACTACCTCTGCAAGCCCTTCGCCTTCGAGGAGCTCCTCGCTCGGGTCCGCGCCCTCGTGAGACGTCGGCGTGCGGTCGAGGTCCTGACGCTCTCCTACCAGGACGTCCACATCGACCTCGCGGCCCAGAGGGCCGAGCGGGCCGGTCATCCCCTGAACCTGACCTCCAAGGAGTTGGCGCTCCTCGTCTTCTTCCTCACGCACCCCGAGGAGGTCCTCTCGAGGACGAGGATCTACGGCCACGTCTGGGGCGAAGACTACGACTTCGTCTCGAACACCCTCGAAGTCCACATCATGGAGATCCGACGCGCCCTGGAGGCGATAGGGCCTCGACTGATCCAGACCGTGCGAGGCCGGGGCTACATGCTCGCCAACCCGGATCCTCGAGGGGCCGAGGACCACCCATGAGCCTGGTCTCGCGCGTCTCGATCGCCTTCCTCGTGGCCCTGGCCCTGGCCCTGGGCGGATTCTCGGTCACGCTCTACTACCTCACCAACCTCCGCTTGCGGCTCGCCGTCGATCAAGAGCTCGAGGCGACTCTGGATCAGTTCGCTGACCATCCCCGTTTCGAAAGCGGTCGGGTCACTTGGGCCTTGTTCGACGAATTCGGCCGACGGATCGAGGGCCCGCGCGAAGCGGGGCGGCCGATGGTCCTCGACGGCCGCAACCTCGCCCCCCTGGCGGTGGACGTCGCGACGACGATCAAGGGCCCCGACGGCCTCCGCTGGCGTGTACTCGCGCGAAAATTCGGCGGAGGCCGGCGCCCACACGGCCCGCCCGAGACCAAGGGGGGCCGATTTCGCCACGGTCCGCCGCCTCGGGATGAACGTCGAGGCCCGACCCCCGTCCTGGCCGCCTGGGCCTCGCTCGAGCCGGTGGAGGCCGACATCCGCTCCCTCGCGGCGATTCTGCCGCTGATCTCGGCGGGGCTCTGGGTCCTGGCCGCGGCGATCGGCCGGTATTTCGGCAAGCGGGCTCTTGCTCCGCTGACGAACATGGCCGAGTCGGCCCGCACCATGCCCTTCGACGACGCCCGGCTCCCCAGCCCGGGGACGGGCGACGAGCTCGAAGACTTCGCTCGTAGCTTCAACGGGCTCCTCGAACGCATGCACGTCGCCCTGGAGCGTCAGCGCCAGTTCACCGGCCAGGCGTCGCACCAGCTCCGGACCCCGCTGGCGGCCCTGATCGCCGCGATCGAAGTCGCCCGACGACGCCCCCGCACCGTCTCCGAGCACGAGGTCGTCCTCGAGCGACTCAACGGCGACGCGATCCGCCTCTGGCGGGTCGTCGAGGCGCTCCTGTTCCTCGCCAGGGCCGACGCCGAGGCCGAGCTGCCCAACCTCGAGCAGCTCGACCTGGCGGCCTGGGCCGCCGACCACATCCATACCTGGTCAGACCACGTGCGAGCGGCCGACTTGCAATTCACCTCGACCGAAGGCGATCTCCCCTGGACTCGGGCGCACTTGCCGTTGCTCAGCCAGCTCCTCGACAACCTGCTCGAGAACGCCTGCAAATACAGTCTGCCCGGCTCGCCGGTCGTCGTCCGTGCGTGGCCCGAGCCGGATTCCGTGGCGCTCTCGGTGGAAGACCGCGGCTCCGGCATCGCGCCCGACGACCTTTCGCGCGTCTTCGAACCGTTCTTCCGCACGGAATCCGCTCGCCGAGAAGGCCACGCCGGGGTAGGGCTCGGGCTGGCGGTCGCCCGTCGCATCGCCGCCACGCACGGCGGCACGATCACCGCGGAGAGCGAACCCGGCCGAGGGATCCGGTTCGTGCTCCGCCTTCCCCGCTCCCCGGCCCCGTCGCTCGTCCCGACCACGGGATGAGCCCCGAGCCCGAAGCGTTCCGTGCACTCTGGCTCACAGCGTCTCGAGCCATCGCCTCATCTCGCCGGGCTCCTCGCCGAACATCAGCGATCCGGGCACGATCCAGTCGGCCCCGGCGGCCTTGAGGGAGGGGACGCTCTGTCGGCGGATCCCGCCGTCGACCTCGATCTCGGTCGACAACCCCCTCGCGTCGATCAACTCGCGGGCCTTGCGGACCTTGTCGGGGATGCTCGGGTCGAGCGAGGCCCCCTTGATGCCGACGTTCGTGCCGAAGATCGTCACGAGGTCGAGTGTGTCCCAGAAGGGCTCGAGTTGCTCGAGGTCCTCGTCGATCTTGAGCGAGATGCCCGCGAATTTGCCCCGAGACTTGATCTCCACGAGCACTCGAGCAAGGTCCAGGGTCGAGTCCTGGCAAACGATGAACCCGTCGGCCCCCGCGTCCGAGAACGGCCCGACCCACGCGAGCGGGTCCGCCGTCATGAGATGGACTTCGAGAGGCAGCGACGTCTTTTTCCGAATCGCCGCCACGAGGTCGGGGAAGAACAGGAGCGTCGGGACATAGTGGCCGTCGGCGACGTCCAGGTGGAACCGCTCGGAGTACGGCTCGACGCGCCGGATGTCCGAGGCGAGGCCCGTCAGGTCGGCCGACCAGAGAGATGTCGAGCATTTCAACACGACGTTAGACTCGCAGAAATGGGCGGGCGGGGAGGATTCACCACAAAGGACACAAAGGGGGGACCCGAAAACAAACAAATCCAATTTAGTTCATTTTTCAAATCTTACCTTTGTGTCCGTCGTGGTGAATCCTCCCCATCGACACCCAAGTGTCTCAGCTCACTTCTTCATGCCTTCGATGCTCACGTTCACCCAGACATCGTCGCCGATCGGGCCGACATTCTTGGACATGCCGAACTCGGTCTGCTTGAGGGTGAAGGTCGCGTCGATGCCGGCGATGGCCGCGCCGGTGGGGCCTTTGCCGGCGCCCACGGGGGTGATCTTGACCTTGAGCGGCTTGGTCACGCCGTGGAGTTTGATCTCGCCCGAGACGTCGTAGCCGTCCGAGGCCTTGGCGACGGACTTGCTCTTGAAGATGACGGTCGGGAACTGGACGGCGTTGAAGAAGTCGGGGCTCTTCAGGTGCTGGTCGCGCTTGGCGTTGCCGGTGTCGATGCTGGCGACCTTGATCTGGAAGTCGAACAGGCTCGCCGACGGGTTGGCCTCGTCGAGCGAGAACGTGCCCGTGATGTCGTTGAAACGACCCCAGGCGTGGCTGGTGTTCATGTGCTTGACGCGGAAGACCACCGAGGAGTGGACCGTGTCGACCGTGAAGGTGTCCGACGCAGTCGCGGACGAAGGGGTGGCCCACGAGGCCAGGGTCATCGCAACGGCCAACGCGGAAGTTCGGAGCGTCATTCAGTCCCTCGCTTTTGAAGTACCGGAACCGGAACGGAACACACGACGTGTTCGACGGAGCGGCGGGCGACGGGGGCGTACCCGTCCTCGGCTCGTCCTCTCGTCGCCCGACCGCGCCGAGATTACCAGCGCCGGCTTCCCTCGGGCCAGCCCCTGGGGTCCAGCACGACCCTTGGGGTGTGGAGTCGCCGCATCCGGACACGACGGCCACACCGCTGGTCAGGTCTCTGCGACAACAGGTTTTGCGTCAATCAAGAGGCATCGATATCGAGCGGTTCCCCGATTCCGAACCCGGGCAGTCTCTTGCCGGGTCTACGGTTCGGTGAAGGTGTCACGACGGTCTGTGAAAGAGACCGATCACCCCGGCAAGCCGCCTCGGACGACCCTCGAACGGCCTCTGCGGACCTGAGGGCACCTGGACGGTCCTCTCGTTGGCCCGCCCGCCGATGGGGGCTTTGTCTTTGTTCGCCGCCCTCCGGCGGAAGTCTCCGATGAACACGTCCCGGCCGGGTTGCGGCGTCAGGGTATCCGACGCCCCGTCGTCGAAGACCGTGCCGTCGTGTGAAAGCCACGTCGCCCGAAGCTCGCGCACCCGGTGTCGGTAAGACGTGGGCGAGGCCCACATCGCGAGGACCTGGTCGAGGGCGGCGAGGTTGTCGTCGTACGCCGTGGACCCGCCGATCAGGAGATCCTGGCCCCTGCCGCCGATCAGCTTGTCTCGGCCGAGGCCACCGATCAGGAGGTTCCGGCCGTTCCGCCCCTTCAGCCAATCGTCGCCGTCTCCGCCGACAAGGATGCTGTTTCCGCCCACACTGCTCAGGATGTCGTTGCCGGGCCCTCCGAAGACGACGGTGGGGATCGCGAGGTTTCGGTTCCGGGCGCCGCCTCGGGCCCTGACACCGGGACGAGAGCTTGTGTCGAGGTGGACCTTGTCGTTGCCCTCGAAGGCGACGACGACGATCCGTGCGATGTCGGCCCGGCGGAAGGTCTGTTGGACCTTCCGGCCAACGGCCCCACCCGTCGCGTTCAACGTGGCCTCGACCGTCACGAACTTGCCGTTCTTGGCCGACACCGTGATGTCATCCGGCCCCTTGCTGCCGTAGACGTAAAGCACGCCGTCGACCAGTACGATCCCGGAGACCACCGCCTTCGTCGTGACCGTCTGAGAGACGGCGGAGTCGCTATCCACCGCATCCACGGTGACGTTGTAGATGCCCCCCGCGGCATAGGTATGGGTCGCGTTGAAGGTCTTCGTCACAGGGTCGACGGCGAACGTCTGGAGGGCCGAGCCGTCGCCCCAGTTGACCCGGACGACCTGGGTATCCTTGCCGGGGTCGGAGACCGTCCCGGTGATGCGGACAATGCCATCGACGGACGGATTGGCCTCGGGATCGCCGTGGTCGGACACCAGCGAGGTGACGGTCGGAGCGACGTTGAGCACCGTCAGCTTGGCCGACGCGATGTCCACCGCGCCATATTCGTCGGTCACCCGCACGCGGGCGGTGAAAGTGGCCGGCCCGTCGTCGATCCCGAGCGCCTGCAACTCGCTCCGGCTTAGCGTGGGCCGGGCACCGGCCGCGTCGGTGTAGATACCGTCGCCGTTCAGGTCCCAGGCGTACGTCAGGGTACTCGCCGGTTGGTTGGGGTCCGTCGTCGCGGTCGCGTCGAGGCTCAGGCCGTCTCCCTCGTTGATTCGGTAAGGGCCACCGGCAACCGCCACCGGCACGGGGTTCAGCACCTCCAGGAGCTTCCGAGCGGTCACCTGACCGCCGTCGTCGTCGGCAACCACCAGCTTCATTTTATAGGACCCGGGCTGTTCGGCGATAAATCCGGCCGACGGGCCCGAGAGGGTGAAGGAGGTGCCGTCGGGACGCATAATCGTCCACGTGTATGTCAGCGGGTCGCGAGCTCCGGCCGGGTCGGACGCCTGGGCCTGAAGGCTGACCGGAGACCGGACCAAGAGCTGGTCGGGCCAGCTCAGGCTCGTGAGGACCGGGTTGAGGTTGGCGACCACCCCGGCCGCGGAGGCGATGTTCGAGTCGCCGAAGTCGTCGGTCACACGCACGCGGGCGGTGAAGTTGGAAGGTCCGTCGTCGATCCCGAGTGCCTGCAACTGGGCCCAGGTCAGCGTGGGCGTGGCTCCCGTCGCGTCGGTGTAGACCCCGTCGCCGTTCAGGTCCCACTCGTACTTCAACGTCGTGGACGATTGATTGAGATCCGTCGTCGACGTCGCGTCGAGGGTCAGGGAACTACCTTCGTTGATCGCGTAGGGGCCGCCCGCCCGCGCGACCGGCGGGGCGTTGGGGACGGCCAGGAGCTTCTGGGCGGTCACCTGACCGCCGTCGCCGTCGGTCACGACCAGCTTCA
This sequence comes from Singulisphaera rosea, assembly GCF_054877945.1. Classification (NCBI taxonomy): domain Bacteria; kingdom Pseudomonadati; phylum Planctomycetota; class Planctomycetia; order Isosphaerales; family Isosphaeraceae; genus Singulisphaera; species Singulisphaera rosea. The sequence goes on along the minus strand of NZ_JBTYIP020000011.1, from coordinate 173,348 downwards.
GACCATAGGACCCGATCTGGTCGGCATTGAATCCGGCCGACGGGCCCGAGAGATCGAATGAGGTGCCGTCGGGGCGAGTCACCGTCCATGTGTACGTCAGCAGGTCGTGTGCTCCGGCCGGATCAGAGGCCTGGGCCTGGAGACTGACCGAGGAGCCCACCAACACGCGGTCGGGCCAGCTCAAACTCGCCAGGACGGGGTCGAGGTTGGTGACGGCGAGGGTCCTCCCCGGAGCCGTCGCCTCGCCGTTGTCGTTGCTGACCTCGAGTGAGACGGTGTAAAGACCATCGTCCGGAGCGGTGAAAGTTACCTCTCGACCGACCAGAGTGGTGGCCGACTGCCCGGCCGGGGTGATCGTCCAGGTATAGACGAGCGAACCGCCTCCCAGGGCGTCGGTAGCGACGGCGCTCAGGGTGACCGGTGAACCCTCCTGGCCGGTCGTCGGCACGTTCAACTGAGTGATGGTGATCGGTGTCGCCTTCACATTCACCGTGGCGGGAGCGGACGCTACCCGACCGCCATCGCCGTCGGTCACGACCAAGTCGACGGTATACGAGCCAGGAGCGTTCGGGGTGAAGCTCGTCGTTCGGCCGTTGAGGTTCGAGGCTGGCCCCGTCGTCGGCGTGATCGTCCAGGAGTAGACCAGGTCCGACTGATCGCCAGGGACGTCCGTCGCCTCGGCCGAGAGGTCAACAGCGTGGCCGACATATCCGACGGTCGGGACGGTGACGGATCGAAGTGTCGGGTCGAGGTTCGCCACCGTGACGCTGGCCGTTCGGAAGGCCGAACCACCGTCGCCATCGCTCAGATCGACGCGGATCTGATAGGTGCCACTGTCATCGGCGGGGAAGCTCACCGACGAGCCGAGCCGGGTCACGGCGGCGCCGGCCGGGGTGGTGATCGTCCAGGTGTAGGTCAGGTCAGCCCGGTCGGCCGGCACGTCGTCTCCCGAGACGCTCAAGGCGACCGTGTCGCCCTCGACGAGGGGGCCGGCCGGCACCACGATCGCACCGAGGGTCGGGTCCACGTTCGCCACGATGATGGGGGCCAGGTCGCGGGTGGCCAAGCCGCCGTCGTCGTCCCGCACTGTCAGACTCACCTGGTAGGTGCCGTCGTCCCCGGGCGTGAAGGTGGCGTTGTTCCCATAGACAAACGACTTCACCCCGTCAGGGGCGGTCAGCGTCCAGATCGCGGACAACGGATCTGACACCCCCGCCGGGTCGCTGGCCGTCGCGACGAGTTGCAGGCCGACGCCTTCGGTCCCGCTGGTCGGCGCGAGGACGCTCTCGATCGTCGGGTTCAGGTTGGCGACCGTCACCTTCACCGGGTTGGAGGTCGTGGACTGATTCTCGTCATCGGTGACCGTCACCGACACGAGGTAGATCCCGTTGTCGGGGAACGTGAACGGCACACTCGCCCCGAGAAGTGTGGAGACGCTCCCGCCTGGGCCGAGGACCTTCCAGGCGTAGCGAAGGCCGGCATCGGTGCCGTCGTTGTCCTGCCCCGCGACGGAGAAGGTGACGGTGTCCGCCTCGTCGGCCGAGGTCGGCACTTGCAAGGAGTTGGGGACGATCTCCGGGGCCAACGAGGCCACGGCAATCGACGCCGAGCGGGTGGCCGAACCGCCGTCGCCGTCGCCCACCGTGAGCTCGATGCCGTACGATCCGCCGTTGGGGACGAAGTTGACCGTCGGGCCGTCGAGCGTGACGACGACGCCGGTCTGGATGTTCGTCACCTTCCAGCGGTACGAGAGCGGATCATCGGCTCCTGCCGGGTCGCTCGCGGCCGCGGTCAGGGTGATCGACTGCCCCTCGGTCCCCGTCGTCGGGACGTTGAACGTGTTGATGCTCGGCGGGAGGTTTGCGACCGTGACTTCGGCCGACTGGCTCGCCGTAGTCCCGTCGTCGTCGGTGAGCGTCAGGGTGATACGGTAGAGCCCGTTGTCCGGCGCGACGAAGTCGAACGAACCGGGGTAGGCCCGGACCTGGCCGAGCAGCTCTGCGGGAAGGTCGGGGAACAACCCTGCGGGGTCGTCGGGCAGCACCGTCCCGTCCGGGCCCACCGTTCCCGTAAACGTTTGCGAATATCCGTTCGGCCCGCTGACGGACCAGGCGAACGTGAGCGTGTCGCTCCCCTGGACCGGGCCGGCGGCCAGGGCACGGAAGTGCAGTGTCCCGCCCTCGGCGCCCGGTGACGGATCCACGGTCAGCGAGAAGATCCGCGGCCCGACATCGGCCGCGGTGACGCTCAGCGGAGTCGACGGGTCGGCAAACGTCCCGTCGCTGTTCGTCAGGCTGGTCACGGCAACCTGGTAACTGCCGGCGTCGGTGTAGAAGTGCTGGGGCTTGAGTTCGGTCCCCTTCACGACCGACGTCGTTCCGTCGCCCCAGTTCACGACGTAGCCGGCGACCGTCTCGTTACCCGGATCGGTGATCTGGACGTTGAGGATCAGCGGATGCGTCGGGTCGCCCTCGACGGGCCCCGGCGACGATTGGCTCAAGGTGACGACCGGGGCGACGTCGAGGGCCGTCACGGTCAGCGTGTTGGCGGCCGAGAATACGTCTCCGGAAACGTCCTGGGCCACGGCGGAGATCACGTAGGCACCGTCGGCCGCATAGACGTGAGTCACGTTGGGTTGGCCGTTGTTGACCGTCTGAACGGCACTGCCGTCTCCCCAGTTGATCGCCCAGTTCGCGATGGCCGGGAGGCCAGTCGCCGCGCTGCCGAGCGTGAGGGTGTAGCTCGCCCCCTCGAGGACCGTGGCCGGCCCGCTCAGGGTGGGAGGAGCGGCGACGGTGAGCGCCTTCGTCACCGGGCCATACGTGCCATCCTCGTCCGTCGCGCGGACGCTGATCGTACGGGCGACGGCCGTGGCATAAAGGTGAGTGGCCGTAGCCGGGGTGCCGTTGAACGTCTCGACCGGAGAGCCATCGCCCCAGTCCACCGTCCAGGTGCGGACGGTATCGACGCCCGGGTCGCTGGACGACAGGCCAAGGGTGTAGAGCGACCCGACCGCCACCGTCCCGGCCCCGGAGAGCGAAAGCGTCGGAGCGGTATTGGTCACCGACAACGTGGCGACGTCGGTGTTTGTGTAGGTCTGGTCGCCGAACGTCGTGGTGACCTTCAAGGATAGGGTATAGGAGCCGTTGTCGTTGATCCCGGCCGCGACGAGGTCACTCCAGGAGAGGGCCGAGGGAGTTGCGCCGGTGACGACGCGGTTGCCGACGGTCCACACGTAGGAGACGACCGTGTGCCCGGACGGGATGAGGGTGGTCGTGCCGTCGAGGCTCAGCGAGCCCCCTTCGGCGATCGTGTAAGGTCCGCCGGCGTCGGCGAGTGGGCTCGCGAGAATGTTGAGTTGCTCAATCGTGGCATACGTTACACCGAAGGTCGCACCGTTGACGTTCACCGAACCGGCACCCGGCTGCGGAGCACCCGGGCTGACGGTCTGTCCATGGGCGTCGAAGGTCAGCGTATCGCCCGCGTTCGGCGCATCGCCGTTCGCCGTCACCTGCGACCCGAGCCTCGCCCCGTCCACCAGGATCTGATCGGCTCCGTCCCCACCGTTGACCGTGGTGACGGCCCCCACGCCGGTGCCGTAGACTCGGATCGCATCAGCGCCATCACCACCGTTGATCGTCGTCGTCGAGTTGTTGCCGGTACTCAGCAGATCGAACGTGTCGGCGTCGTCGCCGAGGTCCACCGTGGTGGCCTCGCCGTCCGCGGTGCTGCGCAAGGTGACGTAATCGGCGCCTCCCCCGGTGTTGAGCGTGAACGGCACCGCAACATCGCCGGCATTCACGACATCGCCACCGTCCCCCGACTGCACGGTCAGGCTCTCCACGCCGTTGAACGACACGTCATAAGTACGCGGCGTCGGCGTGTCGACGGCGATGTCGAGGACGGACACGCCGCCGGCCCCGAACTCAGAGCCGGCGCTGGAGACATACAGTTTGCCGCCGACGACGTCGAGGTCGCTGACGCCGTCGATCCCGGTCATCCCCGAGGATCCGTCGCGCAACTGTTGCAGGACGGTCAACGCACCCGTCGAAGGGTCGCGGCCGAAGACGCCCATGGTGTCGACGTCGCCGGCAACGAAGACATACTTGCCATCACCGCTGACGACGACGTGGACGGCCCCGCCAATGCCCTGGACGCCGGCACTGCCATCGCGGAGCGACTGGACGAAGGTAAAGGCTCCGGTCGCCGGCGTGCGCCGGAAGACGACGACGGAGGAGTCCGACTGGCTGGTCACGTAAAGCGACGTCCCGTCCGGGCTGAGGGCGACGGAGACCGGGTTGGACATCTGCGTCACGCCACCGTCACCGTTGCTCGAGACGCCCAGGACCGAGAGGGTGGCGTCCTCGGAGAGCCAGAATAGTTTCCCGGTGCCGGCGCTGGCGACGTAGAGTTGGCCATCGGCGCTGGACACCAGGCTCGACGGCCCGACCAGGCCGGCGTCGGTGAACGTCGACGAGAAGCTCAACAGGCCGGTGTTGGCGTCGCGAGAGAAGACCGCGATGGCGTTGTCGTCGAAGCCGACGACGTACACCTGTGTGCCGTCGGGCCGCACCGCGAGCGACCTCGCCCCGGCGAGGCCATCGACGCCGTCGACGCCGTCGGACAACACCTGGAGCAGCGTCAGCATGCCGGAGCCCGAATCTCGGCCATAGACGAGGACCGAGTCTTCGGACGGGTTGGTGACGTAGACGTTCTTTCCGTCGGGGCTGACGACGACCGACGCTCCATCGGTCACGCCGGCCGGGATCACCTGCGTCGCGGCCCCCAGGGCCCGGGTGACCGCATCGACATCGGCGACGGTGAGGACGCCGAACTTCGTGCTGATCGAATAGGCGTGGCGGCCGTCGGGGCTGAAGGCGGTCTGGACGTCGTCGCGCCGGGTCGTGGCCGTCGTCGTCACGAATTGCCACTGGCCGTTGCTGACCGCGAGTTGTCCGTCCTGAGTGATCCACCCGTTGGCGAGGCTGGCCCCATAGTAATGCTGGCCGTCGGGGCTGTATTGCAAGTCCGCCAGAGAATTCACGCCGGGCACATCGACCGGCCGCGCATTGAAGAGCGCCCCGTTGAAGAAGCGGTCGAACGCGACGACCGGGGTGATGGTCGGCGTGGGGAAGCTCACATCATAGACGGTGTAGGTGAAAGTGTAGTTGATGAACTGAACACCAAAGCCGTTCGCGGTGGTCAGGGTCACCTGGTACGTCCCGGGAGCGGTATTGGTGCCAACAGCGAAGGGGGCGCCGACCGGGACATTTTGCGTGACGTCCTCTTCCTGGACGACGATCGTGACGTCCGAAGTGAGGACCCTGTTGTAGTAGTTCGTCAGATCAACGGTCGCCCCCGCTCCGGCGCCGTCCTCCGGCCCCGTGTAGATACGCTCGCCATTGACATTGATGAAAGGCTCGTCGCCGGAAGCATCGTCGTTCGGGTTGTTGACGTGGAAGCTGTCGAGTCGCAGGTACCTCGTCGGCGGAAGCGTGGGGACGCTGTTGACGTCGAACGATGCGACGACCTGGCTCCCGTTCGGGTTGGCGGCGACCGCCGTGGAGTTCGCCGGCTGGATGAAGCTGGGCAGGGCTGCCGTCGTCACCAGATCCAGCGAAAAATCGGTATACGTAAACGTATCAACCCCGCCGACCCGGCTGGCGTAGAACGTGTTGTTCGACCCGACCGCCACGTCCGAGTAGACGCCGGAGGCGTGAAACGCCCGAGCCGCCGCACCGCTATCGGGCGCGAACAGCTCGCCGCCGTCGAGCAGGTGGATCGAATCCAGGCCGTTGCCGCCCGCGGCAAACAGTGTCCGGCCGTCGGCACTGATGGCGAGGGCGAGATATCCGTTGGTCCCGAAGGACATCTGGTCGGCGAACGTGAGCGCCCCTGTGTCGGTGTCGCGATCGAACCGCACCACCTGGTCGCCGGCGGTGGCGTACACATTCGTGCCGTCCGGCGAGACCGCCAGCGCGGTGACGCTCGGGCCTACCATGTTGGCGCCGCGATACACGAGTCGGCCGGTCGCCGGGATGCGTTCAAAGGTGACGACCGAGCCCGAAAGGCTGGCGACGTAGACGTTCTTACCGTCGGGGCTGACGACGACGGAATCGGCACCGAACAGCCCCTGCATCACGGCGGGGGTGGCCTGGAGCATCTGCACGAACGTCAGCGAGCCGGTCGAGGCGTCGTGGCGGAACACGGTCACCGCACTGTCCTGCAGGCCGGTGGCGTAGAGGAAATTGCCGTCGGGGCTGAACGCGATGCTGTTGACTCCCGCGAGCCCCGTGACCTGCGTGATGTAGTTAAACCCGTCGAAGGTACGGATGTTGTTGAACGAGAGGACGTTGGCCCCCTCCGCGATCTGCACCCGCGCCCCGTCCACATTGATGTTCTGCAGAGCGGGGACGGTGTCTTCCACCGTCAGACTGTCCTGGAGGGACCCGCCCCCGTTGAAGACCGTCGGGGTATCGATGGTGTTGAACACCTCGATGGCGCCGACGTAAACGCGGCCGTTGCGATACGCCCAGTCGACGGGCGTCGTCGAGCCCGAGATGTCGCTGACGACGACCTTCCCGACGGTGAAAACAAGGTTGTCGCCGAAAGGCGAGCCGGTCAGGGTGCCGGGGTTGGTGAAGTCGACATAGAGAGCGTCGGCCGAGTTCCTCGCGTCCGTCGGGTCGTTGACCGTCGTCTTGCCGCCGACCGCGCGGACGTGGAGCTCGTCGGAACCTCCGCCGCTATTGATCTGGGTCAGGGTGGGGCCGGCAGGCGTACCGTTGACGGTGAAGATGTCGCTGCCATCGCCGAGGTTGACGTCGATCGACTCGAACCCGCTGTAAGTGACATCCACGAACCCGCTGAACTGCGTCGCCGTCATCGCCCCGACGCGAGGGACCGAAGAGCCGGTCTGGTCGATCACCAGCCGGTCGCCGCTCGACCCGGGCGTGTCGGTGTTCGCCGTCGCCGTCAGCGGCCCGGACGTGGACTTGACCGTCAGCACGCTGTCGGCCGGCCCCAGCGCGATGCGGGTCGCGGCGGTGTGGGTGGACTCCACGGTGATCGCCGTGGCGACGGAGGCCTCGACGGCGACCTCCGCCAGCCCGGCGTAGGCCGTCGAGGCGCCGCCGTCACTGACCTCGGTGGAGGTGACAGCGACCGCCGTCGGGTCGCCGGCATCCACGGTGAACACGGCCTTGTCGCTGCCGTCGCCTTCGAAGGTGGCCCCGCCGATCGGCAGCCGGTAGGTGTCGGCGCCGGCCCCGCCGGCGAGTTGGATCTTGATTTGATCGCCGGTCGATCGGCCGGCGACCGTCATCGTGTCGTCGCCCCCCAGCCCCTCGACCCGCAACCGGTCGAGGCTGGCGGTGATCCCCTGGAGCGTCACCGTCGCCGCCCCGGCGCGGGTGACGCGCACCAGGTTGCCGCCGGTGTCGATGCCGAACGAGTCGCTCGCACTCGTCCCCTCCACGATGGCGGTGTCGGCCGCGCCGTCGTCGCGGGCGCCGACGGTCGTGGTGGTTCCGGTGCCGCTTTGGTCGCCCTCGATGCTGCCGAGGTCGAGTGCCACGGTCGTGACGGACGTCCCCGTCAGGTCGTTGACGGTGACCGTGTCGGCCCCGCCTCGGGCGTTGGCGGCGAGCGTCTCGAAGCCGGCCCCCACGACGCTGTCGTTCGACCCTCCCGAGAACTGGGCCCGCACATCGGCGCCACTCGCGTCGACGCGGATCGTCTCGGCCGCGTCGGTGCCGTTCACGGTGAGCGTGTCCGCGTCGGCTCCGCCGTCGATCGTGGTGGGCTGGCCCTCGCCGACGTTCCAGGTGATGCGGTCCATCCCCGCGCCGCCGAGCAGGACATCCTGCCCGCCGCCGCCGAAGAGGTAATCGTTGCCGCCCTCCCCTTCCAGGCGGTCGTTGCCGGGTCCCCCGATCAGAACGTCGTTACCCTCGCCGCCGCGGAACGTGACCGCGGCGGTCGACTCGTTGATGAACAGATCGTTGCCCGCACCGCCGTCGATCACGATCGGCACGCCCGGGACGACCGGCTTTCGCGAGTTGACGATGACGCGGAACTCGTCGTCGCCGTCGCCGAAGTCGGCATTGACGGAGGTGACGTTGTGGAAGAGTTGGGATGAGCCGAAGGCCCGAAGGATGATGTCCTCGCCGGGTCCGCCCTGGCTCGCCCCGAGCGACTGGAGCGTATACGCCTCGTCGACGTCGGCGACGCCGTTCTTCTTGCCGACGTTGCGGTTCACCCCGCCGGCGCCGACGTTGAGCGTCAGCACGCCGTTGGCAACCTGGCCGAGCCGCGGGTCGGGGCGGGTGCCGAGCAGGACGTAGCCGAGCGTAAAGTCGACGTCGTACGTGATCCCCAAGATGGTGACATCGGCCATCGCGGTGGCCTTGCCGCTCCCGCCGTCGTAACTGATACCGATTCCGGCCCCCACCAGGGTAATGCCGGCCGCCCTCACCTCGCCGGAGGCGCTGCCGCCGAAATTCAGCGTCATGACGCCGTTCGAATCGGGTTGGTAGCTGGCGGCCAACGCGACGTTCGCACGGATGCCCCAGTCGTCGGTGCCCAGCAAGATTTTGCCGTTGAGGTCGACGTCGAACATCCCGCGCGAGTCGAAGTAGCCGCTGGCGTTGACCTTCGCCAGGCCGAACAAGTCGGCCGAGAAGCTGCCGGCGACTCGGAAAAACGGATCATTGGTAATGGGGTCGAAGCCGCCGCTGATACTGGCGTCGCCGGTGAGGGTGATCACGCTCAGCAACTGGAGTTGCAGGTCCTTGAGCGCGATCTCGCCGAACCCTCGGCGGGTGTCGATCGAGAGCGACAACTGGGCGCTCGCCGTGAAGATGCCGGAGACGCCGAACGGGATGGGATCCCCATTCGCCGCGGTGCCGCCGGCCGTCAGTGCGGTGTCGAGCACGAGGCCGGGATTGGCCCCGTAATAGATACCGGCGGTCCCATCGACGCGGAGCACGCTCGCGTCGAAGAACTGGAGCCCGGCGTGGATCTCCATCCGGAGCGCATCCGCCCCGACGAGCAGGCTGAAGGTCCCGCCCAGGGCGAAGCCGGCGATATCGACGTTGCCCGCGATATACAACACGCCCGAGTGGGCCGGGAGAGGTTGATCGTCGAACTTCGGGTTCTGGAATTCGATCGTGGACGCGGTCGAGGTCGTGTTCACGCCCAGGTAGACCTCGGCCCCTGCGTTCAGGTCGACGTCCGGGATATCCAGCTCGGCCTGCACGGCGATGTAGCCGACCAGCCCGTCGGAATTGATCCGGAGTCGGCCGGTGGCCTCGCCGTTGAAGAGGCTCCCGGCCCCGGCCAGGTCGAGCGTGGCGTTGGCGGAGACATCCATCTCGAGGACACCGCCGGCCACCAGGACTCGCAAATCCCCCTCGAGTCGGAACGCGTCGGCGATCGTCAGGCTGACGTCGACCAACCCGTCTCCGTCGGGGTCGGTGGTGCCGCCCGGCGGGGTCGTCTCATCCGGGTCGCCGAACTGGAGGACGAAGTAGGCCCCGTCCGGCAGCGCGGTGCCGTCGAGCTGCGTCGCGTGGCCAGGGACGACGACCGACAACGCGCCCTCGGCGACGGGGAGCGGCGGCAGAGACAGGCCGCTGGCGTTCTCACGCTTGTCCTGGATCTTCTGGAGGCGATCCTGGAGCCGGTCCGGGATGGCGTAGGTAAACTCTTGGCCGAGGGTGTTGATCAGCAATTGGGCCGACCCCTGGACCTCGGCGACCCCTTGCAGCCCGGCCATGATGAGCAGGTCGACCCGGCCGACGACCTGCGGTGCGAGCACGGTGCCGTCCACGACCCCGCCGAGGTCGCGCAGGGCCAACACGCCGACCGCGTCCAGGCTCATCAGGTTGAACTCGTCGCCCGCACTCACGCTCACGTCGAGGCGGCCGGCCAGGAACAGATCCAGGTCCACGCCGGAATCACCGCGGACGGTCAGGTCGGTCGCCGCCCGGGTGTTGTCGAGGACCGCGAGCTCGCTGCCGCGGGTGACGACATAGTACGACTTCGTGCCATCGTCGATCTTCCAGCGCGGCCCGGCACCGGCGACGACCAGCGCGCTGACCGTGGCGGCATCGGTCAGGCCCAGGGACTCGATGATCGCATCGGGGATGGTTCCGCCGTTCAACTGTGCGGACGCGGAGCCCGGCAGCACGAGGCGCGGGGCGTCCACCACGATCCGGGCACTGAACGCCCCGTCGAAGCCGATCTGCGCGCCCACGCCGAAGGCCGACTGGCCGAGGCTCAGCGAGCCCTCGCCCTCGAGCACGAGCGAGGTCGGGTCGAGCGTCAGGGTCTCCGGGTCGCGGCCGGGGAGCGTCAGCTCCAGGTCGCGGGACGCGGTGGACGTGTTGAATCCCAGGAGCAGCGAGGCGTCGACGCTGATGCCGGCGTCCTGCAGGAACGAGAGGTCGGGGTTCGCGGTCGTGAAATCCAGCTTCACGGCCCCGATGATCTCGACCGGCCCGTCGCCCTCCCGGGAGATGATCATCCGCCCGGCCGCGCTTACGGCGTCGCTGATGGGGATGAGCCCTTCGATCGACAGGCTGCCGGAGACGTTCAGCTCGACCGAGGTCGCGTCGGGGCTGTTCGCGATTTGCAGGTCCAGCTCGGCCGAGTCGCCGTTCTCCCCGGCATCGCCGCCGAAGACGGCGGTGGCGAAGCTCGTGAGGCCAACCTCGGCGCGGCCCAGGATATTGAACCGGAACGCGGCCGGTGCCACGCCGGTCACCGCCGGATTCGTGAGGTTGCCCGCCGAGTCGAGGAACTCGATCGTCGCCTGTCCTCCGATCGTCACGAGCGACGGACCGCCGTCGGCCGGGGGGAAAGATCCGAGGAAGACGAGTTTGAGCGGATCGGTCGGGTCGGCCTTGTCCACCTGGCTGAGGTCGGCGAACAGGCGCAGGTCGACCGAGACGTTGTCGGCCAGCGTGGCCTTCCCGAGGATCACGAACTTGCCGTCGGTCGAAATGATGATATCCACGTCCGCCCGGAACGAGTGCTCCGAGACGTAGGTGCTGTACAGGGTCGCCCCGGCCTCGATCCGCACGACGGCGTCCGCATCGGCCTTGCCCGTGTCGCCGCCGGTGACGGCGAGACGGTCGCCGCGGACCGTGACGAAGTACTCCGTTTCGCCGTCCCTGATCTTCCACTTGGAAGGGTCCGTGCCCGACCGCTCGATCACCTCGACCGTGGCCCCCGCGTGGAGCAGGAGCTCATGCTCCGCGAACGCGTCGAGCACATCTTGACCGACGACCCCACCCTCGCCGAGCGAGGCGGCCAGGGCATTGTCCTCCGTGATGAAGCGGGTGCTGGTCACGTCGAGCTTGCCGTCCCTCAGCTCGATCAGGTAGGTGGCGGCGAGGTAGTTGACTTGCCAGAGGGTTCCGGGCTCGAGCTCGGTGACTTCGCCGCTCACCTTGTCGTCGGCCACCGGATACCCGGCGTCGTCGAAGGCGGCCGCGAGCGTGCCGTCGGCCGTGACCTCGCCCGTACCCAGCTCGTCGACGATGGCGCCGACGCCCTCGTCGATGACGAAGATCCGGCTGCCGCCGCTGACCTGGTTGACGACCTGCTGCTTGAGCTGCTCCTGCCACTGGGCGGCGGTGAGCGACGTGGTCGGCTGGAAGATCGGGTCGAGCAGCTCGCTCGGCGAGCCCGGCACCGGCAACGGCGTGGCGTTGAAGCTGATGCCGCCCCGGAAGCCGCTGAGCGTGAGCCCGGAGATCGGCTCGAGGACGATCGGCACGTCGGCCCGCAGGTACCCCTGGAGGAACCCGCGATCGCTGAAGCCGATCAGGATCTCGAACCCCTTATCCCCGAGCTGGAACCCGCCGTTGATGCCGGCGTAGAAGACGGTGCTGGCGAAGTTTGTCTCGCCGTCGTCGAGGACGTTGCCCTCGGCGTCGAGCTTGACGATGCCGCCGGTGACCGCCCCCTCGATGCTGCCGGCGAAGAGGTCGCCGGACACGCCGACGGAGAAGCCGTCGAGCCCGACGATCGGGAAATCCCCCTCGGCCAGCCGGTACGGGTCGATCACGATGTTGTCGACGCCGCCGCTGAACGTCAGCGGGCCGATGGTCCCGGTGACGCTGGCGGTCAGCGCGATCGTGAACTGGTCGGGGTGGTCGGCGAATTCGGCCCAGTCGAGCCTCAGCGTGTCGACCTTGAACGGCAGATAAGACGGGAGCTTGAGCTTGGCCGCGGCGTCGTCCCCGAAATCGACGGAGACGGAGAGCGTCGCCGGCCCGGTGACCGTGCCATCGCCGTCGATGACGACGTCGCTCACCTCGCCGTCGAGGGTCAGGTCGGCCGCGGCGATCACCACCGTGGCGGTGGCGGTGCCCATCGACAGGAGAGTGTCGGTGCCGGTCGCCGTCGGGTTGAGCTCGACGTCGCTGGCGCTCAGCGTGACGAGGCTGCCGAGCTCGCCGGTCACCGTCCCAACGCTAAACGTGAAGCGGTTGACCGCCCCTTCCTCGTCGAAGCCGAGCTCGGCCGCGACATCCTCGCCGGTCAGGGTGAACCCGGCCGCCGCCACGGCGATACTCCCGGCCCCGATCTGGAAGCGGTCGAGCGAGACCCCCTCGCTGTCGCTGAACCGGAAGTTGCCCAGCTCGACGAACGGGTTCGTGATCTCAAGGGCGCCGAGGGTGAACGTCTTCTCGACGGTGAGCCGGGCGGCGCCGAAGGCGAAGCCGTCGGTCCGCACGACCAGGCCGGGCAGCTCCTCCGAACCCGTCAGCTCGCCCAGGAGCTTGAGCTTCGGGACCGAGAGCGTGAGGTCCTCGGCGACGAGGATCTCCTGCGAATCGCCGGCCTGGGGATCATAATGGATCGCCACGCCGTTGGCCGTCGCGGTCAGCACGCCGGGCACGTCCAGGACGAACGTGGCGGCGGTGAACACGAAGGCTCCGGACCCGCCGGTGCTCGTGATCGCACCCGTGTCCGGATCGACATCCCCGGTGAGCGAGAACGAGCCCGTCAGGTCTTCGGCGACGGCGCTCATCAGGCCCGACTCGTCCCCTTCGGCCCCCTCCTTGGCGAACGAAAGCGAGGCCGACGCGGCCGACAACCCGAGCTCGACGTTCAGGCCGCCCGTGCCGAAACTCAAGTTCGGGACGACCATGCCGACCTGGTCCAGCGCAATCGGCCCGAGCGCGGCGGAGAACGTCAACTGGCTACCGCCGCCGGACAGGGCCGGTAGCCCATGTCCCGGCAGGAGGGTGAACCCGCTGACCGTGAAACTGTCCTCCACCAAAGCAAACGTCGGGGCGTCGTCGTCGTCCGGTCCGAGCGTGAAGTCCGCGGTGTCGCTCGACAGGGTGACGGCCCTTACCGACCCGGCGTAGAGGGTCAGGTCGACGCCGGCGGCGGCGATGAGCAAGGTGTTCGCGCCTTGGGTGACGGTGAAGTCACCGGCGACGGTAAACACCTGGGAGAGGCCGCCGACGGAGAATGTCCCGAGACCCTGGAGTTGGTCGGTCCCATCGGCGAGCGTCAATTGGTCCGTGCCCAGCGGGGTCGGCACCGCGATGTCGGTAGCCGCGCCCGTGGTATTGACCTCGTAGGAAAAGGCCGACGAAGCCAGTCCCAACCCGGCCAACCCCACGATCGAGAGCCCGACCCCATCGCTGACGTTATCGGTGGTGAGCCGGCCGGCGAGCCCGGTCGGGACGATCGCCAGCGCCCCGCCGGCATCCGACAACTGGATGCCCACCGATTCGCCGAAGGTGACCGAGGCGTTCGACGCGACCAGCCCGACGCCCGCCTGGCCCGCCAGCTCCGCGAAGGTGAAGGTCCCGGTGATTTCCTGCTCACCCGACTCGATGCGCCCTTCGATCGTGGTCGGAACGGCCTGCCCGTCGGGGGCGCCGAAGAAGGTGAAGAGTTGCTCGCTGGCGGAGTCGTTCTGGGCGAAGATCTTGATCGGATCGTCGGACGTCGGATTGATCAGGGCGTACTTCTCGCTCGCCGAATCGACAAGGCTCACGGTCAACCCGCCCGTGAGTAGCACCCGTTCTTCGAGAGACTCGAGGTGGAGTAGGCCTCGGCGGAGGCGGGGGAGTGGCTTCCGTTTCCGGGGGGCGGAACGGCCCATGAGAGTCTCCTCGAAGTGGGTGTATGCACCTGCATGCGAGGGCGGGCACGCCCTGCGTGTGTGCCTCAATTGCTGCGGAGCCGGGAGCACGAAATCGCTGGCGTTCGTCCCGCCTAGTCGTATCCGAAGACGCCTTGCGCGGGACCATCTAGCATAAATTAATTAACTATTTATTTAAAAACTTACACTTAATGAAGACTCGGCCGTGACACGATCCAACCGGCCGCCGATCTCGAAAGCCGAGCCGACGGGGTTTCCTCCCCCCGCGCCGAGACGCGTTCCGACGAGGCGCACCGGGATCGGGCGATCGCCGACCACGAGGAAGAAATCGACGACCGTCACGCCACGGACCCCGTACGCAGGCCCTCGCGGCCGGGGGACGCCCATGGCACCGAATGAGGAGACGACCTTGGGAGCCTCGCACAGAGCACGGCGTCGTGAAGACCTGGCGATCACATCGCCCCATCCCCACCTAACAGAAAACGGCGTGTCCCACGAAACCTTACACCGTTTGGTAAGAAAAGTACAAAAATGTCCCGATTGGGTTCAGATTTTGGCCCCAGACGTTTCTTTTGTAGCCGCAAGCCTTAATAACGTTCCGGGTTCCGGCAAAACAAGCCTGGCCGACCGATCATCCGGAGGTGATTGGTGCGAATGCTGTAGCGCGATCGACGGCGAGACGGAGATCGTGTCCGAACTAATCCCGAACCCCGGATTTCTTGGAACTCGGGTTAGTTCATGGGGCGAGATCGGTATTGTCACACGTCGGATGTGTGGTGTCGCTCCTGCGTAATCTGGGTAGCACCGGTTGGAACAACCGGTGCTACCCTTAAGCCGCCACTTTCAGCACGGATTTCGCCGCTTGAGCCAACCGGGTTTCTGGCCCACTCGACGTGGACGCCCCCTCCCGGAAGCCGTGTCGTCCCAGTCCCACAGAAACCCGGTTTCCAAGAAAAGACTGGGTTTCGGGGCAGGCAATCAGCACGGCGGCGCTCGCCGCATAGAATGTTCAGAGAGTGACAACCCCGGCCGAGACCAATCCCACGATTGGCATGCCGCTTGCGTAACCTCGGCGAACAAGCTTTCCCCCCCGAAGGTGAGATCCTGCGATGGCCCGAGTTTTCCTTGATGGGCCCCCCGGGGGGCGGCCCCGAGCCTTCTCCGACGCGGCTGGGCACTGGCTCCTGACGGGGTCGGTCGCCCTGCTCCTGGCGACCGCGGCCGTCGGCTGCCGGCACGAGGCCCCCAAGGTCGCACCGGCCAAGCCGCCGGTGATCCCGGTCGGCAAGGCCGTCTCGCGGGTCATCTCCGACTACGTTTACTACACGGGGCGGACCGACGCGGTACAGTCGGTGAACGTCCGGGCCAGAGTCAGCGGCTACTTGATGAAGATGCCCTTCAAGGAAGGGGCGGAGGTCAAGGAGGGGGATGTCCTCTTCGAGATCGACCCTCGACCTTACCAGGCCCAATACGACGCGAGCAAGGCCCAGGTCGAGCTCCGAGAGGCCAACGCGAGGCTCACCAAGTCCGAGAACTCGAGGTCGCGTGCGATCTCGAAGAACTCCAACGGGGCCATCAGCCAGGAGTCGCTCGAGCAAAGCCAATCTCAGGAGGCACAAGCGGTCGCGCAGTTGAACCTCGCCAAGGCGAACCTCAACCTCGCCAAGCTCGAGCTCGACTTCACCAAGGTCACATCGGCGATCAGCGGCCACGTCAGCCGGTATTTCCTCACGGTCGGCAACCTGATCTCTCAGGACCAGACCCTCCTGACGACGGTCGTGTCGGTCGACCCGATGTACGCCTTCTTCGACGTCGACGAGCGGACCGTGCTCCGGGTCCGCAAGGCCATCAATGACGGCAAGATCAAGCCGCACAAGGACACGAACGAGATCCCGGTTAACATGGGGCTCGAAGGCGAAAGCGGCTACCCGCACCACGGCACCCTGAACTTCGTGAACAACACGGTGAACCTCACCACGGGCACGATCACGCTCCGCGGGGTCTTCGCCAACCCCCTGCCCCCCCAAGGGCGGCGATTGATCACGCCGGGGATGTTCGTGCGCATCCAGTTGCCGATCGGGGAACCTCGCCCCGCGCTCCTGATCGCCGAACGGGCCCTCGGCTCGGACCAGGGGGTGAAGTTCCTCTATGTGGTCGACGCGAAGAACACGATCCAGTACCGCCGCGTGAAGACTGGCGAAGTTCAGGAAGACGGCCTGATCCCGGTCGACGAGGGCCTGAAGGCCGACGAATGGGTCGTGATCGGCGGCCTGCCCCAGATCAAGCCCCGCATGGTCATCGAGCCCGAACCCACCCCCATGCGTGCGTCGGACGCCGACGAGGACTCCGAGAAAGCCCCGGCCCCGGCACCCTCCCCCTCGAAGCCGGCCGGAGCGGCCTCAGCGACCAAGAACAAGGCCAAAGGCGAAGAATGAGACCCGGGAACCGGGCGGGAGGACCGAGGCCCGGAGCCTCTCAGGTTGGCCCATGGTCGGCTCACCTGCCCGTCGCGATCACACGACCAGCCCTGCCCGAGGGATGCCCCGCGAGGGCACCGCAATGATCTCTCATTTCTTCATCGATCGGCCGATCTTCGCCTCCGTGCTCTCGATCGCGATCACCCTGACGGGTGCGATCGCGTTGTTCTCGCTGCCGATCACGCAGTATCCCGAGATCACGCCGCCGACCGTCCAGGTCTCGGTGAACTACCCCGGCGCCAGCGCCCGGATCGTGGCCGACACGGTCGCCGAGCCGATCGAGCAGCAGGTCAACGGCGTCGGGGGCATGCTCTACATGTCCTCCCAGGCCGGCAACGACGGCTCCTATACGCTGACGGTCACCTTCGACGTCGGGACCAACCTGAATACCGCGCTCGTGATGGTCCAGAACCGCGTCGCACTGGCGATGCCCCAACTCCCCACGTCGGTCCAGCTCCAGGGGATCACGATCCGGAAGAAGACACCGGACCTCCTGTTGATCGTGAACTTCATCTCGCCCGACGGCCGTTACGATGACATCTACCTGAGCAACTACGCGACGATTCACGTCAAGGACGAGCTGCTGCGGGTCGAAGGGGTTTCGGATCTGAACTACCTCGGCCAGCGCGACTACAGCATTCGTGCCTGGCTCGATCCCCAGGAGCTCGCCTCGAGGAACATCAGCGCCAGCGAAGTTGCGGCGGCGATCCGCGACCAGAACCTCGAGGTCGCCGCCGGACAGGTGGGCCAGCCCCCGTCGGGGGCGACGCAGGACCTCCAGCGGCCGATCGCCTCGTTGGGACGACTCACCGAACCCGAGCAGTTCGGCGACATCATCGTCAAGGTCGGCGTGCCGGGCCCGGCCGGCCCTTCGGCCGGGATCGTGAGACTTCGCGACGTCGCTCGTGTCGAGCTCGGGGCCCAGCAGTACGACCAGTATTGCAGCTTCGACGGCAAGCCATCCGTCGCGCTCGGCGTCCACCAACTCCCCGGGACGAACGCCCTCGACGTCGCCACCCGAGTCCGGGAGAAGATGGAAGAGCTGAAGGCCCAGTTCCCCGATGGCTTCGATTACTACATCGCCTACGACACCACTCCCTTCATCCGCGAGTCCGTCCAGGACGTCGTGCAGACCCTCTTTGAAGCGATCTTCCTGGTGGCTGTGGTCGTCCTGGTGTTCCTCCAGAACTGGCGCGCCGCACTCATACCCCTCGTCGCCGTCCCCGTCGCCATCGTCGGCACCTTCGCCGTCATGGCCGCCCTCAGGTTCTCACTCAACAACCTGTCTCTCTTCGGGCTCGTCCTCGCCATCGGCATCGTCGTCGACGACGCCATCGTCGTCGTCGAGAACGTCGAACGCTGGCTCGAACAGGGACTCAGCCCCAGAGACGCCACGCGCAAGGCCATGGACGAGGTTACCGGGCCCGTCGTGGCCGTCGCCCTCGTCCTCGCCGCCGTCTTCGTCCCCTGCGCCTTCATCGCCGGCATCACCGGGCAGTTCTTCCGACAGTTCGCCGTCACCATCGCCGTCTCCACCGCCTTCTCCGCACTCAACTCGCTCACCCTCAGCCCGGCACTCGCCGCCATCCTCCTCCGTCCGAGGGAACACGCCAGGGACCCGCTCACGAGGCTCATCGACCTCCTCTTCGGTTGGTCCTTCCGGCTCTTCAACGTCGCCTTCGAGGCGGGGACCTCGGCGTATGCCCGGATCGTTGGGTTCCTCTTGCGCGTCAGCCTTCTGGTGATCGTGGTCTATGCCGGGATGTTGTTCCTGACGTATTGGGTCTTCACGAGCGCGCCGACGGGCTTCATCCCGCAGCAGGACCAGGGGCGACTGATCGTGAACGTGCAACTGCCCGACTCCGCGTCGGTGCAGCGGACGAGGGAGGCGATGGCGATCGTGGAGAAGATCGCGAGGGAGACGCCGGGGGTCGCGCACACGACCACGGTCTCGGGGATTTCGATGCTGCTGTCGGCGAACGGCTCGAACTTCGGCTCGATGTTCGTGGTGCTCGACCCGTTCGAAAAACGTCGAAAGCCGGAGCTCCGCGACGAGGCGATCATGGCGAGGATGCGCGGGGAGTTCCCCGGGAGGGTGAAGGATGCGGCGGTCACCGTGTACGGAGCCCCTCCGATCCCCGGCCTGAGCGTGGCGGGGGGGTTCAAGGTCATGGTCGAAGACCGTGGGGGGCTTGGTTTCCAGGCCCTCCAGCGCCAGGTCGACCGCCTGGTCGCGAAGCTGAAGGCCACGCCGGGGCTCGTGGGCGTGCTCACCCAGTTCCGCTCGAACACGCCGCAGCTCTTCATGGACATCGACCGCTACAAGGTCAAGGCGCTCGGCCTTTCGCTCGCCGACGTGAACATGACGCTCCAGGTTTATCTGGGCTCGCTCTACGTCAACAGCTTCAACGACTTCGGCCGGCACTGGCAGGTTAACTTGATGTCGGAGGGAAAGTTCCGCAACCGCGTCGAGGGGCTCAACCTGCTCCAGGTCCGCAACAGCGTCGGGCAGATGGTCCCGCTCGGCACCCTGGTCAACGTCCGCGAGATCGGCGGGCCGGTCCTGGCGCCTCGGTACAACCTCTACGCGAGCGCCCCGATCATGGGGAACATGCTCCCGAGCATGAGCTCCGGCGAGGCGATCGCGGCCGTCGAGCGGGTGGCCGACGCGAGCCTGCCCCGGTCCATGACGACGGAATGGACCGAGTTGATGTTCATGCAGATCCGGGCGGGCAACACCGCCTTCGATGTCTTCGCGCTGGCGGTCGTCTTCGTCTTCCTCGCCCTGGCGGCGCTCTACGAGAGCTGGAAGCTGCCGATGGCGGTGATCCTGGTCGTGCCGCTCTGCCTCCTCTGCTCGGTCGTCGGCGTCCTGATCACGAAAACATCCGTGAACATCTTCGTCCAGATCGGATTAGTGGTGCTCGTGGGTCTCGCGTGCAAGAACGCGATCCTGATCGTCGAATTCGCCAAGCAACAGCAGGACGCGGGCACTCCCAGGCGGGAGGCGACGCTCGAGGCCTCGAGGCTGCGGCTCCGGCCGATCCTCATGACCTCGTTCGCGTTCATCCTCGGTGTCCTGCCGCTCGTCATCGCGCAGGGCGCGGGGGCGGAGATGCGCCGCTCGCTCGGCACGGCCGTCTTCAGCGGCATGCTCGGCGTCACCCTCTTCGGCATCTTCCTCACGCCGGTCTTCTACGACCTGATCGAGTGGTGTGGCGAGACCCGCCTCTTCCGCGCCATCCCGGTCCGCTGGATCGGCTCGATCCTGATCGGCGGAGTCGCGGGGGAGGCCCTCGGGGGCCTGCTCGCGAAGGTCGGCGCGGTGCATCCCACCTGGTCGCGTTTCGTCGGCGCCTCGGCGGGCATCCTCGTGGCGATCGGGGCCCTCGGCCTCCACCGCAAGCTCTGGGGTAGGTCGGACGAGTCCGGGCGGTCCCCCGACGATCGGCCGGGGCCCGACGCAACGATCGGAGGGACATCGCCTTGATCTCTCATTTCTTCATCGATCGGCCGATCTTCGCCTCGGTCCTCTCGATCGTCGTCACGCTCGCGGGGGGCGTGGCCGTTTTCACCTTGCCCGTGGCCCAGTACCCGGACGTGAGCCCGCCCACGGTCCTCGTCACCGCCATCTACCCGGGCGCCAACGCCCAGACCGTGCTCGACACGGTCGCCGCCCCGATCGAAGAGCAGGTCAGCGGCGTCGAGAACATGCAGTCGATGTCGTCCCAGTGCACCAACGACGGCGCCTACACCCTGACCGTGACCTTCAAACTGGGCATGGACTCGGACATGGCCCAGGTCCTGGTGCAGAACCGAGTCTCGCTCGCGCTCCCGGTCATCCCCGACCTGGTCCAGCGCGAGGGGATCAACGTCAAGAAGATGTCCCCCAACACGATGATGATCGTCAACCTCGTCTCGCCCGACGGACGATATGACGACATCTTCCTGAGCAACTACGCCACGATCGAGATCAAGGACGAGATCGGCCGCCTCCCCGGCGTCGCCGGCGTGACCTACCTCGGCCAGCGAGACTACAGCCTCCGCGCCTGGCTCGACCCCGACAAGCTCGCCGCCTTCCGGATCTCGGCGATGGACGTGGTCGCCGCGATCGGCGAGCAGAACCTGCAAGTCGCCGCCGGCCAGATCGGCCAGCAGCCGGTCCCCAAGGGGCAGCAGTTCCAGCTCACCATCAACACGCTCGGCCGGCTCACCGACCCCGAGCAGTTCGGGGACATCATCCTCAAGGCGAGCCCCCCCGGCCAGACAACCCCGGACTCCTCGAACCAGGCCCAGCCCGCGACCGACAACGCCACCCCCGCGTCGGCCTCGTCGACATCGACCTCGAGCACCGCCCCCGCCGCAGCCCCCGCGCAGGTCGGCCAGGATGCGTCGAGCCCCTCCGAGGCCCCCTCGCCTATCATCATCCGCCTCCGCGACGTCGCTCGTGTCGAGCTCGGGTCCCAGCAGTACGACCAGTCGTGCACCCTCGACGGCAAGCCCTCGGTCGCCCTCTCCGTCTTCCAGCTCCCCGGCTCGAACGCACTCGAGACCGCCCGGGGGGTCTACGCCAAAATGGACGAGCTCAAGCAGCGGTTCCCCGACGGACTCGACTACCAGATCGTCTACGACACCACCCCCTTCGTCCGCGAGTCGATCAACGAAGTCTTCAACACCTTGCGCGACGCCATCATCCTGGTGGCCGTGGTGGTCCTCGTCTTCCTCCAGAACTGGCGTGCCGCACTCATACCCCTCGTCGCCGTCCCCGTCGCCATCGTCGGCACCTTCGCCGTCATGGCCGCCCTCGGGTTCTCACTGAATAACCTCTCCCTCTTCGGACTCGTCCTCGCCATCGGCATCGTCGTCGACGACGCCATCGTCGTCGTCGAGAATGTCGAACGCTGGCTCGAACAGGGACTCAATCCCAGGGACGCTGCGCGGAAGGCCATGGACGAGGTCACCGGGCCCGTCGTGGCCGTCGCCCTCGTCCTCGCCGCCGTCTTCGTCCCCTGCGCCTTCATCGCGGGAATCACAGGCCAATTCTTCCGGCAGTTCGCCGTCACCATCGCCGTCTCCACCGCCTTCTCCGCGCTCAACTCGCTCACCCTCAGCCCGGCACTCGCGGCGATCTTGCTCAAGCCGAAGGACCACCCCAGGGACCCACTCACGAAGCTCATCGACCTCCTCCTCGGCTGGTTCTTCCGGCTCTTCAACGTCACCTTCGAAGCCGCCTCGTCGATCTATACGAGGCTGGTCGCGGGGCTCCTCCGTGTGACTCTGCTGGCGTTGCTCGTCTACGTCGGCCTGCTCGGCCTGACCTACTGGGAGTTCAATCGAGTCCCCTCGGGATTCATCCCCGCGCAGGACAAAGGCTACTTGATGTTGAATGTCCAGTTGCCCGACGCCGCGTCGGTGGAGCGGACGGAGAAGATCCTCTCGAAGATCGAGGCCATCGCCAGGGCGACCCCGGGGGTCCGGCACACCGTCGGGATCTCGGGCCGCTCGCTGATCCTGAACGCGAACGCCCCGAACCTGGGGTCGATGTACATCATGCTCCGCGACTTCTCCGAACGTCGCGACTCCAAGCTCGCCGCCGAGGCGATCGCCGCCGGGCTCCAGGAGCGCTGCCGCAAGCAGGTTCGGGGAGCCGCCGTGACCATCTTCGGCCCCCCGCCCGTCGACGGCCTGGGCACGACCGGCGGGTTCAAGCTCATCATCGAGGACCGTGGCAATCTCGGCCTCGCCGAGCTCCAACGCGTCAGCGACCGGATCGTCGCGAAGGGGAACGAGACCCCCGGCCTCAAGGGGCTCTTCAACAGCGCCCGGGCCAACACCCCCTGGCTCTACCTCGACATCAACCGGACCCAATGCATGACCTTGGGGGTCCCGCTCGGTGAGATCTTCAACACCCTCCAGGTTTACCTCGGTTCATACTATGTCAACAATTTCAACGAGTTCGGCCGGACCTGGCAGGTCAACCTCATGGCCGACCAGCACTATCGCGACAAGATCCGGGGGATCGGCCAGCTCCAGGTGCGGAACGCCAAGGGGGAGATGATCCCCCTAAGTGCCGTGATGACCGTCCGCGACACCAGCGGGCCGGTCATGGGCATGCGGTTCAACATGTACTCGTCCGCGGCGATCACCGGCGACACCGCGGCCGGCACGAGCTCGGGCCAGGCGGTCACACTCATGGAGCAGATCGCCCACGAGGAGTTGCCGCGTTCGATGGCCTTCGCCTGGACCGAGCTCGCGTTCATGCAGCTCCAGGCCGGCAGCACGGCGATTCAGGTCTTCGCCCTGGCCGTCGTCTTCGTCTTCCTGGTCCTCGCCGCGCAGTACGAGAGCTGGAAGCTGCCCCTGGCGGTAATCCTGGTCGTGCCGATGTGCCTGCTCTGCTCGGTCGTCGGCGTCGACGCCGACGGGCTCGACGTGACGATTTTCACCCAGATCGGCTTCGTCGTCCTCGTCGGACTGGCGTGCAAGAACGCCATCCTCATCGTCGAGTTCGCCAAACAGCAGCAAGATGCGGGGATGCCGAGGCGCGAGGCGACGCTCGAGGCCGCGAAGCTCCGACTCCGGCCGATCCTCATGACCTCGTTCGCGTTCATCCTCGGCGTCCTCCCCCTCGTCATCGCCCGAGGCGCGGGGGCGGAGATGCGCCGCTCGCTCGGCACGGCCGTCTTCAGCGGCATGCTCGGCGTCACCCTCTTCGGCATCTTCCTCACCCCGGTCTTCTACGACGTCGTCCAGCGCTTCGGCGGCGACCATACCCCCCCGCCCCACGACGGCCATCCCTCGCAACAGCCCCGTACTTCCGACCCCGTCCCTGAATCGAAAGGGTCGGAGGGATAAGCGACGATCTCGACAGCCGGATCATCGAGGTGGCCTGCTTGCTGGATGCATGCGCGGCCGAAGTCCTTCGAGGCGCGGACGTCGTCTCCGTCGGAGGCGTCGCTGATCTTCGAAATGATCGAGCAGTTCTACGAGGTCGAGGATCGGGCCCGGCCGCTGGATGCCGAGGACCGGGCCAGGCCCCGCCAGGCGGAAGCAGTGCCGGTCCTGGATCGACCGTCGGCGCGACTGTTGCCGAAGTCGTCGTTGGCACAAGCAGAAAAGCACACGTTGAATCAATGAAAATCGTCATGTCGATACACGGAGGACGGCCGGCTGTCGATCGACAACAAGGTGTCGGAGCGTCGGCTCCGGGACCAGGCGATCGGCCGGAAATACTGGAGTTACTGGGAGCGACACGGCCGGTCCGCGAGCATTGGGCAATGCATGAACCGGCTGCGACGGCGTCCTGTCTGAACCCGCTGCGAAGAAAATTCAGTCGCCGCGAGCGCGGCGGAGCTTGGTTTTTTGGTCACGTACGAGGTTCTTTTCCCGCTGCGTGAGGAAGATCTGGAAGAGATCGTCCTTGTCCTCGCCATCGGTGAGGTCCTGATCTTTCTTGACCACGCCGATGTAGCCGACACACATTTCATCTTTCACGCCATGGCCCCAGCGCACGATTTTCGGGGGATGGTTCGGGTTGCGCGGATGGGCCGAATTGTCGAAGTGGCCGACGGTGTGGACGACAGACCCCTTGGGAAGTGTCACCGGCTTCTCGAAATAGTATGTCCCCTGCCAGGCCGGGTCCCAATCGGGGATGTAGATCAGGTGCTGCTTGCGACCTCCAGGGAGGACGGCAAACATCCGGATATCATGGCCAAGCTGGTGCATGTGAGGCGTCACGGCGATCGCTTCGGTATCGACGGGAACGTACCAGGTCGCCTTGATCGGGATGTTCGGGTTGCCGGCGGGGAGGACGATGTCTGGGCAGGATGCATTATTCCAGTGCAGCGTTTTCTTCACGGGCTTGCGGGCGAAATGGAACCCCAGTTGGGTCCGGTCGGTCTCCCGCTTTCCACTGGGATGATAGTGGATCTGCAAGATCACGTCGGCTCCTCGGGGGAAGAGACGTCCGATGCCGTCCGGGAGGTGTGTGGGGTCGGTACCCGCGAGCCATGCTCCGAGGTCGCCGAAGACCTCGGCTCCTGGACCGGAGAACTCGGTGTAGCCCGGTCCCGGATCGGCCTTGTCGCGGAGCCGTGCCCCGCCCTCCGTGTCGATGAAGCCGAGCATGTGGTGCGTGACGCGCCGATTACGTGGCCGGTATTCGACGGCCGAGAGGTACACGTCCTTCGGCAGGTTCGTCGGGATCACGAAGCACCGATAGATGTCGGGTCCGCTCGCGGGCACTTCATATTCCTCGGGCATCTCGAGCACGAGGTCGGGCGTACCGAGCCGCCATCCGTCCGGGAACTTGACCGGCGGCGGCATGTCTTTCTCGTCGCCACGAGGCGCCCCTGCTTCGGCCCACGCCTTGATGACCTCGATCTCGGCCGTTGAAAGTGCCCGCTCGTCCTTGAGCTTGGGCCCGTAGCCGTGTGCGGGCTTCCACGGTGGCATCCGCTTTTCAGCGACGACCGTGGCAATGTCATCCGCACGCTTGCGAGCGTGCTCATAAGTCTCGAGGGGGAACGGCGCGACCTGTCCGGGGCGGTGGCAAGTCTGACAGTGTCTCTGAAGAATGATCGCGACGTCGCGCGTGAACGTCGGTTTATCAGGCGTGCGGGCGCGGTCCCCTCCCGCGAGAGCCCATGGGGTCACGATCGCGAACCAGGCCGCGAATCCCAGACGGACGACCCGGACGTGATTTCCGCCCACTTCCTCGATGCACATGCAAGCGGGTCCCTCAGCCGGGTCTTCGATTCCCGCAACGAGCCGCGACACCCGAGAGGAGTGCGCGTTCATTGGGCGCGTTCGAAGCTCCGCGCACAGGCTTTCGCCTGGATGGAAACGGGCCGAATTTATGACGCAGTTGGAGACCGCGCGAAAAAATCAGCGTTGCGCAGGCTCACGAAAAGGCGGAGCAGGCAACGGTTTCGCGCCGAGTCTTTGAGGAGAGATTTGACAGAGTCGGATCGTAGCACGAAGCGTCCGAAAAATCAAGCGTTTAATAATCTGAAAAGACGATCGTCCGGCGCGGCCTCAAGACGGCCATTTCCCCGACTCCGTGAGCATAGGCAGCTCGATGCCGGCCGACTTCGCGCCATCCTCGAGCCGCCGATGAATCTCCCGATCGGCGAACGTCTCGATCATCTTCTCGTGCGCTCGGCTCCGAAGCCGGTCGGTAGCCTGTCGGCGGTCTGTCCTCCCACGAGCCAACAGGATCGGACGCTCGGCCTCACCCGACCGAGGCTCATTCCCCAACAAATGACTCCAAGAAACGATCATGATAATCATATCTTGAAAAACAAAGACAAACGTAGGCGGGGGTTTCTTTGTCGCGGAAGGGTCGCCCGCCGACGGCTTGAGTGTCGGGGGAGTCACGAATTCGAAGGGAGTCGTCCGCGGGTTACATTCCTCGTCGGTCGCGAGGCGGCGCACTCTCCGACCAGCGTCTCTGTTCCGGGAGATTGCTGCGACGAAGAAATGGGCCGCCCCGCGAACGCGACAAAGTGCGCCACGATTGCGGGGAGTGGGAGGTCCTTGCGCATCGAATCGGTTTTCGAGAGTTTCGGAGATCTTCCGATTTGCCGCCATCGGGAAAATCCGAAAAATCGTCGCGGGGTTTTCCTGACCCCCCCATGACGTCTTCCTCGCCCGAACTCGATCTTCAGCCGCCCGACAGCCAGCCGGCCCGAATGGCGTGGGAGACGATCCCGGCTCGGCTGTCGATGCCGAGTTTCTCCATGGCTCGGGCTTTGTGGGTCTCGATCGTCTTGGAGCTGATGTTGAGTTGAGACGCCACTTCCCGGTTGGTGAAGCCTCGGGCGATGAGTCTGAGGACTTCCTCCTCGCGATCCGTCAGTGCCTGCTTCGGGGAGTCTGGCCGGGGCGAACGCTCCATGAGGCCGCCGAGCAAGACGCCGGTCAGGTTCGGGTCGAGGTACGAGCCGCCTTTGGCCACCGCCCGGATGGCGTGAATCAGGTCATCGGCCGCGGCCCGCTTGAGCAGGTAACCCGAGGCGCCGGCCTGCATCATCTGCTGGAGATAGCCGCCGTCCTCGTGGACCGTCAGGGCCAGCACCTTCACTTCCGGCCTTTCCCGTCGGATCCTCTCGGTGGCCTGTGCCCCGCTCAGCAGCGACATGGAGATGTCGATGACCGCCACCTCGGGCGCCAGCTCGAACGCGAGCCGGCAGGCGGTCTCGCCCTCGGGGGCTTCGGCGACGACTTCCATGTCGGGCTGCGATTCGATGAGGGCTCGCAGGCCCTCGCGGACGAGGTTGTGGTCGTCGGCCAGGAGTATTCTCAGCTTAGACATGACCAGCTCCCCCTTCGGATGATCGGTTGATGGGGATGCGGGCTCGGATCAGCGTCCCCTCGCCCTCTCCCGAGTCGATGAGGATCGTCCCGCCGACCAGGCCGACGCGTTCGTGCATCCCCAGCAGTCCCAGGCTTTCGAGGCTCCGACCATCGGGCGATGTAGGCCGACAACGCGGGGCCGAGGCCCAGGTCATCCAGGGCGGTCGGCCGGAGCTCGACGGCCATGTCGTGGGCCTCGCGGCTGATCGCGTTGGCGATCCGCTCGAGGTCGAAAAGCCGGTCGCGGGCCCGGGTGTCCTCCGGGAGGGCCCTTTCCAGAGACTTCAGGCCAAGGATCAAGGCCGTGAGCTCCTGCCCGAGCCCGTCGTGCAGCTCGCGAGAGACGCGACGACGCTCACCCTCCTGGGCCGTGACGACTCGCCGCAGCAACTCCTGTCGGACGGCCATGCTCACCCTCATCTCTTCGTTGGCCCGTTGTAACTCGGCGGTCCGCTCCGAGACGCGCCGTTCCAACTCGTCACGGGCCTCGCGGAGCTCGTCCTCGATGCGCTTCCACTCGGTGAGGTCGCGGGTGATCTTGACGAACCCCAAGTCACCGCCTTCGCCGAGCGGCGTCAGGACCCCGGAGGCGAAGAAACGCGTGCCGTCCTTGCGGACATTCCACCGCCCGCCGGAGGCACGTCCCTCCCGAAGCGCCGTTCGGCCCTCCTCGATGGGTATCCCGGCCGCCACGTCCTCCGGAGTGAACAGCATGGCGAAAGGGCGGCCGACGACCTCCTCCTGGGTGTAACCGAAGGTCGCCTCGGCCCCGGGGCTCGATGCGGTGACACCCAAGGCCGGGTCCAGGGCCATGATGGCGTAATCGGTGGCGCTGGCGACGATCAGCCGCAGCCGTTCTTCGCTCGACCGCAGGGCGGCCTCGGCGCGGGCCCGCTCGGCCGCGTCCCAGGTCCGCTCCCCGACTTCCGCGACGAGCGAAACCTCACCCGATGACCATCGGCGAGGCGTGAGCGAGTGGAGGTAAAAGATTGCAACAACCTTACCATGTTTCACGAACGGATAGGCAATCGCGGCACGCACACCGACGAATTCCCAGGTCGCCTCGTGCAACGCGGGGGTCACTCCATAGTCGACTTGCGTGTCCTCGAGAATGGCGACCTCTCCGCGTTCGATATTTCGGAAGAACGCTTCGAAATCCACGACCCGACGGTATCCCGTGACGAGCGACGCCCCCTCTCGCGTCCAGCCCCCTTCGGTCATCAAGTGCTCGCCGTCCGGGAGGAATTCCCCATAAGCGGCGTGGTCGACTCCGAGATGTTCCCCCAGCAACCGGGCCGCGATCTCCTTCACCTGGAACGGATCGGCGATCGGCCGCAAGGCGTCGCTCAATCTCAAGAGGAAGGCCTGTCGCTCCTCGCTCTCACGAATCGCCAATTCGTTGAGGAGCTTATCCGTCGTCTCCATGACGGAGGCCAGGAAGCCGAAGACCGAGCCGTCACGGTCGAGCACGGGAGAAAGGCTGAACGTGAAACCGGCCTCGGGTCGATCCGATCGCCACGGCACCGGAAAACGTTGGGCGACCACGACGTGCGGCCGGCCCTCGAGCACCGACGCCAGCAACGGTTCCATCTCCGCCGAGATGTGAGCGAAGGCGACACGGAACGGGACGCCGAGAGTCTCCCGGCGATTGCCCTGCAACAGGGCCTCATAAGCGTCGTTGCCGATGAGGACGAGGTCGTC
Source organism: Singulisphaera rosea (assembly GCF_054877945.1). Lineage (NCBI taxonomy): Bacteria > Pseudomonadati > Planctomycetota > Planctomycetia > Isosphaerales > Isosphaeraceae > Singulisphaera > Singulisphaera rosea. Next base: position 144,677 of record NZ_JBTYIP020000011.1, on the reverse strand, counting down.
GCCGGCCGCCAGGTACATCGCCTGTCGCGACGTAAGGACCAACTCGACGAGGGCCTTCAACCGCTCCGACCGGGTCTCGATCGGACCCAGTGAAGTTGTCGACCCGTCGAACGCTCGGACCCGATAGCCCATCGCTCCGCCGACGGCGGGTGCGCCTCGTGCTTCGCGAACCTCGGGGTCTGACAATGGCATCGGCCTGGACCTTGCTTGGAAGCAACGGATCACGCGTCGAATGACGAGCACGGACCTGCCCTGGCGAGATCCTCGGACTCTACCATAGTCCGCTTTTCGCACGGATGCTCGATCATTTCGTCCCGAACTTCTCCTCGATGTCCCTCCAACTCGCCAGGCCCACGATGTCCTCGAAGCTATCAAGGTCGATCGCCTCATTCGCGGGCATCGGCTCGCCGGCCTTGAGGGTGGAGAGGGCGCGCGCGAGGGTGTGAGCGATCTGGAAGAGGAGCATGGTGGGATACATAATCATCGCGAATCCCGCCTCGTGAATCGCGGCTGGCGACGCCCAGGGCATCCGGCCCCCCCCTTCCATCAACGTCGTCGCCAGTGGCGTCCCCGCGAGGGCCTTGCCGACCTGCTCCAGCTCTTTGAGGCTCCTGAGTCCTTCGATGTACAGGCCGTCGGCCCCGGCGTCTCGATAGTCTTTGCCGCGGCGGATCGCCTCGTCCACGCCCTTGGCGCTTCGGCCATCGGTCCGGGCCAGGATGAAGGTCTCCGCAAGCCTGCGGGCCGCAACGCCGTCTCCGTCGACTCGGTCGGGGCGCACCTGCTGGGCTTCGAGACCCTGGCCGTGCAGCACATCCGCCAGGCCGCCGAGTTGGGGCTCGGCGTGCCGCTCACGCCGATCGGCGGCGAGTCGGGCCAGGGCCGCTTGAAGATCGTGGGGATCCCCGTCGAAGAAGCGACGAAGATCTTCCGCCGGGCCGCGTACGGTCAGGAATTCTGACGCCGATCGTACAGATAGGCCTTCGGGCGGAACACCGACCGCTCGCATCCCGACCTAGAGCGGATCACGCACGCGTTGCGCACGTCGGAGGAAAACGGGGACTGGCTCTCGGCAGGATCAGGCTGGGGTTTTCGCGAATGAACATGGAGGCCGGGTGCCTGTCCCCATTTTCCGGGCCGTCGCCGTCCGCTGCGGCGGAAACGGGGACAGGCACCTGCGCTTCGCTGCGGAGCCAGTCCCCGTTTTCGCCTCCGCTCTCGGGTCACAGACACGCCGTACCGTGTGCAACCCAACCGTTTGCCGCTCTAACGAATCGCAAAACCTAACGCCCGACATCTCCGACACAAGTCGACCGGAGGCCCAATGGCCAATACGCCGTATCCGAGTCCCCGGCTACCTCCATGCCGCGGGCGGGGCCGACGCCGGGGACGAAAGGGAACGTCGGAAACAGGACGCCGAGCTCGGTCGGGAGCTCGGTTTCGAGATGGAGTTCCTGGGGTCGGTCCCGTTCGTCGGCACTCCTGGTGTTCGCGTTCCCAACCAGGCCAAGTTCCACCCATTAAAATATCTCGCCAGGCTGCTCGATCAGATCCCCGGAAAGCCATCCCACATCTTCGAGCACACCGAAGTCACGGAGGTCGAGGATGACCCGCTCGTCGTCAAGGCGAACGGCCATTCGATCCATTGCCATTACCTCGTCATCGCCACCCACGTGCCGCTCATGGGCAAGGCGGGCCAGGTCAGCGCCGCGCTCTTCCAGTCGAAGCTCGCGTCGTACTCGAGCTACGCGATCGGCGTGAAGGCGAAGCGAGGCGCAATCCCCGAGGCGCTCTTCTGGGATACGGCAAGCCCCTATCACTACCTGAGGGCCGACGAACATCCCCGCCACGTCTTCGTCATCCTCGGGGGCGAGGACCACAAGACGGGCCAGGAAGACGACCCGGAGGGCTGCTTTCGTGCACTGGCCCAAAGCCTCGAGGCGCTCTTGCCCGAGGGAGAGATCAACTACCAATGGTCGGGCCAGGTGGTGGAGACCAACGACGGGCTGCCACTTATCGGCGAGACCTCCGAGCGCCAGTTCGCCGCGACGGGCTTCGCGGGGAACGGCATGACGTTCGGCACCTTGGCCGCCATGATGGCCTGCGATGCGGCCCGGCGGATGAAGAACCCCTGGCGCGACCTCTTCGACGTCCATCGCAAGAAGCTGAGCAGCACCTGGGACTATCTCCGCGAGAACCTGGACCATCCCTACTACATGATCAAGGACCGGCTCTCATCGACGGAGGGCAACACGACTCGCGGCCTCAAGCCGGGGATGGGGAAGATCCTCACGCTCAAGGGCCGGCGCGTGGCGGCGTATCGCGACCCGAAGGGGAAACTGGTGACGCTGTCGCCGATCTGCACCCACCTGGGCTGCCTCGTGAGCTGGAATAAGACCGAATCGACCTGGGATTGCCCGTGTCACGGCTCCCGTTTCAAGCCCAATGGCCATGTGCTCGCGGGCCCCGCCGAGTCTCCCCTGGAACCCGTCTCACTCGACGAGGAGGAATGACCGGGCGAAGCATCAGCGGCCGAACCGGAAGATGTGGGCGTCTCGGTTCGGCCGTTCGAGGAAGTCGTCGGCGATGAGCCGCGCGGCGATGACACTCATCGTGATCCCTTTGCCGCCGTAGCCCTGGGCGAAATAGTCGTCCGGTCGCTCAGGGCTGTAGTCCCAGACTTCGACAGCGACGCAGGAGGGCATGCGTGAGCCGGAAAGCGTCGATCTCGGCGTCGCCCGTCGAGAGGATGGCCGCCGGTGCCGAGAATCCGTATTCCTCCCGGATCCGGTCCGGCGCGAGATATTCGACGTCGAAGCCAAATCGCCTGCGGCAATCGTGCTCGCTCTGAAGCTTCGAGACGTGGGACGACTTGCTCGCCAGATACAGGCTGGCCCGCCGCGTGAACCCGCAGTCGTCGCCGAGGCGTCCCACCAATTCCTCGACCCGAGTGATCGCCTCGAGGCCAAGCCAGTAGGCCCTCACGGCATCCGCTTCCCCCACTCGCTTGACGCGGTCCGCGAGCTCCGTATCGATCTCATACTGGAGCAGCGAGGTGCTCGCGGCCGTGCAGCCCATGCCGACGTCACGTTTGTCGAGGAGGACGATGTCGACCCCCTCCTCCGCGAGGTGGTAGGCGATGAGCGCGTCCGTGATCCCGCCTCCGATGATGACGACCTCGCAGGATTCCTCCCGACTCAAGGCGGGATAGCTCCCCGGGAGCCCATCCTTCAACGGCCAGAACGGCTGACCCGAGCGCAGATCCATCGGCAATCACTCGGCGGTTGAAAGCCGCCGCTCGCAACGCGGTCGGGGTGGGTGGGTGAAGACGTCGAACTTTCGAACCATGCATCGCCAATTATCAATTTAAGCAAATTTATGATTCACGGCCTGGGGACGATGCCGAGCAATGAGAGTCGGTTCCGAAACCTGTTTCTTTCTTAAAAAACGGGTTCCTGACGCCCGCGACATCGACAATCCCCCCCCCGGATGCCGTCGACTCCCGCAGAAACCCGTTTTTTAAGAAAAAACAGGTTTCGAGACATGTTCGACCGCATGCCCGCGCCAGGCTAAGGGCCACCGTCCAGAGTTATCCATATTTCGCCTTCCACTCGGCCTTCATCCGGGCGTACCTCGTCTTCGCCTCGGCTTTCTTCCAGGCGTCGAAGAAGATCCGGGCCGACTCGGCCTTCACGGGGTCGCCCGTGCCCTTTTCGAGCGGGTGCTGGTCGGTGGGGTCATACTTCCGCCCCCCCTTGTAGTTCGTGTAGCGGCGTGCGCGGGTGAAGCCCATCTGGAGGAATTTGCGGGCCATGTCCGCGCCGACGAAATCTTTCTGCCGGAGGTAGGCGAGGAACTTCTTATAGATGGCCCGGCTGCTCGCCTCGGCGATCTCGGGCGTCTTGAACCGCCAGAGAGGCACGAGCTCCCCTTTGTACGGCTCGCAGATGAGGACACCCTGTTCGCCTTTCCCCACACGGTAAGACTCCGGGTGAGCGCGATAATCCACGTCGGGCCGCCAGTGGTAGGAGTCCTTGTCGAAGTTTACGTAGCTGGGCTTGCTCATATCAGGGATTGGATCGTTCGCGATTGGAGTTCGAGGCTCATCACTTCGACGACTTGGCCTTCTCTTTCAGCGGGTCGTGCCCCCAGTTCATGAGCGAGTACCGCCAAGGTGTCTCCTCGACGTCTCCTTCGGGTCTCTGGGCCAGGTGACGATGGACATAGCCAACGACCTTGGTCATGTGGCGGAGGTCGTCGTCATCGTAGTCAGACTTTTCCTTCCCCAGGATCTCGACGATCCGACGCCCCGAGTGATGCCCGACGGATTCGCCCTTGCCTTCGTTCTTGTCGCCGACCGTCTTCGACTCCGCCGTCCGGAGCCATTCCTCCAACCGATGGGCGGTCATGTTGACCGCCTCCTTGAAGTCGGAGATGACCTGATCGGGTTCGTCGAGGCTCATGGACGTCCTCCCGACTTTTTGGCCACCTTCTTCAGCGATTCCGGCTTGTGTGCCACCTGCGCCCCCGTCTTCTCGCTCTCCACCAGGTATTCAGGATTCTCCGGCGAGGCCGCGACATGGTGATCCTTGATGTCGGTCGGCTTGACGAGTTTCTGCTTCACCTTGCCCGTCACCGTGCCCTGGGATGACTTCCATTTCACGCGATCGCCGGGCTTCAAGGAGTCGGACATCGATGATGCCTCCGAAAGATCGAGCGGTCGAGTTCAGCCTCTGCTCCCCTCCCTCCAATTGCGACTCCCGTGCCAAGCCGATCGCCTCGGCGAAAGGCACCGGAATCGCGTGGAGATTTGCACCGGGACATTGGAATCCCGCATGGCTATCTCACCTCCTACTGAGACGGGCGATTCGGGAGTCCCTGGCTACGGCAACGGCCCGCCGGTATCTTCGCTGCAAATCCCAACGAGACGACCTTCCAACGCCGAGTCGGAGACGAATATGTCCGAACCTTCGCCCCAAGAGAAGGTCGCCGGGATGGTGACCGCGAGTTGGATCGCGCAAGCCATTTATGTGGCCGCCAAGCTCGGGGTCGCCGACTTGCTGGAGGACGGTCCCCGGACCGCCGAGAAGCTCGCCGAGGCGTCCGAGTCGCATGGTCCCTCGCTCTATCGATTGCTCCGGGCTCTGGCCAGCCTGGGGATCTTCTCCGAGGGCGAAGGCCGACAGTTCTCGCTCACGCCGATGGCCGAGTGCCTCCGCACCCTCGGGCCTGGCTCGCAAAGGGCTCTGGCGCTCATGGCGGGCGAGGAGCAGTACCGCGCCTGGGGCGACCTCCTCTGGAGCGTGAAGACGGGGAAGACCGCCTTCGAGAAGATCCACGGCCAACCGATCTTCGACTACCTCGCCGAGCGCCCCGAGCAGGCGAGGATCTTCGACGCCGCCATGACGAGCATCCACGGGCGGGAAACCGCGGCATTCCTCGACGCCTATGACCTCGCCGGCGTCGAGGTCGTGGCCGACGTCGGCGGCGGCAACGGGAGCACGCTCGCCGGCATCCTGACGAGACACCCCACGATCAAGGGGATCCTTTATGATCTCCCCGGGGTGGTCGAGCAAGGAAGCCAGGAACTCGACGCGGCCGGGCTCTCCGGCCGGTACGAGGCCGTCGGCGGCAGCTTCTTCGAGTCCGTCCCCGGGGGCGCCGACGTCTATTTCCTCCGCCACATCATCCACGACTGGGATGACGAGAAGTCCAGGACGATCCTCAAGAACGTCCACGACGCGATGGACACCGGCGCGAGGCTCCTGGTGGTCGAAAGCGTGATCGCCCCCGGCAACGACCCCTCGTTCGGTAAGGTCCTCGACCTGACGATGCTCCTCATTCCCGGCGGCCAGGAGCGTACCGAGGACGAGTATCGCGAGCTATTCGCCGCCTCGGGCTTCCGCCTCACCAAGATCGTGCCGACCGCCGCCGACGTCAGCGTCATCGAAGGCGTGAAAGCCTGAGCTGAAAACCTGTCCCGAAACCTGGTTTTCTCTTAAAAACGGGTTTCTGCAGGAGTCGACGACGACAACTCAGGAGGGGTTGTCGATGTCGCGGGCGTCAGAAACCCGTTTTTAAGAAAAAAACAGGTTTCGGGACAGCTTCCAGGCCGTCGCTGCGACCGGCCCGCATCGGTTGTGTTTTCCTCGAGAGGCGGCGAGACTGGTCGGAGGCCGACGGCAACCAGGCTCGGTCCGTCCGCTCGACGCCCAAGAACCAGGGTTCCTTTATGTTCAACCTCCCCGCGATCCAGGCGGCGCTCCGCCAATTCGGCTTCGACGGCTGGCTCCTCTGCGACTTCCGAGGCGGCAACGTGCTGGCACGCCGGGTCCTCGACCTCGAGGGCAAGCCCGGCGGCACCCGCCGCGTCTTCTACGCGATCCCCGCCGAGGGCCCTCCCAGGAAGCTCGTCCACCGGATCGAAGCCGGGGCGCTCGACCACCTCCCCGGCGAGGCGACGGTCTACCTCCGCTGGCAGGAGCTCGAGGCGGGATTGGCCGGACTCCTGGACGGGATGTCACGCGTGGCCATGGAATACTCCCCACGCAACGCCAACCCGTACATCGCCCGGGTCGACGCCGGGACCGTCGAGCTCGTGCGGAGCCTCGTCCCCGAGGTTGCCTCCTCGGGCGACCTCATCCAGCTTTTTGAAGCGGCCTGGGACGACGACCAGTGGGCGATGCACCTCCAGGCCGAGGCCCAGACGAAGGCCGCCTATGACGTGGCCTGGGGCCTGATCGCCGAGCGGACCCGAAACGGCGGGACGGTCGGGGAGTGCGAGGTCCAGAAGGCGATTTTGGACCATTTCCGGGCCAATGGCCTGACCACCGACCACGGCCCAATCGTCGGCGTGGGCCCCCACAGCGGCGACCCCCACTTCGAGCCCGACCCGAGGACCGACACCCCGATAAAACAAGGCGACTTCGTCCTGATCGACCTCTGGGCCAAGCTCGACAAGCCCCGCGCGGTGTATAGCGACCTGACCCGAGTCGGGTACGTCGGCGAAGAGGTCCCCGCCGAGTACGAGGCCGTCTTCCAGGTCGTCGCCCGCGCACGGGACGCCGCCATCGCCCTCGTCCGCGACGCCTTCGCGGCCGGCCGGCCGCTTCAAGGCTGGGAGGTCGACGACGCCGCCCGCCAGGTCATCGAGCAGGCCGGCTACGGCAAATTCTTCATCCACCGCACCGGCCACAACATCGGCCAGGAGACCCACGGCAACGGCGCCAACATGGACAACCTCGAGACCCACGACGAGCGCCTGGTCCTCCCCCGCACGTGTTTCTCCATCGAGCCCGGCATCTACCTCCCCGAATTCGGCATCCGCAGCGAAATCAACGTCTACATCGCCGCAGACGGACAAGTCCACGTCACGGGGGGGCTCCAGACAGAGGTCTTGGCGATTCTCAAGGGGTAGACGATGAGGAGTAGACAGGAAACAGTAAACAGTAGACAGCAGACAGCAGAAGAAACGAGAAACCAGCATTTGGTCTCGTGCCAATCACTGGCTAAAACAGGCCAACTGGAGAGTTGAAGAGTCGGGGCGCACTCCAAATGCGAGGAGAAGGCAGTAGACAACTTTTGTTCGCATGCTTTCTACTGCCTACTGTCTACTGTCTACTGTCTACTCCACAAAGCCTTCCCGCCTTAACAATGCCCCCTTGCATGACGGCGAGGAATCGGGAGCGGTCTTCGAGGAGGGCGATGTCGGCGAGGGGGTCGCCGTCGACGATGAGGATGTCGGCGAGCTTGGCGGGCTCGAGGGTGCCGAATTCGTGGCCGCGGCCCATGATCTCGGCGCCATTTTTGGTCGCGCAGACGATCGTTTCCATGGGGGTGAAGCCGACGTAGTTGACGAAGAAGGTCAGCTCTTTGGCGTAGTCGCCGTGGGGGTTCCAGGCGAAGCCGTAGTCGCCCCCCATGCCGAGCCGCCCACCGGCTTTGAGGATCATCCGGGCGCTCTCGGCGCCTCCTTCCAGAGTCTCCCGGTGCCCGTCGATGACCCGGGAGGGCATGCCGAAGCGGGGGCCGTACTCGATGCTCGCGTGCTCGAACTGGAGCGCAGGGACGACGGGGACGTCGCGCTCGAGGAGGAGGTCGAGGGCCTCCTGGTCCATGAACGTGCCGTGCTCGAGACAATCGAAGCCGGCACGGAGGGCGTTCTTGATTCCCAGGTTGGCGCGACAGTGGCCGGTGACCTTGCGGTGATAGTTGTGCGCCTCGGAGACAACCGCTTCCATCTCCTCGAAGGTCATGCAGAGGGTGTGGTGGTCGGCGGTATCGGGGGCGGCGGCGTCGCCGGTGGGGTAGGTCTTGATCCACTCGACGCCGTCCTTGACGAGCTTGCGCACGGCCTTGCGGGCATCGTCGCGGCCGTTGATCAGGAGGATCAACCCCTCCATGCCGAGCTTGAGGTGTTCGGAGTTCCAATCCATCAAGCCCCCGGCGCCGCAGATCTCGCGGCCGTTGGCGGCGAGTCGTGGTCCCGGGATCAGGTCTTCTTCGATCGCCTTCTTGAGCCAGACGTCGATGTTGTGCAGGCTGCCGCCGCTCCGGGCCGAGGTGTAGCCGCACTCGAGGGCGAGCTTGGCGTTGCACGAGGCGAGTATCGTCACGTACTCGACCGGGTACTTGATGTCGAGGTCGGCAAGCTCGGCGACGTCGAAGTAGGTCGGGTGGAAGTGGGCCTCGACGAGGCCCGGCATGATCGTGCCGCCGTTGGCATCGATACGGCCCGAGTCGGGAGGCACTTCGGGGGCCCCGGCGGCGGGGCCGGCATAGGCGATCTTGCCGTCCCGGACGACCACGGCCGCGTCGCGCAAGGGCGGGGCACCCGTGCCGTCGAGGAGCTGTCCGTTCGCGATCAGGGTCACGCCTCGCGCGGTCTTCATGGTCGGGGCCTCGTTATTCCAGCGAGCCGAGGAAGGGGATCACCAGGCGCACCATCGCCTCGTGCGCCGTCGTGTGGACGTTATGGCCGACACCGGGCAGCTTGACGTGGACGCCGGCACGGACGAGCGAGGCCATCGCCTTCGCATAGTCGTCGGGGAGCAGCCCCCCGACGGCGAAATCCGCCTGGATCAGCAAGGTCGGGCAGGCGATGCGCCCGAGGATCGCCGGGACGTCGAACCCGTCGAGCCAACGCCCCTCCAGTGGAGACGCGAGCACCTCGGGATCGAGTTGTTTGAGGCCGGCGGCGGTTGCACGGAGCGAGACCGCGTCGCGGACGTCGCCCATCCGAACGATCCGGGTACGTCCGGGAGCCGGGACGCGGGCCTCGGCCAGCTCGGCGGCGATCTCGGCGACGGGACGAGTCGAGCCGGCATGTTGAACGAACGCCTGGAACGTCTCGGTCAACGTCGTCTCGCCGAGTCGAGGGCCGGCCATCTCCAGCGGAGGGTCTTCGAGCACGATCGCGCGGACCCGGTCGGGGGCCTCGGCGGCGACAGATGCGGCGACGTTCCCGCCGAGCGAGTGGCCGATGATCACGGCCGGCTCGTCGAGCTCGCGTCGGAGGAGGTCGACGACGTCGGGCACGTAGTCGGCCATCCGGTAGGCCCCGGGGGTCCTTGAGGACCGCCCGTGGCCCCGGAAGTCGACCCCGTAGACACGCCAGGTCGGCTCGAGGAAGGGCGTCAATGTCAGCCAGTCCTGCCAGCGTCGGGTGACGCCGTGGAGCAGGACGAGGGGAGGGTTGGGCCGTTCCCCGACCGCGACGTTGAGGCGCACCCCCGCCGACGTTTCCGTGGCCTGCTCGCGCATTGGCGGTACTCGAGATCTTGTGGCGACCCTCCCGGCCCCTCGGGTGGTTGATTGACAAAGGGGCCGGGCCTCTCGTATGGTGCATCCTGCATGCAGCATGGAATCTAGACCCCCACCCCGCGATTGTCAAGCGGCCGGCGTCCCTCGAATGCAGACGATGTCTCGGCCCGGAGCGTCTCGAATGGCCGGCCCGATCTCTGAAGCGTCTCCCCTGGCCCGGACATCCCTGGCCGAGCTCGCGTATCAGCGGCTGCTCGAGTCGATCGTGGGAGGTCGCCTGGCCGCCGGGAGCGAGCTCAGCGAGGTCGCCCTCGCGGCCGAGCTCGGCGTCAGCCGGACGCCGGTCCACGAGGCCTTGCTCGCACTCGCGGCCGACGGGCTCATCGAGCAGTTGTCCGGCAGGCAGGCCAGGGTCGCTCGGTTCTCCCCACGCGAGGTCGTCGAGATCTACGAGATGCGGCTCCTGCTCGAACCGGCCGCCGCCGAGCGGGCCGCCAAGGACCTCGGCCTCGAGGCACTCGCCGAGCTCGACCGCGAGGCTCGCCGGCTCGAATCCGCCAAGACGTCGGCGAATTGGGCGACTCGGGCCATCGCGTTCGATATCCGATTCCACGACGAGGTCGCGGCGGCCTGCGGCAACCGGCGGCTCCAGGCCGAAATCCGCAAGTACCGCAACCTCGTCCGCGCCTTCTGCCGGATGAGCGGAGCCCCCGCGAACCTCCGCGCCGCTCTCGACGAGCACCGACGGATCCTCGACGCCTTCGTCGCCCGTGATCCGAAGGCCGCCCGCAAGCAGATGGCCGCCCACATCGAGGCCAGGTTGAAGTCCGTCCTCGCCGAACTCGATCGGCAAGCCGTCGAGGGGTCGAGCATGGCCGACGACCCTGCACCGCGTTAGGTTAGAACTCGTCCCGCAACCCGGTTTATTCTTATAAACCGGGTTTCTGTGCGGAGGCACGACGACTCCCCGCAAGGAGACGTCGACGACGATCGGGTCAGAAACCCGGTTTTATAAGAATCAACCGGGTTTCGGGGCCTATCGTTCCCCGCACGGCCGAACGACCGGTATCGGGCCTGCCCCAGAGGCGTGCGTACTCACCCTGTTCTCATAGGGATCCCTTGATGAAATCTCAACCTCTCCGAACGACCGGGGCTGGCCGCCTGGCTCTGATCGGGCTCCTGTTCTCCTGCGGGCTCGCCCCGGCGTTCGCAATTGCGGAGACCCCGCTCTTCTCGAGGGACAACCTCGTCGCCTGGTGCATCGTCCCGTTCGACTCCAAGAAGCGCGGGCCCGAGGAGCGGGCGGCGATGCTCGAGAAGCTCGGTTTCAAGCGGTTCGCTTATGACTGGCGTGCCGAGCACATCCCCACCTTCGATGCCGAGATCGACGCCCTGAAGAAGCACGGCGTCTCGCTCGACGCGTTCTGGGTCGCGCCCGGGGAGCTGAACCGGGAGTCTCGGATCATCCTCGACGTACTCAAGCGTCACAAGGTCGAGACTCAACTCTGGGTGCTCCTCGACTTCGGGCCCGACCGCGTCTCGGGTGCCGAGCAAGAGCGCCGGGTCTCGGCGGCGGTCGCGAAGCTCAAGCCGCTGGCGGAGGAGGCGGAGGCGATCCATTGCTCCCTCGCCCTCTACAACCACGGGGGTTGGTTCGGCGAACCCGAGAACCAGATCGAGATCATCGAGCGGCTGAAGAAGGAGGGGGTCACCAACGTCGGCATGGTTTACAACCTCCACCACGGCCACGACCACCTCGACCGCTTCCCCGCCCTCTTGCAGAAGATGAAGCCCTACCTCGTGGCGTTGAACCTCAACGGGATGGTCCCGGGGGGTGACAAGGTCGGCAAGAAGATCCTCCCATTAGGCCAGGGGACGCTCGATCTCGACCTGCTGAAGACGATCCAGGCGAGCGGCTACAAGGGACCGATCGGGATCCTCGGGCACACGATGGACGACGCCGAGGAGCGGCTCCACGACAACCTCGACGGCCTCGACTGGCTCGTCCCGCAGCTCGAGGGCAAGGCCCCGGGACCGAAGCCGAAGCCCCGTACGTATACCCCGACCGAAGGCCCGCAAGGGGCCGTCGCGCCCGCATCGCCGGCGCCGGTCGACGCGCTCGCGTACCGCCCGGAGATGGCCACGAAGCTCGTCGAAGAGGCCAAGTCCAAGGGAGACGCCGCGCGGGGGGCCGAGGTCTTCGCGGACGCCCGCTTCGGCTGCCTGACGTGCCACAAGGTCGGGACGCAAGGCGGGACGATCGGCCCAGACCTCTCGGCGGTCGGCCGCTGCCTGACGCCCGAACAAACCGTCGAGTCGGTCCTCTGGCCCACGCGGCAAGTCAAAGAGAACTTCTCGGCGACGGTCGTGGCGACCTTGGACGGGAGGACGATCCAGGGGTATAAACTCGGCGAGACGGACAAGGCCCTGACCCTGAAGGACGCCGCGAACGGCGAGACCGTCACGATCCCGAAGGCCGAGATCGAGGACGCCCGAGTCGTCGGGACCTTGATGCCCGAGGGCCTGGCCGCGTCCATGTCGCAAGACCAGCGACGGGACCTGTTCCGCTTCTTGATCGAGCTCGGTCATCCCGAGGGGACGAGCGCCGCGGAGCGTCTCCATCACATCCACGCCCCGGTCGCATTCCCGTTCGAGAAAACCCCGATCGAACCGGCCCAATGGCCGAATCATAAGCATCCCGTAAACCGGGATCGCATCTACGACTTCTACGCGAAAGAGGCCGAGTACTTCGTCAAGCGGCCGAGCTTACCGCCGATCCTGCCGCAATTCCCCGGCCTCGACGGCGGCACGTTGGGGCACTGGGGGAACCAGAACGAGGGGACGTGGGCCTCGGAGCGCTGGAACCAGACCGACCTCGGCACGGTCCTCTCGGGCGTCTTCCGAGGCGACGGCGTGACCGTGCCCAAGGGCGTCTGCGTCCGGCTCGGCGAGAACGGGGAGATGGCCGCGTGCTTCAACCCCGAGACGCTCCAGTTCGAGGCCGTCTGGCAAGGGGGCTTCGTCCGGTTCTCGAAGGTCCGCCACGGCTTCATGGACGGCCTCAACATGGACGGGACCGCCCTGCCCCGCCCCGAGGGGAAGGCCCCGACCGGCCCGTTCACCTATCACGGCTTCTACCGCAACGGCAAGCGCATCGTCTTCTCGTACCGCGTGGGCGACGTCGAGATGCTCGACGCCCCCTGGGTCGAAGGAGGCAAGTTCACCCGGCTCGTCGGTCCCGCGAAGGATCACCCGCTCGCGAGCTTGACCCGAGGGGGATCGCCGCAGTGGCCCCAGACGCTCGAGACGAAAGGGACGCTCGGCGACGGCCGCCCCTACGCCGTCGACACGATCGTGCGCCCGCTCAAGAATCCCTGGAACGCCCTCTTCTACTTCGGCGACCACGACTTCTTCCCCGACGGCACGGCCATGATCAGCACGATGCAGGGAGATATCTGGCGGGTGGAGGGCCTCGACGAGTCGCTCGCGCACGTCCGCTGGCGGCGGTTCGCCTCGGGCCTGCACCAGGCGCTCGGCGTGGTGATCGCCGACGGCGTCGCCCACGTCCTCGGGCGCGACCAAATCACGCGGCTCCACGACCTGAACGGCGACGGCGAGGCCGACTATTATGAGTGCGTGAACAATACTTACGAGACATCACCCGGCGGGCACGACTTCGTCTCGGGGCTCCAGCGCGACGCCTCGGGGACCTTCTACAGCGCCTCGAGCAAGCAAGGGCTCCTCCGGATCCCCGCCGACGGCAAGAAGGCCGAGGTGCTCGCCACCGGCTTCCGGAACCCGGACGGCCTCGGCCTCTCCCCCGATGGAATCATCACCGTCCCCTGCTCCGAGGGGGAATGGACCCCCGCGTCGATGATCTGCGAGATCAAGCCCGGTGGTCATTACGGCTACGGCGGCCCCAAGCAAGGAAAAGCCCCGGAACTCCCGCTCGTCTACCTCCCCCGCGGGCTCGACAACTCGAGCGGCGCCCAGGTGACCGTCACCAGCGACCGCTGGGGCCCTCTCAAGGGACAGATGGTCCACCTCTCCTTCGGCACGGGGACCCATTTCCTCCTGCTCCGCGAGCAGGTCGACGGCCAGTCCCAGGGGGCGATCGTCCCCCTGCTCGGCGACTTCCTCTCGGGCACCCACCGGGGTCGGTTCAACCCCAAGGACGGGCAGCTCTACGTCTCCGGCATGGGCGGCTGGGGGACGTATACCCCGGATGACGGCTGCTTCCAACGCGTCCGATACACGGGCGACCCCGTCCAACTCCCGGTCGCCTTCCACGCTCACCAGAACGGCGTGTTGGTCACGTTCTCGAGCCCGATCGACCCGTCGATCGCGGCGAATCCCAAAAGCCACCTCGCCCAGGCCTGGAACTACCGCTACGGCGCGGCCTACGGGTCGGCGGAGCTCTCCCCGAGCCACCCCGGCATGCCCGGCCATGACCCGCTGGCGATCCGCTCGGCGACGGTGCTCGACGACGGCCGGAGCCTCTTCCTCGAAATCCCGGCCCTGCAGCCCGTGAACCAGTTGCACCTGCACATGCGAGTCGACCCTGGCCCCCCGCGCGACCTGATCGCCACCGTCCACAAGCTTGGCGCCCCCTTCACCGCGATCCCCGGCTATCAGCCGGTCGCGAAGACGATCGCCGCGCATCCGATGCTCTCCGACCTCGCCTTGTCGACGAAGACGGTCCCGAACCCGTGGCGCAAGGGGATCCCGAACTCACGGCCGATCACAATCGAGGCCGGCAAGAACCTGACCTTCGCGACGAAGACCTTCACCGTCCGCGCCGGCGAGCCGATCAAGCTGACGTTCCTCAACCCCGACCAGGTCCCCCACAACTGGGTCCTGATCAAGCCGGGGACGCTCGCGAAGGTCGGCGACCTGGTGAATAAGATCGTCGCCGACCCCGAAGCCGTCTTGCGGCACTACATCCCCAAGACGGACGACGTCCTCGCCGGCACCGACATGGTGTACCCCCTCGACCAGTTCTCGATCTCCTTCCTCGCCCCGACCGTCAAGGGGCGATACCCGTTCCTCTGCACGTTCCCCGGACACTGGATGGTCATGAACGGCGTCATGGTCGTGGAATGATCCCCAGGGAGGACGCGTCAAGCCAGGACCGAGAATTCAGCAAAACCCCCATTCAACTGATCCGGGAAAGTCGTTAGAAAGGGGCCGCCCGAGGACGAGAGGCCCGGCAAAGCTTGCCGGGCGTGCTCGACTCGGGTTCAGGACCGAGGCGTGAACGCTCGCCCGACGACAGGACCGCGACAAACCCCACATCTCTGAGAATCCTCAAGTTCGTCGCGTGACCTGTCGAGATAGAGGGCTGAGGGTGTCGGAGGCAGACGGTTTTCGACACCGAGAGAGGCCCGGTCCACGGCCCCATGTCCGCGAATCGCGCGGTGCGACACCGATCGTCGCACCGCCTCGATTCGGAGGCCAATCGTCCCCCCCGAGCCTTCGGCCGATCGAAGTCCCGGGCGACATGAGCCTCGCACGCGGTTCGGTTGGGTGGCCGTCGATCGGTCCAACTCCCGGGAGAATCACGCCCTCGCAGACACCCTTCATCGGGGACCATCGACGTCGCCTCCACGATGTGCGAGGCGAATGACGCGGGCCTTGGTGGTGTGGTTGACGTAACCGAATTGGCGTGGCCGATCGACCAAAATGGGGTCTCTTTGCAGCAAAGAGGTTCCCGGTCGAGACGGCGGGGTGCTGAGGATCCTTCCCACGAGCGGACGAGTCCTCGAAGACCCGAACACGCGAATCCTTGCGCGGGAGGTCGATCCGTGACCGAGGCCGAACTTCTCGAGGCTGTTGCCAGTTCCATCCGAGCGGAAGTGGAGAGCACGAAGATGCTCCCCATCCATGCCAACTCTCGGCTCGTGGAAGACCTGAACCTGGATTCGATCGACATCGTCGCGGTCACGATCCGGCTCGAGGACCGCTTCCTCGTGAGCATCGACGTCAAGGAGGTCAAGGATCTCCGCTTCGTCTCCGACCTGATGGACCACATGTCCCGGCTCATCGGAAAATCGGCGGCGTAAGGCCGTCCATCCCGAAACCTGGTCAGCTCATGTCGCGAAATTGGTGGATCGACGGAGGTTGCGAAGTCCCGATCCTGACCATTAATTTCGCCGCATGAGTCAACCCGGTAGCTCGGAAGAACCGCGTTTCGGGGAAGTCAGAGAGGAGCGCAGGCAAGGCGATGTGGCAACGATGGATGATCGTTCACAAGGTCGTCTTGCAGGTCGTCCTCCCGGTCCTGCGTCGCGCGCCGTACCGGCTCTCGCACGCCTTCTTGAGCCTCATGGGTCGCCTCGACCTGATCGTCATCCCCCATCAGACGCGCCTCTACGACGAGGCCGTCGCCGACGGGGCCAGGCGTCTGGGCTGCTCCTGGAACAACCGCGAGGTCAGCCGGGCCCTGGCCCGACAGACCTACCGCTGGAGGATCCGCGACCTCCTCCTCGATGGCCGGCCCGACCCCTGGGTCAACAGCCTCTTCCGGGTACAAGGACGCGACCAGCTCGACTCGGCCCTGGCCGAGGGCAAAGGCGTGATCCTCCTCGCCAACCACTTCGGCTCGCACGTCCTGATGACCCACTGGCTCTTCCGCCAGAAGTATCCCCTCCGCTGGCTCGGCGAGAAGCCCCGGAACGTCTCGACCTACGTGATGTCGCAGTTCGAGACCGATGGCCCGGTCGGCCAGGACGGCCTATTCGTCTCGCGCAAGGCCGCGACCGCCGAGGCCGCCTCGAACGTCTACAATGCGTCGAAGGCGCTCCGGGCCGGGATGGTCCTGAAGATCGCCTGCGACGTCCGCTGGAGCGACGCCAAGGCCGCCCACGTGACGTTCCTCGGCCGCCGCGAGTCGTTCTCGACGACCTGGGTGACCCTCGCCGCCATGACGGGCGCCGCCGTGGTCCCGGCCTCTTGCCGGATGAACGAGGACGGGACCTTCCAGCTCGACTTCTTGGACGCCTTCCACGTCCCCCCCGACGCCCGCCGCGAAGGCCGCGCCACCGAGTGGGTCGAACGCGCCCTCAAGGAACTCGAAGACCAGGTCCGCCGACACCCCGAGCAGAGCAACGACTACTTCTTCTGGCAGTCCGAAGCCGAGCACGGCAAGCGTCTCCCCGCCATCAAAGCCCCCCACGAGCCACGTCGGCAACGATCCACGTTCGTGAATGAGAAGGGTTCATAGCGGATTCGGTCGGCCAGACTATCGTGGTGTTGACTCGAATCCCAGGCACTCGGACCTCTCACGCATCCTCCATTTTTGGCCTCCAGTCTGCCACGGTTCATCGCAATCCACAGACTCTGCAAACTTGCAGTCGGTTACTACATTTCGAGGGCGTGAGACCATTTTTCGGCCGCAAAGGCTCGCGCCATTCTTGGTGTCGAGAGTCGCGACCCAGCCCCTAATCACGCTTATCGCCCACATCAAGTCGACAAAATTTATTATTACTCACTTCAGAATACAATGTAACGCATCCGAGGTCGTCGCGAGGAATCCTCGAATGAGGACCCTCGTTCCGACGCGAAAACACTAAATAATACCAGGGTTATCTTCATAATGGGCAAAGTTCCTTTCCGGCGCGAAATCGAAGACCTGTTCGCCTCCGACAAGTCAATCGCGTTGAAGATGATCGCAGGGGCGTTCGTGGGCGTCGTAGTCACGATGGGCTCGTTGTTCAAAGAACCGGGCCGTGGAGGGCTTACGACCGCCACGCCCGTGAAGGTCGCGATCGCTATCATCGCGGCAGCAGTCGGGGCCATCGTCGTACTTGGACTCTCGCTCCGGGATGTCGTGGTGCGCCGGGTCGATCAAGGGAAACGCGTCAACTTTCTCCTCCGCGCCTATTTCGGCCAAGGCAACGGCTGCCTGATGCTGGCACTCTGGTTCATCACGGTGATCGTCATCACGCTCATCGTGACGATATTCACCGCAAAGCTTTGATTCGCGGGTCGGCGTTTTGTCGTTCATGGCGGGCCGTGGCCACGAGGATGGACGTCGAGAGGCTGGGAGAGAGGATCTCGGTGGCCGAAGTTCCGCGACGACAATAACGAATCCTCGCGCACAGCACGGAGAGAGAGGGCAAAAGAACCGCACTTGACCGGGAAGCAGTCAACACAAGCGGCAAGCGACCATCCAGGATGCAAAGCTTCGTGCCCAGACGAGGCCGTCTCGGCCTGGAAGGAATGGCCCTTCAAGCGTTGGCCACACCCTTGCCAATCCGGGCGAGGCTAGACATGATGTCGTTCCCCAAGGCCCTGCCACGGACCTGCCCGGTCCACCACCGAGGAGACGCTCCGATGAAGCACTTTTCCGTCCTTGCCGTCGTCCCCGCGCTCGCCGCGCTCCTGATCGTCGGCGTGGTCTCGCGATCGAAGTCCGCCGAGAAGACCGAGCCGCAGCAGGCCCACATGGTCTTCTTCACGCTCAAGGACCACTCCGAAGAGGCCGTCAAGACGTTCGTCGCCGCGTGCCACAAGTACCTCTCGGAGCACGAAGGCACCGTCTCGTTCTCGGTCGGCACGATCGCCCATGACGTCGTCGAGCCGAAGGTCAGCGTCCGCGACTTCGACGTCGCCCTCCACCTCGTCTTCGAAAACAAGGAAGCCGGCGCGAAGTACCTCGTCGCCCCTCGCCACCTGAAGTTCGTCGAGGAGTGCAAGGCGTCGTTCGCCCAGGTCCGCGTCTTCGATTCCTACATCGTGCCGTTCAAGCATTGAGCGACCGGACAATCAGACCGCGACGCTCCCGATACGGTTGGGAGCGTCGCGACTTCCGACGACCGGTCGGTTCGGGACAAGGCCGCAAAGGATTTCCTCACGCGCAACATCTCATTGCGCAAGGATATCGTCAGCTCAACAAAGACAAGCCCGACGCACCAGCGAGTGAATCATCCACGCCTTTTGGGATGATTCACTCGCTGGTGCGTCGGGCTTGTCGCGGAGAGTTCGGCCTCTCAGGCCACGTATGATCACTTCCCGAGAACCTTGGCCCCGAAGAAGATGACGATGGCACCGAAGACGCCGCCACCGCAAAGCAGGTAGGCCGCGGAGTAACGCCAGGCGGACACGGCGAGAACCACCAAATCCAAAGATTCCATTTCACTTCTCCCTGTAAGTCATGCCGGTTTCGGAGCGAATCGGCCACGGGAGGATGGAAAAGCAAACAGCATGCCAACGCTTGAATCAGGGTTTGGCGCCCGGGAAAACGGCAGCGCATCAAGATTCAAAGGTTGCATCGAACAGTGGCTATTTCGTCTTGGACGAAGCCGCCTTGGCAAAGTCGAACTCGAGCGGTTCGGGGTTTGGGGACGTCAAGGGTTGGGGGTCGTCGAGTTTCGTCTGCCAGTCGCGGAGGAGTGCCGTGAGTCGTTCGACTTCGCGGGCGTGGCTGGGGTCGGCGGCGAGGTCGTGGATCTCGGACGGGTCGGCTTTGAGGTCGAAGAGTTGGGTCTTGTTGACCTTGGGGTAGACGATGAGCTTCCAGCGGTCGTCTCGTACGGCACGTTGGTAGGTCGCATAGGACGTGAAGATCGACGACCGGCCTGCCCCTTCGCGGCCGGAGAGGGTCGGCACGAGGCTTTGCCCTTCGCTCCCCTCGGGCCCGGAGACTCCGGCGAGCTCGCCGAGCGTCGGGAAGATGTCGAAGAGGTAGGCCATCGCGTCGACACGCTGCCCCGCGGGGATCCCCGGGCCCGCCATGATCAGGGGGGCGTGCATCAAGTGGTCGTAGAGGTTCTGCTTTCCGAAGAGCCCGTGGCTCCCGATGGCCAGGCCGTGGTCGCTGGCGAAGACGATGAGGGTCCGTTCGCGCTGGCCGGTGGCCTCGAGCGTATCCAAGATGCGCCCCACCTGCGCATCGAGATACTCAATGGCCGCGTAATAGTCCGCGAGATGCTTGCGAACGACCTCGGCCGTCCTCGGCCAGGGGGCGAGCTCCTCGTCTCGGATCACCAGGGCGCCGTTGTTGAACGGATGCTGCGGGAGGAAATTCGCGGGGAGAGACGGCTTTTGGCCTTCGTAACGCTCGTGATACGGCCGAGGGGCCACGCGAGGGTCGTGCGGGAGGTTGAATGGGACGTAGCAGAGGAACGGCGTCGCCCTCCCCTGCCCCTTCAAGAACTCGATCGCGGAGTCGGCGAAGATGCCCACGGAATGCTCGCCACTCGTCCGCTTGTTCACGAACGTGTGCTCGGGCGAGATGTCCTGGAGCGGGAGTCGGTACGGGTCACCCATCCCACCCAGGAAGATCGCCTTACCCTGCGGGAATACCCGCAGCGCCGATTCGGCTCCGTTGTGCCACTTGCCCGTCAGGAAGGTCCGATAGCCCGCCGCCGCGAAGGCTTCGGGCCAGGTACGCTGGCCTTCGAGATCCTCCTTGATATGGAAGAGGGACCGGCCGGTCAGCAGCATCGCCCGCGACGGGACGCAGACCGCCCCCTGCTGCGAGCCCATGCAGTAGGCCCGAGTGAACGACGTCCCCTCGCGAACGAGGCGGTCGAGATTCGGGGTCTTGATCTGTGCATTGCCCAGGGCCCCGATCGTGTCGGCCCGCTGGTCATCCGCGAACAGGATCAGGACGTTCGGCCTCGCCACGGGCTGGGCCGACTCGCCCGCGTCGGCGGGTGCCGCCAGGGCCAGCGCCAGGAACCCAACCCAACGCGCAGGTGAATCCGACCGACTCGGACGACGATCGTTCATGGTCAACCCTTGGTCGTGGTCGTGACTGGCCCGAAACCTGTTCTTTTCATAAAGAACGGGTTGCTGTGGGACCACACAACGGCATCCCCGAGAGAGGGGTCGTCGGGGTTCGAGGGCGTCAGGAACCCGTTTTTTAAGAAAAAAACAGGTTTCGAGGCAATCCCTCAAGCCTTTTTCTGCGCGGCCGGCTCGCGCGATCCCGGCGCGGTATTGACGGGGAAATACGTCGTGCTGAGCCAGAGGAGCAGCCCCAGGAGCACGACGCCGAGGAGCAGGCTCGAGGCGATGAGCCACTTCTCGACCGCGAGGAGCGGTTCGTAAGGGATCGCGGCCAGTTCCTCGGCGAGCGAGGGCTGCGGGAGGCTCGGGCGTTCGGATGGTCGGTCGCTCATTTCAGAGCCCCCCGCGGAGGATCGGCGGATGGGCCCCGTGGAAGAACAACCACGAGATCGCCAGGCCGATCCAGATGATGAAACCGAAGAGGCTCACGGCATAGACCAGGGCGAGCCGGCCGATCCCCTCGGCCCAGAGTCGCTTCAGGTCCGACGCCATCCCGATCGTGAAGAAGGTCATCGCGAAGAAGAGGCCCCGCAACGGGTCGGTCTGGGCGGTCGCCGCCGCGAGCCCCTTCGCCAGACTCGGCCAGCCGAGCGCCGCGCCGAGGAAGGCCAGGAACAACGCGAAGTAGCCGAAGACGAACGCCGGGAAGCGTGCCAGGATCTCGCGGAACGCGATCCCCTTGCCCTGCTTCCGCTCGATCCCATACGCCCAGACGGCCGACAGGACGAGGGCCCAGATCCCGATGAAGACGTCGATGAAGACCTTGACCGTGGTCGTCGTGTTCACGATCCAGCCCGGCTCATACGCGATCCCGGCCGCCGAGGCCTTGGACAGGATCAACGCCTCGGTGACCGCCCCGCTCGCCACCGCCGCGCCGTCGGTCTTGACCGCCAGGCCCATCCAGGCCGCAGCGACCAGGGGCTCCTCCCACAGGAATTCCCGCGCGGCGATCGGCAGGATCAGGAGTTCCACCACCGAGAAGATGACGACGAGCGACGAGACCATGATCGGCACGACCGGCCGGGCGCGGATGGCGGCCCCGGTCGTGATCGCGGCGGAGACCCCGCAGATCGAGATCCCCGAAGCCAAAGGGGCCGCCCACTCCCGGCTGAACTTGAAGACGGTCCGCGCGAAGAGGTAGACCAAGGCCCAATAGATCAAATACGCCTCGATGATCGCCGCGAGGCCCCGGAACATGATCGACGTGACGAGGACCGAGGCCGCGGCCGCCTTGACGCCAAGGCCCGCACCGAGCAGCACGATCGCCGTCTTGATGAACCATTCCGGACGCGCCGCCGACTTGAGTCGCGCGGCGAGAGCAGGGGTCACGTTCGCCACGAACAAACCCGCCATCAACGCCACGAGGTATCCCGCCTCGCCCGTCAATCCCAACGACCACGAGAGGCCCTTACCCGCCCGCTTGTCGGGAGTCAGCGCGATATAGCCATAGTGCCCGGCAATCCAGCTCAGGACGCTGACCCAGTAGATGAATGTGAACGCTGGCACGAAGGATCGCAAGTCGATCGCCCGGACGGCCGCACAGATGCCGACGAGCCCGAGGATGAGCACAAACGTGGCGGCCAGGCTGACCAGCCCGGGCAGGGACACATAGGCTTTCGAGACGGGACGAACCGCCTCGGCGGGGCCCAGCCAGACCTGAGGAGCCGCCACCCATCCGAGGAGGTCGATCCCCATCGCGGTCGGCAGCGCAATCAGCACGAGCGCGAACGCCAGCCACACCGCAAACCAGTCCTCCGACGCGAACCACGATCGCACGGCGCCTTCCCCCATTCCATCACCAACTCACAAGGCCGCCGCGGTCCCGATTCACGACGGGTCGAGTCATCTCCTCTGCGCGATCGACGGCTCTGCCTCGACCGTGCGTGACGAAGGTTATACACGCAGGCTCCGGATCACCACAAGCAAGCGTCACCGGGCTAGCCAGACTCTCGAAGGAACGAATCGCGGAGGATTCACCACAAAGGCACAAAGGACACAAAGAATACCAAGCAAGAAATTACATGTTATTCCCCTTTGTGCCCTTTGTGGTGAATCCTCCTCCACTCAATCCGCCGCCGCGGGGATCGGCACCGGCAGCGCGGCTTCGGGGAGCCGGACGAGGAAGCGGCAGCCCCGGCCCGGCTGGCTCGCGACTTCGATCGTGCCCCCGAAGGCGTCGACGATCCGCTGGGCGACGGCGAGGCCCAGTCCGATCCCGGGGTCGCCGTGCCTCCTGGCTTGCTCGGCACGATAGAAGGGCTTGAACACATGAGGCTGATCTTCCGGCTCGATACCCCGGCCCCGGTCTTCCACGACCAGGGCCACGAATCCGGGCTCGCGGTCGATCCGGATGCGGATCGGGGTCCCGCGCGGGCTGTACTTGCAGGCGTTCTCGATCAGGTTATCGAGAAGTTGCCCGAGCAAGGGCGGATGGGCGCGGATCGTCGCGGGGCCGTTGGACGTGTCCAAGGCCTGGAGGTCGGCGACTCGCTCGTGACCGGACCATTGGGCGAGGTGGTCGACGAGCCAGGCCGACAGGTCCAGGGCCTGGAGGCTGGGGCGGGCGGACTCGGCATCGGCCCGGGCGAGGAAGAGCATCGCCTCGACGATCTGGCGAAGGCGGAGGGCGTCGCCGTGGATCTCGTCGAGGATCTCGCGGTACTCCTCGACCGTCCTCACGCGACGCCGGGCGACCTCGATCTCGCCGATCAGGGCCGTCAAAGGGGTGCGGAGCTGGTGCGAGGCCTCGCCCGTGAACCGTTTCTCGCGCTCAAGTGCCTCGTTCAAGCGGTCGAGGAGGCCGTTGAAGCTCTCGGCGAGGTGGACCAGCTCGTCGTCGGTCTCGGGGCTGGGGAGGTGTTGTGCGCGGTCGGTCGTGGTCATGACGCGGGCGGCCTCGGCCATCCGGGTCATCGGACTGAGGGCGCGTCGGGCGAAGATCCGGCCCACGGCGGCGACCATTCCCCAGAGGACCGCCGACAGTACGGTGAGGACCGCGGCCAGGCTTCGCAAGGTCGTATCCAACGGAGCGAGCGACGTGCCGGCCATGAGGATCAGGGCGGGATACCCCCAACTCGGAGCCGCCCTCGGGCCCCCTTGCGACGGCCTCGCGGACGGTTCCGGCTCGTCGGCCTCCAGGCGCCGGAGCGCGAGTCGCCAATGGCGGCCGTCCGGGTTCGTCGCGGAGGCGTGGGCATGGCCAATGGCCGCCGCCAGCCCTCGGTTACTGGAGAAGTCCTCGCGGCCTGCGTTCCTCGAGCGAGCGACCGACCGGCCCTGTTCGTCGTAGAGGACCCAGAAGATCTCCTCGACCTCGGGGTCGAGCCCGACCGTCGGCCGACGCGCCTCCCACGCCTGGACGCGCCCCGGGCCGTCCTCGACGGCGGCGGTGAGCGCGTCGAGGTCCGACATGATGTGCTCGTCCAGGTGCCGGATCATATAAATCCGGGCCAGGAAGTAGAGGGTCGTCGAGAAGCCCCCGAGCGCCAGGGCGAGCGTCACCAGGAAGAACGCGGAGAGCCGCGTCGAGAGGCTCACGGCCCCCCCTCCGTCGCCGAAGCGACAGCGTCGGGCGCATCACCGAGGAGATAGCCCCGTCCGCGCAACGTCTGGATCAGGCGAGGCCCCTGGGCCTCGAGCTTGCGGCGGAGGTCCTTGATGTGGACGTCGAGCGTGTTCGAGAAGAGGTCGCTGTTCTCCCCCCAGACGTGGTCGTAGATCCTGGTCCTCGAGAGGACCTGGCCGGGGTGCCTCAGGAAGAAGATCAGGAGGGCCTGCTCCTTGGCCGTGAGCTCGAGCGAATGCCCGGCCCGCTCGGCACGCTGGGAGGCGAGGTCGACGCGGACGTCTCGATACGTCAGGGTCGTCCCGGCCGCGACGTCCCGGCGCCGGATCAGGGCGCGGACTCGGGCCAGGAGTTCCTCGAACTCGAACGGCTTGCCGAGATAGTCGTCCGCTCCGGCGTCGAGCCCCTGGACGCGATCCGAGACGGCGTCGCGGGCCGTCAGGAACAGGACGGGCGTGATGCGGTTGACCTGGCGGAACCGCTTCAACACCGTCAGCCCGTCCTGGGCGGGGAGCCACCAATCGAGCAGCACGAGGTCCCAGTCCCCCGACCGCAGCGAGTGCCAGGCCGACTCTCCGTCGGGGGCGTGCTCGACGACGAATCCCTCTTCGCGCAGGCCTCGCACGAGGAATTTGGCGACTCTCGCGTCATCCTCGGCCACGAGGATCCGGATACCCATACCGCTACCGCCCCCGTCCTGACGCCCCCGGTCCCCCAAGCACGCCGACTCGTCCCGACACCTTACCCCTCCCAACGATAGCCGCGGCCGGGGAAAAGTCGAGTGATGGCGAGCCCGGCGGGTCCCATCCAGGGGCTTTCCCCCATGCGACCCTTCGAAGTTAAAGGGGATTTCACGAGCGTCTTAGGCGGGGTTTATGTTGGGCGCCTATGATTACCCCAAGCGACGACGCCGAGGCCACGCGGGCCATGTCGGTCGGCTCGGTCGAGCCCCCGCGGTTGGCCTCGCAACGGGAGATCTTGCATGACATTCACATCTTTGAGCCTGGGCATGCTCTCCGTCGGATTGAGCATGCTCCTGATCGGCTGGACCCTCGACACCTTGCGCCGGGGGAACCATTGGGGCGTCGACCATTCCCGCCTCGGCTGGTCCGCCAAGGACTCCTGGGACTCCGGCCCCCGACGCCCCATCACCCTCGCCGACTTCGCGAGAGAGCCCCGACGCCCGAGGTCTTGAGTTCGCGCACCGACCGGGGAAATTCGGCGGGCGAGGCCCACCCTACAAGAAATGCTCATTCTTTCTTGTAGGGTGGGCATCGCCCATGGGGACTTCTGTCATGCCATGACGAATCAGGAGGTCTTCCAAAAACCCGCCGTAATCAGCTCCGCGAGGTTTTGATCCGGGTCGCGGAAATAGACGCTTGTGGCCCCGCCCGGCCACTCCACGACGCTCTCCACCGCCACGCCCTCGGCCTCGAGGCGCCCTTTCCACGCCTCGACCTCCTCGCGTTCGATCGAGAACGCGAAATGGTATCCCCCGCGCGAGCCGCCATGCGGCGGAATCACCCCGCGTCCCCCCGGCACCGGGAACGGTTCGGTCGTGCCGCCTTCGGGGAAGAGCAAGAGCACGCTCTTCCCGGCGACGTCCATCGCAATCAGCCGATCGCTCTCCAGGAGCGTCGAGAACCCGAAAACCCGCCGGTAGAACGCCGACGATCGCCGGATGTCGGCCACATACAGGGCCGTCTCGAGAATCCCTCCAACCTGCATGGCTCGCCTCCTGGTTTATCCCATCGAAAGCCCGTGTTCCTAGAAGCGCAGGCCGTCCATGATCAACCGCCAGACATGGTCATAGTCGGCGTCGATCTCCGGATCGGCCCATTCCGCGGAATGGACCGGGTGATGGAAGCGTGACGTAGCGATGAGGACCGCGCGGCCGGCGGCCGCGGGGTCGGCCGTGCGGAAGGCGCCTTCCTCAACGCCCGAGGTGATGATCGCGGCGGCCAGGGCGACCATTTCCCCGACGTGGGACGCGACGACCGACTTGGCGTCGGCCGAGAGTTGCAGATACGCGGCGAAGAGCTCGGGGTCATTGGCGGCCCGTCGCCGCTTGAACGCGATGATGGCGTCGATGAGGCTTCGGAGCCGCTGCGGGGCCGGGCACGGCTGGGCCACGATCGCGCGCAGCGTGGGCATCATCACCTCCAACCACTGGCCGACGACGAGGTCCCGCAGCTCGGCCTTGGTCGCCACGTGTCGATAGACGGCCGTGTGGCTCACCCCCAGGGCCCGCGCCACATCGACGACGGTCGCCTTGGCCGGGCCGAAGCGTCGGATGACGTCCTCGGCCGTGGCCAGGACCCGTTCGAGCGTGAGCGGAGCATCGGCGGGAGACATTGGTCACCTCTCGACCCGGCGGCAAGCCCCTCGGACCTCCCTCGAGGAACACCCGAGGGTCGGCCCGCGTCACGCTTGCGCCGACGCGGCGATCCCATTCAACTCCGCAAGGGCCTCCTCCGGCAAGGCGAGCTGGGCGGCGGCCAGGTTCTCGCGGAGGTGGGCCCGCGACGACGTGCCCGGGATCAGCAGCACGTTCGGCGAGCGCTGGAGCAACCACGCGAGTGCAACCTGCATCGGCGTCGCCCCGAGCCGCTCGGCGACGGCCGACAGCGTCGACGACTGGAGCGGCGTGAACCCGCCGAGCGGGAAGAACGGCACGTAGGCGACCCCCTGCCTAGCCAGGTCGTCGATCAGGGCGTCGTCGTGCCGGTGCGCCAGGTTGTAGTTGTTCTGGACGCAGACGATCTTCGTGATCCCCTGCGCCTCGGCGACCTGGGAGGCCGTCGCGTTGCTGATGCCGACGTTGCGGATCAAACCTTGGCGTTGCAAGTCGGCCAGCACCGACACCTGCTCGGCGATCGATCCCTCCTCGGGGCCAAGCCCTCCGCCCATCACCCGGTAGTTGACGACGTCGAGCGTCTCGAGCCCGAGGTTGCGGAGGTTGTCGTGGACCCCCTGAGTCAACTCCTCGGGCGTAATCGCCGGCTGCCAGGATTTGTCGGGCGGGCGCCTCCCGCCGAGCTTCGTGACGATCACGAGCCCCTCCGGATACGGATGCAACGCCTGCCGGATGATCTGGTTGGTGACGTGCGGGCCGTAATAGTCGCTGGTGTCGATGTGATCCACAC
Source organism: Singulisphaera rosea (assembly GCF_054877945.1). NCBI lineage: Bacteria > Pseudomonadati > Planctomycetota > Planctomycetia > Isosphaerales > Isosphaeraceae > Singulisphaera > Singulisphaera rosea. Next base: position 117,410 of record NZ_JBTYIP020000011.1, on the reverse strand, counting down.
CGGACGCCACCGCCTCGCGGAGGACCGCCACCGCCTCCTCCGGATCCCTGGGCGGCCCATAAACCCCGGGCCCCGCCAGTTGCATGGCCCCATAGCCCATCCGCTGAACCGTCAATGACGTCCCCGGGAACGTGAAGCGTCCCCCAAGCGTGCCTTCACTCATCTTCGGCTCCTTGAGTTCTTTGCGGACCCGAGTCAGTGTAGGAGGACAAGTTTCAAAAGTCAAACTTTGAAACATCAAACGCCGACCACTCTACTCCGTGCAATGACTTCACATATTCATGACTCGGTCCCACGGAGACCGACCGAACAACATCTAATTCGTTTCACATTTCGATAATCATACAAGACTTGTTCGGTTGAGCACAACCTCGAATCATATCCTGCTCTCGTGACGCTTCGCTCGCCGTCTCGGTTTTACGGGGTCGGCCATCCCTTCGGCCCGGGCGGGCCGCTATGATGGGCGGACGGCGATCCAACATTGATTCAACCCCATGGGCAGCACGATGAGTCGAGCCGGAGCGTTCCTGCGGATCCTGGGAGTGTTGGCAACCCTGGCGCCGATGACCGTGCTGGGCCAGGGGTACGCCCCCGAGGAGGCGGCGCGGAAGATGTCGCCCGCGCCGGGGTTATCCGTGCGGCTCTTCGCGTCCGAGCCGATGATCCATCAGCCGGTAGCGATCGAGTTCGACGACAAGGGGCGATTGTGGGTCATCCAGTACCTCCAATATCCCAACCCCGCCGGCCTGAGTCGGGTGACGGTCGACCGGTACTCGCGAACGGCCTATGACCGGATCCCCGAGCCGCCGCCGAAGGGGCCGAAGGGGGGAGATCGGATCACGATCCTGGAGGACCGCGACGGCGACGGCCGGGCCGACCACGCGAAGGATTTCCTCTCGGACCTGAACCTGGCGAGCGGGCTCGCGTTCGGGCACGGCGGCGTGTTCGTCGCCCAGGCGCCTTATCTCCTCTTCTATCCCGACAGGAACCGCGACGACGTCCCCGACGGCGACCCCGAGGTCCTCCTGACGGGGTTCGGGATGGAGGATGCCCACTCGGTCGTCAACTCGCTCACGTGGGGGCCGGACGGCTGGCTCTACGGCCTGCAAGGGAGCACGGTCACGGCCAAGATCCGCGGCATCGAGTTCCAGCAAGGGGTCTGGCGCTACCACCCGAAGACTCGGCGGTTCGAGCTCTTCTGCGAGGGGGGCGGGAACATGTGGGGACTGGACTTCGACCGCCACGGGAATCTGTTCGCCTGCACGAACTACGGCGGCTCGGTCATGCTCCACGGGGTCCAGGGGGGATACTACTGGAAGTCGTTCGGCAAGCATGGCCCGCTGCACAACCCTTACACATTCGGATATTTCGACCACGTCGCCCATGTTGGGGTGCGCGGGGGGCACGTGTCGGTAGGCGGTTTCTTCTACGACGCGGAGGGCTTCCCCGAGTCGTATCGTGGCAAATTCCTCTCGGGCGACCTGCTCGACCACTCGGCCCACTGGCACAAGGTCGAGCGGCTCGGCTCCACCTTCAAAGCGACCCAGGAAGGGGACCTGCTGCGAGGCAACGACACCTGGTTTGCCCCCAGCGACATGACCCTCGGGCCCGTCGGCTCGGTCTACATCACCGACTGGCACGACAAGCGGACCGCCCACCCCGACCCGGACGCCGACTGGGACCGCAGCAACGGCCGGATCTTCGCAATCGAAGGCGCGGGGGCACCCCGGGTCTCGTCACCGGGCGTCGACCTCGCCACGCTCTCGAACGACGCATTGCTCGAGCGGCTCGCGGATCCGAACGTGGCGAATGTCCGCAAAGCCCGGCGTCTCCTCTCCGAGCGGGCCGACGCCTCGCTCTGGCCGAAGCTTCGCGAACGCGCGACCTCGGGCCGAGGCCGGGCCGCACTCGAAAGCCTCTGGATCCTGAGCAACACGGGCGGTTTCGACGACAAGACCGCAATGAACCTGCTCGGCCACGCCGACGAGGACATCCGCTCGTGGACCGTCCGCTTGATCGGCGACCTCGAAGACTTCCCCCAGGAGCTCGCCAGGCCGCTGGTGGATCTGGCCGGTCGGGAGCCGAGCGTCGTCGTCCGCTCCCAGTTGGCGTGCTCCGCTCGCCGGTTCCCCTTTGCGGTTTCGGCAGGGGTGGTCGAGACGATCCTGCTCCGCGACGAAGACGCCGCCGATCCCGACCTGCCGCTCCTCCTCTGGTGGGCCGTGGAGCGCGACGCGATGGAGCTGACGGGGAGCTTCCTCGATGCCTTGACCTCAACCAGAGCCTGGGACTCCTCCCTGGTCCGTGACGTGATCGCACCCCGACTCATCCGTCGCTACGCCGCCGCTCGGACGGAGGTCGCCGACGCACGATGCCGGCGTTTGCTGGTGACCGCACCGGAGACGATTCGACCTCGCCTCCTCTCGGCGCTCGACGAGGCCACGCGCGGCCGGCGACCGAAGCCGACCGACCAGGGGTTCTTCCGCGAGATCGCGACACGCGCCGAGGCGAATCCGGCCGATCCCGCGGCGATCCGGATCGCGGCCCGGCTCGGATACCCCCCGGCTCGAGTCCGCATCACGGCCCTGGCCACGGGCCCCGACACACCCAAGGACGAGCGGTTGAAGTCGATCGAGTTCCTGGGCGAGTTGACGGACCCGTCGTTCCTCCAGCCGCTGATCGGACTCGTCGTCGGAGCTGGCCAGGACGACGTCCAGGCCGCCGCATTCCGGGCCCTGGCATCGTTCGACGACCCGACGATCCCGAAGGCGATCCTTGATTCCTATCCCGCCAAGTCGCCGGCATGGCAGGCCTTCGCCCGAGACGTCCTCCTGGGGCGAGCCTCGGGGACGTCGAAGCTGATCGACGCGGTGGACGCGGGCAAAATCTCGGCGAAGGACGTCCCTCTCGACCAGGTAAGGCGGGTCGCCCTACTCCACGACGAGCGGCTCGACGCCCGAGTGCGCACGCACTGGGGGATGGTCGCCGCGGCGACCCCCGAGGAGAAGCTCGCGGAGGTCCGCCGCCTGAACAACGACCTCCGCGCGTCGGCCGGCAACAAGGACAAGGGGCGAGCCCTGTTCACCCAGCATTGCGCCTCATGCCATCGCCTCTTCGGCGAGGGCAAGTCGATCGGCCCCGAGCTGACGCACGCGAACCGGAGCGACCGCGACTTTCTGCTCGTCAGCCTCGTCGATCCCGGCTCGGTCGTCCGGAAGGAATACCAAAACTTCCTGGTCGAGACCCGAGACGGGCGAGTCCTCACCGGACTGATCGCCGAGCAGTCGGCCGACTCGATCACGCTGCTCGACGCCAACGACCAGCGGACCCGGATCCCCCGAGACTCGATCGAATCGTTGAAGGAGTCGCCCCAGTCGCTCATGCCCGAGGGGCTCTACCGCCAGCTCGACCCGCAGCAACTCCGCGATTTATTTGGATATCTTCAAAGCCCTGCGCCTTCGGAAAGGAGCGCCTCGCGATGACCGTCCGACCTGGGAATGGGAAGATGTCGACGACCCTCACCCTCTTGGGGTTCCTCGCCTCGGCCAGCGTCGTCGAGGCAGGCGATCCCGGCACGTCGCGCACATATGAGAACCGGCTCAAGCCGATCGTCGACGCGAAGCCGATCCTGGCCGACCACCCCGAGTTCGTCGAGCCGATCCGAGAGATCGCCCGGTTCGAGGCGCCGGTCCTCGTCGACGACCCGGGCGCCGACCTCGAGGTCCGCGCCTGGCGGTTCTCGTACAACGCCCGGGGGATCATCGAGGTCCCGAATCGACTCCGATCCGACCGCACCGCCGTGATTGTCGTCCACCCCTGGGGGATCGACGACGGCCAGGGGTGGAAGACCCCCGAGCCCGCCGGCGTCGCCTTCCAATGCACGCCGGTCAAGAACCGGATCGTCCTCGACCACGGCGGCAAGGTGATCGACCCGCTCTTGAAAGCGCTGCGCGGCCGCGTCGGCGTCGTCGCCTACAGCCTGCCGGGCAAGGAAGACCCGATCCGCAAGAAGCTCTACCGCTCGTTCCGATCCCAGCCGACCGCCGAGGATCGAGTTCAGGGGCGGAAGGAGCTCGAGGCCAAGCTCAAAGACTTTCCTTATGAAGGGAAGGCCCTGCCCAAGACCCTCGCGGTGTCGGCCGAGACCCCGACCGTCGAATACTTCCGCGGCTTCCCCGGCCTCGACGCCGGCCCGGAGTACGACCACGCCGGGTTCTGGGAGCAGCCGATCCCCGTCATGAAGACGATCGAGGTCCACCCGCGCGACGTGGTCATCTACGACGGCGAAGGGTACGACGCCCTCCGCGACTTCCTCAAGGCCCAGGGGATCCGCCACGTCCTGCTCGCGGGCTACAACACCGACATGTGCGTCTGCCTGACCACGGCCGGCTACAAGAACCTCGCCCCCGACTTCGACGTCTTCCTCGTCGGCGACGCCACGATCGCGACCTTCCCCGGAAACCCGAGTCCTCGCTTCGCGACGAACGCCTCCGTGTCATTCGCGGCGCTCAATCTCTTCATCACGCAAAGCTCGTGGGTCCACCCCCTCCCCTCCCCCGAGAAGGCCGCCGCTCGCTGAAATCCCTCCCGAAACCCGGGTTCTTCAGAGAAACCGGGTTTCGGGACAGACGCTGGCCCGAGGAACCCACGATGACCACGCGATCGAACCGAACAACTCGGCGCGACTTCCTCGCCGGGGCGCTCGCCGCCGGCGCCGGCCTGACCCTCGCACGGGACGCCCGGCCCGCCGACCCGGACGACGGCCGGGCCCTCATCTCGATCACCCTCGACCTCGAGATGAGCCGGCACTACCCCACCTGGGACCAGACCCACTGGGACTACGAGAAGGGGAACCTCGACGCCGACACCAAGCGCTACGCCCTCGAGGCTGCGCGCCGGGTGAAGGCCAAGGGGGGGCGGATCCACTTCTTCGCGGTCGGGCGAGTCCTCGAGCAAGAAGACATCGGCTGGCTCCAGGAGATCGTCCGCGAAGGGCATCCGGTCGGCAATCATACGTACGATCACGTCAACATGCGTGCGAAGACGGTCCCCGAGACGCAATTCCGATTCCAACGCGCCCCCTGGCTCGTCGAGGGGAAGGACGTCCCGCAGATCCTCGAGGAGAACACCCGGCTCGCCGCCCGGGCGATGAAGCTGCGACTGGGGATCGACCCCGCCGGCTTCCGGACCCCCGGCGGCTTCTACGACGGCCTCGCCGAGTTCGCCCACATCCAACGCATGCTCCTCAAACTCGGCTACGACTGGGTCAGCAGCAAGTACCCCCCCCATCCCCACTCCGAGCCCGGCCAGGCCCCCTCGGGAAAAATCCTCGACGGCATCGCCGACGCCTGGCCCTCGGCGCAGCCTTTCGTCTATCCGTCGGGCCTGGTCGAGATCCCGATGAGCCCGATCAGCGACGTCAACGCCATGCGGACGGGGCGTTGGAAGCTCGAACCCTTCCTCGAGGCCATCCGGAGGAGCGTCTCGAAGGTCATCGAACGACGCGCCGTGTACGACTTCCTCGCGCATCCGTCGTGCCTGGTCGTCGCCGACCCCCACTTCGAGGCGATCGACCTGATCTGCGACCTCGCCCGAGCCGCTGGCGATCGTGCCGCCATCGTCGACCTCGGCACGATCGCCCGACGCGCGAAGGCCGCCGGTTAATTGAGCGGGCTCACATCCCGGCAAACGCTTTTAACCATAAATTCAATACGATCCACAGATGACGCGGATGAACGCTGATTTTTAATAGTTTTCAAATCTGCGTTCATCCGCGTCATCTGTGGATCAATCCGAGGAGGTGCCGCCCGGAATTCCTCTCGAAGCTTTCATCCGAACCTCATCAAATCCACCGACGGCATCGCGGAGACTCCCTCGACAGTATTTCAGGACGGCGACGCGGGCCCGACGACGGGCCGCGAGGAATTCGAGGGGCGCGATGGCGACAGCGACCGCACCAATTCCCGAAACGGGCGAGACGAGGAATCACCCGCTCTATGCGGTGTGGGCCATCATCGCCGCGTTCGGAACGTATTTCTGCATGTATGGATTTCGCAAGCCGTTCACGGCGGCGGGCTTCGGCGGCGCCGACTTCAAGACGGTGCTCGTCGTGGCGCAGGTCGCCGGGTATACGCTTTCGAAGTTCGTGGGGATCCGCGTGATCTCGGAGATGTCGCCGAGGCGCCGGGCCACGGCGATCTTGTTGCTGGTCGCCTGGGCGGAGCTGGCCCTCCTGTTTTTCGGGCTGACGCCGAGGCCTTGGAACGCCGCCTGCCTCTTCCTGAACGGGTTGCCGCTCGGGATGGTCTTCGGCCTCGTGATGGGGTTCCTCGAAGGACGTCGGCTGACCGAAGCGCTGGCGGCGGGCCTCTGCGCGAGCTTCATCCTGGCCGACGGGGTCTCCAAGTCGGTCGGGTCGTGGTTGCTCGGCCGAGGCATCCCCGAGGCCTGGATGCCGGCCGCCGCGGGGGGCCTGTTCGCAGCGCCGCTCGTCGTCGCGGTGTGGATGTTGTCGAGGCTGCCGGCCCCGGACCACCACGACCGCTCGGCCAGGACGACTCGCGTTCCGCTCGGTCGCGAAGAACGAAGAGCCTGGGTCGCGCGCCACGCGTTCGGGCTCGGGATGATCGTCGCCATCTACCTGGCGGTGACCATCCTCCGGAGTATCCGTGCCGACTTCGCCGCCGAGCTCTGGAAAGGCCTCGGTTCGGGGACCGTCCCGGCGACGTTCACCCAGTCCGAGATCCCCGTGGCCCTCGGCGTCATGGCGGTAAACGGCTCGGCCTGCCTGATCCGGAGCAATCGCGCGGCGTTCTTCACGGCCCTCGCGACCTGCGGCCTCGGCTTCCTGCTCATCGCCGCCGCGCTGATCGGCCGAGCCTCCGGCCAGGCCGACGGGTTCTCGTTCATGGTCGTGGTCGGCCTGGGTCTTTACCTCCCCTATGTCGCCGTCCACACGACCGTCTTCGAGCGGCTCATCGCCATGACCCGCGACCGCGCGAACGTCGGCTTCCTCATGTATTTGGCCGATTCCGTGGGCTACCTCGGTTACGTCGCCGTCATGCTGGCGAGGGCGGGACTCGGCAGTTACGCGCATGTCCTGGACTTCTTCGAGATCGCCTGCGGGGTCGCGTGCGTCGTTTCGACCTTGTGCCTGGTCCTGGCCTGGCGATACTTTGCGAAGGTCCCGGCGTGACGCACGCCGACTCCAGACGTCACCTCGAGGCCCTCGCGTGTTGACCTCGTTGGCCGCAGTTTTCGAAGGCGAGCCGGGGCGACTCGCCCTCCGCCGGGTCCCGACCCCCGAGCCCAGGGCGGGCGAGCTCCTCATCCGCGTCCTCGGGTGTACGCTCTGCGGCAGCGACCTCCATACCTACGAAGGGCGACGAAGCACGCCGACCCCGACGATCCTCGGCCACGAGATCGTGGGCGAAGTCGCGTCCTTCGGTGAAGGGGCCCCCCGAGTCGACCAGCTCGGCATGCCGCTCGCCAAAGGGACACGCGTGACCTGGGCGATCGTCGCGGCTTGCGGCGGATGCATCTTCTGCCTGCGAGGCCTCCCACAGAAATGCCTCCATGCGGTCAAGTATGGTCATGAACGGATGAAACCGGGTCAGGAGCTCCGCGGCGGGCTCGCCGAGCACTGCCTGCTGGCGCCCGGGACCGCGGTCGTCGCGCTTCCGGACCTACCGCTCGACGTCGCCTGCCCCTCGAGCTGCGCCTCGGCGACGATCGCCGCGGCCGTCGAGGCCGCCGGGCCTTTGGCCGGGCGCACGGTCACGGTCCACGGGGCCGGACTCCTCGGCCTCACGGCCATCGCCTTCGCCCGCTCGCTCGGGGCGTCTGAGGTGATCGCGATCGACGTCCGCCACGATCGGCTCGAGCTGGCGACCGCCTTCGGAGCCTCGCGCGTGACGACTCCGGCGGAGTTGACGTCGACCGTCGGCGCGGCCTCGGGATTGCTCGGGGCCGACGTCGCCCTCGAGCTCTCGGGAAATCCGCGAGGATTCGACGACGCGTGGCGATCGCTGCGAATCGGGGGGACGCTCATCGCCGTCGGCGCGGTGTATCCCGCCCCCGCGGTCCTCTTCGACGTCGAGCAGCTCGTTCGCCGTTGCCTCACCCTGAAGGGGGTTCACAACTACGCGCCGAGGCACCTGGCCCAGGCCGTGAGCTTCCTCGCCGAGAACCACCACCGACTTCCCCTCTCGAATCTCGTCGCCCGATGGTACGGGCTCGGCGAGGCCGAGCGGGCGTTCGCCGCCGCGAGCGATCCGGCCCATATCCGGATCGGCGTGCGTGCCCGTGATTGAATTGAGCGGGGCGACGCCTCGATGATCAGGAGAGGCAGTGCGGCTCACGCGGGTCGGCGGCCATCGAGGGGCGGGCCGAGTCGCTGTTTCCGTGGGGGGTCGTCCCGCCGGCGCCGGGTTTCAGATCCTCGTGGTGGGTGACGCAGTTCCGGCCCCGGTGCTTCGAGTGATAGAGGGCCTGGTCCGCCTGTGCGATCAGGGCGGGGGGATCGGGGAGGCCCGGACGCAAGGTCGCGATCCCCAGGCTGACGGTCATGGGGCGGAGCGGCCAGTCGTGCTGTTCGACGGCGAGCCGGAGTCGCTCCGCGACGACGCATCCTTCCCTGGCGTCGGTTTCGGGGAGGAGGACGACGAATTCTTCCCCGCCATAACGGGCGACCAGGTCCCGCTTGCGGGCCCCGCCTCGGATCAGGCCCGCGACTCGTCCCAAGGCGTCGTCGCCGGCCGGGTGGCCGAAGGTGTCGTTGTAGGACTTGAACCCGTCGAGGTCCATCATCAGCAGTGTGAGAGGAAGCCCTCCCTCGACCGAGTCCGCAAACATGGATTTCAAGACCTCGTCGAAGTGGCGACGATTACCCAACCCGGTGAGTGCGTCGATCGTGGCGAGTTCCACCAGCCGGGCGTTCTCGAGGTCGAGGTCTTGCTTGGCCCGCTCTCGACGAACCAGGGCGTAGATGGCCCAGAACAAGAGCGCACAGAGGATGGTGATCGTCGCCGTCGTACCTCGGGAGTTCTCTGCGGACTCCATGGAGAGGACGTCCAGCCTCGCGCGTTCCTCATCCTCCATCGCCCGCATGATCCCGCGGACCTCTTCCATCAGGCGATGCCCTCGCCCCGTCTGGACCGCCTTGAGGGCGGCATCGAGCCCTTCGGCCCGTCGCGTCTGGATCGTCCCGGCGAGTTCGTCCGTCTTCCCGACGACCGCACGCCGGAGCCCCTCGAACCGCTGACGTTGCCCGGAGTCGTCGATCAAACCGCCGAGACCGGAAAGGGCCTGACCCAGCCCGTCGGCCGCCTGTCGATAGAGAGCCAGGTCTGCTTCGTCCCCCGTCAACAGATAACCGCGCTGCCCACGCTCGGCATCGTCGGTCAGGCGCATGAGCGTACCCAGCGCCTCGATGACCCGATGGCTGTGCTCGACCCGTCCCGACGTCGCCAGGAAGCCCGAGACGCTCCGATACGAAGCGATTCCGATCACCGTCACGATCGCGACGACCGCCACCTGGGCAACCGAAACAGAGTGCTTCGCGGATCGATTCATCTCATACCTACAATTTAACTAGTAAGGGTCCACTCTCGCCCGGGACCCGGGGGGACGCCCTCGATGTCACCGCTCTGTCGTCACTCCCGAAAACTCTAGGCCAGGACTTACCCCCGATCGGATATAAAAAACGGATTTTGCAACAAGGGCAAAATCCCGTCCACGTTCGAAAGCCGATTACCCAGGTTTCACCCCTTATCTAGAGCCATAGCCTGAAGCCCAGGATACCGAGTGCCCACCGGCGAAGTCCCGTTTGGCCAGGAGATCCGGAATGGAGGGAATCCGCCTATTTCGGAAATAATCCGAGATTTCCTGGAAACCCGGGCCCCAACCATGATAAAGTGGGCAAAATACGGGAGCCAACCGATCCTACGATGCCGAGAGACGGGCCTAGATAGCGACAATAGCCCACGGATTTCGCGTTGCGTACGGAAAAATCGGCGAGTTTGCGTTCGATGTCAGGAAAAGCCGTCAACGGATCCTAGACTAGCGTTGGAGAAGACCACTCTGCCGAGTTGTCCGTTAGGCGAGCGCGGTGGTTAGTGGCCGACTCGGGAAGGATTCCAGGTAGTCCCTCGCTTGCCGGAGGCCGCCAGCCCCTCTTACATAGTCAGGAATGATCCCGCACCCATTCGTCGTCCGGTAATCCATAAGTCGTGAAACGGTCGAGTCCCGGAGCGAGCATGGCGATAATCGAAGGCCTGGAAACTCAAGACTCGCTCGAGGGACTCGCCGCACTGGACCGTTACGAGATCTTGGACACCGCACCGGAAGCCCGATTCGACGACCTGGCCCGCCTCGCCGCGACCGTATGCGGCACACCGATCGGCCTCATTGGCTTCATCTCCGCGGGCAAGACGTGGTTCAAGGCCTGGGCCGGGCTCGAGCCGGTGAGGATCCCGCGCGAGGTCTCGTTCTGCCACGAAACGGTTCAACAGGACGGGGTGATGGTCATCCCCGACACCCTGGCCGATCCTCGGTTCGCCAATGACCCGCTCGTGGTCTCGGAGCCCCACGTCCGCTTCTACGCGGGGACGCCGCTTCGGAGCCCGGAGGGGCACGTGGTCGGTGCCCTCTGCGTCCTCGACCGCAAACCGAAGACCCTGACATCCGATCAATGCGAGTCGCTCGAGGCCCTGGGCCGACAGGTCACCGCCCAACTCGAGCTCCGCGGACAGAACGCCGAGCGCGTGCGCGCGGAGCGCGAGATCCGGAACCTCTCCGAGAAGGCCGTCCGCCGGAGTTGGGAGCGGCTCCAGACCGTCATCACCAGCGCGCCGATCATCCTCTTCGCCCTGGACCGCAACGGGGTCTTCACCCTTTCCGAAGGCCGAGGGCTCGAGGTCCTCGGCCTAAGGCCCGGTGAGGCCGTCGGCCGCTCGGCCTTCGACATGTATCGCGACTTCCCGCTGATCATCGCCCAGGTCCGTCGGGCCCTCGACGGCGAGGATTTCGACGAGATCGTGGACGTCGCCGGCTTGAGCTTCAACTGCCGCTTCACCCCGGTCCGAGACGCGAGCGGGGCCGTGGAGGAAGTCGTCGGGGTCGGGACCGACATCACCGGCCGTCGCCAGGCGGAGCTGGAAGCCAGGGAGCTCAACACCCGACTCCAACGCCGCCTGGAGCGGATCGACGCCCTCCGCCGGATTGACCTGGCGATCACCGCGAGCCTCGACCTGCGCCTCACCCTGGAGACGGTGCTCGACCAGGTGACCAGTCAACTCGGGGTCCACGCGGCCGCCGTGCTCCGGCTCTCGCCCCAGACCCAGACCCTGAACTACGCCGCCGGCCGAGGATTCCGGGGGACGGCGATCAGCCAACTGCATCTCCCGCTCGGCGAATCCCTCGCCGGACGCGCCGCGCTCGAGCGCCGCCTCATCAGGGTCCCCGACCTGGACGAGATGGATCCGGACTTCACCAAGAAGACCTTTCTCGAAGAAGAGTCGTTCCGCTCGCTCCTGGCGATCCCCCTCGTCTCCAAAGGTCAGGTCAAAGGGGTCCTGGAGATCTTCCATCGCGCCCCGCTCGACCCGGATCCCGAGTGGATCGAGTTCCTCGAGACCCTGGCGAACCAGGCCGCGATCGCCGTCGACAACGCCACGCTCTTCGACGACCTCCAACGCGCGAACTCCGAACTTACAACCGCTTACGACGCCACAATCGAAGGCTGGTCGCGGGCGCTCGACCTCCGCGACAAGGAGACCGAGGGCCATACGCAACGGGTCACCGAGATGTCCCTCCGCCTGGCCCGAGCGATGGGCGTCCGGGGCCACCAACTCGTCCAGATCCGCCGCGGGGCGCTCTTGCACGACATCGGCAAGATGGGCATCCCCGACTCGATCTTGCTCAAGCGTGGGCCGCTCGACGACGAAGAACTCCAGATCATGCGACAGCACCCGGTCTACGCCTACGAGTGGCTCTCGCCGATCCCGTTCCTCCTCCCGGCGCTCGAGATCCCCTACGCCCACCACGAGAAGTGGGACGGCACCGGCTATCCCCTCGGATTGAAAGACGAACAGATCCCGCTCGCCGCGAGGATCTTCGCCGCGGTCGACATCTGGGACGCCCTCTGCTCGGAACGCCCCTACCGAAACGCCTGGCCCGAGGCGAAGGTACGCGAGCACATCCGTTCCTTGTCGGGCAACCATCTCGACCCGAAAGTCGTCGAGGTCTTCCTTCAAGTCACGTCCGCCGACAACAACGCCCAAAGGTGGAACGGATCAGAACGGCGTTCCGGGCTAGATCGGAGATCGTCGTGAGCCGGAGTCGACTACGTGGAAACCCGACCGACTCGCACTCGGTCCCGAGGCTTTTCGATCCCGACGCTCCGGGGTGAAACACAACGTCTACGCGTGTTCTATCTTTTTCGTACCCCGTCGAGGCCGCGGAGACGACGTCGCTTCGGAACGCTCTCTACCGATCACCCAAATCTTTACGGGCGTCCAGCGCCGCGGTCGACGGCCGGATGCCTCAGTTGACCCGAGACCGCGAGGTCCGGGCGGAATGGTCGACGCCGACCGACTACGGAGAGGATTCCTCAGATGCACCAGCAAGCCGGGGATCGAGTCTTGATCGTCGAGGACGATGACACGACTCGTCGAGCACTCCAGCGTCTGTTCGCTTCCTGGGGTTGGGGTGTCAGCACCGCCACGACGGTGGCCGGTGCCCTCGAAGCCCTCGACCCACCGCCGGACATGATCATCCTCGACTTGTGGCTCCCGGACGGAGACGGGGTGTCGGTCCTCCGCCATGTGAGGAAGACGGGAATGAGGACATTCGTCGCCATCACTTCGGGTGCCCTCGACCCAGACTGTGTCGCCAGGGTCCTGCCCTTGAAGCCCGACCTGCTCATGCCCAAACCCCTCGACCTCGCAAGGCTCCTCACGGCCTGCAGCAGCCTCGCCTTCGCCCCGTACCAGCCTCAGTAGGAAAGCACCGCGAGCGATTGCGAGCAGCTGGCTCCGCCGATGACGACGTGTCCCCCTCGTCCAAGTCCGTTGATCCCCATTTCGAACGCTTGCCGTCATGTCCCGGATCCTCCGGGTGACTCGTCCGCAGGACATCGCTTCCGGACGCCGTCACGCCCATAATTTGGCGAGTGGCACGCCATCGCGGAAATCCCTTCGCAGGTCACGAACACAAAAATGCGTCCGCGCCTCGAGCCTCCACGGAGGACCGGGATGGACCCAAGTCCTCGAGCCGGCAACGCCCTCGCCCGACTGGTAGACTGGCTTGGACCGACTCCACGCAACCTCCGGGGAGTCCGCAGGGCGGGCCCAAGAAGTCCTAGAGTCGATCAGCGGTCGGGGCATCCAGGTCACGCGGACAGACGTCGTGACAGGTTCTCCGCGAAGAGTTGAGTCGCCGACGACTCGAAAACCCCAAAGACTTCTACATCCTAACGCATTTCGACTTTTTCAAAACCGCGATTTGAATCCGGGCGCGAGCTTCGTCCGAATTCGCCCGGTCAGCGTTCGACGCCGGACGCTTCGGCCAGGGCGACCGGAGTGTCGATCGTCCTCGGCTCGGGCGCACGACACGCGAACGCGATGTGGAAGAAGTCGAGCGGCTTGTAAAGTAGCGCCGCCGGCACCAGTTGGGAAACCGCCGCGAGTCGGATCGGGTCGTGGCAACCGGTGGTCACGATAACCCGGGAGGGGAGATTCTGCTCTCGGACATGACGGAGGATCTCCTCGCCGTCGCCGTCGGGGAGCATCAGGTCCAGGATGATGCAGTCCGGGGGGGGAGAGAGTCTCTCGAACGCCTCGACCAGCGTCGACGCCGACGAGACCTCCCAGCCCCTCATGCTGAACAAGGTCTCGAGGACTCGACGCGACATCGAGTTGTCCTCGACGATGAGGAGCCTCCCTACGATCCGGGTCGGCGCATTCGGCCGCGCCGCCGCCTGCGGGGACCGTCCGCCCAAAATATCCATCGGCGTCCTCCTTACCCTATAACCCGATCCCGGATGTGAGAATACCAGAGAAATGGGTCGAGATCGATAGTTTACGGGGGTCCGAGCGACCCTGGCACCCCCATAACATAGAACCGTAGCCTTCGAATGGCGACATCCGGGAAAAATCGTTATGTCATATACCATGCCTTTTACGGTCTCTTAGGGCAAGATGCGGCGCATCGGAATCGCCAGTTTTCGACGTTAACCCTCTCATTTGACGAAGAATCTGAATGCTTTGGCCGATGGTAATAACCACTTCGGGCGCCACAAAATCGACCTCGAAGGCTTGGACGTCAGTCAAATGCGATCATGTCGAAGATGTTGTTGTTTCGAAATGACTTCGTCCGCCCTTTCAGGTTTAGCCCAAATCGCGTCCACCTCCTCCTGACTTAACGAATTCGCGGGATTCCCAGCCAAAAATACGGATAGCTCGGCGTGTCATCACCGTCTTTGCAGCCCGTCTGAGAAGGCCTCCCCGGTACGCCTCACGGGCATTCGGCCGATCAGGCTAAACGCAGGGACGAGCGTCATTCTGTGGCCCCGCACGTCAAATCTTCTGGATTTTCTTACCAGACGACGAAGCCATTCGCGACACCCGAACAACACCAACGCATCCTTCCGCCTCACCCCATTCCTGTTTATTACCTTCCCACCGCGTCGACAGCCTCCCTCAAGCTTCGATTCAGACCCGAAAACCTGCGGTGTCCTGTTCGCTTGGGAGCGGTTGAATCTCACGCTCCTTTCAGAGGCGTGTTGTTACAGAAACGCCCTGACGATCTCGAAGTCCAAAGGATTTGAGATTTTCAGACGAATGGGAATCGGAAAGGGAGAATCCGCACCAGGATCCGGCCGGATCATGGACCGAGGTCGGTGCTGGGCCGATTAGACCACAGCTAGGCCGGTTGGCACCACCAGCGTCGCGCAGCAACAAGTGACTTATCGCCCCCGGCGTGAACCACCCAACGATCGCCAGCCCCGGATCGAACAAGTGGGCAGGGGCGAGGCCGAACTCCACTTCCGAGGACCCTCCCTCAACCTCGATGACTTACCCGAGACTACGTGCCGCTCCGTAGCCGACTCCAGCCAATGGACCTTCGGCGCAGTTCGCAGGCTTACGCCGCCGCGGCAGATGTCTGGCGTTGAGGGATGGATCGGGTTTCGGGACAGAAGCCGAGCCAGTTCCAGGAACAGAGGACTACGGAGAGCTCGGCGTTGTTTCGTGAGCAGACTCTCGAGTCCGCACTAATACCGGAAGGCAACAACAAGCTCGGCTTCGGGTGAAGCCTCGACTATTACACGGAGAGCTCGGCAATTCATCGCCCGGCTGCCCCAAGAGACATCGGGCTCGAGCTCAACAGGCCCTCGGGGCATCGAAGCCTTTCGAGTGGAAGTCATGTCGATGCAAGGCTCAGAAGCGGCGATAATCGATAGCAATCCGCTCACTCGTTACGTTTGCGCACTATTACAGGAATTCCGGAGCCCGATTCCGAGGTTGATAATTTCAACCGATTCCAAGGCAACTCCACGAGCTGCAGGCATGTAACCTATCATAAAGAAACCAGACGCGAGGGTTTGCGGGCCAACCCTGGTCCGCCGCCCCTGTCGGTTCGCCGATTCGAGCCCTGCCGCATCGAGCGGGACGGAGTTTGGTCTCTCACGGATAGCTCGGCGATGTGACAGAACACATCCCGGGGCGTCAAGGCCCGTGCGTCATTCGGACGGATAGCTCGGCGAAGAATTTCACCACATTCCGGGGCGATGCAGCCCGTCGCAGTCGCTGCACAACGATAACGATGTGGCATCACGGAGCAAGAACCCTGGCTTTCCCCGGAAATCGCCCGATTCTTCATCGAGCGATTCATAGCTTTCGCTGCATTTTCACAACACTAATAACAAGAGTTGACGATCCTCGTTGGATCGATCATTTTGAATCCCGTCAGGCAACTCTCCTCGCCACGTCCGGCGGGGTAAACCCCGGAAAGTGGCTTTACGGAGAGCTCGGCGACGCGCTCTCGACTCCAAGGAAAATCGCCCGCGTTCCCCGCCGACAGGAAGACGGGAAATGCGTCCCGACGCGACCGAAATCCGGCTGCAGAGGCGTTTCGGGGCCGTGCGGCGGGGGCGTCTATTACACCGACGATTGCTGACGTCACGGCCTCTACGTCTCAGAACATGATTGCCACTCGGTGCTTTTTCGCAACGTTCGCACCAAGAGTTGACGAGTCTAATCGGATCCAGCATTCTGGATTTCGCACGACGAAGGCCGAAGCCAACCGACGAGGTCACGGCCCCCGCACTGCAAACGACGGACGGCTCGGCAACCTGTCCCGCCGAGACGGGAAGGGGGGAAGCCCCGACCGAAGAGGATCGCGCTGACCGGCCAACCCACCGACCAGCTCATCTCGATCGAAATCTGCTCAACCGTAGGCGTGAACCGGATCGCTGCATTTTCGCAACATCATTAATGTTGATTGATGATTTTTGTGGTATGCGGCATTCCGGATCTCATTTCTTGAGGATCGGGCCCGCGAAACCGCGGGAACCTTATTTAGGCACCTTCATCACGGAGCGTTCGACGAATGTACTCGACCATTTCCCGCAAGGTCTCCCTGGTCCGTCTCGCGTCCCTACTGGCCGTCGCCGCCGCGATGTGCCTGGTCGCCGCCCCCGCCCGGGCGGCCGTCATCCCCGTGCCCAACGGGGATTTCTCCGACGCCGGCGATAACGGGACGGTCGGCGGCGGCCTCCTCAACCCCTCGGGCTCGGCCCAGATCGGGTCCGGCCCCTGGTCGGGGACGTACAACGGCACCCTCGGCATCCTGGCTCCTCCGTCGTTGACGATCGGCAGCGGCGCCGCGACCATCAGCGGGGTGGTCGGCCTCAACGTCCTCGGCCTCGGCCTCACCAATAACAACGGATATTTCTCCCAGACGCTCGGCCAGACTTACGCAGCCAACGCAACCTATACGCTGTCCGCGGACGTCAACGCCGGCGCGACGCTCTCACTGGGACTTCTGCAGAGTCGTAACGTGGGTATCGCGCTGACCTCGAACGGATCTGATGTGGCTTCGACGTCCACGGCAGGGGCGGGGCTCGTCACCTTGACGCCCTTGGGTAGCAACAACTACACCTTGCAGCTCACCTTCACGACGGGGAGCACCCCGCCCACCGGTAACATCGGCATCCGCCTGTTCGACCAGCCGACCGGGCTCCTCACGGCGAACCTCTTCCCGTCTGCGACCTTCGACAACATCACGCTGACCGCCGTCCCCGAGCCGACTTCGGTCGGGCTCCTCGGAATCGGCCTGGTCGGACTCTGCTTCGCGACGAAGCGATACCGCCGCCCGGCGGTTGCCTGAAAGGAATTGACGGGTTTCCTGGGTCAGCATCGGCCGGATCGGACGTCGCAACGCCGGAGCTTGTTTGATGAAAGTCGCGAAGCGAGGAGACGTGGAGAGTCGTCCGATGCTACCCAGGCGAACCAAGTCGGAGAGTTGGGAGGACAAGCGGGTCGCCGAGGCCATCAAGGCCGGGGCGGTCCTGGCCGAGGTCGTCGACTGCGGCCGTCTCCCCAAGACCCCCGGGCTCTACTTCGCCGCCCGCCCCGTCGTCTTCGACGACACCCGGCCGGACGAAGGGGCGGCGGCGATCCTCGTCTCGACCTCGGCCGAACCGCTCATGGTCCTCGTGTTCGGCCCCCGGGCACCCCGACTCGGCGACATCGTGCTGGCCCGGCGAGTCCAAGGCCAGTGGATCGCCGAAGCCTTCACCGGCCCGGCCTCCTTCACCTTGACGTTCCGGATGATGGAATCGAGCCGAATGGTGACCTGACTCGAACGTCACCGGAAAACGAGAGGGGGACCGGAAACCGAAGACGAATGTCCCGAGCCCGTCTCCCCTCCTTCACCCGGCTTCCAAGAGCCATATCGAACAATCCCCCCACCTACGAATTACCGAGGAAGCCGAGGTCCCCCCCGATTTCCATAATTTGGACTTGCCTGGATTAGCACGGTTGGTAACTTCTCGCCTGAATTCCGACTCGGCCCGCGGGGTCGCCCGCCTCAGATGGAGATCACCCTGATGTGCCGACTCCTCCCGCCGCATCGTCAAGCCACAACGACGCTAACCCCTAAATCTCAAGGCTTGTGACCGATTCGCCTCCTCGGCCGAGGCCGCAAAATACTTAGCTCTATCACTTTACAAGTTCATCGACGGACTCGAGGGTAAGCCGGCCGGGTTCTCTTGAACGACCTCCTTAATGTCGCAGCCCGGCGCGATATCCTCGGACCCGAAGCTTCCGACCTCCGAGAGGGTCTAACGACCTAACCCGGGGACTCGGGAAGGATCCGAAGCGAGAAGCCAGTGGACGGCTTCGAGACGCTCAGTTTGGTTTCCAGCCCGATTCAGAGTGGCGCCCAAGGATGGGACTTTCACCGATGCTGCTCCCTCGGCGCCATGGTCAAGGCGCCAACCTGACGCTCGGTGCTCATTTAGTTCAGATCGCTGCGGGTCTGCGGGGATCTCGTCCCCCGAGAGGATCGGCCCGTGCTTCAAGCTCGTCCTCCTCCGGGAGGATGCCGGGGGCGGCTGCGCAACGAGCGCCCGCGGGTCGGTGTCGGTCGACTTGGACGGGTCTGCTTGCAGGACTTCCGCAGCTTACGAACGCACTATCTCGACTCGTTTATCCGGATCGGACTTATTCAGGAGTCGATTTCATCATGGGTCGGCGAGATCATCGCGCCAACGCAACCGTCCAGGGGATGTGCCGAGAGACGACCGGCTTCGGCGAACGCCGGGCGGCGACGAATTCGAGTCGCCCGGACGCGAAGCCCACGGCCCGGCCGGTTCGCCCCTTCGTCAAGTCGCTCGTCGACTTGACGCTCGCCACGATGGCGTTGATCGTGTTGGCCCCGCTGTTCCTGGCCATCGCCGCGGCGATCTACCTGGCGATGGGCCGTCCCATCTTCTTCCGCCAGGTCCGCCTGGGATACCGCGCCCGGCCGTTCCTGATCTATAAGTTCCGGACGATGCGCGAAGCCTTCGGTCCGGACGGCGAGCCCCTCTCCGACGCCGAGCGGATCACCAACCTCGGCCGGCTCCTGCGCAAGACGAGCCTCGACGAGCTCCCGCAGCTCTGGAACGTCATGCTGGGAGAGTTGAGCCTGGTCGGCCCCCGCCCCCAGGTCCCACGATATCTCGCGATGTGCACCCCGGAGCAAACCCGCCGCCACGACGTCCTTCCCGGGATCACCGGGTGGGCCCAGATCAACGGCAGGAATTCCATCAGTTGGGATGACAAGGTCCGATACGACCTCTGGTACCAAGACAATTGGTCGGTCGGCCTCGACATCCGGATCCTCTTGACGACCGTTCCCGTGGTCCTCTGGGCCGACGGCGTGGACGATCAGGGTGCGGAAGTCGTCTCGGGAGATTCCCAACTGTCGATGCGGCCGACCGCCTCGGGCGCGATCTGACGCGCTACAAAGTCCCGCCTGGGCGAGGGCAAGCACCGAGAAACGGACGAAACCGAGACGTCGGGCCTACGACCGCGGGCCCGACGTCTCGTTCCTTTTGTGGCTCTCATCGAACGTCTTCCCGATTCGATCAGAGCGTAGCCTTGACCGGCGACTCGACCAGGAAGGACGAGCTATCCCGAGCGCGGAGGGCGCTGGGGTGTCCCATCAGGTATTCGTCGATATGTCGCGCGGCCTCTCGTCCTTCGGCGATGGCCCAGACCACGATCGACTGGCCGCGTCGGCAATCGCCCGCGGCGAAGACGCCGGCTTGCGAGGTCATGTAGCGGCGGTCGCAGGCGAGCGCCCCGTTCTCGTTCAACGCGAGGCCGAGGAGGCCGGGCAAGGTCGGCTCGGGACCGGAGAAGCCGATTGCGAGGAGGACGAGCTCGCAAGGGAATTTCAGGTCGGTGCCGTGGAGCTCCTCGAACTGCCGCTCGCCCGCCTCGTCGAAGTATTGGTGGACGCGGACCGCGTGCAATTCCTTGACGTGGCCGTTCTCGTCGCCGACGAACTGCTTGGTCTTGATCTGCCAGTCGCGTTTCCCCCCTTCTTCGTGCGCGGGCGAGATCCGGAGGATCTTCGGCCAGAGCGGCCAGGGGGTGTCCGGGTTCGTGTTCTCGGGGGGACGCGGGTTGTAGTCGAGTTGGAGGACCGAGCGGGCCTGGTGACGATGGCACGTCCCCAGGCAGTCGGCCGCGGTGTCGCCGCCGCCGATGATGATCACATTCTTACCGGTCGCGAAGATCGGCTCGCCAACTTCGGCGTCGCCGAAGCCTCGCCGATTCTGCTGCGTCAGGAACGGCATGGCCAGCTCGACGCCCTTGAGGCCTCGACCGAGGATCTCGAGGTCGCGGGACCGCGAGGCACCGACCGTCAGCAGCACGGCGTCGTGGGCGTTGCGGAGCTCGCGGGGGTCGATGGAACCTCCGACGTCCGCATTGACGACGAAGCGGATCCCCTCGGCCTCGAGCTGTTCGACCCGTCGAGCGACATACTCCTTGGCCATCTTGAAGTCGGGGATGCCGTAAGTCAGGAGGCCCCCAAGGCGGTCGTCTCGTTCGAAGACGGTGACCGCGTGACCGGCCTTGCGGAGCTGCTGGGCGGCGGCGAGGCCGGCCGGTCCGCTGCCGACTACGGCCACGTGCTTGCCCGTCTCGAATTCGGGGGGATGGGGGCGGATCCACCCCATCTCCCAACCCTTGTCGACGATCGCCAGCTCGATGTTCTTGATCGTCACCGGGGCGCCACTCAGGGCGAGGACGCACGACGACTCGCAAGGTGCGGGGCACGTCTTGCCCGTGAACTCGGGGAAGTTGTTCGTGTCGTGCAGGGCCCGGAGCGCCTCCCGCCAACGATTGCGATGGACGAGGTCGTTCCAGTCGGGGATCAGGTTCCCGAGCGGGCAACCGGTGTGGCAGAACGGGATCCCGCAGTCCATGCAGCGCGACGCCTGGGCGCGGAGCCCTTCCTCGGGCATCGCCTGGTAGAGCTCCCCGAAATCCTTGATCCGCTGGTGGATCGGCCGGGGAGTGGGCTTCTGGGGGTCGATGTTCAGGAAGCCTCGGGGGTCGGCCATTCTCGGTCTCCGCTTCGCTTCGCCTACACGATCAACCGTTGATCAGTTCCCACTGCCGCTGGACGAGCTTGCTCTGCTCGATCACCCGGCGATAGTCGCGCGGGAAGACCTTGATGAATCGCCCGAGGGCGGCGGAGAAGTCGTTGACGATCTGGTCGCCGACGGTCGACCCGGTGTGGAGGACGTGCCGGTTGATGAGGTTGCTCAAGAGGCCGACATCCTTGTAGTCCTCGACGGGGACGAGGTCGACCATCTCGAGGTTGCAGCGGTCTCGGAAGAGTCCGTCGGGGTCGTAGACGTAGGCCACCCCGCCGCTCATCCCGGCCGCGAAGTTCCGGCCGGTCGGCCCGAGGATGACGACCACGCCGCCGGTCATGTACTCGCAACCGTGGTCGCCGATCCCCTCCACCACCGCCTTGGCCCCGCTGTTCCGGACGGCGAACCGCTCGCCCGCGAGGCCTCGGAAGTAGGCTTCACCCCCCGTGGCCCCGTAGAGGGCCACGTTGCCGACGATGATGTTCTCCTCGGCCTTGTAGGTCGCCTCGAGCGGGGGCGCGACGATCAGCTTTCCGCCGGAGAGCCCCTTGCCGATGTAGTCGTTGGCGTCGCCTCGGACCCTTAGGGTGATCCCTCGGGTGAGGAACGCCCCGAAACTCTGCCCGGCGCTGCCGAGGAACTGGAAGTCGATCGTGTCCTCGCGGAGTCCGGCTTCGCCGTAGCGGGTGGTCACGAAGTAGCTCAGCAGGGTGCCGACCGTGCGGTTCCGGTTGGTGATCGGCAGGGTCCGCTCGACCCGCTTCTGGTTCTCGAGGGCGTCCTTGCTGGAGCGGAGGAGTTCCCAGTCGAGTTGCTCGGCGAGGATGTCCGGCTGGCGCTCGACGCGGCGGATCG
Source organism: Singulisphaera rosea (assembly GCF_054877945.1). Classification (NCBI taxonomy): domain Bacteria; kingdom Pseudomonadati; phylum Planctomycetota; class Planctomycetia; order Isosphaerales; family Isosphaeraceae; genus Singulisphaera; species Singulisphaera rosea. The sequence goes on along the minus strand of NZ_JBTYIP020000011.1, from coordinate 95,398 downwards.
GGGTCCCGTGGGGGACGTCGGGGCGGTGCAGCAGGGGTGAGAGGTCGAGTGACCGCGCCTTCCAGTGGCCGCTGAGGTCCGCCGCCTCCAGCAGGTCCGAGCGCCCGATGATCTCGTCCAGGGTCCGAAATCCCATCAGGCTCAGGAATTCGCGGACCTCCTCGGCCACGAAGAAGAGGTAGTCGACGACTTGATCGGGAGTCCCCGTGAACTGGGCCCGGAGGACGGGATCCTGGGTGGCGATGCCGACCGGGCAGGTGTTCAGGTGGCACTTCCGCATCATGATGCAGCCCATCGCGATCAGCGGGGCGGTGGCGAACCCGTATTCCTCGGCCCCCAGGCACGCGGCGACGACGACGTCGCGCCCCGTCTTGAATTGCCCGTCGGTCTGGAGCCGGACGCGACCGCGCAGGCCATTGCGGATCAAGGTCTGCTGGGTCTCCGCCAGCCCGATCTCCCAGGGGACTCCGGCGTGCCGGATGCTCGAGAGGGGCGAGGCGCCGGTCCCTCCGGAGTCGCCGCTGATCAGGATCCGGTCGGCATACCCCTTCGCGACCCCGGTGGCGATCGTCCCGACCCCCGCGGCGGCCACGAGCTTGACCGAGACCTCCGCGTGCGGGTTGGCGTTCTTGAGGTCGAAGATGAGCTGAGCGAGATCCTCAATACTGTAGATATCATGGTGGGGCGGGGGCGAGATCAGGCCCACGCCGGGGGTGCTGTACCGGGTCTTCGCGATGAAGTTGTCGACCTTGTGGCCGGGGAGCTGCCCCCCCTCCCCCGGCTTGGCCCCCTGCGCCATCTTGATCTGGATCTCGACGGCGTTCGCCAGGTAGTTGGCCGTGACGCCGAACCGTCCGCTGGCCACTTGCTTGATGGCGCTGCTGCGCAAGTCGCCGTTGGCGTCGCGCTTGAACCGGATGGGGTCTTCCCCCCCTTCGCCGGTATTGCTCCGCCCGCCGATCCGGTTCAGGGCGATCGCCAGGGCCTCGTGGGCTTCCTTACTAATGCTTCCGAAGCTCATCGCGCCGGTGAAGAACCGCTTGACGATCTCCTTGGCCGGCTCGACCAGCTCGAGGGGGATCGGCTTGCGTCCTTTGCGGATCTCGAGGAGTCCCCGGAGGGTGCAGAGGTGCCGACTCTCGTCATTGGCGGCGTCGGCGAACTCCTTGTAGCTGGCGAACTCGTTCTTCCGCAGCGAGTGCTGGAGCTTCTGGATCGTCTCGGGGTTCCACATGTGGTACTCCCCCCGACGGCGCCACATGTGGTCGCCGCCGCCGTCGAGGTCCGGCTCCTCGACCGGCGGAAGACTCGGGAACCCGATCGCGTGGCGGACGAGCGACTCGCGGGCGACCGCCTCGATCCCAATCCCTTCGATGGGGGTGGGAGTCCCGGTGAAGTACCCTTCGATGAGCGACCGGCCGAGCCCGATCGCCTCGAACATCTGGGCCCCCCGGTAGCTCATCAGGGTGCTGATCCCCATCTTGCTGAAGATCTTCAGGAGCCCCTGGTCGATCGCCTTGCCGTAGTTCTTCTCGGCGAGGGTGAGATCCATCGGGGTCCCTTGCGGGTCGAGCAGCATCGCCTCGCGGGCCAAGGCCTGATAGGTCTCGAAGACGAGATAGGGGTTAACAGCCCCGGCGCCATAGCCGATCAGCAGGGCGAAGTGGTGGATCTCCCGGGCCTCGCCCGTCTCGACCACCAGGCCGCAACGCGTCCGCAGGCCTTCTCGGATCAAATGATGATGAACCGCCGACGTGGCCAGGAGCGCGGGGATGGCGACGCGGTCGAAGTCGACGCCACGGTCGGAGAGGACGAGAATCGTCGCCCCGTCGGCGACGGCCCGGGCGGCCTCGGCCTGGAGGCGTTCCACCGACGCGCCGAGGCCCGGCTCCCCCTCGGACCTGTCGAAGAGGGTGGAGAGGACCCGGACCCGGAAGCCGGGGCGATCCAGCTCCCGGACCTTGGCGAGTTCGACGTCTCGGAGCACGGGCGACTCGAGCCGGAGCAAGCGGGCGTGCCCGGGGGTTTCCTCCAGCGTGTTCGCCTCGCTCCCGAGCAGCGACTCGGTATTCATGACGACCTTCTCGCGGATCGGGTCGATCGGCGGGTTCGTCACCTGGGCGAAGAGCTGCTTGAAGTAGTGGTAGAGCAACTGGCTCCGGTTGCTGAGGACCGCCAGGGGGATGTCCGTCCCCATGCTCGAGACGGGCTCCTTGCCGTCCTGGGCCATCGGGAGCAGGATCCGGGTGACATCCTCCTGGGTGTAACCGAAGGCCTGCTGCCGGGGACGGACGAGCGCCGGCTCGGCCTCGGGCATCGCGGCGGGCTCGGGCAGGTCGCCCAGGCCAAGCATGTTGTCCCGGACCCAGAGCGGGTAGGGATGCCGCTTCGAGATCTCCGCCTTGAGCTCATCGTCGCCGACGATCCGCCCTCGCGCGGTATCGACGAGGAAGATCTTGCCCGGCTCGATGCGTCCCTTCTCGCGGATGTGCTCGGGGAGCACCGGCAGGACGCCGACCTCGCTGGCCATGATGACGAGGTCGTCCTGGGTGACGACGTAACGGCTCGGCCGCAGTCCGTTGCGGTCGAGCGTGGCGCCGATCCTGGTCCCGTCGGTGAAGATCAGGCTGGCCGGGCCGTCCCAGGGCTCCATCAGGGCTCGATGGTATTGGTAGAAGCCGCGGAGTTGGGGGTCGAGCCCCGCCTGCCCCTCATACGCTTCGGGCACCAGCATCATCATGGCGTGGGGGAGACTCCGTCCCGACCGGTAGAGGAGCTCCGCCGCCTGGTCGAGGATCGATGAGTCGCTCATCCCGTCGAATTCCAGCGGGAGGACTTTCGCGAGATCCTCGCCGAGCGTCCCCCCGTGCATCCGGGGCTGTCGGGCCTTGAGCCAGTTGGTGTTGCCCTGCAGCGTGTTGATCTCGCCGTTGTGCGCCAGCAGGTGGAACGGCTGGGCGAGGCCCCACTGGGGGGTCGTGTTGGTGCTGTAGCGGCTGTGGACGAGCGCGAGCGCCGAGGCCATGCTCGGATTGGACAGGTCGGGGAAGTAGGCCTCGAGCTGGTCGGGCTTGAGCATCCCCTTGTAGACGACCGTGCGGGCGCTGCAACTGGGGATCGCGAACCAGAGGGGGTCCGTCGGGTTCCCTTCCGTCGCACACCAGCGCTCGGCGCGTCGGCGGATGATGTAGAGGCTCTTCTCGAAGGCGTCTTCGTCGCGGGTTGCCGGGCCTCGGCCGATGAGCAGTTGCTCCATCCACGGCTCTTGCGAACGGGCGAGCCAGCCGATCGCCGAGGAGTCGACGGGGACCGGTCGCCAGCCGATCACGACCTGACCTTCCTCGCGGACGATCGCCTCGAGCGTCCTCTGGCAGACGACCCGCTGGGCCCCTCCCTTGGGAAGGAAGGTGAAGGCGACCGCGTATTCGCCCGGGGAGGGAAGCCGGAACGCGAGCCGCTCGGCCTCGGCCCGGAAGAAGGCGTCGGGCATCTGGATCAAGATCCCCGCGCCATCACCGGTGTCCTGATCGCAACCGCAGGCGCCGCGATGCTGGAGGTTCCGGAGGATCTGCAGCCCCCCCTCCACGATCGCGTGACTCTTCCGCCCTTTGAGGTCGGCCAGGAATCCGACGCCGCAGGAGTCCTTCTCGAATGCAGGGTCATAGAGCCCTTCGCGCGGTCCACGGGCACCAGGAAAGGAGGAGGTCGCGGGTGGGCTCGGTCGCATGGCACCTTCCCGGAAGTAACCGCGGGAGGCCGGATAGTCCGGCTCGAGGCGGAGTTCGTCGGCGTTATGTCATTCGACGGCCTGGTATCACCAGGTCGTGATGGGATCAAACCATGGGCAAAACGCAACTCACATACCTTCTCCACCTGGCCCGCTTCCTCAGACCATAACTTAAGAATCAATATCAAGTTAAGATCGAAGACGGTGGCCGGACGCCCGACGGAGGCGTGGCATCCCGCCTACAAAGCAGGCATCCGTCGCCCGAAATTCATCAGCAGGAGGGATCCTGTCCTAGGATTAGGTCAGTGGGCCTTCCCGAAGGCGATCGAGAGGGCCATGGTAGTTCGAGGAGGGCCGTGAGGACGGGAGGCGGGCGACGCGAGAGATTTGGCCGGAAAGCTTAGGCCATATTTCGGAACTTCGCACCGATTTTATCACGATGAGCTATGCTATCGGTTGGAGGGGGCGCAAGGAACAGAGCGTCCACCAGGAGCACCGGCCCGGATCGCCGACCTCTTCTTCGCAACGAGATGGGATGAAAGCCACGAGAACCATGAGTCGATCGATTGGAAAACCCGTGGTATTCCGGATCGTCGTCATCGCCACGATCATGTCGGCGATGGGATACGTGGCCTTCCGAAGCGTCGTCAACGGGCGAGGGATCGCCAATCGGGCCGCCCACGGCCGCGACGTGCTCGACGCCCTCGGGACGCTCATGAGGGTCGTCGACGAGGCCGAGGCGGGGCACCGAGGTTACCTGCTGACCGGCGACGCGTCGTATCTCGAAACCTATCGCACCGCCCCCGGGGCCGTCGATCGGAGCATAAGCATCCTCGAAGGGTTGATCCAGGACCCCATCCCTCAGCGCAAGTTGACGACGCTGAAGCCGGTCATTGCGGACCTCCTCACCGAGCTCGCCGAGACCCGAGAGATCCGGGGCCGCGACGGGTTCGATGCGGCTTTGAAAGCGGTCCGAGGAGGCCAGGAAAAGAAACAGCTCGCCGACATCCAGAAGACGGTCCGCGAGATGGAAGACGACGAACGATCCCTCCTGGGCCGAGAGGCCGAGGCGGGCGCGGCCAACGTCCGGGGCACGACGGTCACCGTCTGCATCCTGGGCGTGATCCTCTTCTGCGCGGTCTACGGCCTGGTCGAGCGGGAGCGTGTCAACGGTGCCCTCGAGCGGGAGAACGCCCGGCTCGTGGAAGAGGCGATCATCGACGGCCTCACCGGCCTGTGCAACCGCCCCCACTTCGAGGAGGCGATGGAGTCGTCCCTGGCCCGGGCGAACAAGGCCCACACGGCGCTTTCGATGGTCCTCTTCGACCTCGACGGGTTCAAGGCCTACAACGCCACCTACGGGCACAAGGAAGGCAACGAAGTGCTCTGCCTGGTGGCCGACCTCATCCAGGCCCAGGCCCGTAAGCACGACCTGGTCGCCCGCTTCTGGGGAGGCCAGTTCGCGATCCTCCTCCCCGGCAGCGACTCCCGGATCGTCAGGCTCGTCGGCGAACGGCTTCGGGCCGCCATCGAACGGCAGCCTTGGACGCTCCGCCCGATCACGGCCAGCTTCGGCGTGGCCACCCTCACGCCCGAGCTCACCAGCGGGCAGGCCTTGCTCAAGCAGGCCGAACAGGCCCTCGCCCGGTCCAAGACCCGTGGGCGGAACTGCGTGACCCACCACGAGGACCCCCAGCCCAAGGCCCCCGAGAACGTCCCCGAACTCGTCGGCTGAGGGCGCATCCGAACCTCGAACGGCGATGCCCTTCGGCGTCGACGACCCACACTTCCGTGGTCGCCGACGCCGAGCCCGTTTCGAAAACCGATCAGCCTCCAGGAATTGTCTTGAACCGGCCCGGGCGCTCGGGTCCATTGATCGTCCCGATCTGCCCTCGGACGAAGCTCTTGGGCGGGGCGGTCTCTTGAAACATTCGCGATTGAACGAAGGTCGGAGGGTGATAGGCATGGGTCGCACCTCGGGGAAAGCCTGCGCGTCTCGGACGGTCTGGTTCTCGTGCGCCTGGCTCGGCCTCGCCTTGATTTGGGGAGGGCCGACGGCCCGAGGCGAGATCCAGGCCGGGGCGGCCGTGCGGGTGATCACCCCCAACCCCCTCCTGCCCGTCTCGGGAGGGATGGGACCGACCCGGCCTTCCCGCGAGAAGCGCGGAGAGCTCACGGCCAGGGCGGTCGTCCTCCGCAAAGGGGAGACCTCCGTCGCCTTCGTCGCGCTCGACCTCCTCGGATTCCCCTCCGCCCTCGGCGATCGCGTCCGGGCGAAGGTCGGCCGGATCCCGGCGAAGAACATCCTCATCGGCTCGACCCACACGCACAGCGCGCCCGATTGCTATGCGTTCCCCGACGGCAAGGGGGGGCACACGGGCGACCTCAAATACATGGATCTCGTCTGCGACAGGGCCGCCGAAGCTGTCAACGAAGCCATCGACCGCCTCCAACCCGCCTCGCTCAAAATCGCGACCGGCATGGCCGAGGGGAAGATCGCGTACAACTACTATGCGCCCGACCTCTACGACAAGCGGATGAGCGTCATCCAGGCCCTCGGCACCAACGGCAAGACGATCGCGACTCTCGTCAACTACGCGATCCATCCCGAGGTCCTGGGCAATGACGTGGGGATCCTCAGCCCGGACCTGATCGGCCCCCTCTGCGAGACGCTCGAGGCGAAGGTCGGCGGCACCGCGATCTTCATGAACGGAGCCCAGGGGGGGATGATCACGGCCGACAACCGCAACCTCAACGACCCGAAGGATCCGCAACGCGCCTACTGGTCGGACGCGCGTTCCTGGGACGAATGCCTCCGGATCGGCCGCTTGATGGCGACGGAAGCCCTGCGCTTCCTCAAGGACGCCCCCGAACAAAAAGACCCGGGCCTCTTCTGCGACTCGATCGACGTGCGTTTCCCTGTCGAATCTGAAATCATGTGGGCCGTCATCCTCGGCTCGCCGCTCAAGTACCCGCACAACGACGACCAGTCGGTCTCGGCCCAGGTCAACCTCGTCAACCTCGGCAACGCCCAGATCCTGACCATCCCCGGCGAGGCCCTGCCCAACATCGGCTTCTACCTCAAGCGGAAGATGCACGGGGCCCACACCCTCCTCTTCGGCCTGACCAACGAAGCCTTCGGCTACATCCTCACCAAGGTCGATTTCCACAGCTTCCCGCGCTACGACTACGTCTCCCGGACCTCGCTCGGCGAGATGACCGGCGAGATCCTGATCGAGAAGTCCCTCGAATTCGTGAACAAATCCCCGTCGCCCGATCGATGAGTCAAGATGACGGTGGCGTTCGCATTGCCGTCGGCCCGCTGCGAGGGATGATGGGCCGTCGTCGCTATCCCGATGTCATGGTTATGCACAATTTCATCGGGACTTGTTGAGACGGTAAGAATTCGGTAAAACTATGTTGGAATGATTCGCACCGGAGTTATCCCCGTTTGCTCCGGCGGATGAATGGTCCCGCCTCGACGTGAATTTGACCCGAGTCCCACCGGGCAGCTTCGACTCGACCGCTGGTTGGCCTACCCCATGCCGATTGATGCCTCGCCCACGCACCGCCCCCCGCGCCGGACCGGCCTGGCGATCCTCTTCGGAGTCGCGAGCCTGGCGTGGTCGCCGTCCCTCGAAGCTGGCGACGCCAGCCTGAGCGGGGAGCAGATCTACCGGCAGCGCTGCGCTTCGTGCCATGGGGCACGAGGGGAAGGGTCGAAGGAGTTCCCCAGGGCCCTCGAGGGGGACCGGTCGTCGGCGCAGCTCGCGAAGCTGATCGCCAAGACGATGCCCGAGGACGACCCCGGGACGTGCGTCGGGGAAGAGGCCGAGAAGGTCGCGAGCTATATCCACGACGCCTTTTATTCGAAAGCCGGGCAAGGGCCGAGGGTCGCCCTGTCTCGGCTCACGGTCCGGCAGTATCGCAACGCGGCCGCCGACCTCATCGGGAGCTTCCGCGAGCCAGGCTGGTGGGGACCGAAGCGCGGACTCCACGGCGAGTATTTCCAGGGGCGACGGACCCGCGAAGGGGAACGCGTCATCGACCGGACCGACCCCGAGGTCCGGTTCGATTTCGGCGAGGCGGCCCCCAGCGCCGACGACAAATTCAAGGTGAACGAGTTCTCGATCCGCTGGGAAGGGTCCGTCCTGGCGCCCGAGACGGGCGAATATGAGTTCATCATCCGCTCCGAGCACGCGGTCCGGATGTGGCTCAACGGCGGCAAGCAGCCCCTGATCGACAACTGGGTCCGCTCGGGGGACGACACCGAGCACACCGCGACGATCGTCCTGCTCGGCGGCCGAGCCTATCCGCTCCGGCTCGAGTTCACGAAGGCCAAGCAAGGGGTCGACGACTCGAAGAAGAACAAGGATAAGCCCCCCGGGATCAAGGCGTCGATCTCGCTCGAGTGGAAGCTCCCGCACCGGCCGGCCGAGGTCATCCCCGCGCGGAACCTGACCCCGAACCGATTCCCCAACACGTTCGTCGTCGAGGCGTCGTTCCCCCCCGACGACCGGAGCGTCGGCTACGAGCGAGGGTCGTCGATCTCCAGGGCGTGGGAGGAAGCCACCACGGGCGCGGCGATCGAGGTTGCAACGTACGTCTCGGCCAACCTCCAGGAGCTCGCCGGGGTCCGCGAAGACACCCCCGACCGCGAGGCCAAGCTCCGCGACTTCTGCGTCCGCTTCGCCCAGGCCGCTTTCCGTCGACCGCTCGACGACGAACAGAAGGAGCGGTATGTCGGCCACCAGTTCGCGAAGACCCGCGACCTCGACACGGCCGTCCGTCGCGTCATCTTGCTGGTCCTCAAATCGCCGAGGTTTCTCTATCGCGAGGTCGAAGGTCGGGGGGACGCCTACGACGTGGCCTCCCGGATCTCTTTCGGGATGTGGGACTCGATCCCCGACAAGGCCCTGCTCGAAGCCGCCGCGAAGGGTGAGCTCGCCAGTCGTGAGCAGGTCGCCAAGCAGGCCGAGCGGATGGTGGGCGACTTCCGGACCAGGACCAAGGTCCGCGACTTCTTCCTCCAATGGCTCCGGGTCGAGCAGGTCCCGGACCTCGCGAAAGACCCCAAGGAGTTCCCCGAGTTCAGCCCGGCGCTGACGTCCGACCTCCGGACCTCGCTCGACCTCTTCGTCGAGGACGTGCTCTGGAGCGAGGCCTCCGACTTCCGCCAACTCCTGCTCGCCGACTACCTCTACCTCAACGGTCGGCTGGCGAAGTTCTACGGCGTCGACCTCCCCGGCGACGCCTCCTTCCAGAAAGTCACCGTCGACCCCAAGGAGCGGGCCGGCGTGCTCACCCACCCCTACCTGCTGGCGAACTTCGCGTACACCGGGACGAGCTCGCCGATCCACCGGGGCGTCTTCATCACCCGGAGCGTGCTCGGCCGGGCGTTACGGCCGCCTCCCGAGGCCGTCGCCCCTCTCGCCCCCGACCTGCACGCGGACCTGACGACCCGCGAACGCGTCACGCTCCAGACCAGCCCCGCCGCCTGCGTGACCTGCCACGGTACGATCAACCCGCTCGGGTTCGGGCTCGAGAATTACGACGCCGTCGGCCGGTTCCGCCGCGAGGAAAAAGGGAAGCCGATCGTCGCGGCCGGGACGTATGAAACGAAGGCGGGCGAGTCGTTGCCGTTCTCCGGAGCCCGAGAGCTCGCGACCTTATTGGCCCAAGGCGAGGAGACGCAGGCCGCATTCGTGAACCAGTTGTTCCACCACATGGTCAAGCAACCGATCGGAGCCTTCGGCCCGGCGACCGCCTCGACCTTGCAACGATCGTTCGTGGAATCCGACGACAATATTCGCAAGCTGATCGTCGACATGGTGGTCGTCGCCGCCGCGCCGGCCGCAAATTCCACCGGCCCCCAGGCCGAGGCGCGTCCTGGGTGGGATCAGATCCTCGCGACCGCGAAGACGTTGTCGCTCTGGACCCGCTCCGTTCGATTCAGGTTGCACTCGCCGATGCCCTGATCCGTCGAAACACCGACCCTTTCACCGATTCGGGAGGTCTGACGTGGCCCAAGGACGCAACCGACGCGATTTCCTCCGCGACCTCGGCATCGGCGCCGCGGCCCTGCCCTTCCTCCTGAACTTGCCGAGCCTCGGTTTCGCCAACCAGCAGCGCCGCAAGCAGCGGCTGGTCGTCATGTTCAGCCCGAACGGCGTCGTCCCCTCGACGTTCTGGCCCGACGAGGAAGGCGACAAGTTCACGCTCAAGGAGAGCCTCAAGCCCCTCGAGCCGTTCCGCGACCGCCTGCTGACCCTCCACGGCGTCTGCGACAAGGTGCGCGGGGACGGCGACAACCACATGCGCGGGATCGGCTGCCTCCTGACCGGGATCGAGCTGTTCCCGGGCAACATCCAGGGGGGTTCCGACACCCCCGCCGGGTGGGCGAGCGGACTCTCGATCGATCAAGAAATCAAGGCTTATCTGCAAGGCAATCCGGAGACGCGGACCCGGTTCGGCTCGCTCGAGTACGGCGTGGTCGTGCCCGAGCGCGCGGACACCTGGACCCGCATGGTCTACGCCGGGCCGAACAAGCCGATCGCGCCGATCGACAACCCCTACGAGATGTTCGCCAAGCTCTACGGCCGGGTCAAAGACCAGGAGAGCCTCCGCAGCATCCTCGACGACCTCCAGGACGACCTCCGCAAGGTCGGCTCCCACATCAGCGCGGAGGACCGCCGCCTGCTCGACGAGCACGCCACCTTCGTCCGCGAGATGGAAGTTGAGCTCAAGGAGCCCGACGAGGCGACCCTCGGCCACGCGGTCCCCGAGCTCGAGAAGGGCGTCAAGGAGGACAACGACAACATCCCGCGCATCAGCAAGATGCAGATCGACCTGATGGTGAACAGCTTCGCCGCCGACTTCACCCGAGTCGCGACCCTCCAGTACACCAACTCGGTCGGCGGGGCCAAGATGCGTTGGCTTGGCGTGGACGAGGGCCATCACGAGCTCTCGCACAACCCGGACAGCGACACGAAGTCCCAGGAGAAGCTCACCAAGATCAACGCCTGGTACGCCGAGCAGATGGCCTACCTCGCCAAGCGACTCGCCGAGACCCCCGAGCCGGGCGGCGGCGGCAGCCTCCTCGACAACACGCTCATCGTCTGGACGAACGAGCTCGGCAAGGGCAACTCCCACACGATGGACAACATCCCATTCGTCCTCGTCGGCAACGGCCTCGACTTCAAGATGGGCCGATCCCTCAAATTCAAGAAGGTCCCCCACAACCGCCTCCTGATGGCGCTCGCCCATGGCATGGGCCACCACATCGAGCGGTTCGGCAACCCCAACCACTGCAAGGACGGTATCCTCACCGGGCTCGTCTGAGCGTCGATCCCGAAACCCGGCTATTCCTCAAAGCCGGGTTTCTGATGCCGACGACACCGCTCCGGTCACCGGGTTGAAAAATAGCCCCGGGCCTGGCCTGACGTCGCACCCCATCGGCCTGCGGCGGACAGGCCGATCACCGAGGGACTTTCCTCACGGCCGCGCGGCGAATCAGATAGCTGTTATAGACGTTTCCATCCGATTCGAGTGCAAAGTTGAAACCCCAGTAATTGACGAACTCCGGGTCGTCGATGACCCAGGTCTTGGTGTGCCACTCCTTGTTGTCGGGCACGGTATACCAGGTACCCGCCGTCTTGAAGCCGTTGGTCGATTCGTACACGAGCTTGAATCCGGAGTTGTCGTTCGCGGGGTTGCGGCGGACGACGACGGAAATTTCGATGGGCTCGGCCGTGTAAGTCAGGAAGCCCGGGTCGACGATGAATGCGTTCCCGCCCGGGACGTTCCCGGCCCGCGCCGATCCGCCGTAGGCGACGACCGCCTGGGCCACGTTCGACCCCGAGCGGGTGTGCAGGCCCTTCTCGACGGTCGTCTCGCCGTACTCGATCGAGACCTCGGCGGCTTTGGAGAAATTACCGTTCCACGGCAACGGCGTGTCGCGATGGGTTTTCGCGTCGGCGACCAGGCGATCGGGCACGTCGAGCACGAGGATCGGTGCAACACCGAGGGGAACCGAGCGGCGGGCCGTTAGGGAGCCGGTCGGCGGGTCGACCACTCGAACATCCGCGCCGAAATCGACGACATCGGGTTTTCCGGCCCCCCCCCACGCGACGACGACCGTCCCGCGCATGCCGCGAAACGCGAACGCATACCGCCGCTGGTTGAGGAGCGTCCAGCCGAGGTACGTGGGATGCTGCCCGAGGTACTCCACCAGGGCGCCCAGGGCGTGATAGGCCGGCCGGGGCTTGCCTTCGCCGTCGAGCAGTCCCATCGGCCCACTATCGCCATCCCGGCCCTCGAACCACTGGAGGCACTCGACCCCCTGCGCGATCCCCATGACGTACGCCTTGACCAGCGCTTGGGCCTGGACGTCCACGCCCTTCTCCGCCGAGACACCCAGTTCCGTGAAGAGGATCGGCACGTCGGCCCTGGCCGGATTCCTGGCCGCGAGCATTTTCCGCACGGACGGGACGATGTTCATGTAAACGGCCTCCGAGCCCAGGTTCTCGGCCACGCCGTCCAACACCTCGTACGGGTGGAGCGTGATGAAGTCGAAATGGTCCTTCGCACCCGCGAGGATCACCTGCTCCAGGTAGTTCACATGGACCGACTTCGCGGCCAGGCCGACCATCGCGCCTGGGTCGACGGCCTTCACCCCACGATAGGCCGAGGTCACGATCCTGGCGTAAACCGCGGGGGTCTGCTCACTCCCCGTGAAGTTCGGCGGCTCGTTCCAGACCTCGAACCGACGCGCCCGCCCCTTGACGTGCCGGGCCAAGCTCGTCACGTAGTTCGACCATCCCTCCAGGTTGTTCACCGGAAGCGTCCCGGGTTTGTCGCGAGTGTTCCACCCCGGAGTCCCGACCAGAAGGATGCCGAATTCGAATTTGTGCTTATCCAAGTAATTCATCTGCTCGTCGATCGTCTTCCAGCTCCACCGGCCCGGTTCGGGCTCGAGCGCGCCCCAGTCGGCGTGGGGGGTCCGATGCACGCGGACTCCGAGCTTGGCGATTTGCGGCATCCACCGCGAATTGTCATCGACCGAGCGATTATTGATGTAACAACTCCCGATTCCGAACGGGCTCAACCGCGTGTCCGCGCGATCCTCCGCGGCGGCCCGAGGCGAACCTAATCCTCCGTAGCCGGCGACGAGCAGGAACCCCAGGGCCGCCGAGCGATAAAGCCATTCCATCGCGTCCAACCTCCCACAGGTGCTCGTCATTTTCGATTGCCAACGATTGTGTGTTTGGATGATCGGCACCACGAAAGGCGAGACGCCTTTCCCGTTCGATGGGGGGATTTGGTTCTCCCGATGATAGGTCTTGCCTCGGTCTCGTGCAAACACCTTCGCGTTTTGATGGATCCGCGACCCGAAAGTCCGAAGAGAGTGAGGGGATTTCCCCGCCAAAACTCGACCTTCGGCAACGCGGCTCGAAGTCCATAGACTGCCGACTCGCCAACCCTTATGTCGTGAAGATTTCGAATTCCGGGGTCGGATCGCCCCGACATGCCGCTGAACTCGAATATTGACCGCCTTCACTCACTTTGTAGACTGAAGCCGTTGGGAGACCGGGCCGTTTCCCAAATTTGTCCATCAGAAGGAGAGGAGCACGGCTATGTCGGATAGCTCGCAGAATCTTTCTCGCCGGGACATGATGCGGCTCGGGGCTACGGGGGTGGCCGCGGCCGGCATGAGTTTGCCGGTGTTGGCGGACGAGAAACCCGCCGCGGACAAGCTGCCGAAGCGTCGATACGGCCGCACAGGCCTTGAGATCGGCTGGCTCGTGGGCGCGTCCGACTGGACGAAAGAGCTGATCCCCAGGGCGGTGGCCGCGGGGGTCAACTACTGGCACAAGGCCCAGAAGTGGGACGCCGCGACGCTTCCGCCGGCCCTCAAGGCCCTCCCGAGAGAGTCCTACTATCTCGAATGCGTGGTCGATCGCGTGGGCGGGGACCACACGCGCGGCAGGATCGAGGAAGAGCAGCACTATCAGTTCGTCAAGGATCGATTGAAGGCGTCGGGCCTCGGATATTACGACGTCTTCAAGTTCCACTTCGGTTACCACTCCATCGAAGAGGCGAAGCAGAACACGGGCATGGTCCGGGCGTTCGAGCGGCTCAAGAAAGAGGGGCTGGTCAAGCACCTGGCCATCTCCCAGCACCACTACAACTCGATCGGCGGGGGCATGGCCTGGGAGATCCTGGACTACCTCGCCGACAATCGGCCCTACGAGGCGGCCCAGTTCTTCTACACCTACGACGACCGCAAGGAAGTCCGGGAATGGATCGACACGGCGAAGAAGAAGGACATCGGCACCATCGCCATGAAGACGATGGGCGGCGTGGGTCGCGCCTCGCACGATGACAAGTTCAAGAAGCTCCTGGCAGATCCGAAGTTCGAGGGCAGCAGCCCCGGCGCGGCGATGATCAAGTGGCTGAGGTCGAACGACAACCTCACCGCGACGGTGATCGCGACCAAGAACTTCGACCAGTTCCGGGAGAACGTCGGAGCGGCCGCCAGCCTGGCCATGACCCCGCAGGACAACGCCGCGCTCACCCTCCTGTCCGGATACAACAAGGGGCTGACCTGCCTGCTGTGCGCCCAGTGCGTCTCCAGTTGCCCCGAACACATCGGGATCGCCGACATCTTCCGATACGAGCGGTATGCCCGGGATTACCGCGAGCTCGACCGGGCGAAGCGGGAATACGCCGCCCTGACGAAGAACGGCACCTCCTGCGTCGGCTGCGGCGATTGCCTGCCGACCTGCTCGCAAGAGATCAACATCGCCGCCAAACTGAAGGACGTCCACCGGCTGTTGGGATGAGAGACCAGCGTCGCGACCGGTCCAGAGGGCCGACCTTTCAAGGCTGTTTCCCAAGGGCTGCGCGACTTGCGCGGCCCTTGCTCGCTTCGGCCAGACCGATCAATGCGGGGAGGATTCACCACAAAGGGCACGAAGGAAGAAGCAAGGAGGAAATCAACAATTTCTTTCTCGATGTTCTTTGCTCCCTTCGCGACTTTGTGGTGGATCCTCCCCGCTTCAATTTCTGAACAGCGTGAGTCCTCGTCCCGCCATTGAACGACCGTCTCAAGTCATCGAACCGAGGGTCGAGGCCAAAAATACTCACAAAATATTCAAACAGCCTAAACAGAATCGCCACAAGCTCTCCCAAGAATAAGATCATTCAGACTTTACCAAATCCAATTCAATCAGAGGCTTCCAGCGAATTTGGCGAGATCGGGGCAACTCTCCCTATGCTCAGGTTGGCATCGCTGAAGTTCCCACCTTCGATGGCCCAGGCTCCGGAAGGCTGTTACGTCTCTCGGCTCGCCGTCCGCGTCGGATGTGGATAATGCTTACGGCCTCGAAACCATCAACGATGGTTCGAGCAAAGCCCTCATATTGACCGAAGTCATCGACTGCGTGCCAAACGCAGCCTCGCAGGATTTGCGGGGAGTTGTGTATAATGAGGGCGCCAACGGCTTCATGTTAACGGCTCATTCCGCCTCCAATCATCTGCTCCCGATGCACAAAGGAACACCCGACCCGCCTATTCGTATCAGAATCACCCACCCTGCACGACGGTCAAACCACGACCGGCCCGACTCTAACGTGTAACGCTACAAGATGTTACCACCCCTAGCGGCGTCAACGCCTTGCTGGCCCGCGGCACCGTCTGGTTCAACAAGGACTCGATCAACATCCCCATCTGGCGGGGTCTCGGCACCACGCCTGGAGATGAAGTCCTTAGCTCGAATTCCTACTGATCCCGCAGGATCTCCGGAGTTGGCGCCCTGAGCATCGACGTTCAGGTACGCCAAGCGTCCCCGAAGACGGGAGACGCTCGAGGTCGTTCCTGCCATCCGAAACCATGCTCTCTTTCGAAAGTCGATCCGATACGGACGTGCCTTCCATCATGAAAGTTATTCACATGAACATTCGACGTGGATTTACCCTGATCGAGCTGCTGGTGGTGATCGCGATCATCGCCGTCCTGATCGCGCTGCTGCTGCCTGCGGTCCAGGCCGCTCGCGAGGCCGCGAGGCGGGCCCAGTGCACGAACAACCTCAAGCAGATCGGCCTGGGCATCGCCAATTACTGCGACGTGAATAGCACGACGCCGCTCCACGAGTTCCGGTTCGCCCTGGAGGGGGGCAACTCGGGCGCGGCCGGGTGCAAGAGCTGGTACGTCGGGATCCTGCCGTTCGTCGAGCAGTCGAACATGTATAACGCCCTGAATCAGAGCACCACCGTCCCGGCCGGCGACACGTACGAGTGGGACGACATCGCCACGACGGCCGGCCCCGACTACACCGTCTACCACACCTCGATCTCGACGTTCCTCTGCCCCTCCGACGGCGTCAAGAACCAGAATCTCCCGGGGGTCGGTAACTTCAACTACGTCGCCAACACGGGCCATCCCCGCAACCTGCTCCTGCCGGGCGACCCGTCCTTCGGGAGCGGGAACTATCCCCCGCTGACGGGGATCATGTCCATGAGCAAGATGTATACCGGTGCCTACTGGTGCAGCGCCCAGGCCGACGCGACCACGAACAATGTGGTCTCGCTGGCGAGCATCACCGACGGCACCTCGAACACCGCGGCGGTCAGCGAGTCGCTGGTCAACGACGGCCAGGGGAACTCGCCCGACCCTCGCCGGAATCTGAACTACACCACCTCGTACACCGACAGTCCCAACGCCGATGTGATGACGGTCATCGCGGGCGCCCAGGCCAAGGGGGCGCTGCAGAATTGGCAGGACTGGAGCTATTACAAAGGGCTCTCGTGGGGCTATACCGACGGTTGGGAGCGGCACGTCTACTCTCACGTCTTCCCGCCCAACGCCCCGGCCGTCAACACGTACCACGATAATACGTTCCGGTGCAACGAGGGGGACTCGTACATGAACCCGACCGGCAACCACCCCGGCGGCGTGAACATCGCGTTCATGGACGGTTCGGTCCACTTCATCAAGAACACGATCAACCTTCAGGCCTGGTGGGCGCTGGGGACCCGGAATCGTGGCGAGATCCTCTCGTCCGACTCGTACTGATCAACGACCGAGGGGCCGGGGCGGCTACCCCGGCCCCTCGTTGGTTTTCGAAAGGACGGATAAGTTCGATGTCGCCGACGTATCCCGCCCATTTCGTCCGGGCCTCGGCCGCTTTCTTCCTCGCGATCGGGCTCTCGGCCTGCAGCAACAACCTCGAATACACCCCGCCCGTCCCGTATACGGCGAACACCCTCGCCCGGGAATTCCTCTCCAGCTACGGCGAATTGAAGCCGAAGAAGGGGGGCGAGCCGGCCCGCTCGCCGAAGCGTAAGACTCGGCCGGAGGCCGCGTCCAAGGAAGCCGCCAAGGGCGAAGCCCAGACCAAGCAAGCGGAGAGTGACACCCTCGATGACCTGATCGCGGATACCCTGCGAAAGGCGGCCGAGATCCCCGGGACCTCCCGCTCCGCGGCCTGCAAGATAGTCGTCGAGATCGTCACCAAAGCCCCCTCGGTCTCCTCTGCTGACAAGACGATCATCGCGGAGAAGCTCGGCTCTGTCGTGGATTGAGCCAAGCGATCGGATGGTCGGGAACGCTCAGTGGCGGCCTCCAAACCCGGCCTTTCCTTGAAGGCCGGGTTGCCCCATGTCGCGAAATGGGTGGCGTTCAATCCTGGCAGCGGGGGATGGAGCGGTCCGAAGGGGCGATGGACCGGATCTTCTGGCACCAGGCGAAGCGACTCGGCGCACGCTATCCTACGAAACTCGCCGGCGCGCATGGCGAAGCACTCGCGGCGTGCCGACGGATTCGCGTAAAGGGCGATGTCGACGATCAAGAGGGGCGTGCAAGCCATGTTGAAGAAGCGATCTGTCGCAAATACCATGATGGCCGTGACCGTCGTGCTCACCCTGCCTGCGCTCGCGCCCGCGGGAGAGCCGAAGCCGTTCCCGGGCGTCGAGAGCCGTTGGAACGGGTTTGTCCGCCACGATTTCGAGTTGGAAGGGACCAAGGTCATCGTCGTGGAACCGATGCAGCCGCTACCCGGCCGCCCTTGGGCCTGGCGAGGGGAATTCTTTGACGCCTTCCCCAATGCCGACATCGAGCTGGTGAAACGCGGGTGGCACCTGGCCTACATCGGTGTACCCGACCTCTTCGGTTCCCCGAAGGCCGTCGCCCAATGGGAAAAGCTCCATGACGCGATGGTGCATGAACATCAACTCAACCCGAAGCCTGGTCTGATCGGCCTGAGCCGAGGCGCCCTCTACTGCATGGCCTGGGCCGCGGCCCACCCGGACAAGACGCTGGCCGTTTACCTCGATAATGGCGTCTGCGACTTCAAGAGCTGGCCCGGTGGTTCGCCCAAGGGGCTCGGCAAGGGGAAGGGGTCGCCCGAAGATTGGACCAAGCTCCTCGGCGCCCTTGGCTTCGCGAACGACCAGCAAGCGATCGAGTCAAAACTCAGCCCCGTCGACCGACTCGAGCCGCTGGCAGCCGCGAAGATTCCTGTTTTGCTCGTCTATGGCGACAAGGATCACGTCGTCCCGCACGGCGAGAATTCGGAAGTCCTCTTCGATCGCTATAAGGCCCTGGGCGGTCCCGTCGAGCGGATCGTCAAGCCTGGGCTGGATCACCACCCGCACGGCCTGCCCGACCCGACGCCGATCGTGGCATTCTTCGACAAGGTACGCCTGGCGAGTCAAACAACGGAGACGCATCCAGCCTCGGACGAGGCGAACGGATTCCGGGCCGGGGCGGCGGATGCGGACATCACGCCGCCACCAGGGCTCCCGATGTGGGGGTACGGGCCTCGGCATGACATGTTGTCGGAAGGGGCGCTCGACCCGCTGATGGCAAAGGCGGTGGTGATCGCGGCGGGCACGGATAAGGTCGCACTCGTCGGGATCGACCTGGGTCGAGGGCCGACGGAGGCGATGATGAAGGTCATCCGCCAGGAGATCGGGGAGAAGGCCGGGATCCACAACGTCCTGATCACCGGCAGCCATACCCATCACGGGCCGGTCCTCGAACTGACCGACGAGCCCGGGCTCGGGAAGGGGAAGTTCGACGCGGCCGTCGCCTATTCGCAGAAGTTGCCTCACCTCCTCGTCGACGTGATCCTGGCCGCCGACAAGACGCTGAGGCCGGCCAAGATCGGGGTCGCCACCGAATCGGTCACGCTCAACCGGAACCGTCATACGAAGCGCGAGCCGAAGGCCACGGACCCGACGCTGGCCGTCCTCCGATTTGATGACGAGGCCGGGAAGCCGATCGCGGTCCTCGTCAATTTCGCCGCCCATCCCGTGATGACGGATGTCAAAATTCTCAAGTACTCGGCCGACTATCCCGCCTTCCTCAAGAACAAGGTCGAGGCCGAGCTCGCGACCAAATGCGTGTTCATGCAAGGGGCGGCCGGCGACATGAGCACGAACGCCGGCCAAGGGCCGGGCGGCCCCAAGGGGTTCGGCGAGACCCTTGCCGACCACGTGGTCGCGCTCGCCCGGTCGATCAAGACCGAGGCTCCAGAGCACCCTTCGATCAAGGGGATGGTCGACACGTTCCACTTCAAGACGCGCGTCGACCTCGGCGATCCCAGGGTCGTCGCTGCCTATGAAAAGGCGTTCTTTCCCGAGATCAGCCGCAACTTCTCCAAGCTCTTCGCCAAAGGGCTCGACGCCGAGCTCGACACGGTGCTGATCAACGGCGAGATCGCGCTGGTTGGGGCCTCGGGCGAGTTCTTCTGCAACCACGCCAACCGCCTCAGGGCCCGCTCCTACGTCAAGCACACCCTGTTCTTCGGGTACTGCAACGGCCACGGCATGTACTTCCCCACCATCGAAGCCGCCTCCGAAGGCGGCTACGGCGCCGACCCCGGCGTCTCCTTCGCCGAGGTCGGCGCGGGGGAGCGGATGATGGATAAGGCTTTGCTCAACATTTATTCCCTTCAGGGGAAGCTCGCCAAGTGACTTCGACCCGGCCCACGCTCCGCAGCTGTGGGGCAGGGCCCGAAGTTGATAACGATTGAGTGGCATTTCGCCAATACAAGCCCCGAGGCGCAAGCGAGTGAATCTCTTCTAAAGAAATCGAGGAAGATTCACTCGCTTGCGCTTCGGGCTCGTAAAGAATCTTTAAGGGGAAGTCACGGTCCCACTGCTGATCCGCCCCGGTCACCCCGTGTTCTTCAACCCGGAGGCGATGCCGTTGATGCTCTCGAGGACCCCGGTGAGGAGCTCCTCACGGGGCTCTTCGCCGCAACGGAGGCGCTTGAGCATGACGAGTTGGATGAAGCTCAAGGGGTCGACGTAAGGGTTGCGGCGGTCGATCGAGTGCCGGAGGATCGGCGAACGTTCGAGCAGCTCGGTCTGCTCGGTGACCTTGCAAACGAGGTCCACCGTCCGTCGATACTCGGCGGCGATCTGGTCGAAGACCCGAGTCGCCAGGTCCTGGTCATCGACCAGGTCGGCGTAGAGCCGAGCGATCGTCATGTCGGCCTTGGCCAGGATCATCTGGGCGTTGTCGATCAGGGTACTCCAGAACGGCCAACGTTGGTACATCTCCCGGAGACGTTCGAGGCCCTCGGGATCGTGCGCGAGATACTCGTCGAGCGCACTGCCGAGACCGAACCATCCCGGGAGGGTGTGCCGGCTCTGCATCCAACTGAAGACCCAGGGGATCGCCCGGAGCTGGTCGATGCTCGCGGCGCCCCCTCGGCGTGCGGGCCTCGAGCCGATCTTGAGCTGGGAGATCTCCTCGATGCACGTCGCCTGCTCGAAGTAGGCGAGGAATTCGGGCATGTCGTAGACGAGCGTCCGGTAGTGGCGGCACGCGGCGTCGGCGAGGGTGTCGAGGATCGGGAACCAGCCGGGGTCGGGGGAGTCGGCGTCGTCGGGGAAGCTGGTCCGCAGGACGGCGTTGAGGACCTGCTCGAGATGACGTTCGGCGATGGCCGGATGGCCGTAGCGGTCGGCGATCACCTCGCCTTGCTCGGTGATCCGGAGCCGGCCGTTGACGGTCCCCCGGGGCTGGGCGAGGATCGCGTTGTTGGCCGGCCCTCCGCCGCGCCCGACCGCCCCCCCTCGGCCGTGGAACATCTGCATCCGGATCCCGGCGCGATGGCCCAGTTCGGTCAGCTCCGACTGGGCCCGGTAGAGGGCCCAGGCCGACTGGAGGAAGCCACTCTCCTTGTTGCTGTCGGAGTAGCCGATCATGACCTCCTGGAGCTCGCCTCGGAGCTGGAGGTGCCGTCGGTAGATCGGGAGGTCGAAGAGACACTCCATGATCGCCGGGCCTTCGCGGAGCGGGATGAGGGCCTCGAAGAGCGGGACGATGTCGAGCCGGCTGATCCCTTCCTCGGGCCGGAACAGGCCGGCCTCGCGTGCCAGCACCAGGACCTCGAGGAGGTGCGCCGCCTCGGTGGTCGAGCTGATGATGTAGGTGCTCAGGGCCTCGGGGCAACGCCGTTCGAGGATCGTCGCCATCGTCCGGAAGGTCTCGAGGACTTCCGTCGTCTCCGGCGAGAAGGTCATCCCCTTCGGGACGATCCGGCGCGAGAGCTGGAGCTCGCTCGCGAGGAAGTCGAACCGCTTGTCGGGAAGGAGGTCGAGATACCCCCGGCAGACGCCCGCCTCGCGGAGGATCTCGTCGAGCGCCTGGCCGTGTCGATTGCTATGCTGGCGGAGGTCGAGCTTGAGTAAGTGGACGCCGAAGACCTCGACGAGGCGGATCAGGTCGTGGATCGCCCCGTCCGCGGCGGCCTTGGCGCCGGCCTGCTTCAGGTCGTCGACGATCGTCCTGAGGTCGTCGATCAAAGCCTGGCGCACCAGGTACACGCCGGGCGGTGCGACCGGATCGTCCTCCGCCCCCTCGGGCGAGACGCTACGTAGATATTCGAGCGTGCGTCGAAGCTTGGCGGCGATCATCCGGCACTTGAGCCGATACGACTCGCGTTCGGGGCCGATCGGGACCTCGGGTAGGAGGTCGGCATCGCGTTCCAAGGACTCGCGGAAGGCCGCGCCGTGCTCGACGAAGTGATCGGAGTGGCTGAGGCGCCGCCAGAGGTCGTCGACCTTCGCGAGGTAGATGTTGAGGATGGTCTCCTGCTGAAGCCGGATCGCCTCGGCCGTGACGTCGTGGGTGACTTTCGGATGGCCGTCCCGGTCGCCGCCGATCCAGGATCCGAACCGCAGGAACGAGGGGACGTCCCACGAATGTTCGGGATAGACCTTCGCCAGGGCATCCTCGATCGTGCGATAGACCTTCGGGACGACGTCGAGCAGTCGCCCTTCGACCAGGCCGAGCTCTTGGCGAACCTCGTCGATCACGGTGGGCCGGGTGGCGCGGATGGTCTCCGAAAGCCAGTACGTTTCGATTTCCTCGGCGATCTCGGTGATGGCCCTGGCGTGCTCCTTCGGCGTGACGACGCCGTACTCCATCCGGTCGAGGAGCCGGGCGATGGCGGCGAGCTTCTCGAGGATCGTCCGGCGCCGGGCCTCGCTCGGGTGCGCGGTGAAAACCGGGCAGACGAGGGCCTGTTGAAGATGTTCGGCGACCTGATCGGCGGCGATCCCTCGGTCGCGGAGTTGGCGGAGCGCCGCCTCGGGCGTCTCGGCCGAGGCCGACGCCCTGCCCTCGATCGCCCCTCGGCGGAGCGCCCGGACTCGCGCCTGCTGCTCGGCCAGGTTGATCAGGTCGAAATAGATGCTGAAGGCCCGAATCATAGTCCGGAGGTCGGGCAGCTCGAGCGCCCCCAGGCGATCGCGGAGCCGGCGAGCTTCTTCCACCGATGGATCGGAGCGCAACCCCTTGGCCAGGGCGCGGAGCTCCTCCTCGAGCTGGAACGATTCCTCCCCCGCGAGGCGCCGGATCGCCTGGCCGAGCAGGTCGCCGAGGAGATGGATGTCGGCGCTGAGGACTTCCTGGACGGTCGCTTGCATACCTTTGGATGTTCCCTGCGTGACGAGGACTAGGCGTGCCGGTCGATCCGAAGTGGGTCACGGCGGGAGAGTTCACTCAGCATACCGAATGCCCTTCGCCATTCAAACTCGCGGAAAAGAAAAGACAACGGCCGACGGCCAAGCCCCATCGAGCCCGCCCGTCGACCGTTTTTCATCGGCAGAACCAAATCCCTTCACGACATCAATCCACGACGCCCTGTATCCGACCGGAGACGTCTCGGCTCCGCCGTCGCAGCGTCAGCGGAGGGGACGCCCGGTCAGCGCCTCGCCGTTGGTGTCGAGGATCTGGAAGTGGTGGATGCTCGGCGTCTTCGGATCCCTCGAGGTCCAGACGAGCTGTTTCGCGGGCGTCACCTCGAACAGCTTGATCTCGTCCCCCTTCGCATGTTGGGCGGTGATGACGGTGTTCCCGTTCGGGAGGCGCTGGACGCCGCAGGCGTCGTTGAACGGCCGGCCGGGGAGGTCGTCGTTGGTGACCTGCCAGACCGTCCGCCCCTTCGGGTCGACCTCGATCACGAGGTCCCCGAGCGTGCAACCGATCAGGGTGTTTCCGTCGTCGAGGCGAATGGCCGTGAAGGGCATATTCGGGGTCGCGACCTCCCAGACGATTTTGCCCTCCGGCGTGTACTCGCGAACGACCCTGTCGAGGAGCTGCGGGACGAGGTAATTGCCGTTCGCGAGCTTGCGCGTCATCCGGGTCTGGAGGTGGTGGTCCCGCGTCTGGGCCTTCAAGGCGACCTCGACCACGACCCGGCCTTCCCGATCGACCTCGAGCAGCCGGGGCTTGTCGCCGGCCTCCGTCAGCAAGAATCGATCGGGTCCCACCGACTGGACGGTGTTGACCTCGGATTGGGTCCCCTTGTACTCGAAAAGGACGCGGTCCTCCGGCGAGATTTCGACGACTCCGCCGCCGGGAAATTTCGGACTCTTGTTGACGGCCAGGATCACGTTTCCGTTCGGAAGGACCCAGCCGTCGCGCGAGGCGTAAGGGAAGCGCCTGGTGATCTTACCTTCGCCGTCGCGAATGTAGGACTCTCCGCCCGTGGCCAGGAACCGGTGGGTGATCGCGGCCGAGGGGGCTTCCGCCCAGGCCGGGCCGTCGACTCCAAAGGTGACGAACGCCCCGGCCAGGATCATTCTCGAAACTGTTTGCATCGGACTGGCTCTCCCTTCGCTGTCGTCGAGATCTGGGAACCCGGGGCCGGCCCTTGGAGGAAGGGCGTTTCGCAGGCCCCGAGAGGGGCTCCAAGTTACCTCGCACGCGTCGTGGAAGAAACGCGGGGCCGTCGTTCCCTTCGCGAAGTCCAAGTTGGCGCGATCCGTCGAAATGCTTCGGGATCGTGGGAAGGAGTGGGCGAGTCGCGACGGCGACGATAGGCTCTTAAGCTCTGTTTCGAGACCCGGTTTTTTCTTCAAAACCGGGTTTCTGAGGGCGCCCACGACGACAACCCACGAGGGGTTTCGACGACGACCGCGTCAGAAACCCGGTTTTGAAGAAAAGACCGGGTTTCGGGACAGGTTCTTGGCTCGGATCCGCCGCGGACCTTCGGCCCTTGGCCGCGGGGGATCAGGCAGGATCATCGAGGTTGTCTACACCCAGGCCCGGAGTCCTCCGGTATGAGCGATTCGTTCGAAGTCCTTTCGCGAGTCCTTGGGGTCGCCTTCGGCTTCCCCATCGTCGCCTTCGCGTTGGGGTGGTCGCTCGTCGGGCGAATGGCCTGGCTCGACCGCACCGAGAGGTTCGCGAGCGCCTGGGGCGTGGGGTTCGCCCTCATGGGCACCAGCCAGTTCGTGGCGTTCGTGCTGCATGTGAATTCAGCGACGTTCAATCGATGGGCCCTGGGGGCGGCGCTGCTCGTCGCGATCGGACTTCAATTCCTCTCGAAGCCGGTCTCACCCCCTGAGTCGGACGGCCCCCCGCCCGTCGGGGTCTGGCTGCTCGGGCTCGCCCACCTGGCGGCCATCCAGTGGATCCTCCCGATCTACATCGGCGGCGGGTGGGCGAACGACTGGTGGATGCACTACGAAGAGGCCCTGGTCTTCCTCGGGAAGCTGCCGATCACGACCAAGTGGGTCGAGCTCTACGACATGGCCTCGAGGACGCCCCTCTACAACCTCGTCACGGCCAGCGTGATGTCGCAGGCGGGCGACGGCTACTGGGTCTACCAGCTCGCCTCGGTCCTGACGAACGGCGTGTTCGTGCTCCCGGCCTCGCTCGTCCTGCGCGAACTCTGGGGGCCTCGGGCCGCGCGACTGGGCTTGCTCCTGATCCCGATGAACCTCTGGCTCCTTCACGAAGCCTGGTTCACCTGGAGCAAGATGCTCACGGCCTACTACGTCTTCCTCGGGCTCCACTTCTACCTTCGCTGGCTGAAGGCGAGTGCCGAGGAGGGGGAGACGCCGGCGCCCCGATACTTCCTGGCGTTCTGGGTGGCCTCGCTCCTCGGCTTCATGACCCACCAGGTCGGTGGGGTCTACATGGCCCCCCTGCTCTTGCACGCGGCGATCGCGGGCCTTCGCGACCGTCGGCGACGACCGGGCCTCGTCGACCTCGTCATTCTCGGGGTCGTGGCGCTGATCCTCGTCGGTCCCTGGCACGCCTGGCTCGCGTATGCCTTCGGCGTGTCGGAGACCGCCCAGAGCAACCCGACGGCGACCATGTACGCGAATTATTCGCTCGACCGGCCATCCCAGCTCCTCAACGCTTACGGCCACAACATGCTGACCACGGTCGTCCCCGACCGGATCCTCGGGATGTTCGCCCACGGCCCGTTATCGGCGGGAAGCCTTTATATTTTCATCACCGGCTTCTACTTCTGCCAGCTCCCCGGCCTGCTCACGATTTCGCTGATGCTCTCGCTACTGATCGGGCGATGGCGAGGCTCGCTTTCCGTGCGTGAGGACAGGGCGATCGAGCCCTCGCAACGGCGCGCGGTCATCCTGTTCGCGTCGCTGGGGGCCATGGTCGCCTCGGTGTTGCAGCCCGGGATGACGTATTACGGCATCGCCCACTCGGCGCTGGTGCCGTCCGCGGTGATCCTCGCCTCGTGGGGATGGGGCACGCTCAGCCGGTTCGACAGGCGATCGGCCACCCTGGCGTGCATGGGAATCGCCGCCGAGTTCCTGTTGGTGTTTTGGTCCTTCGTCGCATGGACGTACTACTACGTGAACACCGGCCGCGTCTCGGACGACCTCAACTGGCTCTTGAAGCAGAAATATCACATGGTCCTGCTTCACGACGCGCCGAGGCATTCCCTGCCGATCGCGATCGTCGTTTGCCTCATCATCCAGGCCAGGTTCGTTGTGCTCCTGCTAGGCTGGGCGCGATCGGCCGGGCGACCCGCGTCGAAGCTCCCCAACGCGAAGTGAAATCGGTGGGGCGTCCACCCGACGAAGGTCGGATTTGTAGGGTGGGCATCGCCCACCGAGAGTTGCACAATCGATATTGCGCAAAGAAATTTGTGGGCAATGCCCACCCTACAAATGTGGTGATGTCGGGGTCGACCGTGCTCAGGAGAGCGTCCAGCCCTTGCGATACTCGAGGTGGATGAATGCCTCGGCCTCGGGGGCGTTGGGGGCGTACATCTTGGCGGCGTCCCACTCGATCGGCTTGCCGACGCGGTAGGCGACGTTCCCGAGGTGATTGGCCTCGGTCAACCAGCCGGCGTACTCGAAGTTGCAGGTGGTGGGCGCGCCGGTCTTGGCGGCGTGGATCCACTCGGCGTGATGGCCGAGCGACTTGGGAATTGTCGGGTCGGGCCGCTTGTAGTCGCGGAACGTCGCCTCGGGGAGGAGCACGTGCTTGTCGTAGCCGGACAGCAGCATCCCCTTGGTCCCGACGAAGAGCACGCCGCTGTCCCACTTCGGGATCGCGCCGGCGGTCCAGGGCTCGGGCTTTTCTTCGCCCTGGTACCAGTTCAGGCGGACGGCGGGCATGTCGCCTCGAGGTTCGTAGTCGTACGCCACGCGCATCGAGGCGGGGGCGATTTCCGGGTGGGGGGGCGGCCCGGCCGCCGCGACGGCCCGGGGTGCCTGGAGCCCGAGGGCCCAGAACGGGAGGTCGATCCAGTGGCTCCCGAGGTCGCTCATGGTGCCGTTGCCGAAGTCCCACCAGCGGTACCACTTCGGCCCGGGGAAATAGACCTTGTTGAAGGGCCGGGCCGGCATGGGGCCGACCCAGAGGTCCCAGTCGAGGCCGGCGGGGACGGGCGACTCGTCGCTCGGCCGTTCTTCGACGTAAACCAGGTCATGGTTCCGTTCGGACGCGGCCTTCGACTGCCGGCCCCAGGCCCGGCCGACCCAGACGTGGGCTTCGCTGACCGGGCCGATGGCGTTCGCCCGGATCAGTTCGACGACCCGTCGGTAATTCTCGCCGGCGTGGATCTGGGTGCCCATCTGGGTCGCGACTTTGGCCTTCGCGGCGGCGAGCCGGATCTTGCGGGCCTCGTCGATCGTGTGCGTGAGGGGCTTCTCGCAGTAGACGTGCTTGCCCAGTTGGAGGGCCGGGAGGGTGGCGAAGGCGTGCGTGTGCTCGGTCGTGCTCACGACGACGGCGTCGAACTCGTTGGCGTGGTCGTAGAGCTTCCGGAAATCGCGGACACGCCGCGCCTTCGGATGGAGCGAGGAGGCCCGGTCGATCGCCGGCTCGAAGACGTCGCAGAGGGCCACGATGTTCTCGGAGGAGACGTTCTCCAGGTTCGACGCCCCGCGTCCCCCCACACCGATCACGGCGATGTTGAGCTTCTCGTTGAGCCCTCGCCCCCGGACGATCGCCGGCGCGGCGAAGGCCCCGACGGCCGTCCCCGCGATGGCCTTGGTAAACTGTCGGCGCGTCGGCCGTCCCGCTGCGGAAAGGTCGCTGGGGTTCATGCATCAGGCTCCGGGGCTTGTCGCCCTTTGGCGGGCGATCGACTTCGAGAGCATCCTCCCACCCGAACGACCCTCATGATCCGCCGGGGGTCGGGCGGCCGCAAGGCCCCTCTCCTTGTCGAACCCGGCCGGCTCTGCGAGGCTTATCGATAAGATCGGCGACGGCCGATCCTTTCGCTCGTACGTCGAGACGATCCCCAGCCATCAACACGAGACGAGGTCATCCCCATGACGTCCCGACCCACGCTGACCGCGGCCCTCCTGGCGTCCCTCGCGCTCCTCGGGGGAGCGAAGGCCATCGAGGCCTGCACCGGCATACGCATCACCACCCGCGACGGCGCGGTCATCTATGGGAGGACCCTGGAGTTCGGCATCCCCCTGGATTCGAAGATCGTCGTGATTCCCCGGGGAAAGCCCTACGTCGGGACCGCCCCGGGTGGCCGAGCCGGCGTGCGATGGTCAACGACCCTCGGGTTCGTCGGAGCGAACGTCAAGGACTATGAGGGGGTCGTGGACGGGATCAACGAGAAAGGCCTCGTCGTGGGTGCCTTCTACCACCCCGGCTTCGCGGAGTACGCCGAGATCGCCGCCGAGGAGGCAGGCCGGGCGCTCGCCCCCTGGGAACTCCCGACCTGGCTCCTCAGCCAATTCGCCACGGTCGCCGAAGCCAAGAAGGCGCTGGCCACGATCAAGGTCGGCGCCTCCCGGTTCGCGGACCTGAACCTGGTCCCCCCGCTGCACTACATCCTCCACGACCCCTCCGGCGCGTGCCTCGTCGTCGAGTACACCGACGGGGCGATGAAGCTCTACGACAATCCTCTCGGGGTCATCACCAACTCACCGACCTTCGACTGGCACCTCATCAACCTGCGCAACTATCTCAACCTGTCCGCGACCAACGTCCCCGAGGTCGACCTCGGAGGCCTCAAGCTGGACCAGCTCGGCCAGGGGTCGGGCCTGCTCGGACTTCCCGGCGACTTCACCCCGCCCTCGCGTTTCGTCCGGGCCGCCGTCCTGAGCCAATCCGCCAAGCCCGTGGCGACGGCCAAGGACGGCATCAACCTCGCCTCGCACATCCTCGACTCCTTCGACATCTTCCCCGGCATCGTCCGCGAGAAGGGGGCCGCGGGAGACGCCCTGGATCTCACGCAGTGGACGTCCTTCGCCGACCTCAAGAACAAATGCTACTACGTCCGCACCTATGAGAATCAGCGGATCCGCAAGGTCGACCTCGCGAAGCTCCGCTTCGACGGGAATGAGGTCCTGTGGATACCCATGAACGAGGGCGAAGTGTATGAGGACTTGACGGAGCGTGCCAAGGCGAAGTGACCGGAGAGGTTCCGATCCGAATCGAGCTAGGATCCGCCGCCGATAGGGCAAAAGACTTTTTAGCCGCGGATGAAACACGGATAAGAGGAAGAAAGAGGGCGATCAACAGATGACACAGATTGACACAGATGATTAATTCGAATAATTTTAAGAAAATTATCGAATTTCCAATCCGTGTCAATCTGCGTCATCTGTTGACAAATTCTCTGATCCCTTGGAATATCCGTGGCGGATCCTAGCCCGATGTTGGGTTGTTGTCATTCGATGCGTCGCCCCAGGCCTCGGCGAGCAGGGATTGCAGGACGTCGGGGTCGACCGGCTTGACGAGGTGGAGGTCGAAGCCGGCCTCCTTCGACTTGCGCCGGTCTTCGTCCTGGCCCCAGCCGGTGAGGGCGACGAGGAGGGGTTCGGGATTCGTCTTCTCGTCGCGGGACCGGATGCGTCGGGCGACTTCGTAGCCGTCCATGCCGGGCATGCCGATGTCCAGCAGGATGATCTCGGGCTGGAAATCCTCGGCCAGAGACAGGGCCGCCTGGCCGGCGTAGGCGACGCGGACATCCTGCTTCAGCAGGCGGGAAAGGACCCGACCGAGGCTGTTGGCCGCGTCGACGTTGTCGTCGACGACGAGGATCCGCCGGCACTTCACACCGTTCGCGGCCTCGGGGGCCACAGGGGCGGCGGCCGGCGGCTCGGGGGACGTCTCCGCGGCGGCGAGGATGGGCAGGCGGACGATGAACTCGCTGCCCATTCCCAACCCCTCGCTCCTGGCCTCGATCCGCCCCCCGTGCATCTCCACGAGCATCTTCACCAGGCTCAGGCCGATCCCCAAACCTCCCTGGGCGTGGCCCAGGTGCCGGCCGGCCTGGACGAACATCTGGAAGACTTCCGGGAGCATCTCGGGCTCGATGCCGACGCCCGAATCCTGGATTCGGATGACCGCCTCGCCCTCGCCGAGTTCGGCCCGGAGCTGGATCTTCCCCCCCGCCTCGGTGTATTTCACGGCGTTGGTGAGGAGGTTCCAGAGCACCTGTTCGAGGCGGGTCGGGTCGGCCTCGAGTCGGATCGGCTCTTCGTGGAGGGAGACGGTCAGCTCGTGCCCCTTCTCGGTGACCAGTGAGCGCGTCGCTTCGACGGCCTGGCGGACGATCGGGGCCAGGAGGAGCGACTCTTTGCGGAGCTCGATCTTGCCTCGGGTGATCCGGGAGACGTCGAGCAGGTCGTCGACGAGTCGGGCGAGGTGGCGGACCTGTCGCTCGGCGATCACACGCTCGGCCTCGATGCCGAGGCCGTCCCCTTCCGGCTGTCGCATCAGGTGCAAGGCGTTGCGGATCGGGGCGAGGGGGTTGCGCAGCTCGTGGGCGAGCATCGCGAGGAACTCGTCCTTCTTCCGGTCGGCCTCCGCCAACTCCTCCATCCGCCGATGGAGCTCATCCTCGAGCTGCTTCCGCTCGGTGATGTCCTGGTTGACGCCAATCATGCGGACGGGCCGCCCCTCGTCGTCGCAGATGACTTTCGCGTCGGCGGTCATCCAGCGAATCTCGCCGTCGGGGCGCACGGCCCGGAATTCGGTCTTCAGCACCGAGCGGTCCGCGACGGCCCGGCGAGACTGGTCCTGGGCTTGTTCGCGATCCTCGGGATGGACAAGTTGGGCCCAATCCTCGAACCGGCCGCCGAAGCCCCCGACTGGCAGGCCGAAGAGCGTCTCCTGCGAAGCGGACCACTCCAGTCGCCCGGTCCGGAGGTCCCAGTCGAACGTCCCGATTCGCCCGGTCTCCTGCGCGAGCTCGAGTCGGCGTTCGCTCAGGACGAGCGCCTCGGTCGCCCGCTTCTGGTCCTCCACGTCGGTACACGTCCCGTGCCAGCCGACGACTTGCCCCCCTTCGTCGCGGAGGGGGAGGGCCCTGGTCAAGAACCAACGATACTGCCCGTCCTTGCCGCGGAGGCGCTGCTCGCCCTGGTAGGACTGGCCGGACTCGGTCGCCCGGACCCAGGTTGCCAGCGTCGCCTCGAGGTCGTCCGGGTGGACGGCCGACGTCCAGCCTTGGCCCCGGGCCTGCTCCAAGGTCATCCCGGTGTAGTCGAGCCAGCGGGGGTTGCCGTAGGCCAGCCGGCCGTCGGGCCGGCTCGACCAGACCAGTTGGGGCAGGACCTCCGCCAGGAGTCGGTAGCGTTCCTCGCCCTCCCGCAAGGCTTGTTCGGAGCGCACGCGATCGTCGATGTCGGTCGCGGTGCCGAACCGCCTGGTCAAATGGCCGGACTCGTCGTAGACGGGGACCGACCGCGCGATGTGCCAGCGATAGGCGCCATGGCGATCCCGGAGCCGGACCTCGACGTGGAAGTGCTCACCCTCGACGACCGCCCGGTTCCTGAGGGCGTAGACCTGCTCCATATCCTCGGGATGGACGACGCGCCGCCAGCCTTCAAACAGGAGCGATTGCTCGGCCGAGAGCCCGGTGTACTCATACCAACGGCCGTTGAAGTACTCGACCTCGCCATTCGGCCCGGCCGTCCAGACCATCTGGGGCATGGTGTCGGCGAGCTGCCGGAGTCGCTCCTGGCTCTCCCGCAAGGAACGCTCGGACTTCCGCCGCTCTTCGACGTCCCGGAAGACGAGGACGACTCCCTTGATCCCTCCGTCAAGGTCTCGGATCGGGGCGGCGCTGTCGTCGATCGCCCGCTCGGACTGATCCTTGCCGACGAGGATCGTGTGATTCGCCAGCCCGACGACCACCCCATCCCTCATCACCTTGTGGGCCGGGTTGTCGACGACCTCCCTCGTCTCTTCGTTGACGATCTGGAAGACCTCGACGAGGGGACGGCCGCGAGCCTCGGAGGCCTCCCAACCGGTCAATGACTCGGCCACCGGGTTCATGAACCCGATCGTGCCGACGGCGTCGGTAGCGATCACGGCGTCGCCGATGCTGCTCAGGATGACCCGGAATCGTTCCTCCCCCTCGCGGATCGCACGCTCGCGCCGGAGCTCCTCGGTCACCTCGACGACCGTCAAGAGTCCGCCGAGCGTCTCCCCTCCCTCGGGCCGGTCGACACGACGGAGGCTCCAGTCGAAATAGGCGGTGGCACCGTCGCGATGGCGCATCTCCGACGCCCATCCGCGCACGGAGAACGTCTCCCCCGTCTCGATGACGCGCCGGAAGTGGGACGCGACGTCGGGGACCTGCTCGGCCGGGATGGCCTCGGAGAGGATCTCGACGACCGGCTTGCCGGCGACCTGCTCGGGCGTGTGTCCGGTCAGCGCGGCCGCGTAGGTGTTGGCCCGGACGTAGCGGAGCTCGGTGTCGAAGAAGACGATGCCCAATGGTGCCTGCTCGAAGAGGTTGGCGAGCGTGGCCGACTGCTCCTCGGCGAGGGCCCGCAGCCGGCTCTGCTCGGCCAGGGCGCGCTCCGTCTCGTGCTCGGCCCGCTCGCGCTCGGCGACCTCGCGCTCGAGCTGCCGCTGCTTCTCGAGCGCGTCGCGGATCCCATCCACCGCCTTCGCCTGGGCGTTGCGGTGGGACTCGGCCATGAGCACGATGATCAGCCCCGTGGTCAGGTACAGGGCCAGGTCGAGGATGTCGTCCGCCTGGAGGCCGAGCACCGAGCCGCCGGGCGCGACGAAGAGCACCGTCGCGGTCACGACGCCGAGCGCGAGGGCCACCAGCCCGGGCCCCAGGCCGCCGAACCAGGCGGCGATGGCCAGCGCGACGGCATAGGTCACATACGGGACGTTCACGCCCAGGAGTGACGGGAGCCACCAACGCAAGAAGGTCACGAGGGCGATGATCGCGACCGCACCGAGATATCTCGGAACGGGATGGGTCGTCCGGGCCATGCGCCGCCTTTCCGCTACACCGCACCGGGAGCGAAGGACACGACATTGTCCCGGAGAAATCTCCCGGTCCGGCGCCTCTACCCGGGGATCATTCTACACGCGCAAGTCCCAATCGGGGAGTTAGGCCTCCGAAGTCGCCCGAACAGAGTTGGTGGACTGATCTCATGCATTGTCCGACTCGACCCTCCAAAACCGGGATGGATCAAGGAGCGAAATCGGTGGAGGACGCTGCTCGAGGGTGCCACGGGTTCCGTCTTCGGACCCCGTGAGGATTAGACCCGGCCGGCGATATCGGGCTTGAGCAGAGGGCTCGTCGGAGGCGAACCTTCACGGTTCATGCCAGGATCCTCTCTCGGCCGAAAAGCAAGCCATCAACCCGAGTCTAATCCACACGGGGTCCGAAGACGGAACCCGTGGCACCCAGAGTATCATCGATCGTCGTACCCAAGCCCCGTCACAGCTCCGAACGGGGTACTCGGGAGGAGCCGGCTTCAGCCAACAGGCCCGAGACGCAAGCGGATCAGGAGGTCGTTCAGGGCAGGTCGACCCGAAGGGCTTTCGGGGAGCGTGCTCGCCTGGTAGGCAGCCTCGAGCTCGGCACGGAGCCGCTCGAACTCGCCACGATGGAACGCCAGGTCGTCACGAGTCAACGTCGAGGCCTCCGGCCCCGACCGCTTGAGGGCGAGCAGGTCGGCCACGTGCGACAACCGAACATCGTCGTTCAACCGCTCGAGGTTCGCCTCGACGACTCCCGAGCGCATCAGGTGCAGGCCGGTCAGCAAGACCCGGTAGACATACAGCAGGGGCTTGGCCCGGAGGGGCGTTTCCCCCTCGATGAGCCGCCACTGGGCCGCGGCAAAGCCGAGATAGTGGTGCGCGTGGTGCTTCGTCACGCACGACCGGCCGATCACCTTCAACTCCTCGTGCTCGGGCGTCGTGTGGACGACCAAGGGGGACTCGAGTTGCTCGAGTACCGAGCCGTCCTTCTTCAGGAGGAGGCCGAAGAACTTGGCGGCGTCGTGGGTGACGAGGTCGACCTCGAGCCCATCTTCGATCGTCGAGCTCGAGACCGTCTCCCTGCCCGGCTCCAATCCGACGACCTCGCGGACCGGCAGGACATGAACCCCGCGAAGGTCGTAGTCGGAGTCGGGCGAGGGGAACCCGTAGAGGTGGGCCCCGCTGATCGTGGCGAAGATCAACGGGTACGGGTGCTCGTTCGCTTTCCGGCGGAGCGTATCCTCGGTTGTCGTCATGATCGTCCCCCCTCCCCTGACAGCAGGTCCCTGACGCGGTCGAGCTCGGCCTGAATATTTCGGAGCGCGGCGACGGCCCGGTCGGGATCGACCACGCAACCGTCCAGGCTGCCGAAGTGTTCCTCGAGGCAATTCAAAAGCAGCGACTTGAGGCGTGCCTCGTCGGGGATCGGCCGGAGGGTACTCTCGAGGTAGACCCGCTCGAGCTGCGCCTCCTTGTCCGCGAACCACTGCCTCAACCGTTCCTCACTCCACTCGCCGCGCCGGATCGCCTTCAAGGTTTCGTTGTTCCGCTGGAGGTCGATATCCCCCTCCACCAGGATCTGCTCGGCCTCGCCGACCAGGCGGACGACGTGGTACGCGAACTTCGTGTCGTAGCCGTGCCGCTCCACCAGCTCGGCCCGACGGCCGCTCGGCTGCTTGTTCGAGAGCTTGTGCAACTGCGAATAGGCATAGCCCTTGAACTTGGGCCACGCCCCCCGATGGAGGAACAGGCGACGGTTCTCGCGGACGAGGTTCCCGACCTTCGTGCTGTGCAGGACACAGGTCACCGGCGTGAACAACGAATCAATGACGTTCGGGTTGTTCTCCATCGCCAGCCGGAAGAACTTGACGATCCCGAAGATCGTCACGTCATAGGTACGTCCTTTCCCCCCGAGCGCATCGCGGTCGGCGATGTGGTGCTCCTGGAACTGCTCGAATCGGGGCTTCGCCGTGCCGAAGCCGAGGACCTCGCCGCGCAGGTGCGGGAAGACATCATCCTTCCTCGGGACCGCCCAGCCGTAGACGTCCATGTCGCTCGAGTCGGAAGAGACCCCATACGCGACCGACCCCATGATCGTCTCGTACTGGACGTTCCCCGGGAGCCAGGCCGGAGGCCTGACCAACCCCCGGTCCGTCAAGCGTTGCAGCGTGCTCATCCCTCTCTCCCAACCCGCCCGCAGCGAACGACTCCCACGGCGGCGGATGCCGAGAAACGGGCGAGGTGTTGTCGCCGCGCCCGACCGAATCCCATCACGACTCTCGGAGAACAGAGGGGCCCCGCCCTTCAATGGTTCGGAGCGCGGCCTTCGGCTCGATTGTGACTCCGACGGCCGTAGCGAGCTTACCCACCAACGTCGGGCCGGTGAGATTGAACGACTCGCGTCCGAAGCCGTGGAAGCGACACTCCAAGTCGAATCCGACGGAAATAACTCCTATGCGGCGTGGGCCCATTCGGCAATGCCGGACGGCTTCGGATCTGTCATTGCGGTCTTCCGCCAGCATTGCCAGGTTACGGCGTGTCCAATGACCATAAATGCCCTCGTCGACCGAGCAAAACGGCTCCGGCCGTCGCAGTCCGAGGATCCGACGCCAGCTCGCTTCCGCCTCAGTAAGTTCACCTCGCTTGGCGAGGATGAGAAGGTTCTGGGGCAGCTTAAGCCGCTGGCTTGGTCGGAAGCCGAACGCGGAGACCGCGACCGCTACGACGGCTCGGAGGTCATCCAGTTTGTCCGGAATTCGGGGCCTCATAAGATCGGTGAGAGGATTGGAGCGCAGAGTGCGCTGGCTGGAGCTGGAGTCAGACCTCTCAACCCTAAGCACATCGCCGTCTACCAGTCCGCCGAGATCCCCCTCGCCCCTGGTGACGTCATCCGAATCACCGCTGGCGGCAAGTCCAAAGACGGCCACCGCCTCGACAACGGTGCTGTTTATACCGTGGCAGGGTTCCGCGAGGACAAGCGCAGAGACGGACAGACCAGCACAGATATTATCCTTTCCAACAAGTGGATCCTCGACGGATCGCAGCCGCTGCACGTAGCCCACGCCTACACGACCACCTCGCACGCGAGCCAGGGCAAGACCGTCGACCAGGTGCTGATCGCGATGGGCGGCGAGTCCAGGCGGGCGATCAACGCCGAGCAGTTCTACGTCTCAGTGTCGCGGGGTAAGGACTCGGCCCGCATCTTCACGAGCATGGCCCCTGCCGTGCTGCGGGAGGCGATCCAGAAGACCGACCCCCGCATGACGGCTACCGAGCTGGTTGGGCCCGCACGGCCCAAGCCAAAGAAGAAGAGCAAGGTCAACTCGCTGATCAAGCGGGTCCGTGACACGTACCGCCAGCTCCGCGAGAAGGCGGAGCAATTCCTGAGAGAACCAACCCGAAGCAAGGAAATGAGTTATGAGCGATGAGAATGCCCACCTGAGAGAGTTCACCGAGCGTTTCGGGGCCAACGGCCAGAAGCCTGAGGACGACGGCGTCCCCGAAACCGAGTTCGGAGGCGGATACGAGGCGGCCGGGATCGTGGGCCAAGGCAAGGCCCTGCTCCGCCTGCACATCATCCGCGAGCCGGGCCCGCGGGTCACGATGCAGTATGTGGGGATCGATTCCCACAGCGAATACTCGCCCGGTCGGTTCGTCGTCCAATTCGTCGGGACGAAGGTCTGGCGGGTGACGGTCACAGGTCGTAATCTGTGGAGGGTATACGACGCGATCACGAGGCACGCCCTGGTCTGGATTCAGCAGGCGATGCCAGGGCGGGATTTCGAGCAGGAGAAGGGCAAGGCTGTGATCACGGGGATCAGCGTGGAAGAGGTGGGGGAGGAGTAGAGAAACTCGTAGCTTTTACAAACTTGGGCCTGGACAAATTCCTGTGAGGGCACTGTGCCGGAATATATCGTCCGACTGTTTTCGCCCTCCAAAATTCGATTAGGGGAGAAACCCTATATCGATGAAAACGAAGGGAAAACAGTGTTTCTTGATTTTCCATTTGGCCAAATCGCGATATTTGACGCATGGACCGAAATGGAACCAGGGCTTCACGTATGTAACGGGCTGGTGCTTCAGGTAAGAATTGTGGAAGCTAATATTGATTCAGCGATAAGAGCAGCCGGGAACCTTGCGAACTATGCACTCAGCTTGCTGAGTTGCGTAGCAATGGCCTCTGCCGCAACAGCCTTACCTATAATGGCGTATGACGTCAGCGAGAATATCCAGGATCGAGACTTTAGGTATTGTTTCTACGAGACCGGCGGACCACAAGCGTCTAGAGCCTTGAAAGACCAAAATCTAATACATGTTCTCGAAAAAAACTATAATTCGTTTTTGGTACGCACTGACATTAAAGACGACTTCAAAGAACGGGTTCAGCGAGCTTTGGTGTCGTTTCGGCGAGGGCTTGCGGACAATGAAGACGTTCTCAATGAGTTTTTGACTGCATGGTCGACGATGGAAGGTTTGGATTGCGTTTACACCAAACTCCTTCCATCAAGCACTGTTCGAAATTTCAAGGAGGGGATGAAAGACGTACTAGGGCGACTTGGTCGACCAACAGTCTTTGATCGACTTGAGCGGCTTCGAAATGAAATCGCACATGGCTCACTCAGCTTACAAACGGCGAGTAAGACTGCCGATGATCACATTCAGTTGATTCGGCAGGCCGTGATCATGATGATAATGCGTATCATCAAAGTCGACGACCATATTATAGAGCAGATCATTAGCCAAAATGCGTACAAGGGCAAAGCTCGTCACCATATTAGACTTATGGCGTCGATCACGTTTGTTCCGGCAGGAGTTCAAGACGTGGAGAATCAGCCTCAAGTCAAGGCGTGGCTGCAAGGTAAGACATTTGTAAGGCTTGAAAAATCTCTCGACTATCAGCCGGATGTGAGATTTCAGGCGGTCAACATACCAAAAATGACACTTTTGGGGGTGGAGATCTGGGATGACGCGGGAGCTCCGATTGTGATTAAAGATATCGCAGGAGAGATTGTCCGTGCGCCTGGCTCAAGCAATGAAAGCTGATTGTCAAATCTATACACGTTCGGGTAAAGTAGCGGGCCATCTGAGGATTCACGTGATAAGGAGAATGTACCTTGGCTACGATCCGGGCGGTGGCGGTGCCCACGGAGTTGCTGCGATCGATTGTCATCAGGCGCAGTGCGAGACGGTTCCTACCGCTGAGCACGCACTTAGATGGTTCAGTCAGTGTTGTCAGGGCTGCGAACCAATCGCTCTTGGAGTCGATACACTGACTCTTTGGAGCACCGGACCGGCTGGGTGGCGGCCAGCGGACCGAGCGCTCCGAGCCGCATATCCGACCGCAGCGGCCTCGGTGACTGCACCGAATTCACTCTACGGAGCCATGCCGATTAACGGAATGGTGGTTGCTCTTGCATTACGCCATAAATACACGAGACTGAAGATTACAGAAACCCATCCAAAGGTGCTATATTTCGCACTTACCCGGATCGGGTACGACTTCGTGAATCTGCGAGAGCAAATGGATCAAGCTCTTAGTAGCTGGCTTGCGTTGGGGATCTATAGCGTTGACTCTGAGCATGCCTGGGATGCTTTGATATCAGCGTTTGTAGCCCGAGAATGGGACGCTGGCCATTGGTTAAATGACCTTCATCAACTACCATGCGGCCATGACGAAAGATTGATTCTCCCGCAAGAACTTGGGGCGCATTACGCTTGGCCCGAAGCACTTCCATCCGTGCCAACGGCGGGAGAATTGAGACAAATCCCTACGGCGTCGGATCCAGGCAAAACTAGCACGCGGCGAGGCCGCGACCGCTGGAAGGTGGCAGTCGAACTACTTGAAAAGGCAGGTCACGACGACGTCGCCCAACAGGTTTCTGAATATCGGAATTCTCGCAATGAACGGGCTGGATGGGATGCATGGCTCAAGTCAAACTTCCCCTCGCTATGGAAATTGATCGAAGAGTCTGAATAAGTTGGACGAACAAATCGCCATTTGGGTATGCTACGTTCAGCTCGGAGTAGAAGCCTACTGAAACCTCATTCAGGTGTAGCATCGGCGTGGATTAGCGAGTCGCAAATCTAAGGTGGCGCGGTTGGGAGGTCGCCCGGGAATTCAGGAATGGTATACCCGCTATAGACTTTGTTTTTTGTGGGATTAAGCCGACAGATCAGAAAAAACTCGAGCGCAGGTCCCAAGAAGTAATATTCGTGTGGAATCGCGATCACGTCAGTCAGAATCCGGTCTAAAACCTTGTCATGATCCCAGACTCGATCATGAAAGCGGTTCATAGCGTGGCCGATGTACTCGAGGACTTCGCTACGGTCGAAGATGAGGTAAACGCCATAGCGGTAGTATGCACCGGTTTTTAGATGTTCGCGATATCGCTCATCGGTCCAACGACGATCGTTTAGATGCTCGATCCTCAATAGGGGGACGTGGGACGCCAAGTGACGTTGGAACTCTTCAAGATGCGGAGTAATGCGTTCCCAACGAATCTCTGTCATTAGATCGCCCTTTACCACCTAGCGTCGAATTTTAGCGGACAGTGTTTTCAAACAACCCTCGATTGCTTTTTGCAACAAATCGTTCGGGGAAGTGGGGCCCTCCACTGAGGAATACGGTCGCTGTTCACAGCACGTCAAAATCGACGGTCTTCGTACCGCGCTTTCCTGGGCGATCAACAACTTCGACTGTTTGGCTGACTCGATCCCCGATTTTGCAACGACCGATATCTCCCTGACGACCAATAGAAAAAACAGGAGCGCCAGGGCCGAACCAGTCAAGATCTGTCTCGATTGCGTGGTCCCGCCAGAAGGTACGTGCCTCCTCCTCGTTCTCGATACAGACTCCACAAAGGACATGCAGCGCAGTCTTGACGTCCCGCCTCGGCATTACCACTGCACTGACGATCACATACAGGAGGCTTCCCGATGACAATGGCCCTCGCCCGTTTGGTCGATCCGACCGCCACCCGCTGGTATCATTGCATCACCCGCTGCGTCCGACGTGCCTTTCTCCTGGGTGATCCCGAGCACGACCGCAAGGACCGGATCGACCAGCGGCTCAAAGAACTCGCGGAGATTTTCGCGGGCTCGGTCGCCACGTTCTCGGTCATGGATAACCACCTGCACGTCCTCGCCCCCCAAGCGCATCACTGTCGGTGATGTGATGCTTCTGGAACTGCCCGAACCGGGGCTTCGCCGTGCCGAACCCGAGGACTTCTCCGCGCAGGTGCGGGAAGACGTCGTCCTTCCTCGAGACCGCCCAGCCGTAGACGTCCATGTCGCTCGAGTCGGGAGAAACCCCATACGCGACCGACCCCATAATCGTCTCGTACTGAACGTATCCCGGGAGCCACGGCGGGGGTCGGACCAAATCCCGATCGGTCGAGCGTTGAATTGTGCTCATCCTCCTCCCCCTCCACAGGGCAAGGAGCCATCATCGCCCCCGCCAGACCGAAATCCCTCACGACTCTCGAGGAACAGAGCGGCTCCCTCCCACACAGGTTCGGCACAGACAGCGACCAGCCACAAAAATTAGAAATGTCCACACTTTATGATTTCACGATCTTCCCACCGTCAATCTCCCACCATGCCTCCATGCCCGCGACACTGCCGCCATCGGGTCGCACACTCAAGACCAGAATATTACTCCTTATTCATTCGGAGACCAGAGACAGGTGGCATTGTCGAAACAAGTCCTCCGCTGAGTACGAGATTTGTCGGTCCTGCGACTTGGTGATGACCCACCGTTTGATTAAACTATTCTCGAATCGCGACCCCCGGGCCTCCTCAATCCTCTCTGAGGTCCGCCGCGGGTCGTTTTCGCGTCCGATCGAGACCTGATCCAATCCGAATCCTCGAGGGGCCCCAACAACAATGTGGTCGCTGCGCGTCCTCGTATTCATCGTCCTGCTCGGCCCCGCGGTGTCGGCGGCCGAACGCCCCGGCGACGAGAAGCCGTTCGGGCTCGATCGCCGCATCCCCTGGAACGACTCGCGCGTCGTCGGCTCCCCCGACCCGCTCTCTCCCTACAAGGTCGTCCGGGCCTTCCCCAACCTCAAGGTGAAGCAACCCCTCGGGTTGTTCCCCGAGCCTGGGACGAATCGACTGTTCCTGCTCCGGCACGAAAACACCTGGGCGGGGCCCGGGCAGGTGCTCGTCCTCGACGACAGCCAGGACGCGAGCAAGACCGAGCTGCTGGTGGAGGTCGACGGCCTCGCGGTCGGCCTCACGTTCCACCCCAAGTATGTGGAGAACGGCTACATCTACATCGGCCTGAACGGGCCGATCCGGGGCTGGAAGAAGACAAGCCAGGCGGTGCGCTTCACGGTCGACCGGAAGACCGGCAAGGTCGATCCGAAGACGAGAAAGCTGATCATCGAGTGGCCCTCGAACGGCCACAACGGCGACGACCTCGACTTCGGCAACGACGGCTACCTCTACGTCTCCGCCGGCGACGGCTCCAGCGACTCCGACGCCGACCTCACCGGCCAGACCCTCAACGACCTGACCGGGTCCGTGATCCGGATCGATGTCGACCACCCCGAGAACGGCAAGGAATACGGGATCCCCAAGGATAACCCGTTCGTTGATCGCCCAGGCGCCCGGGGCGAGCTCTGGGCCTATGGCCTGCGCAACCCGTGGAAGCTCAGCTACGACCACCCGTCGGGACAGCTCTGGGTCGGCAACAACGGCCAGGACCTCTGGGAGCAGGTCTTCCTGATCCAGAAGGGGGGCAACTACGGCTGGAGCGTCACCGAGGGGAGCCACATCTTCCACGCCTTGCGCAAGCCCGGCCCCGATCCGATCTTGCTGCCGGCCGCCGAGCACTCCCACAGCGAAGCCCGATCGCTCACCGGCGGCCGGGTCTACCGAGGCACCCGCGTCCCCGACCTGGTCGGGACCTACATCTACGGCGACTGGTCCACCGGCCGCGTCTGGGGCGTCAAGTCCGACGACGGCAAGACCGTCCACGGGCACCGAGAGCTGGTCGACACCCCCTTCAACATCACGGGCTTCGGCACCGACCATGCCCAGGAGCTCTACGTCATCGACCACGCGGGGGCCTTCTATCGCCTCGACCCGACGACCGAGGCCGACCGCCCCACCCAGCCGTTCCCGACCAAGCTGAGCGAGACCGGCCTGTTCGCCTCGGTCGCCGAACACAAGCCCCACCCGGCCGCCCTGCCGTTCGACGTCACCGCCCCGCAGTGGGCCGACGGCGCGACGATGGAGCGATTCGCCGCGATCCCGGGGCTCGAGAAGATCATCCAGAAGCCGCAGCTCAACGCGGGCGGAACCTGGACCTTCCCCAACGGCTCGGTGATGATCCAGACCCTCAGCCTCAACCTCGTCGATGAGGCCGGCAAGGCGGCCCCCAAGCGGGTCGAGACGCGACTCATGACCCGGCAGCAGGGCGAGTGGGTCGGCTACTCCTACAAGTGGAACCCCGAGAACACCGACGCCGAGCTCGTCAGCGGCGGCGGCCTCGCCGAGGAGTATGAGGTCGCCGACCCGAGCGCCCCGGGCGGCCACCGCGAGCAGATCTACCGCTTCGCCTCACGGTCCGAGTGCATGGGTTGCCACTCCCGCGCGGCCGGCTTCGTCCTCGGCTTCACGCAGCTCCAGCTCGACCGCGAGAACAGCTACGCCGGCAAGCTCGACAACCAGGTCCGGGTGCTCGAGCACCTCGGGCTGTTCGACGGCGAATTGCCCAAGAAGAGCGAGGACAGCACCAAGCTCGTCAATCCTTACTCGCCGGACGCCCCGCTCGAGGCCCGCGTCAAGTCGTACCTGAGCGTGAACTGCTCCGTCTGCCACGTCGGCGAAGGGGGCGGCAACGCCAAGATGCAGCTCGACCTCCGCACGCCGCTCCGCCGCATGCGGGTGGTCGACGAGATCCCGATCCACAACAAGTTCGACCTCCCCGACGCCCGCATCGTCACCCCCGGCGCCCCCGAGCGCTCCGTGATGTACTACCGGATCTCCAACACGGGGACCGGCCGGATGCCACCGCTCGTCACCACCGAGCTCGACCGCCAGGCCATCAAGTTCATCGGCGACTGGATCCGTTCCCTCCCCGCCACCGCGAAGTGACCTCGAGAGGGGCGCGGGGCAGGAGTGCCCCGCGTTCCTCGTGCGGGGCACTCTTGCCCCGTTGTCGACGACGAGTCTCGAGGAATCCACCCTGGAAACGCTCTCGGGGAGCCGCAAACTGCGGCTCCCCGAGTCGTTTGATGGTCAGGCGAAGCGCGCATCACCCGGCTCCATGGCAAAACGACGCTCAGGCCGGCCCGGTTACCACCGGCCGCTTCGGCCGTTCGTCGACAACGAGTTGGAAGACGTCGGGGCGGGCGTAATGGCCCGAGACGTCGAAGTCATATTTGCCCCGGGCGATCTCGTCGAGGTCGAGGTCGGCGGTCAAGATGCAAGGGCCGTCGAAGGCCGGGCCGGCGAGGATGCGGCCCAAGGGGTCGATGATGCAGCTACCCCCTCGGGTCATGATCGTGGAAGGGTCGTTTCCCTGGATCGCCGGATATTCCTCGGGGTAGTCGCTCCGCAACGCGTATTGGTTGCAGGAGAGGACGAAGCAACGCCCTTCGAGCGCGACGTGCCGCATGGTCGCGAGCCAGGTTTCGCGATCGTCGGCGGTCGGGGCGCAGTAGAGTTGCACCCCTTTTGAATAGAGGTGCATCCGCAGGAGCGGCATGTAGTTTTCCCAGCAGATCGCCGCGCCGAGGCGGCCGATCGACGTCTCGAGGACGGGCAGGGTCGAACCGTCTCCGAATCCCCAGACGAGCCGCTCGGCGGCCGTCGGCATCAGCTTGCGATGCTTGCCCAGGAGCGAGCCGTCGGGGCCGAAGAAGAGGACCGAGCAGTAGAGCGTCCCCCCTTCCCGCTCGATGACGCCCACGACGAGATGGACCCCAGCCTCGAGGGCGGCGGCCCCCATCGCGTCGACCGCCGGGCCGGGGACGTCGATACCGCTCTCCCAATAGCGTCGATACCACTCCCGCCCCTCCGCCGAGCGCGAGCCGACACGGGCCCCGAAGTCGAGCCCGCGCGGGTATCCCGAGACGAACGCCTCGGGGAAGACGACAAGCCCGGCCCCCTGCTCGGCCGCCGAGCATGTGAGGTCCCGGACTCGCTCCACACTCCGATCACGATCGAAGGCAACGGACGCGGACTGGACGACCGCGGCTCGCACGATGGACATCGGTCGGGCCTCTTTCCCCTCAATGACCGAACTTCGAGATAGGGATCCGCCACAGAGAGGGCAAAGGATCTTTTAGCCACGGATGGAGCACGGATAAATCAAGGGATCGGAGGATGCGTCAACAGATAACGCAGATGGACACAGATTTGAAACTCAATAAAATTGCAAAATTATCGAATTTATTTTCTGCGTCAATCTGCGTTATCTGTTGATCATACTCTTTCTCCGTCTTATCCGTGTTCCATCCGTGGCCAAAGGGTCTCTTCTTCCATCTGTGGCAGACACTAGCCCGTCGTTTACCCTCGCCTTCACTTCGCCCCGGGCTTCGGCTTCCTCGGCAGTTTCTCGTCGTCCATCGCGGTGTTGTAGACGAAGGCGGCCATGACCACCGCGGCCTGCTTCATGTCGTCGGCCTGGATGCGGTCGTAGACATCCTGATTGGAATGGTGCGTCCGGCTGTCGTACTCGACCGGGTCCTGGATGAACTGGAACCCGGGGAGCCCGATCCCGTCGAACGACTCGTGGTCGGTCCCGCCCGTGTTCGAGGGCGTCAGCGTGGAGGCCCCCATGTCGCGGAACGGTTGGAGCCACTTGCGGAAGAGGGGGCGGACGGCCTCGTTGCCCTGGAGGTAGACCCCTCGGATCTTGCCCGTCCCGTTGTCGAGGTTGTAGTAGGCCGAGAACTTCTCGAATTCCTGCGTGCGCGTCGGGTCGGCCGAGTCCTTGGGGATCGACTCGTTCTCGGGGCTCGAGGGGCGCGGCCCCTCGGGTGTCCTCTGGGGTGGGGCCTTGCCGAAGTGCTCCGAGACATACCCGCGCGAGCCGAGGAGCCCCTGCTCCTCGCCGCTCCACAGGGCGATACGCACGGTGCGCCTCGGCTTGAGGTCGAGGGCCTTGAGGATCCGCACGACCTCCATCGCCACGGCGACGCCCGCCGCGT
Organism: Singulisphaera rosea; assembly: GCF_054877945.1. Lineage (NCBI taxonomy): Bacteria > Pseudomonadati > Planctomycetota > Planctomycetia > Isosphaerales > Isosphaeraceae > Singulisphaera > Singulisphaera rosea. The sequence continues at coordinate 50,518 of NZ_JBTYIP020000011.1, read as the reverse complement.
TGTCGGTCGCGCCGGTGCCGCTGTGCCATGAGTCCATGTGGCCCCCGAGCATGACGACCTGATCCTTGAGGTCGGTCCCCGGGATCTCGGCGATCGTGTTGTAGGCCGAGAGGTCGTCGTCGTGGAACCCGACCGACAGTTCGATGGCCACTTTGAGCGGCTCACCCAGTTCGATCATGCGGATCATGCGGTTGTAGTGTTCGTCGGCGAGGACGATCTGGGGGATCGTCGCCTTGGGGGCCTCCTTGTCCCAGGCCGAGATCCGCTTCGCTCCGGGGGGCGTCGGGCCTCCCGGCACGAGGGCCGAGCCCACGAACAAGGTCCCGCCGTCCCCTCGACGGCTGGGATCGACCAGGGCCGCCGCCCCTTCGTCGATGACGAACTGGAGCGTCTTTCTCGTGAACTCGAGCCGGTCTCGGACCGCCTGGGCGGGAGAAGGACGTGCGCCGGGAGCCCCCTTCGTGGCGGCCCCAGCGCTGTCGCCGTTCCGTCCTCGACGAGGACCCGCCCCGCGCGGGGTGGGTTCGGGGGCGTCGGCCAGGGTGAGGAGTTCCTTGTCGGTGAGCCGGTTCCCCGGGGGTTCGAACCGCGCGGCGATCTCGCGGGTCGGGCTGGGCAGGACGACCGCCCCCTTGAGCTTGCCCTTGAACTTCGCCAGGTCGGCCTCGGTCTTGGCGTTCAGATAGACGACCGGGGCAACCAGCAGTCCTTCGGTCCCGGTCGACCAGGCCCTGGGATAGGCGATCAGCGGCAGGCATTGAGGCTCGATCACCTGGGCCGAGAACCGCTTGAGGCTCCAACCTCGCCCGAACGTACCCCAGGGTTCGAGGTGGGCGTTCTCGAGGCCCCACGACGCGAGCTTTTCCTTCGTCCACTCGTTCGCCCGCTTCATCTGGGGCGAGCCGGTGAGCCTCGGCCCGATCACGTCGGTCAGGTAGCTCAGGGTCGCCATGACCTGCGAGTGCTTCAGGCCTTCCTCCTTGATCCGCTCGATAGGATCCGGCGCCACTTTCTTCTCGGCGGCCTTCTCCTCCTTCTCGGCGGCCTTCTCCTCCTTCTCGACGGCCTTGACCACGTCCTTGGCCGTCGGCTCGGACGGTGGCGCCGGGGGAGCCTGCGGCTGGGCCTTCAAGGCCAACGTCGGCAGGAGAATCGCGACGGCGAACAAGGTCAGCAGCCTGAGGCCCTTGGGCATGGTCGAGGACTCCGAGGTGATTCCGGTCGCAACCATCTTCCTTTTCATTCTTGATTCGCGCAACGCCCCTCCTTGGCCTAAGACCAAGGAAGTCGATCTTTCAACCGACGACACAGATGAACACAGATATCAAATCTATATTGAATTTTCAATCCTTGGACGATCCGTGTTTCCTCCGTGGCCAAAAAATCTTGTGTCCATGCGCAACAGCCCGAAGCCGGGCCGTCGTTTTACACGGGGGTCAAGATGTGCAGGGTCGTCTTGGTGACCAGGTCCTTGACCTTCGGCCGATACGCTTCCATGTGCGGCGCGGTCATGTGCCTATGGAGATGCTCGAGGCTTTCCCACTTCTCGACGACCGTCACGACGTCCTCGCGGATCGGAGGCTGGACCGACAGGCCCGTCGCCACGTCGACCGTGGGCCCGTACTCGAGACAGCCGTCCTCGGCGTGGACCAGGGGCACGATCGCATGGAATTCGGCCAGGAAGGCGTCGCGTGCCCCTTCCCGCAGTTCGATCGTGGCGATGACGTGGATCATGTCGGGTCGTTCCCGCTCATCGAAAAGATTCGGCCTTGGTGACTCGAGGCCCATCATACGCAACCAGTCCGCCGCGCACACCAGGCGCCCTGCCGACATCGGGGTTGCCGCCTTACCCTCGTGAACGTTACAAAAACCCGGCCGGGACACGAGGAGAGCCCGGACGCCCGGACAGGACCGGGCGCGGATGATTCGTGCCGTTCCCCTTTGATTAAAGGGAAGACGGCAATCCCGAGTTATGACCTCCCCATGTCGACGTCGATCCAGATCGAACGGATTATGTTCCCGACCGATGCCCGAGGCCTCGTCCTGGAGCCGATCGGCCCGGACGACCTCCCCAACCAGCGAAACGTGCACCTCGTCCTGACGGAACCCGGGGCCATCCGCGGCAATCACTACCACGAGCGCGGGACCGAGATCACCGCCGCATTCGGCCCGACCCTCTTCCGCTACCGAGACGGGGCCGAAATCCGCGACGTCCACATCCCCGAAGGCGAAGCCTATCGCTTCATCATCCCACCCGGCCTTGCCCATGCGTTCCAGAACACCGGGACGACCACATCCATCCTACTCGGCTTCAACACCGTAGCTCACGACCCCAAGGCCCCCGATGTCGTCCGTGACGTGCTTATCGAGTCCTGATCGTCGGTCAGTTCCGGGGCCAGCCCGGAAATCATCGGGGATATCCAGACCGTGGACCAAACGAGATAAACCCGAGGTGCGAACCAACCGATTCATAACGGTCTAGACAAAGACGCTAATCACGATAACTCGCTCGATCGTTTCGCAAAGGACGGACCCGATGCGGAGACTCGTCGTATTCGTGGGCCTCTTGGCCCTCCCCCCGATCCCCTCGAATACGGCCCTAGGGCAAGCGACCACTCCGACGCAAGTCGAAGCACGCCCGACGGATTCGAGGCTGAAGGAGATCCTCGCCCAGTGGGAAAAACGGGGGCCGAGCAAGACCCTCGACGTGATCTACACCAAGACCGAGACGTTCGCCCCCCAGATGGCCACCAAGTCGACCCAATCCGCGGGACGACTGCTCTTGAAACGCCCGAATCTCGCCTGGGTCGACGTCGACGAGTTCGTCGGCTCGAACAAGAAGACGTTCGAACGGATGCTCTGGTCGGGCGAACGGCTCTATCACTACCGGGTCGACACCCACACGATCTTCGACATCCCGCTCAGCGCGCGGGACGAACGCCCAGGCCCCCCCGGCAACCAGGAGCCGGAGCTCAGGCTCCTCTTCGCAACCCTCTTCGACCGGATCATCCACGGCGACCGCCTCCCGTTCCTCTTCGACATGACGGAGGCCGACGCGCGTCGCTTCTACGACATGAGCCTGGTCCGCGAGGATGACGAGGTTGCGGTCATCAAGTTCACCGAGCTCACCAAGGACGGGAAAAGCTCGGGCGTCACGGCAACCCTCGAGCTCGACAAGAAGCTCCTCCTACCCAGGACCGTGACCCACATCAAGGAGAACCAGTCGACGAAGGTTTACACCTTCAACAGGGTCCGGCATAATATCCCTGTCCAGGATAAGACCTTCCAGTTCACACCACTCGCAGGCTGGAAGATCGAGAAGGTCGACGCCACGGACGCCCCGGAGCCGATGCCGAAGCAAATCAGCACCAAGCCCGCGAAGCCCACCAGGGGTGCGGCCCGGAGATGACCATCGGCTGCCAAGACTGGGAGAGAGGTTAGTCCGGCCGCACCAGACGACGCATGTTTGCACAGCACCGTTGAGAGAACCATCACCACCGAGGATTGACATGCGAAGGATCTTCGTATTGATGGGGGTCGTGGTCGCAGCCCAGGCCCAATCGGACTTCGCCCCGGCCCGCCAGGCCGAAGCCCCCAGGCCGGGCGAAGTCAACGCGAACGACCCAAGGCTCCAGGAAATCCTCACCCTTTGGGAAAAGCGCGGGGTCAGCAAGTCCCTCGACGTGGCCTACACCAAGGTCGTCACCCTGGCACCCCCGTTGGACTTTAAGAAGGACCGGTTCGCCGGCCGAATCGTCATCGATCGGCCGACGAACCGGGCCGTTTTCAAGGAAATCAAACAGGTCGGCGACCTATGGGAGCCCCATCAACGTATCCTCCTGACAGGAGGGCGGCTCTACCGATATCGACCCGATGCGAGCTCCATCGTCGAAATCCCGCACAATCCCGCCGAGCTACGAGGGAGGGCGAATATGACCGTCCTCGCCGGATTCACTAAAGCATTTACACTTGATTACAATTGCATGCTTCAAGGCCATCAGCTCCCGTTTCTCTTCGACATGAACGTCGCCGAAGCCCGTCGCCGCTACAAGGAAATAACCCTGGTGCGCGAGAGCCTATCGACCGCCCTCATCACTCTGACCGAGGCGGCGGGCGCGGGGATAGGGACGGAGCTCCATGCCATGATTGAAGTCGACAAGAAAACCTGGCTCCCCAAGCGGGTCGTCTGGTATGGGCCAGGCCAGGCCACGTGCGTCTTTTCCTTCACCCAGATCAAGCGTGACGGCCCAGTCCGCGAAGAGGACTTGGCCGTCATCCCGATCGAACGTTGGAAAAGCAAATAGGTTGAAGATCTCGAGCCGTCCACCGAATAATCGAGACTCTCTTTGCTGACATCCACCATGCCTTGCGCGAGACTCACCACAGAACCACAAACTTAAACAAATGCCGTAGGGAATTCGGGAAAGTTCCGCAACTCTGCGAATCCTCCCCTGTGTGACTTTGTGCCTTTGTGGTGAAGAGCTCCCGCGGCCACAACACCGCGAACGGCTGTCATTGACGAACGATGTTCATCCGACCTCGAGGCCGGGGATCACTTCCCCTTCCGGGAGGATCGGGACGGGTCGGCCGGCCTGGTCGGGTACGGCCAGGCGCGAGGCGTCGATGCCGAGGTGGCGGTAGAGCGTGGCCATCAGGTCGCGGACGCCGACGCGGCGACGGGTCACCTCGGCACCATGACGATCGGTCGCGCCGATGATCTGTCCGGGGCGGATGCCCCCGCCGCTGAGCAGGAGCGAGGTCGCGTGGGGCCAGTGGTCGCGGCCCGGCTGACTCACCCCGCTGGCGGAGTCGGGCGCGTAGTTGATCTTCGGCGTCCGGCCGAACTCGCCGGTGAACACGACCATCACGCGACGGTCGAGGCCCCGCTCATGGAGGTCCTCGATCAAGGCCGCCACGGCCCGGTCGAGGTACGCGCAACGCCGTTTCATCGCCTCGAAGATGTGATGGTTAACCGCGTGGTCGTCCCAGTTGCCGATCCGCCCGCAGAGTGGGCCGTCGAGGCTGGTTGTCACGATATCCACGCCCGCCTCGACGAGCCGACGAGCCAGGAGGCATCGCTGGCCCCAGGTGTTGCGGCCGTAGCGGTCGCGGAGGCGCGGGTCTTCGCGGTTCAGGTCGAAGGCCCGACGCGCGTCGGGGCCGGTCAGGAGGCTATACGCCTGCGTCTGGAACTCGTCGAATGCCCGCGAACGCTTCGGGTCGTCGAGCGCCATCCGCAGGCCGTCCATCCGGCTCATCAAGCCCATCCGCCCCCCCAGGCGTTCGATGTCGGCGGGGTTGCGCAGGCCGATGTCCGACACCTCGAAGCCGGGGGCGTTCGGGTCGTTGGCCACGACGAACGGCTCATAAGCCGGGCCGAGGTAGGACGAGCCGAGGTAAGGGATGGGATTCACCCCGACGTAGGCAGGCAATGAGCGGGAACGATCCGCGCGGAACTTATGGGCGATGCAGAACATGTCCGGGTGATCCGGCCGGAGCTTCAACTCCTGGACCGGGTGGCCCGTGAACATCTGCTGGTTGCCTTGCTGGTGGCAGAACCCGCTGTGGACGAGGGAACGCAAGATCGTGAACTTGTCGGCGACTTCCGCGTGACGAGGTAGGAGCTCGCTGATCCGCATCCCCGGGACTCGGGTCTCGATCGAGCCGAAGGGCCCTCGGATCTCCGCGGGGGCGTCGGGCTTGGGGTCATACGTCTCGAGGTGGCTGGCCCCGCCCTGGAGCCAGACGACGATCAAGGCCGTCGGTTCCCCGGTCGCCACGCTCCCTTTCGCTCGGAGCGCCAGGAGTTGCGGCAGGGTGAGCCCCAAGAGGCCCGCATGGAGGAACCCGCGCCGGCTCAGACCAGTTCCTTCGCGTTGGTCTCCGCCGTTCGAGGCCCGTGCCTTCTCCATCGCGCAACGCCTCGCAACTGGCCCACGTCCATCGCGGCCGCGGCACGCGCAAGCCGTCGAGGTGACGGCCCCAGGTTAAAAGAAAGTCGACCAAAGATCAAACAGACGAGGAGCCGCGACCCGGATCAGGGCACGCCCGGCTCCGGGACACGGAGGCCGGCGATCCCGTCGATGCTCACGCGGTTCTTCTTGGCCTTGTAGGCCTCGAGGCCGTCGGGGCCCTGCTGGTCGGCGTAGTCGAGCAGTTGCTTGCGGTGGCCTTGGAACTCGTAGAGGGGCACGGCGAATCCGCAGGCATCCGCGATCCGATCAACCTCGACGACCACCAAGGCCCGGGCCCCCGGCAGATCCGGGAAATGACCGATCAGGTCGCCCCACTCCGCGTCCTGGGGCTCGATGACACGGCCTCGGCCGTAGAGCCGGAGGATGAGCGGTCGTCCTTCGAAGGCGCAGAACATCAAGGTGATCCGACCATTCTCGCGGACGTGGGCCACCGTCTCGATCCCGCTCCCGATCAGGTCGAGGTAGGCGACCGAAGTCGGCCCGAGGACCCGGAACGTGTCGAGCCCCTTCGGCGAGAGGTTGAGACGGCCGTCGATCGCCGTCGGCGCCGTCCCGACGAAGAACATGTGCTGTTTCTCGATGAACTCCGCCAGCGCCTCGTCGATCCGCTCGTGCTGCCTACCCATCGCGGTCCTCTCCCTCTTCGACCAACGCCCCTCCCACCGAACGGCATTCCCGCAGCATTGTCACGCGTCCGACAAGAGTGACCCCGGAGAGGTTCGCCCGGGGGCGATCGGCGAGACGAGCCGGAAACCTGCCTTGCACGTGGTTCGACGGGGCGTTAAAAGCGGCGTGTTAACCCCAAAACCATCATTCAGGTGCCACAAAAATGCTGACGGATCCGATCCCCACATGGCAGCGCACGACCGGTTGGGTGCTCTCGGGCATCCTCTCTCTCGCGTTCCTGCCAAGCGCCTACTTCAAGATCACGCAACCGAAGGGATTCCTCGAGGAATGGTCCAAGACGTACCCCGCCGGATCGGCCTTGCCGCTCGGGGTCATCGAGTTGTCGATGTTCGTGCTCTACCTCGTCCCGAAGACACGCTATCTCGGCGGCCTCCTCATGCTCGCGTATCTGGGCGGCGCGGTGGCAACCCACGTCCACGCCAAGGACGGGATGTTCTTCGTGCCTGTCATCGTCGGCGTCATCGGGTGGCTCGGGCTGTACCTCCGCGACCGCAAACTGCGTGCACTCGTCCCTTTCGTGGTTGATTGAGAGTGCAGCGGGGGAGAGTCCGCCCCTCCGCTCGATCGTTTGAAAATTAATGGCTCACGGCGAGATCTTTCATCCCTAAAATTTGAGAATATTTTTCCGCAAGGGCTTATGACAAGAGGTCGGGAACAACCGTCCCGGCATCCCTCGAATGCCTTTGCCGCTTGGGCCGATCGCGACATCGCTCGAAGCAAGACGTCCGCCAATGGAAAAACGGCGACGGCCTTCGACATCACGAAGGCCGTCGCCGTTTTGCGAGAGAGCACCGATCCCCGTTGGTGTTTTACCAGATCCGCACGCGCTTCGCGGGGGGCAGCCAGAGCTTGTCCCCTTCCTTGACGCCGAACGCCTCGTAGAACTCGGGGAGGTTGCGGATGACGCCGTTGCACCGGAATTCGGTGGGCGAGTGGGGGTCGGTGGCGAGCCGTCGGGTGAGCTCGGCGTCGCGATACTTCGACCGCCAGACCTGGGCCCAGCCGGTGAAGAACCGCTGGTCGCCGGTCATGCCGTCGAGGACGGGCGCCGCGTTCCCCTTCAGGGCGAGGGCATACGCCTTGAAGGCGATCGTCAGGCCGCCGAGGTCGCCGATGTTCTCGCCGATCGTGAGCGCCCCGTTGACGTGCTGGCCGGGGAGCTGGGCGGGCGAGAAGCCGTCGTACTGCTCGATGAGCATCTTGGACCGGGAGTCGAACTCCTTGCGGTCGGCCTCGCCCCACCAGTCGTTCATGTTGCCGTCGCCGTCGTACTTCGACCCCTGGTCGTCGAAGCCGTGGCCGATCTCGTGGCCGATCACCGCGCCGATCCCGCCGTAGTTCACGGCGTCGTCGGCCTCGAGGTCGAAGAACGGGGGCTGCAAGATCGAGGCGGGGAAGACGATCTCGTTCAGGCCGGGGTTGTAATAGGCGTTGACGGTCTGGGGCGTCATGAACCACTCGCCGCGGTCGACCGGCTTACCGAGCTTGGCGAGGTTGCGGTCGAGCTCGAAGGCATCGGACCGGGCCGAGTTGCCCACGAGGTCATCCCGCTTGATCTCGAGCGCCGAGTAGTCGCGCCACTTGTCGGGGTAGCCGATCTTGGGCGTGAACTTGGCGAGCTTCTCGAGGGCTTTTTTCCGCGTCGCCGGGCTCATCCACTCGAGCGACTCGATGTCCTTGCGATAGGCCTCGATCAAGTTCCCGACGAGCCCCTGCATCCGCGCCTTGGCGGCCGGGGGGAAGTGCTCAGTGACGTACAGGCGGCCCAGTGCCTCGCCCAGCGCCGACTCGGCGATCGCCACGCCCCGCTTCCAGCGCGGGCGGATCTCGGGGGCACCGGTCAGGGTCCGGCCGTAGAACGCGAAGTTCTCATCGACGAACGCACGATTCAACAACGGTGCGTGTGCGTGGATCACGTTCCACGCCAGCCAGGTCTTCCACTGGGCGAGCGGGATCTCGTCGAGGGCCTTGGCCATCCCCTCGAAGTAGCTGGGCTGGCGGATGACGACGTCGCCGATCTCCGGGGCGCCAAGCGCCTTGAACCAGGCCGCCCAGTCGAAGCCGGGGGTCAACGCAGCGAGCTCGGCGCGTGTCTTCTTGTTGTAGGTCAGGGTGTCGTCCCGGCTCTTCACGCGGTCCCAGTGCGAGCCCGCCAGCTTGGTCTCGAGGGCCATCACCTGCGCCGCGCCCGCCTCGGCCCCGGGGATGCCGGCGAGCTCGAGGATCTTCTTGATGTGGGCCACGTAGGCTTCGCGGACCGCCTTGAACTTGGCGTCGCGATAGTAGGATTCGTCGGGGAGTCCGATCCCCCCCTGTCCGATGTAGACGATGTAGCTGTCGGACTTCTTGGCGTCGGTGTCGACGTTGAGCCCGAAGAGCCCCGGGCTCCCCGAGCGCTGGAGTTCGCCGAGGGTCCGGATCAGCCCGGCCTTGTCGGCGATCGCCTCGACCTTGGCGAGCCGGTCCTTAATTGGCCCGAGGCCCAGGGATTCGACGCGGGCCTCGTCCATGAAGCTGGCGTAGAGGTCGCCGATCTTCTGGGCTTCGGACCCCGCCGGGTTGTCGGCCTTCGCCGCAGCCTTCTCGATGATCGCCCGAAGGTTGCCCTCGGCCTTGTCGCGCAGTTGGTAGAAGGCCCCGTCGAGTGGCCTGTCGGCGGGGATCTTGGCCTCGTCGAGCCACTTCCCGTTGATGTAACGGAAGAGGTCGTCCTGGGGCCGCACCTTCGGGTCGATGAACGCCTTATCGATCCCCGACTTCGGCGCCGGGGTCGTCTCCGCGCCTCGGGCCGGGACCCCCGCGACGAGCAACGCCAACCCCGCCGCGACCGTTCGCAATCGTCTCATCCGTCCTGACTCCTCGCCTCTCCTGTTCGGCCGGCCCGCCGGGCCTCGAACGCCCCCAACGGTTCCGAAAGGGGAGCGCCCTCCACCGACGGAGAGACGACGCTCAACCCTATGCTCCTCATTCGAACCGATGCGTGGGCGACTTTCCAGGGCAATCGCCCGACTCCCGCCGAAACCAGGGCCGAGGCAAGGACATAGATTCCTCGGCCCCGAAGCGATTCACGCCCCGGCTCCGCCCGGCAGCAGGCCGAAATTCCCCGCCAGGCAGAGGCCGCCGTCGCTCACCACGATCGCCCCGTTGAGATTCGCCGCGGCGTCGCTGACGACGAACAAGGCGAGGTCGACGATATCCTCGATCCGGCCAAGTCGTCGCGAGGGGATGGCCTGCCGGAGCCGCTCGGCCGCCTCGCCGGGGAAGAGCCGGCGGGCCCCTTCGGTGTCCGAGATCGGGCCGGGGGCGATCGCGTTGACCCGCAAACCGTTAGGCCCCCACTCGACGGCCAGCGTCCTCGTCAACGCGTCGACCGCCGCCTTCGCCGCGGCGACGTGGGCCTGCCCGGGCGTCCCCCCGTAATGGAGCGTCGCGCTGATGTTCAGGATCGAGCCGCCATGGTCGCGCATCCGGGCGAGATAGGCGGCCCGGCTGACGTTCCAGGTCCCCTTGGCGTCGATATCCAGGACGGTGCCGAACCCGTTGGGCGAGAGGTCGGCCGACGGGCAGAAGAAGTTGCCCGCGGCGGCGTTGATCAGGATGTCGAGCCCGCCGAGCTCCTCGACCACGCGGCCGACCGCGGCATCCACCTGCGCCGGCTGTCGGACGTCGGCGACCAGCGGCAAGCAACGACGGCCCGTCGCCTCGGTGATCGCACTCGCCGAAGGCTCGAGGTGCTCCGCCGAGCGGCTCAGCACGGCGACCTCCGCCCCGTGCGCCGCGAGCGCCTCGGCAATCCCTCGCCCGATCCCGGTCCCTCCCCCGGTCACGAGCGCAACCCGCCCAAGGAACAGGTCCGCGCGATAGATGCTCATCTCTTCGGCCCCCGCGTCTGGGGAATCGCCACCCGATCGAGGAAGGTCCGGGCCCCACCCGTCGAGCCGAAGGCACCTCCCGACCCCTGGATAGAATGGTACGTCGTCGCGGCCGAGAAGGAAGACGCCCGTGAGGGACGACGAGGCCCACCGAGAGATTCGGCGGAAAAGACATTTTCAGAATCGCTCGATCGCCTCTCACGGCTTCGATGATTTTCGAATGCGGCAAGGCTCGATCCCTCCCCCAGACGAAGGAGCGATCGAGCCATCTCGGTGTCATGCGACCCGCTCAGATCCAAGGAGCGGGCCGCGTCATCATGAGCATTGGATCACTTGAGGGGCGAAATTCCAGCCGAGGTCGGATCCAACGGTGTCGTCGACGCGCCGGACGTCGCGGGGGCGGGTGCGGGTGCGGGTGCCGAGTTCGCGGGAGGTGCCGAACCCGAGGGAGCCGCCGACCCCGACGGTGCCGTCGCGCCCGACGACCCGGCCGCATTCGGTGCCCCCGTCGAGGAGGGGGCCGCCGACTGGGCCGGAGGAGCAAACTCCGGGGTCATCCGCCGCATCTGCATCGCGTAATAATCCATCCCATCCGGCACGCAAGAGCCGAGCGGACAGACGTTCTCCGAGAACACCAGCCTGCGGAGGTGCCCCTGGAAGAAGAACGATCGTCGAGCCCCGTGGTCCTGCGCATAGACCACGGCCGGTGACGCGTGTTGAGGACATCCATAAGGCCCCGCACATTCGTGAGGGGGCAACTGAAGCAGGCAAGCCATGCCAATCGCGGCGGTGGTGGCGGTGAGCATCGCGACGGTCTCCGGGCCCAGGAGCCTCATGCTGCCAAGCACTTGGGTATTTCGAACGTCCCCACTCACGCGGAGACGAGGATCGGTGAATTTCCAGCGGGTGACGTCGGACCTGACCCCGGCGGGCCACTCCTTCGGGACGTGAGGCCGATCCGACGCCAGTTAAGATCGGCAAGCAGGGGCGACTCGATAACTTTTTCTGACCGGGCTGACAATTCCTCCTTCGTCCTTTGCGTCGACAACCGCGCCGACGCAAAAGCCGCATTCGCAAGCGATTCAATCATTGGCCCCACGAACGGCCCCACGCAACCGCTCGGCGGATGACTCAACGGAGCTGGTGGGGACGATAGGCCGAAGACTCCACATCACCAATCACGCACGCAATATGGCGACAGTAAGAACCAACAAGCGACTTAAGCTGAACTTATCGCTCTTTGTTAATTCTTAACATTCACACGATTCCTAATCCCGAGACGAGACGCACGATTCCCGTCCCGATTCAGCATCAAGATCCGACAACTTCCTGAGGGGGATGTCATCGTTGTGACGTTCTTAGACGATCCGTCACGAACGAGGAGACCAATCCGACAATCGCCGGGTGGACGAATAGGGTCGATGGAAACAGTCGGCCATCGATCACGTTGATCCATGCCATGGGCCGAATTCCCTCGAAATCCAGCAGGAAGCCACGTTATGCAGTCACCATGGCCCGAAGGGCCGCCTCCGATTCAGGCTCATCACGACCGGATCATTCTTGGTTTTCGCATAATGCGCGTAGGAATTTCCGCATCCGATCGAAAGCACGCAAGAAAAATCGGATTTACCGTTTGCAATGCGTCCATCCGCTCGTTACTTTAACTCCGCAATCTCGGCATCCCCGGCATATGTCCGTGTTGAGTCGCCGAAATGCTGTTGCAAGCAAACGACATCTCGGTCGGGTACTCCGACAAGAAGAGCCGCGTCGCACCCTTCGCGTGATCGGGTACAACCCTCGATAGTCTCGATGGCGAGACTCCCAGGCCCAACGCGAATCGTTCTGCAGCACGAGCTCTCAACGGCCACGAGGTGATCACGCCCCGAAGTGGGGGCTTCTTCCCAGCGACGATCTCGCATCCGGCGGAACCGACTTTCGCCAAAGAATGAGAACTCGATTCCTGGGTCTCCCCCCGCCAGGTCGAGACTCGAGCGACCCCCGAGGCAAACGCCTCGTGACCCATCATTTCGAATGGCCACGCAACGCCTGCGCCGAGTCGTCGGAGGCGCGGTGCGGTCTGGTCCAGGGATCACGTCGACTTCGATCCATACGTCCGTCGATTCGCTTCAACTCGCACATTGACACGCACCAGGGATCAACGAACATGCGACCGAGCAACTGGCTCAAGACCCTCAAGTTCTCCCTGTCCGAAGGTCGTGCGAGCTCCCGCGAGCGAGCCAAGGCGCGGGCCCGCAATCGGCGGGCCGACCTCAGGGGCTTGGCCCTGGTGGAAGCCCTCGAAGAGCGGCTCGTCATGAGCGCACCGGCGGGCGACAATCGCTTCTTCGGCGCCATCTCGGCCCCCGGCCAGGTCCAGACCTTCAACTTCACGCTCGCCAATCCGACGCGACTCTGGCTCGACAGCCTGACGAATTCCGGCGCGCTCAACGTCAGCATCACCGGGCCCGCCGGATCGGTCGCCTCACGACCCCTGAACGCCGACGACGCGCCGCTGGGCCTGGAACCGTCAGGAAACTATACGGTCACGGTCTCCGCGGACGGCGACACGACCGGATCGTTCGCCTTCCGGGTCCTCGACATGGCCGCCGTCGCGGCACCGATCACCGCGGGGGCGGCCGTCAGCGGTACCCTCTCCCCCGCGAACACCACCAATCTCTACTCATTCGCGGGGACGGCCGGATCCACGATCTTCCTCAACAACACGGCGTTCTCCAACTCCGACAACGACGCTTACGGGGGAAGCTGGGCGCTCTACGACTCGTACGGCACCGAGGTTTTCAGCAATCGGATCCCGTGGGATTCCGGGCGAGTCACGCTGCCGACCACCGGCAACTACACGCTCGTCGTCTCCGGAGACCTCAACCTTCCGGGCACCACCACTTACTCGTTCAACTTCAAGCCGACAAATGACGCCACCACCTCGATGACCCTCGGCACGCCCGTTTCGGGCAGCATCTCCGTCCCCGGACAGGTGAAGAATTATACTTTCACCCTCGCCGCGCCGACCCAGCTCTGGTTCGCAAGTCAGACCGCCGATGGTTACTTGAGCTGGAGCTTGAACGGCCCCCAAGGGAGCGGCCTCAGCGGGCAACCCTTTAGCTTTCTCGACACGGCCACCAATCTCCTCCCGGCCGCGACGTACACCCTCACCGTCGCCGGTTATGGCGACTATACCGGCAGCTTCGGCTTCAATCTCCTCTCGTTCGCCGCAGCCACGAGCATCACGACCGGGACCTCTGCCAGCCCCACGGGCGCGACCGTCGGCGCAACGCTCAACCCGGCCAATTCCGCCAAGCTCTATACGTTTAGCGGGACCGCCGGCGACACTTTCCTCTTTCACAACCTCTCCTTCACCGGCGACTACACCGAATGGGAACTCATCGACCCGTACACCAATATCATCTTCGACAACTATCTTAGCACCGACGCCAATGGGGTAAAACTTCCCAGCTCGGGAACCTATACTCTCGTAGTGACCGGAATTCCAGGGAATACGGTCGCTCCCACCTATAGCTTCCAGGTGAATTACCAATCACACACCAATCCTCCCTCGGTCACCGGTACCGCACTGACCCTCGGCACTCCCATCTCGGCTTCCATCGGCGCCAGCGGCGACAAGGCCTACAAATTCACCCTCGCCGCCCCCACACGCCTCTGGTTCGATAGCCAGTCCAACGACTCGAATCTGGGCTGGAGCCTGACCGGGCCTCAGGGCATGGTCCTCGATGGGCAAAACTTCGGTTCGGATGACCGGAGTCTCGGCCTGCTCCCGGCCGGCACTTACGTCTTCGACGTGAGCGGCCCCCGGGCCGAACCCTTCGCCTTCAACCTTCTGGACTTCGCCGCCGCAACCGCCGTCACAGCCGGAAGCTCGGTCGCAGCCTCACTTAACCCCGCAGACTCTACGAAGCTCTACTCGTTCTCGGGCACCGCGGGCTCGACCATCTTTCTTGACATCACGTCATTCTCCACCACCGACCCCAGCGGTTATTCTGGACACTGGTATCTCTACGACGCCTTCGGCACTCAAGTCTTTCTCAACGGTCTGGCCTATGACTCCGGCCGCCTCACCCTGCCCACCACCGGCACCTACACACTCCTCTTTGCGGGCGACATCAACGCGAACGGGACCGCGACCGACACCTTCGTCGTGAGGACAGTCAGCGACACCACAACGGGGATCACCCTCGGCACTCCTGTCTCCGGCTCCATTGCTTCCCAGGGACAGCAGGCGAACTATACTTTCACCCTGGCGTCGCCGACCCAACTCTGGTTCGACACCCAAACCGCCGACGACAGTCTCCTCTGGAGCCTGGCGGGGCCCCAGGGCAACGTCGACTCCGGCTTCTCCTTCGGCTCCGAAGACCAGGACATCAGCCTCCTCCAGGCCGGCACGTACACCCTCACGGTGGCTGGAAACGGCGACTACACCGGCAGCTTCACGTTCAATCTTCTCGGTTTCGCCGCCGCCACCGCGGCCACTCCCGGAAGTTCCGTCGTCGCCACGCTCAATCCCGCGAATTCCGCGAAACTCTACTCATTCTCAGGTACCGCGGGCTCGACACTCTTCCTCGACAATACCGCCTTCACCACCGGCTCCAACCTTTATACCGGGAACTGGCACCTCTACGATGCCTTCGGCACTCAGGTTTACTCAGGCAACATCGCCAATGACTCCGGCCGCCTCGCCCTGCCAACCACCGGCACCTACACACTCGTCATCGCGGGCGACCTCAACGCGAACGGGGTCACCACCGACACCTTCGTCGTCAGGACGGTGAGCGACGCCACCGCCGCCCTTACCCTCGGCACCGCCGTCTCCGGTTCCATCACGGGCGTCGGACAGCAGCGCAACTACACCTTCACCCTCGCCTCGCCTACCAAGCTCTGGTTCGACAGTCAAACCGACGACGCGAACCTCGAGTGGAGCCTTGCGGGGCTCCAGGGCAGTGTCGGCGGCATCACCGCCTTCGCACCCGAAGATCAGGGCATCAACGTCCTCCCAGCCGGCACCTACACCCTCACGGTCTTCGGTAACGGCGACCACACCGGCAGCTTCAAGTTCAACCTCCTCGACTACGCCGCCGCCACTCCCATCACCGTCGGCTCCGCCGCGACCCCCACGGGTCAGACCGTCTCCGCCAGCCTCAGTCCCGCCAACTCGACCAAGCTCTATCGGTTCACCGGGACCGCGGGCGATTCGTTGCTCTTCCACACAATCAGCTCCTCGGGCGATTATGCCACTTGGCGGTTGTACGACTCCTTCAACACTCCCCTGTTCGACACTAGCGTGGCCGACGACAACGGAGGCGTCATCCTCCCCACCAGCGGGACCTATACCCTGGTGCTCGCCGGAGCCTTGGACGACACAGCCTCGCCGACCGTTAGCTTCCTGGTGAACTACCAGTCCCACACCAATCCCGCCCCCGTCACCGGGACCGTCCTGACCCTGGGCAGTCCGGTCTCCGCCTCCGTCTCGTCGGGAGGAATCGACAACTACCAGTTCACGCTCGCCAACCCCACGCGGCTCTGGTTCGACGTCCGGACGAATGATGGCAGCCTGAGTTGGGCCCTGGCCGGACCTCAAGGCTCCGTGCTGGCCTACGAGAATTTCGGCTCGGACGACCAGAACATCGGCCTGCTCCCCGCCGGCACTTACTCCCTCCAGGTGAACGGGCCCGCAGGGGACGGCTACGCTTTCAGCCTCCTCGACTTCGCCGCCGCCACCTCCATCACCCCGGGCACCGCAATCAACGCCAGCCTGAACCCTTCGAACTCCGCAAATCTCTACAAATTCTCCGGGACCGCCGGCAGCACAATCTTCTTAGACAGCACTGCGGTCACCTCGAACGATCCCAATTATGGAAGCCTGGGAGGATGGACGCTGTACGATGGGTATGGCGTCCCGGTGTTCGACGGCAACATGCAGGTCGACTCCGGTCGCGTCACCCTGCCCACCACCGGCACGTATACCCTGGTTGTCCATGGAGCGCTCGCGAACACGTCCTCCGTCAGCTATTCCTTCATCGTCCTGCCGGTCACGGACAACATCAAGCAACTCTGGGGCACGTCCGGCAACGACTCCATCGTCGTCCAGTACCTCGACGCCAACACCCGCGACGTTTATCTCAACGGGTACCTCGAGGGCACCCTCTCCGGCACCGCTCCCTTCACGATTATGGGCATGGGCGGCACCGATTCCTTGAGCGTCATCGGCACCGGCGCCGCCGATACCTTCACCATCTCGCCCACCCAGATCTCGCTGGGATCGTCCGCCAACTTCCTCGTCGGCATCACCAATATTTCTGTCGACGGATCCGGCGGGACTGACACCTTCAACTACTCCGGCGCCAACCCCAAGCTCACCCTCCTCGGCGGCGCCGGCCTCGACACCTTCGCCCCCGCCGACAACGCCTCCATCCTCAAGCTCGACGGCGGCGCCGACGGCGCCATCTTGAATGAGTCCGCAAGCACGACCGGCCTCGTCCTCGACCTCGCCAGCGGCCTCGTCACCAGGGTCACCTCCTTCGCCAACATCACCAGCGTCGTCGGCAGCCCGAGGAATGACGCCCCCGTTGGTATCTCCAAGACCGTCATCGCCTTCGAGGATACCCCTTACACCTTCTCCGTCGCCGATTTCGGCTTCACCGATCCCGGCGACAACCCGGCCAATGCCCTCCTCTCCATCAAGGTCCTCACGCTGCCGGCCGCCGGATCGTTCACGCTCAACGGGACCGCCGTCGCCGCGGGGGCCACGATCCTCGCCTCCGACATCGCGGCGGGCAAGCTCGTCTTCTCCTCCGCCCCCAACGCCTTCGCCGCGACCTATGCCTCCTTCAAGTTCCAGGTCCAGGATAACGGCGGAACGGCCAACGGCGGCATCGACACCGACCCCACCGCCCGCACCTTGACCCTCTCCGTCACCTCCGTCAACGACGCCCCCGTCGGCATCGCCAAGACCGTCACCATCCTCGAAGATTCCTCCTACACCTTCGGCATCGCCGACTTCGGGTTCTCCGACCCCAACGACTCCCCCGCCAATAACTTCGCCTCCATCGTCGTCACCAACATCCCCACGAACCCGGGACTCACCTACAACGGCGCAGCCCTCACCTCCGGCGTCGTCATCCCCGTCGCCGACCTCGCCGCCGGCAAGCTCAAGTTCACGCCAAACGCCAACGTCAACGGCGGCTCCTACATCAAGTTCTCCTTCCAGGTCCGCGACGACGGCGGCACCGCCAACGGCGGCGTCAACACCGACCCCGTCGCTCGCTCCATGTACGTCTCCATCACCTCCGTCAACGACGCGCCACTCGGCACCTCCAAGGCCGTCTCCGTCCTCGAAGACTCCTCCTACACCTTCGCCGTCGCCGACTTCGGGTTCTCCGACCCCAACGACTCACCGGCCAACGCCTTCGGATACATCATCGTCTCCAACGTCCCCGCAAATCCCGGTTTGACCTTCAACGGGTCGGCCCTCACCAACGGCCAAGTGATCACCACCGTCGACATCGCTGCCGGAAAGCTCAAGTTCATCGGCCCCGCAAACGTCAACGGCGCCGGATATCTCAGTTTCGGATTCCAGGTGAAGGACAACGGCGGAACGGCCAACGGCGGCGTCGACACCGACCCCACACCCAAGACCATCACCGTCAACGTCACGCCCGTCAACGACGCCCCAGTCGGCATCGCCAAGACCGTCACCATCCTCGAAGATTCCTCCTACACCTTCGCCGTCGCCGACTTCGGGTTCTCCGACCCCAACGACTCCCCCGCCAATAACTTCGCCTCCATCGTCGTCACCAACGTCCCCACGAACCCGGGACTCACCTACAACGGCGCAGCCCTCACCTCCGGCGTCGTCATCCCCGTCGCAGACCTCGCCGCCGGCAAGCTCAAGTTCACCCCCAACGCCAACGTCAACGGCGGCTCCTACATCAAGTTCTCCTTCCAGGTCCGCGACGACGGCGGCACCGCCAACGGCGGCGTCAACACCGACCCCGTCGCTCGCTCCATGTACGTCTCCATCACCTCTGTCAACGACGCGCCCGTCGGGACCTCCAAGGCCGTCACCGTCCTCGAAGACTACTCCTACACCTTCGCCGTCGCCGACTTCGGGTTCTCCGACCCCAACGACTCTCCGGCCAACGCCTTCGGATATGTCGTCATCTCCAGCCTGCCCACCACCCCAGGCCTGACCTTCAACGGGGCCGCTCTCACCGTCGGACAGGTCATCACCACCGTCGACATCGCCGCGGGAAAGCTCAAGTTCATCGACCCCGCAAACGTCGCAGGCTCCGCCTACCTCTCCTTTGGGTTCCAGGTCAAGGACAACGGCGGAACGGCCAACGGCGGCGTCGACACCGACCCCACACCCAAGACCATCACCGTCAACGTCACGCCCGTCAACGACGCCCCAGTCGGCATCGCCAAGACCGTCACCATCCTCGAAGATTCCTCCTACACCTTCGCCGTCGCCGACTTCGGGTTCTCCGACCCCAACGACAACCCCGCCAATAACTTCGCCTCCATCGTCGTCACCAACATCCCCACGAACCCGGGACTCACCTACAACGGCGCAGCCCTCACCTCCGGCGTCGTCATCCCCGTCGCCGACCTCGCCGCCGGCAAGCTCAAGTTCACGCCAAACGCCAACGTCAACGGCGGCTCCTACATCAAGTTCTCCTTCCAGGTCCGCGACGACGGCGGCACCGCCAATGGTGGCGTCAACACCGACCCGATCGCTCGCTCCATGTACGTCTCCATCACCTCCGTCAACGACGCTCCACTCGGCACCTCCAAGGTCGTCTCCGTCCTCGAAGACTCCTCCTACACCTTCGCCGTCGCCGACTTCGGGTTCTCCGACCCCAACGACTCACCGGCCAACGCCTTCGGATACATCATCGTCTCCAACGTCCCCGCAAATCCCGGTTTGACCTTCAACGGGTCGGCCCTCACCAACGGCCAAGTGATCACCACCGTCGACATCGCTGCCGGAAAGCTCAAGTTCATCGGCCCCGCAAACGTCAACGGCGCCGGATATCTCAGTTTCGGTTTTCAGGTGAAGGACAATGGCGGCACCGCAAACGGTGGTATCGACACCGACCCCACACCCAAGACCATCACCGTCAACGTCACACCGGTCAACGACGCCCCCGTCGGCATCGCAAAGACCGTCACCATCCTCGAAGATTCCTCCTACACCTTCGCCGTCGCCGACTTCGGGTTCTCCGACCCCAACGACAACCCCGCCAATAACTTCGCCTCCATCGTCGTCACCAACATCCCCACGAACCCGGGACTCACCTACAACGGCGCCCCCCTCACCTCCGGCGTCGTCATCCCCGTCGCCGACCTCGCCGCCGGCAAGCTCAAGTTCACGCCAAACGCCAACGTCAACGGCGGCTCCTACATCAAGTTCTCCTTCCAGGTCCGCGACGACGGCGGCACCGCCAATGGCGGGGTCGACACCGACCCGATCGCCCGTTCCATGTACGTCACGATCACCTCCGTCAACGACGCCCCAGTCGGCGTCGCCAAGGCCGTCACCACCCTCGAGGACAAGCCC
Organism: Singulisphaera rosea; assembly: GCF_054877945.1. Lineage (NCBI taxonomy): Bacteria > Pseudomonadati > Planctomycetota > Planctomycetia > Isosphaerales > Isosphaeraceae > Singulisphaera > Singulisphaera rosea. The sequence goes on along the minus strand of NZ_JBTYIP020000011.1, from coordinate 30,395 downwards.
TACGTCTTCTCCGTCGCCGACTTCGGATATTCCGACCCCAACGACTCGCCCGCCAATAACTTCGTCTCGATCAAGCTCACCAACGTCGCCACGGCATCGGGCCTCACCTACAACGGGGTCGCCCCCGCCAATGGAGCCATTATCCCCGCCGCCGATATCGCCGCAGGAAAGCTCGTCTACACCCCGCCCACCAACGTCAACGGGTCGCTCTACGCCAAGTTCAGCTTCCAGGTCAAGGACGACGGCGGCACCGCAAACGGCGGCGTCGACACCGACACCATCGCTCGCTCGATGTACGTCACGATCACCTCCGTCAACGACGCACCCGTCGGCGTCGCCAAGACGGTCTCCATCGCCCAGAACTCCACGTACACCTTCGCCGCCTCCGACTTCGCCCTCACCGACGCCAACGACAACCCCGCCAACACGCTTGCCGCGGTCGTGATCTCCTCGCTCCCGACCGCCGGATCGCTCACCTTCAACGGGACCGCCGTCACCGCGGGGCTCGTCATCCTCGTCGCCGACATCAACGCCGGGAAGCTCAAGTTCATCCCCGCCGCAGGAGCGACAGGCACACCCTACGCGTCCTTCACCTTCCAGGTCCGCGACAACGGCGGCACCGCCAATGGCGGAATCGACACCGACACCACCCCCAAGGCTTTCACCTTCAACGTGAGCTGAGCCGGACGCCCCTCCTCCGTCGAGGCGAACCGATCGGGTCCACCTCGACGGCGGCGGGTTCCCCGCAAAGCGCCCCTCGCGATCTCCTCCCGCCGGCCCGCCAAGATCCGAAAGCGGAGATTACCGGAGTGGCCCAATTCTTCGTGGCTCATGTTATGGTGGTCTTGATGGAATAGACTCGGTGTCCGTCCCGAAGCCCGCCTTTTCCGAGTGATCGGGCTTCTGCGGGATTACAGCACGACCTCGCTGGAAATGGAGTCGTCGACGGCTCCAGACCCCGGTATCGAGGAATGGTCCCGGAGTGCGGGACAGAGACCTCCATTCTTCGATAAGGTCGTAGGGGACCGAGGAACCATCGGAGGCCGCTGTGATGACGCCGGGACTCGTCGGACGTTTCATCGAAGGGATCGGGCACGCCTTCCGCCACGGAGACCCCGAGTTCGACCGAAAGAAGACGGAGGCGCGGCGGGTCGGATTCGTTCAGGAGGTCTATCGCAACCTCGCCCTCGGGAAGCTCGAGGCCGCGTTCGATCACCTCGACGATGAGGTCGAGTTGGAGATCACGGGCCAGAGTCATTTCCCGTTCCTCGGCTACTGGCGCGGGCGGGCCGAAGTCGGCGAGGCCATCCGGAAGAACTTCGGGATGATCGAGGACCAGCATCCGGAGGTCCACACGGTCGTCGCGCAGGGGGACACCGTGGTGGTCATCGCGAGGGAGCGGGGGAAGCTCCCGTCGCGGCAACTCTTTTACGACCTCCAATGGGTCCAGCTCTTCACGTTCCGAGACGACCGGGTCATCCGGATCCGCGAGATCGTCGACGGTTATTCGCTCACGTCTTATTGAGGCCGACCGCTCCGAACGAGGCCGGCACGCGGAGGAGGTGCGCAGGGCGATCGGCCGAGGTCGCTCAGGGCATGCGGCGGTGGTCGTCGGGCCTGCGGGACGAGGGGGAGGGCCGGCAATAATTCCAGAGGTCCATGTTCCTCAGCTCGTCGTCGAGCTCCTCATGGGTCGGGTTCCCGAGGGAGTGCGAGACTTCCCGGACGAGCAGATCCACGAACTTCTCGCGGGCGCGGTGGAGCGTCTGGCGGACCCAGCTCGCGCTGACGCGCTTCCCAAGTCGGACGGTCAGGTGTTCGGCCATCTCGGCCGAGCGGAGCTCGGCGTGGTCGACGCGGAACCGGAGCACGGCATAGTAAGGCGCGCCCGACTCGTCCTGGAGCTGGGCGAGACGCGTCCAGGCGTGGCTGAGCAGCTCTTCGCGCCAGCATTCGTAGAACCGTTGGTCGAGCTCGGCGAGGTCGAGGCCGGGGATGGCCGGCTCGGGGATGCCGGAGGAGAGCGGGAGGGGGCGGACTCGTGTCCGTCGATAGGCGTCGATCATCAGATTCATGGCGGCGGTCTTGACGAAGTCGCGGAATCGTCCACGACTCGGGTCGGCGCGTCGGAAATCCCCGCGGAGGAATCGCAGCGCGAACTCCTGTGCCAGGTCGGCCGCCAGCTCCGGGTCGTGGGTCACGCTCAAAAGGTAGCGATGAACCGCCCCCCCGTAGCGCTCCATCATCAGACGCTGCGCGACCGAAGCCGAGTCGGTCTCCCCCTCGTGGGCCTGGAAGACCATCGTCCAGCAGGTCTCGATCTGGCTCAGGTGTACCTTGTCCTCGTCCACCCCGGAACCCTCCTCGAGACGTGGCCCCCGAAGGCCCGAGCATTCCGATGATCTGAGCCCGTCCCTCGCGGCCCAGGCCCCGGAGAGGAGCCGGGCAGGCCCTCCCAAGGTCGATTGTCCGATCGCCCCGAGACGCGGGCGTTCGGAGACCCGCAGGCAATTCACCCCGAGACGGAGGAACGACCGCTCCCGTCCTTCGGAATCCCGCTCCGTGACGAGCGCACCGTACCCCAACCCAATGGTACGCCGATTGCCGGTCGGGCGGAAGACGCAGTCTCAAGACCCCGCACCGGCTCGCCTTCATCCGTCGCGCGAACGCGCGAGTCGCATCGGCGACCCCTGATGGCCTGGTGGGAAACCCGATCCCAACTCTCCTCGAAGAAGGGTCGTCAGCAGGCGTTGCAAATCGAGGGTGAGAAAGCGGAACGGGCCGCGCGGGCGGGCCCAGGGGCCTGCCCGCGCGACCCGCGCGAGGGAACGAATTCGGGGGGGAAACGTCGGTCAGTTCTCGAACTGCTTGGCAATTCGGTTGGTCGGGACCGGCTCGTCCATAACCGTCTCGTCGAGCAGGTACTGCATGGCGTAGGCGTCTTCGCCCGTGTCCTGGTAGTGCTCGCGGACGACTTCCAAGGCGCGAAAGCCCTGGGCTCGGAAAAACATCTGGGCCGGCAGGTTGGTCTCTCGGACGCTCAACGCGATCCGGGTCCGGCGATGGCTCGAGAGCTTGCCGACGAGCTTGGCGACCATTTGCTGGCCGACGCCCTGACGGCGGAACTCCGGATGGGTCGCGAAGTCGAGGACGTGGAGCCGGTTCTTGTGCAGCTCGTAGATCATAAACCCGACGACCCGTTCGCCGTACTCGGCGACCATCCCGATGCAGTTCCGCTGGCGGAGGACCCTGAGGAACTCCTCTTCGCACCACGGGAACTCGAAGCTGGCGTGCTCGATGGCCAGGACTTCGGGCATGTCGCGGCGGATCATCCAGCGAATATGGACGCGGACCTGAGCCTTGGTGGTCGGGACCGTGCTCATCGAGCCTCCTTCCATGGAACGGACGGACGGAGACCAGCCCCCATCATGGGAGCGGTCGGCAAAATCAGACCCGCATGATCAATCGGCGCGAATCGCCATAGCTGGAAGGGACACTTCGGCCAGTCGGACCCGCCCTCCCAAGGCCCGGTAGGGGGGGTCACATCCCCGAAGCGAGGCGGATTCTAGCGAAGGCCCTACGGCCTGCCAAGACCGCTTCGACTCCCAAATCCTCAGCCTCTTCGCATCCGATCGTCCCGACTCGGCACCCCCGCCGAATCGTCGAGTGAGGGCCGGCCGAACGCCGATTCTCCCCGCTCGCCCACGCTTGTTATCGGCCTCTTCGGGGTAAGCTCGTGAGGAATGCAGCGATTAATCCCCACCCTCGGAAACACCCCTGACTTACGTCCGAAACGCCAAGAAAATGCCCCGCCCTGAACCGCCGCCGCCCGCCAATACAAGCCGGCGTGGGGAGCGATTTGATGGCCCCAACCCGGATGTGCGCCAGCCGCAAATTTAGGGGCCTGGACTCAGAATCGGCCGTAAGAATACTGCGGGTTGGCTGGGTCGAAGTCGTGGTCGCGGAGCCCGACATTGACCCGCAAGTTCATGTAGGTGTACTCCTCGACCAGCTCCGGGGCGGCGCCCGGGTGCTTGGGCCAGTCGTAGGCTTCGAAGCGGATGGGGAGGCCGTGCTCGTTGTCGATGTAGAGCTTCACGACGTGGAAGAAGAACTCGGGCCGCTTCTCGGGGTGGATCGACTCGATCATCGTGCAGGGGATCGAGCCAACCTTCGACGTCGGGTGGAAGACCATCTTCGACTCTTCGGGAGTCAGCTCAGCCTTCCATCGGCTCGCGACCGTCTCGATCAGGGCGCCGATGCCGGCCTCGGTCACGGGGTGGCGGTTGTCTTCCATGGCCATATCGCCGAGCGGGTCGAGCTTCATCGTGCCGGCGACGAGCCTGCCAAGGCCGACGTCGTGGGCGAGGACCCGGCCGCTGTGACGGCCCGTGACGTAGATCGCCTCACGCCCTTTATTGGGCTTCACGAACTTGAAGTAGATGCTGTTCGGGTTCGACCGCGCCTTCATCGACATGACGTGCGGAGTGGCGAGCTTCCCGTCGATCCGCTCACGCTTGTAGAAGGTGCAAGTGTAATCCTGGACCCGACGATACTTCGACCGGCACTCGGCGATCGCCTGGTGTGCCCTGGCGATCGGGTCGGAGGCGATCGAAGCCACCGCCGAAGACGGGGATGACGCCTGCGACGGGAGGCTCGGCGTCGTGCGGCCCGCGGCGCTCGCCACGCGAGGGGCGCCCGGCGAGCCTTCCCCTTCATCTCCACCGACCTTCATGACCGCACGGTCGAAGTCGGGAGTCGACGGCGAGAGTGCGTTGTTGACCACCACGATCGAACCGGAGTCGCGGGCCGACCCAGGCTCGCTCCCCCAACCCGCATGCCCCGCCACGACCGCCGACAACCCGAAAGTCGCGAACGTGCCGACGGCCTTCATTCCCCGCAGACGACCCGGGACGGCGACCACAAAACGCGAACCTGGCTTCATGATCATAACTCAATCCTTGTGGCCAGAGCGGGTGGTTGAAGGTTGTCCTGCACACACATTCATGGATCGTAATTAGGACCAACGAAGGCGATCCGACCGCGGGGAGGCCGAGGAGGCGAGCCGCGGGGGTTCGGGTGGTTTTCCACCGACAAGACAATCTTCGAGCAAGTCCCGGGCCAAAAATCACCCAATCCGTTCTCGGACGGTCGGATGGAAGAACTTACCGGCATTGGCGATTGCCAGGGCGTTGAGCCACGCCCCTTTGGAAAGAGGGCTTGTCATTTTTGCAACCGCCTGGGCGAAATTACAACCGGCGAGACTTCGTTCGCCGACGAAGCGCCGTGCCCTTTGGGAGACTCGCGAGGATGGAACCAGAGGACTATCAGATCGTCCCCGTCGAATCGGCCCCGTTCGCGGAGGTCGCCTACGTCATCTGGCGACCGGGCCGCGAGGATGCGCTGGTGATCGACCCAAGCTTCGACACGGCGACGATCCTCGGGATCCTCGAGGCCGAGAAGAAGACGCTGGCGGCGATCCTGAACACGCACGGGCACGTCGACCACATCGCGGGCAACGCGAGGATGAAGGAAGCGTACCCGGATGTGCCGCTGATCATCGGGAAGAACGAAGTCGCGCTGCTGAGCGACCCCGAGGCGAACCTGAGCGCCAAGTTCGGCATGCCCGTGACCAGCCCACCGGCCGACCGGCTCCTGTCCGACGGCGAACGGCTGGAGTTGGCGGGGTTCTCGATGGAGATCCGCGAGATCCCGGGGCACAGCCCCGGCTCGATCGTCTACCTCTGCGACACGTTCAAGCCGCATCTCGTCTTCGGCGGCGACGTCCTCTTCAGTGGGAGCGTCGGGCGGACGGACCTCGGGGGCGACGGGCCCCTGCTCATCTCGGGGATCCGGGCGAAGCTCTTGAACCTCCCCGACGACACGGCGGTCTTCCCCGGCCACGGCCCGATGACGACGGTCGGCCGCGAGCGTCGGTTCAACCCCTTCGTCGGCGAGGACGCGGGCCTCTACGGGATCGACCCGGCATGAACGTCTGGGCGATCGCCGACCTCCACCTCTCGTTCGCACGCGTCGACCGCCGCGAACGCTACGCCGAACGCTGGCGCGACCACGCGAGCAAGATCGAACGCGAGTGGAGGACGGTGGTCCGCCCCGAGGACCTGGTGCTCCTCCCCGGCGACCTCTCGATGGCCCGGAACCATCGGGATCTCCAGCCCGACCTCGTCTGGCTCGACCGCTTGCCCGGCACCAAGGTCCTCTCGGCGGGCAATCACGACAACTGGTGGAACAGCGTGGAGAAGGTCCGGCCCCTCCTGAGGAGGACCCTGCTGGCCGTGGGCGGCGACGCCGTGGCGACCCACGGCGTCGTCGTCTGCGGAACTCGAGGGACGGCCGTCCTCCCGGACGAGCCCGAAGCCTCGGCCGAGGAGGCACAAGCCAAGGAACTCGAGGCACTCGACCGGGCGCTCGCAAGTGCCACGTCCCTGGGCTCGGGCCGGGAGCCGCTCTACGTCCTCTGGCACTACCCCCCCTTCGACCAGCACCGACGCCCCGGCCCTTGCGTCGAACGGTTCGAAGCCTCGGGCGTCTCGGCGTGCGTCTACGGCCATCTCCACATCCAGGGGCAATGGTCGCTCGCCGTCCAGGGCGAAATCCGGGGCGTGCGCTACCACTGCGTCGCCGCCGACGCCGTCGGCTTCCGGCCGCTACGCATCAGTCGACCTTGACAACGACATCCTCGGGTAGCCGAAAAATCCGGAGACGGCCCGTCAACCCCCAGGTTTCGAGCCTTGGCCCGGTCTTCAGCACGACGAAGAGTGCCGAGGCGATCGCCATCGACCCGATGACCTCATCGGAGGCGCCGATTTGCCGTAGTCCCAGGGCGATGACGAAGGGGGCCACGCACGTGACGATCGACGCCATGAAGATTTGATCATAGCCAGGGATGATCCATCGGCCTGTGGCGAGTCGCCCGAGAAGGCTGATCGGCGGCAAGCCTTTGAGGACATAGACGAGAGTTCGGATTCCCGCCATGACCATGATCATGAAGACGGAGATATCCCTCGCCGCGGCAACCCGTTCCCTGGGTTCCTCGAGCTTGCCCAAGAAGACGAAGAACCCCCAGCCGGCGAGGAGGCTGAGGACGATCGCGTCGGAGAGCGGTATCTTGACGAGACGGGCCGCTTGGGGTCGGCATTGATCATAGGGCCAGCCGCATTTCGTCTCTAAATGACGGGAGAAGCCCAAGGCCTTCGTGAACCCTGCCAAGTACCAGTCCGGCTCCGACGCCCAGGGAAACCTCTCCAGGGAACGACAAAGCCCGAGTTGCCCGACACAGGCGAAGGCGAGGGCAACGCTGAGCGCCGCCCAAGGCTCTTGCCAAAGATGGGCAATCAAGCCGAAACCAAAGACGATCGCATACCCGTAGGCCGAGGCTCCCGTGGTCATCAACGTCACGAGCAAAGCCGCCAGGTAACTGACGAGGAACGTCGTGAGTATCCGGGGCGGGCTGACCAGGGGTGCGTGAAGGACCATCGAGGCAAGGACAGAGACGAGGATTGCGTCTTCCCAGATGAGGGAGACAGGGCCGTCCGGCAAGGGGGACCGGCTCGTCCAGGGCGTCCGAGCGAGCCATTCGCGATACCGGGGACGGAAGAACGGATGGAATGCCAAGACCCGAAAGATCCCGAGGCCGACCGCCGCGGCTCCGACGATAATCGTCGACGGTCGAGCTCTGAGCCCTTCTAACGTGATCCCTCCCCGCCACTCCAGGAGAAGCACAAATCCTTCGAGGGCTGCGTAAAGCACAGCGGCAAGAATCAAGGCCCACGTCGGCGGCAGGATCACGCGGAGGCGTCGGGTCATCGCGAGAACCCCTCGAAGTAGCGTTCGAGCCGTTCGCCCGTCTCGGGGAAGATCAAGCGCTCGAGCACGTCGCCGAGCGTGCCCTGACATCCTGTCAGGGCTCGCAAACCCTCGATCGTGTCGAAGGCCAGCACGGCGCCCTGGTGGAGGACGACGACCCGGGTGGCGATCTCCTCGACGAGCTCCGGCACCGGGCTCGTGAGCACGATCGTCCGCTCCTTGAGCTGGGCGTGCCGCTGGAGGACTCGTTTCAGGGCTGTCAGGCCCGACGGGTCGAGTCCACCAGAGAACGGCTCGTCGAGCAGGAGGACTGGGACCTCGGTTACGAGCGCCGAGCAGAGCGAGATCTTCTTCTTCTGGCCCGCGGAATACCCTCGGATCGGGGAATCGGACTGCTCCGTCAACTCGAAGAGGGACAGCAGGCGCTCGATGTGGTCGATCAGGCGCATGGGATCGACGTCGTACAGTTGCCCGACTGCATACAGGAACTCACGCCCCGTGCGGTTGGCCGGCAGCCAAGGGTGGTCGGGGAGATAGACGGCCATCTTGCGGATGGCCAGTTCCTCTTCGACCGACCCCCGACGTTCCTTGCCGTCGATGGTCACCGTGCCAGTCAGCGGGCTCAGGACCCCACCGAGGATCGACAGCAACGTCGTCTTCCCCATCCCGTTCGGGCCCAGGACGACGACGAGCTCGCCGCGCTCGATGGTGAGGTCGATCCCCCGGAGGACGGGACGGACGCCGAAGTGATGCGTAAGCCCACGTGCCTCGATCATCGGTCGTTCCCTTTCGCGAAGTCCGATTCCGTGGCACGAACGGGCATTGTCTTACGCCAGGCCGTTCGATGCGTTACGTTCAGACATCTTCCAGCATGGGAGACGTCCAAATCGTACCGGTGCGAGGCCGGTACCGCAACGCAATGAGGGGACCCTCCGTGGCCACCACCCGCTCCTTCAAGCAAGAACTCGTCGGCGTCTTCGGTTTCCCGGTCGCCGAGAACCCCACCCAGGCGATGATCGAGCCGGCGTTCGCCGACATGGGGCTCGACTGGCGCTACCTGACCGTCGAAGTCCGCCCCGACGACCTCGGTGCCGCGGTCCGAGGCGCCCGCGCCATGAACTGGAAAGGGTTTAACTGCACGATCCCGCACAAAGTCGCCGTCATCCCCCACCTCGACCGGCTGAGTCCTGCTGCCGAAGCGATTGGAGCGGTTAACTGCGTCATTCATCGCGACGGGGAACTGATCGGCGATAATACGGACGGCAAAGGGTTCCTCCAGTCGGTACTCACCCTACGTCCCATTTCCGGCATCCGGGCCGTCATCCTGGGCGCCGGGGGTGCCGCTCGCGCGATCGCGGTCGAGTTGGCCCTGGCGGGTGCGGAACACCTGACCATCGTGAATCGCGACTCGAGTCGTGGTCAAACGCTCACGACGCAGCTCATTGAGCGAACGGGAGTTCCGGCCAAGTTCGCCGTTTGGGAAGGCGAGTACCACGTCCCCGAAGGGGTCGATATGCTCGTCAATGCCACCTCGATCGGCCTCTTCCCGGACGTCGATGCACGCATCCCTGTTGACGTGTCAACCCTCCGAAACGGCATGATCGTCAGCGACGTGATCCCGAATCCGCCGAGGACTCGCCTGGTCCGCGAGGCGGAATCGAAGGGGTGCCAGGTCCTTGATGGCCTCGGGATGCTCGTCAACCAGGGTGTCATCGGCATTCGTCTCTGGTCTGGACGAGACCCACGCCCGGAAGTCATGCGACAGGCGCTGGAAACGGTCTTTGCGGGTTAACGCACGCGGTCCGATGACATTCGTCGCAAGGGAGGGTGGAAACTCCACCTCCCATTTTTTCAAAGGCGATCCGGGAAGGGGCGGCAATGTTGACAATACCTCTGCGTTCCCGCCCCCTCGATCGTTGCCCGATAATATGACCGATCTCCAATCAGGATCTCACATTAGGCGCGACAATCGGAAAAAATCCGAGTTTTGGTATAGTGTGTGCTATTAGTAGATTGTTCAGATCGCCTCAAATCGGCGTGGGCCGCCAAGAGGAATTCGGCAACGGGCACTTCACCACGAACGGGAGAGTTCCATGCTGGTTTTGAGCAGGAAGCTTGGCGAAAAGATCGTGATCGGTGACAACATCGTCGTGACCGTCGTCAAGATCGACCGCAACCAGATTCGGATCGGGATCGAGGCCCCGCACGAAGTCCCCGTGTACCGAGAAGAAATCTCGCCGAACCGCGTCGCCAAGGCCGTCGAGACGGAGCCCGCGTACAACCGTTGAGCTGTCCCGCGGGACCTTGCTCCTCGAGTGTTCACACGACGCCTTCGATCGGCCAGACCGATCGGAGCGATGCGGAGACGGTGTGCACCTTTGCCTTCGGGTCCAGTCCCGAGAGCGACCGGCACGCCGCGAGTGGTTCTGCCGTGACGGGACCGTCGTAACCTTCAACGGCCAGGCGCTCCAGGAAGCCCCTGCAGTCGATCGCCCCATGTTCTCCCGGAAGTCCCCGGACGTCGTCGCGCATCGCATGCCGATCCGACGAGGCCGAGGCCGGGAGGTCGGCAACGTGAACCCAGACGAGACGGTCGACTCCCCAGGTGAGTCCCGCCTCGATCGATTCGCCCGCCGCGTAGAGGTGATGGACGTCGAGGAGGATCCCGACGTTCGGGCCGAGCGACCTGATTGCTCCCAATCGGGCTTCGATGTCGCCCAGTCGGCTAATGAACGGCAGACCGTTCCCCGTGCGGAACGACTCCACGCCGATGACCTCCAGGCCGAGCCGGCTCCCATGCCGCTCGAGGACGTTGGCCATCGCGGCCAATCGTTCGCGATGCCACGAGGCCGTCTCCTCAAGAACGGTCTCCGGATCTTCCCCGGCGCCGGAACGTCCGAGGGTCTCGGGTAAGACCCAGGTCCCCGTCCTGAAAAGGCCGAGAATCGCCGCCGCCTCGGCATATCGTGGGAGGCGTTCGAGGTCCCGGGCGAATCGCCCCGCATCCCCCTTCCAATCGACGGGCAGCGGCCACGCCCCACCGCGCACCCCGAGCTCGTCCATCCTCGCCCGGAGCTTCGCCACGTCCGTCCCGCCGTCGACGATGTCGCGGACCAGGAGGTCGACCCCGGAGAAGCCCGCCTCGGCCGCGAGTTGCACCGTATCCTCGGGTGCGAGGTCCAGGCCGATCGCCCTCGCATTGAAGCTCGCGTACATCGACATCCCACCTTCCGTTGATGTTCCGGCCGCGTCAAACGCGCCAGTTCCGGGCGGCTCGGCCTGCCTTGTGCACGGCCGACTCCTCCGCGAGCCGTTCGCGTTCGGGCGGGCACCCGCGACGCCCCCCGAGGAGGCGGGCCTCCGCATCGGCATGCATGCCGAAGGTCGCCCGTCGAGGAATCGCCGCTCGAGGGCCCAGGCCCTTGGCGCGAAGGGACGGATACTCCACAATCATACACCCAGGCCCGTGGGGACGAGCTGGGTGGCGGAGGCCTTCGACCGATTCCGGACCGGGGGACGCGGGGCGATATCAAATATGGTGTCCACCTGGATCGAGGCGGCGGCGAAGGGACGACACGGTGGACCGGTCCGCGCCGGGATGTGGTCGGCGGTCGTCGTCGGGACGCATCCGATCGAGGCCGATCAGATCGTCTGGCTCGAGATCTCGTCCGACGACGTGGCCCTCGGCCCCCTGCCCGCCTTCTGGATCGAGAACAAAGGGGTCAACAGCTTCTGGCACGTCCCCATCCCTCCTCAAGCGGTGGGAGTCCGGCTGCATTACCGTTCGGTCATGCGTCCCAAAGGGGGCGAGACGGTCTACAGCCCGCCGCAGGATACGATCATCCGGCCTAACTTGCCCGACCGGACCGAGGCCGCCGAGATCGTCGCGATGGGCCCGGAGGGGCTGGTCGGGAACCGAATGATGACGGCCCGGGTCGACGGGCGAGGCTCGACGTACGACGTGTACTTCCCGACCGTCGGCCTCCACTCGGACGTCCGGCCCGCCGAGGGGGACCTGCCGCAGAGCCGTTCCCACTTCCGGGCGATCGTCGGGGGCCTGGCAGCGGGACGTCGGCTCGACTGGTTCACCGAGCGGCTCTCGTGGGAGCCCTTCCAGCACTATCTCGGGGCGACCAACCTCCTGATGACCGAGCTCGCCTGGCGAGGAGGGCCGGTCCGCGTCTTGATCACCGACTTCGCCGCGATGGGCCCTTGCCTGCCGAAGACGGCCGGCGGGACCGAGTCGCCCGGGCAGTACCTCAAACGGTTCCGCGTCAAAAACGAGGGGACCGAGCCGCGCCGGGCGCTTTTCGGGGTCTACATCCAGGCCGAGGTGAATGGCGGGATCGGCGAGCCCGGCCTGATCTGGCACGACGGCGACCGGACGCTCCTGGCGACGAACCGGGGCCACGCCCACGCCAACCGCAAGCTCGCCCGCGACGCGACGGTCGAGTTCGCCGTGGCCCTCGACGGCCGAGGGGACGTCCATTGCGAGCCGACGGGCGCGAATGAGGCGATCTTGCTCCGCTGGCTCGACCTGCCCGCCGGGGAGACCGTCACCGTCGACCTCCTCGTCAGCGGCGCCTTCACGGGATGGCGGGGCGACCCGGGGACGTTCGAGCACTGGCTCCGCCCCGCACTCGCCTGGTTCCGATCGGCCGACCTCGACCAGGTCGAGCAGACGACCGGCCAGGAGTGGGATAGTTTCGTCGAACCCTTGCCGAATCCCCATTTCTCGAAGCCGACCTACGCCGTCAGCCTCCGCCGCTCGGCCCTCGCCGCGGCGTTGCATGCCGACGCGACCTGGGGTGCGATCGCCTCCGGCTTCGACCGCGGCCTGAGCGCCTATTGCTGGCCCCGAGACGCGATCTGGGTCTCGGGAGCCCTGGAACGGCTCGGCCACCCCCAGATCGGCCGGGGCGTCTTCCGTTGGCTCTCCAAGGTCCGAGGCCAGAACCACCCGTACACATACTGGTTCCAGAAGTATACGATCGACGGCGGGCCGGAGTGGGAGACGCCCGCGGTCGACCAGACCGCGATGATCCCCTGGGCCCTCGAACAGCACTACCGACGCACCGGCGACCGCGACTTCGTCGCCGCGTCCTGGCCGATGATCGAGCAAGCCGCGCGCGTTTGCACCGGCGACGCCGGGCATCCGGGCCTGCGCTGGCTCGAAGACCTGTCGCTGATCACCTCGGCAGGGGTCTGGGACCACCGCTTCGGGGCCTTCCTCTACTCGAACGCCTGCGTCGTCGCCGGCCTCCGCGCCGCGGCCCGGCTCGCGGAGTTGCTCGATCGCCCCGAGCCCGCCAAGCATTGGACGGCCCTCGCCGACCGCATCTGGACGACCGGGATCTTGGGCCGAGGCGAGGGGACCGGCGAGGACGCCCCGGGTTTGGTCGACCTCGAGACCGGCCGATTCCTCGACGCCCGACGACTCTCGACCCTCCGAGGGCTTTGGACCGACCGGCCCGAGTCCTTGATCAACCGCTCAAGTGCCCTGGACATCAGCCTGCTAGGGCTGATCGTCCCGTTCGGCCTCCTCCCCGCGGCCGACCCCCGGGCCGTCCGGACCGCGGAGACGATCCTCCGATACAACGCCGTCAACGGCGATTCGAACGTCCTCGCGCGATGGTCGATCGACCCGGCCCGCCCGCACGGGAGCGCCTCCCCCAGCGAGTCGCACAACCACGACATCTCCAGCCAGGCCACCCTCTGGATGGCCCGGTACCTGATCCAACTCGGTCGGGAGACCGGGCAGATCCGGCACTGGAACCGTGCCTTGACGATGCTCGACGGGATCCTGGGACGGCTCTTCCCGCTCGGTCTGCTACTCCGCTCGTCGCTCCGGGCCAACGATGCCCCCCGCTACACCCTCGGTGCAGCCTCGGGCGTCTGGGGCCTCCACGCGATGCTCGCCGAGACGATGCTCGACATCGCCGGGCTCGAATACGACGTCCCCGACCGCGTCCTCCGACTGGACCCCGCCCTCCCCAGCGGCTGGCCCCATGTCGGACTGAGCCGGACGCTCGATTGCGGCGAGGTCAGCTACCGCCTCGAACGCCCGATCGGCGGCACGGTCTACCACCTCACGCTCAACGCGAAGCTCCGCCACGCGGTCTCGCTGAAGCTCGGGCTGACCTGCCCCGGCCTGGCCGAGCTCGGTCCCTGGCATTCCGCCCCCGAGTCTCCTGCACCGGCCTACGACCACCGCGCCAACCGACTCTCCTGGACGACCGAGCTCCCCGCCGGAGAATCGTCCTGGAGTTGGCAATGGGGATGATCAGGGTACCGGCCCCGACTTCCCGCTGACGTGATGATCAGTACCGAGCCCCTCTCGTTTCTCAAGTGCCGAGCGGGAGCGGCTCGCCCTTGAAGCGCTCATAGAGCTCGAGCGAATCGTGCCGGGCGGTCGAGGAGTTCGTCCAGAGTGCCCTCAACCGGGCGCGGAGCACCACGCCCTTCTCGAGGTCGTAGCCAAAGAGGCCGTATCGGGTCGTGTGGCCAAGACTCGTGGCCTTTCCCGCCTCGGTGATCCGCCGCGCCACGTCGTTTGGGTGGACCATCTCGATGTACGTCCAGCCATCACCCCAGGGGCCCGGCAGCACTCGAGGAGCCAGGGGGGCGGACTCGTCGACGATCGGGAGGGTCGTCAATCCCCAGACGTCGGCCTCGCGCCCGTCGTAGCTCAACGCGGCCGAGCGTGCGTCTCGAGGTTCGACCCAGCGCTTCCACCGCGACGACTCCGAAGGCTCGGGTAGGATGCTCGCGAGCTTGACCTCGACGGCCTGGAGTTGGTCGACCGACAAGGCATGGATCTGGACTTCCAAGTCCACGCCATCGGCCCCGGACGGGCTCCAGGCGGCCCGGACGACCAAGTCGCCCCACCCTTGAGGGGCGTAGGTGGCCTCAACCCGCTCGAACCGGCGCTCGAAAGTGATGAGCGTCGCCCCGGAGAGGGCTTCCGGAGACCATCGGCCGATCGCCGCCACCCCTTCCAGACCCAGCAGCGGGCCGACCGACTCGTCGCGGACCCGCAAGCCGGGCGACGGGTCGTCGACTTTGAGCGTCCAAGTCCGTTCTCCCCAGGCCAGGTCGAACTCCGGCCCGGGTCCATTCCAGCGTCGTGACATCACCAGGCTCGCTCGCCAAGGAACCAAGCAAAAACCCCGGCGTCCCGTATTACTACAGGGCGCCGGGGCCGGAACAGAGAAGAGGCCGGATGATCGAAGCCGATGCTTCGGCCGGTCGGAGAGGCAGGTTTCTGGGTATGGCTTCACGACCGACATGGGTGAGAATAACCCCTCATCGGCCGTTGTCAACAGGGTAGACGTATTTTCTCCCTCGAGACTCTCCAGGCTGTCTTCTTGGGGAATCATCTGCCCCGAAGGCGCCTGTTTTCACGATCAGGCGATCACTTCGGGAGGGGGATCGGGGACCAATCCAAACGTCGGTATTCCTTGGCAAACTCGGTCACCTCGATCGCCTGGTCGGCGTCGACGTCGCGGAAGACCTGGGTCGTGTCGCTCGTCGGCCAATAGATCTCGAGGCTCGAAATCTTCGTCGCCCGGGCGAGCCCGAGGGTCTGCTGGAGTGGGTTCGCTCCGAAGCTGCTCCCCGACGAGACGTGCCGGTAGATCGTTGCGGACGCCTTCCCGGCCGTGACCGCCTTGATCCGGGCACCGATCGCCGAACGATTGGTCTGCTTACCGACGAGCTTCACCGTCAGCCAGTGATTCCCCTGCCCCGGGTTCTCGAACAGGACGTTGTGATACCGGTCGCCGTTCGTCGCCCCGCCCATCTCGAGGAAGAGGTCGATGTCGCCGTCTCGGTCCCAGTCGCCGCACGCGACGGCGTGCCCCTTCTGGAGGTGGCCGGTGCCCGACGAGGCGGTGATCTCCGCGAATCGACGTCCCTCGACATTCTTGAACATCCGGTTGGGGACCAGGGTGGAAAGGTGAGGCTCCCCGGTGCCGAGATACATATCGAGGAATCCGTCGTTATCGAAGTCTCCGAAGTTGCTCCCCATCGTCGCGAAGACCATGTCCAGGCCGGTCTTCCGGGTCACGTCTTCGAAACCCTTGCCTCCCCGGTTGCGATAGAGCTTGTTCGCGTTGAGGTTGTGGGGCTGGCCCATGAGTCCCTGGACCACGCCGGCCAACGTGCGGTCGTAGCTGGCGGCGAAGATGTCGAGCCAACCGTCGTTGTCGAAATCCCACGCCCAGCAAGAGAATCCAACCCTGGGGCCGTCGATCCCCATCGGGACCGAGGCATCGCGGAACGTGCCGTCGCGCTTGTTATGGAAGAGCTGGCCGCTCCCCTTCAAGTCGTTGAGGAAGAGGTCCGGATAGCGGTCGTTGTCGTAGTCGATCCAGGCTGCCCCTTTGCAAAACGTCTGGTTCAGGGCGAAGAGACCAGCCCTGGAGGCGACCTCGGTGAAGGTCCCATTCCCTTCGTTGTGGTAGAGGCGGTTGCTCTGGTTCTCGCAGCAAACGAACAGGTCGACCCAGCCGTCGTTGTCGTAGTCGGCCCAGCTCGCCGAGTTCGAGTTGACCGGGTGGAGCAGCCCCGCCTCGCGGGTCACGTCGACGAACCGTCCGCCGACGTTCTTCAACAGGGTCGGCCGTATGGGCAGCGGGAGCCACGCCCCGCGCGGGATGAAGAGGTCGACGGCCCCGTCGTTGTTGTAGTCGGCCTGGACGCAGTATAGGCCGCCGAGTTGGTCGGTGACGCCGGCCGCTTCGGTCCGCTCCTCGAAGGTACCGTCGCCTCGGTTTCGATAGACCTCCATCCTCTGGGTCGGGTCGAACGACGTCACGGCCAGGTCGAGCCGGCCGTCGTCGTCGAAGTCCTCCATGACGGCACCCCCGGCCTGGTTGAACCGGTTCACCTTGGCCCGGTCGCCGATGTCGCGGAATCGGCCGATATCGAATTCGGACTTGAGATAGCGATCATACGAAATCCGATACCGAGGGTCGACTTTCTGGGGATACTCCCCGAGCGTCATGTGGGCCAGGTTGAGGAGCCAGCGGACCTCGAGGTCGTCGGGGAAGCGTTCGAGGTACTCGGTGAACCGTTCGATCGCCAGCCGCGACCCGTGCGGGTTCGTGTGGGCCGCCGCCGAGGAGATCGGCAGGATGCACGAGCTCTC
This sequence comes from Singulisphaera rosea, assembly GCF_054877945.1. Taxonomy (NCBI): domain Bacteria; kingdom Pseudomonadati; phylum Planctomycetota; class Planctomycetia; order Isosphaerales; family Isosphaeraceae; genus Singulisphaera; species Singulisphaera rosea. The sequence continues at coordinate 13,417 of NZ_JBTYIP020000011.1, read as the reverse complement.
GCCCCGGCACAGGATGCAGTTCTGGTCCTCCCCGAGCCGCAGGGCCGAAATCCCCTGGAAATAGACGAGCGAGTAGAGCCAGGCATCGCGCACGGATTTGTTCCGCTCGGCGAGGCCCCTCGCTTCGGCCAAGGCGGCGTAGGCGTTCTCAGGCTCCGCCTCACTGTTGAGTAGCATCGCCTTCCGGACGAGGAGCGGGACCTTGGCCTCGTCCGTCATCGACGGCTGAGCGAGCCGTTCGTCGACGACCCGACCGAGGCGATGGCCGACGTCTCGCCAGCATTCGGCGACGTCCTGGAGCGACGCGTCCGGTTTCCAGCGATCCACCATGGTGAGGATCAAGCTAAAGCCGCTCGACTCCAGCGGCTTCCTCGGCTGGTACGGGTGAGTCGGCTTCGGAGCGGGTGGGGGTACGGCTGCGGGTGTAGCCCTTAGCCCTCCCGTCGAATACCTCCACGCCCCACCAGCGAGGGCGACCAGCAAGACCAGGCCGACGGCGCAGGACGCCAAGCGTGAGTACCGGCGACTCGTAGGGGGGAACGAGTGCATGTGGACCTTCGGGTTGTTGGATCGTTGTCGCTCGAGATCATCCTCGCCGAGGTCCGCCCGACTCCCGAGGGCTTCTCCGGAGTAGGCGCGACGATCCTATGGAGATCGGACCCGACGACAGGCTCATATCGAAGAGGCTGGTCGATCACAGATCAGCGTGATCGGCATCGAATGGCTCGACTCAACGATAACCCAGCCTCGGGCGACCGACAAGGCGTCGCTGGGCATCCGCCGAACGTCGGAAGGGAATGGCCGGAGGAGAGTGCTTCTACTACGGACGACCTCGATCGACTCGCAAGCAAACATAACACAAACGTAAATGTTTAAAAAAACCATAAAAATAATAACAATTTTCATGAACACTCGTTGCAGTATACCGTTGGCGTCGGCACTCCCGGGCTACTCGGCATGCTCTTTACCCGCTATGATCGAAATAAATAGACGGACACCGGAGACCAAGAAGAGGAGCCGGTCCGATTCCGACGTCCCAAGAACTTGCCCGTGCTGCTGAGCAATACGATGAAGAGCAGTGGTTCGAGTTCCTCGACGAGTTGGACGCTGTATCCCGTCGCCGTCAGCAGAAGACACCGCCACCCTCGGCCCCTACCAGTACCGAACGAGATGAGATGGCGCGTTGGATCACGAGGAAGCATCTAGCCTCAGACAGCAGCATCCGAGTTGCTTTGTACCTCCCAACGGGTGCACCAGCCGACGAGATCCGGCTCCTGGGGGTAAACGATCGCCTGACGCTTTCTGAGGCCGAGAGGCGCAACGTCGAGCCGATTGAATTCGGGCTGAATGTCCAAGGTGCTCCGTTTCGGCTCTTTGTGGCCGACATCACGAGCGAACGACTTGAGGCCATCAGCGCGAGCCGACTGCCATTGCCCCACGGTTGGGAATTCGTTGCCAACATCGCGACCGGCCGACGGACGTGAACGAGCAGCAGCGGTTATTCCTGGCCCAGGCTCGGTCGGATTTTGCCGTATTCGAGCTCCTTCGCAAGCAGCCCGCACTCCCCGACTGCCATGCGATTGTCCGTTTCCTGCGGAGCCTCTCCACCAGGTGAATGGCCCAGCAACAGCTCGGTTATGATGGCAGGGATGAGGCGTGGTCGTCGCGTATCCGCTCGAGTATCCCCTTGGCGATGAGCATCGAGGACCTGGCCCCGGCCCTCGCTCGGGAAGGCCCGAATCCTGAATATCCCTGGCCTCGAGCCAACCCTCAGCGTGCACCCGCCGAGCAGTCGTTCGGGATCTGGGAGGAGTTGAGGGACGCATCAAGAGGACGACAGTTCCTCGAGTGACTCAATGCCTTGTTTCTGACGGCCGAAGCCTATCTTTAGGGCTAACACACGATTGCCCAACCCCGTAGGTCGCTCCTCAGCGAACGGGCGTCGCGATGGGGTCGCCGGCCCTCGACATCTTGGAGATGCGGAATTCGTGGGGCCAGGGAGCGATATTCCTGGGGAACTGGTAGTAGCGGGCGACGCGGTCGTTCTTGTCGTCGATGGTGAAGCCGGGCTCCTCGCGGACGTAGAGGCGAGAGCCGTTGGCGTGGGTTTCGACGTGTTGCAGGGTCCAGCCTCGGGTCGTGCCGTCGCCGTGGCGGATCAGGAGGATCCGGCCAGCCAGGGAGGGGGCGTCGGGCAAGGGGGTGTTGGTCTCGAACCAGCCCCGGCCCTTGGACGACGCCTTGCGGACCGCGGCCTTGATCTTCCCCGAGGCCGCCGACTGCTCGACGCGTCGGCCGGCCGTCTCGGCGAAGGTCCCGCCGGCCAGGACGAGCGAATGCGCCGAGACTCGGACGGCCAGGGCGTCGGTCACGAGCGATCGACCCTCGACCAGGGGGACCTTGATCTCGGTCCCCGGCGTGAGGTTGACGACGACCTGCTCGGGGCCGTCGGCCGTCTCGAGGTGGACGACGACCGACCCTTCGGGCGAGACCACACGGCCGACTCGCGACAAGGTCGAGGCCGGCCCGGCGGTCGGCTCGAAGACGTTGACGAACGTCGATTTCAAGGTCGCCCCGTTCGGCGAGCGCCGGCGGACGATCAGCCCGGCGCGCCCGGGGTCCTCGCCCGTGGTCGGCGAGGCGGGGTCGGGGCTCGTGGCCACGATGACCGAGGCGGGCATGTCGCCGAGGATGTGGACCCGGACCCCGGGCGCATCGGGGCCCGTCAGGGACGCCATCAACGGGCGGAAGACCCGAGCCTGGCCCAGCGTGGCGAATTCCCCGTAGGCCTGGACGAACCATCGCCCGTCCTCGGCACGGGCCGTCGAGACATAAGGGATTGATGCCGGGAGGAGCGACGAAGGGGCGGCGGAGGACGCGACCGAGAGCTCCCAACGGGCCAATGAGCCGGGCGCCCCGTGGAAGATCTGGTCGTGCTGGAGCCCCCCGTCCACCTCGAAGACGCCGATCGCGTACGACGACCTCGGCCCCGAGGCGGCGATCATCGTCTGGCGATAACGGTTGGCCGATAGGGGATAGGCGCTGGGGTCGTCGAGCGTCGCCACCTGGAAGTCGGGGTCGGCGGCGAAGTAGAGGAAGTTCCCGCCGAGCGTCGGCTCCTTGGCCTTCCTCAAGGACTCGCGCTGATTCAGGCCGTCGATCAGGACGGTGTTGTGACTTGCCGTGGCGCGGTCCCAGCCGTTGGGGATCGGGGGCAGGTCGTCGAGGTCGCCGAGGACCGGCCGACCGCCGATGTCGAGGCGGAACGCCTGGCGCTGGTAGTGGGGCGAGCCGATGCTGTCCTGCCCTTTCAGCTCGAGGTCGATCGCCCCCAGCCCTTCGCCGACGGCCAGCCTCGCCAGTCCCGCACCGCCGAGCAGGGCCGCGTGTCTCGCGACCGCCGGGGTCTCCACCGCCGGCCAGGCCGCCTGCTGGATCTCGGGCGTAGGGGGGTCGCTCAGGACCGTCGCACCCGCGGAACGCGCCAGGGCCAGCATCGGGATCCCCGCCACTCCCACGACGTGTTCGATCCGGCGTTCGTTGGGCCTCAGGACATAGCCGGGGGGATCGGAGTATCCCGCCAGGAGTCGATCGAGCCAGCCGTCGATCAATTCCAGGATCCGGCGGTGCGTCGCCGCGTCGCCCTCCCGCCAGAGCCCGTCGTGGTAGAACCCACGCTCGGCGAACCCGTCGAGCCGGGTGAGGGCCTCATGGACGAACCCGGCGTCGTCGAGAAGCCGACCGACGGCGAGGATCCCCCGATACGCCTGGAGGGATTTCTCGCTGAACTCCTCCGGTTGCAGCCTCACGAACTCGGCCGAGGCCCGGAAGAGGTCGCGTTCGATCGTCTTGGAAGGGTGCAGATCCCCCAGAGCCCGACCGGCCTCCTGGAGCGCGGGGGTGTCGCGGATGAGGGCATACGCGATGACCAACTGCAAGGGGACGTCCAGCCCCGCGGTCCAATCCCACTTCCCGGTCTTGTAGCCCTGGCGATAAGGCGGGGGCAAATCGGCCTGCTGGAAAACCTTGGGGGACTCCGGCTGATCGTAGTGGGTTGCGTAGGCGGGATAGGTCTGGGCGAAGCGGAGGATCAGGACCGAGGCGAGCCGCGCCAGGGCGGGATCCTGACGCCCCCCGGGGGCCTCATGGTAGCGGACTGCGGCATACAGGGCCGCCTTGCTGAGGAACTGGCGAGCCTCGTAGTCACGTTTGGCGGCGAGGTAGAGCCGTTCGTCGGGATATCGCTGCTTCGCGGCCTCGACCACGTGGTACGGGTAGTGGTGTGTCACGCGAGGGAGGACGTCGACGACATCTTCGGGGACCTTCTTGTCCTTCTCGTCCTTCGCCGGAAACTGGTCGTTCGGCACGGCGACGCCGCAGTGTCGGCAAGTCAGGACGGCCGGCTTGTCCACGGACCAACCCAGCGGGTCCTCGGCCTCGGTGGCGTCGCACGAAGGGCAGCGGCAGTATCGGATCCCCGCCTGGACCGGCACCAGCTCGGCCAAGGCCTTGGCATCCAGCGCGAGCAGCCCTTTAACGGCGGGATCGCCCCAGAAGCGGGCCTCCCACGCATCCGGCAAGTCGAATTGCGTGAAAAGGTTATGGACTTGCGAACGGGGCACTCCCGCGCCCAGCGACGTCGCGAGTGCCAGCGACGCCGCGAGCACGATCCCCGGCCTTCGCCCGATCCTAGGCCTATGACTCATGGTCGAGATCCATCTCGTTCAGGAGACATGACCCGCTCGTCCGCGTCCGGACCGGGTCCCCAGTGTCTAACCCGCAACCTGTTTTCTTAATTAGAAAACGGGTTTCTGACGCCCTCGACAACGACAACCCGCCGGGGATGTCTCCGTGCATTCCCACAGAAACCCGTCTTCTAAGAAGAAAACAGGTTTCGGGAAAGGACCTTAGTGATCGGGGAGCCGGACCAACGCGACGTCACGTTGGCCGGTGGCGAGCCGATAGAGGCCGACGGGGCCGATCGACTCGCCGTCGGCGAGCTTGAGCCCTTCGCGATGGAGTTGGGCCAGCATCAGTTGCGAATCGCGGTGGGCGTCGCAAGCCAGTCCGTAGTTCTTCAGCTCGGAGCTGGTGCCGTCGCTCCAGGGCGCGGCCACCTTGTAGACCGCCGGGTGAGAGCATTTGGGGGCCGAACAGGCGGGGCTGTAACGAAAGGTCGTCACGTCCATCGGTCGAATCCGTTCCTGTTCCTCGGAAGGGAAGGTGCCAAGCCTTGGCGGCCGACCGTCGCAAACGCATCGGGTGGGACGGTATCGAAACAATCTCCGAGGCGGATGTCGATCGCGAGGTTGTTTCGCCTCTCCGCTCCTCCCGACAGAGGCCAGAGTGTCGCTTCTATCGAGCGGGAAGTCCAGACCGGTCTCGACCTGGGACCGCCACCCGGGCGCTCCGCATTGCGATCGGGCCAGGTCCTCTCGTGAGCATCCGTCATGTGACGGTCGGGCGCTTTCCCGAGAACGTCCGCCAGGCCCCATCGGCGAGGATCTCGGCGATGGCCTCGATCGCCGCGTCGAGTTCGTCGTCACGGGTGTAGAAATGGGGAGACAAGCGAATCCCGGCACCTGGCCGGTAGTCGCAGAGGATCTCTCGCGCCTTGAGCGCCAGGGCGACCTCCGCACCGTGCTCGACCTGCAAGGCCACCGTCCCTCCGCGCCTGGCCGGGTCGCGAGGGGTCGTGCAGGGGTAGCCGCGTGCATCGGCCAGGGCCAGGAGCCGGGCCGTCTGCCGCTCGGACTTGCCGCGGATGGCCGGGACGCCGACGCGGTTGATGATCTCGAGGCCCGGCCGGGCCGCGTAGAACGACGGGATGTTCGGCGTCCCGTTGAGGAATCGCCAGGCGTCGGTCCGGCGTTCCAGCGTGGGCGAGAACAGGAACGGGTGGGCGTGCGACATCCATCCCGTGAGCCGAGGTGCCAGTCGTTCCCTGATCGCGGGGTCCACCCAGAGGAACGCCGTACCGGGCCCCCCGCAGAGCCATTTCAAGCAGCCCCCGATGTAAACGTCCACCCCCAGGGCCTTCACGTCGACGGGCAAGGCCCCGACCGCCTGATAGCCGTCGACCACCGTGATGGCGCCCACCTGCCTCGCCCTCGCGGCGATCGCGGCAATGTCGTGAACATACGAGCTTTTAAACAAAATATGCGAAAGATTGACGATCGCCGTCCCCTCGTCGATCTCCTCGAGGATCCGCCCGGTGTCGACGGTGACCCCGTCGTCGGTCGGGACGACCTCGACCTCGGCCCCTGTGGGCCGGAGCCCGTCGATCAGGTAGAGGATCGAGGGGAAGTGCATGGCGTCGGTGACGACCTTCCTCCGGGGGCCGCCCAGATCGAACGCGCTGAAGACGACGGCGTGGGCCAGCGTGACGTTCGGCTGGAAGACCACCTCGTCCCTCCCGGCCCCGATCAGGGGGGAGACGAGGTTGCCGAGGTCGGTCGCCAGGGTCCACCAGCCCTCTTCCCAGGCCCGGACCCCTCGCGTCGCCCAGGTCTCGAGGAAATCGCCGAGCGCCGCGGAGGTCGAGGACGGGACCGCCCCCAGGGAGTTGCTGATGAGATAATTGGTCCGGGCCAGGATCGGGAACCGTTCGCGCTCGGCCAGGAACGGGTCGGCGGCGTTTTCGGCGTTCATGGTCGGCATTCTTAATCCCACCAGGACGATCAGGAGGAGAGATCGCGACGCCCGCGGCACCACTTTTGGATTCTGGCGTGCCCCACACCCTTCGTCTAGACTTGGGAGATCGGAAAGTGGGAGAAGATCAAGGTTTGGGTTTGCCGGAGGGTCGTTCGCAATGGCGGAATCGGAATCTGTCGACGATCTCATGCCCGACATCGAGGGGGGCGAGGGGATCCGTGTCATCCGAGGCAGCGGGAACTGCCGGGGCTGGAACGGGATCCGCTACAAGGCCGGCATGAGCGCCAAGAACGTGGGCTCGTCGAAGCTCTCGATGAACGTGGCGACGATCCCTCCCGGCGGCGTCGCGTACGCCCACATCCACGTCGACTTCGAATTGATGCTCTACATCCTCCAGGGCCGAGTCCGGCACGAGTACGGGCCAGGGCTTAAAAAGGTCATCGAGAACGAGGCGGGCGACTTCATCTACATCGAGCCCGGCGTCCCCCACGAAGTCTTCAACATGAGCGACACCGAGCCCGTCGTGGCCGTCGTCGCCCGCTCCGACGCCGACGAGTGGCAAAATATCATCCCCTACGACCGCAACAGCGAAAGTCCAACCTCCGCGAGCTGACCATTTGGGGACTCCTTCGGGTTTTCCTCATAGCCCGATGAAATGAACTCGGCCCCTCCGGGCAGTACAGGAGGAAGACGGTAAACGCCGGAGAGGACCCCGAGCGATGGCCGACGGACGGGCGGATTGCCTGAGACAGGTGCGGACGCTCTTCGAATTCGGCGCCCTCGGCCGAGACTCGGACGGCGAGTTGCTGCAACGGTTCGCCTCCCGCGAGGGAGGAGAGGCCGAGGCGGCCTTCGAGGCCCTCGTCGAGCGGCACGGCCCGATGGTCCTCGGCGTCAGCCTACGCATCCTCGGCGACCCACACGACGCCCAGGATGCATTCCAGGCGACCTTCCTGGTCCTGGCCCGACATGCCGGCCGCATCGCCAGGCCCGAGCTCCTCGGCAACTGGCTCTACGGCGTCGCCTCCCGGACGGCGAAGAAGGCCCGGACGGTCGAGGCGCGCCGGCGAAAGCACGAGGCGCGAGGGTCGGCGCGAGTTGACGAGGGATACCTTCCCGACGAAGAACGCCTCGAGATGTTGGCAGTCCTCCACGAGGAAATCGCTCGACTACCCGACAAGTACCGCGTCCCGATCGTTCTCTGCCACCTGGAAGGCATGAGCCGGCAAGGGGCATCGGCCCAGCTCCGGTGCCCCGAGAACACCCTGGGCGTGCGCCTAATGCGGGCCCGGGAACGACTCCGGGTCGGCCTGGCCCGTCGCGGTTTCGCCGTCTCGGGCCATGCGTTCGTCCCCGGGCTCTCCCTCGAATCGATCTCGCCGCCCGTGGCGACCTCGTTGAGAGAGTCGACCGTCCGCATTGCCTCGGCCGTCGCGAAAGGCAGAGCCACCTGCCCCGAGGTCATCTCGGCGCGAGCCCTGGAGCTCTCGAAGGGAGTCCTCCTGACCATGTTCCTCCCCAAATTCAAGCACGTCGTGACGTCATTCTCCCTCGCGGCCTCGATCGCGACCGGGGCGGTCTTGCTCGCGAGGCAGCCCGCCTCGACGACGGACTTGCCGGCGACGAAACAGTCCGCTCCTCGCGGCAAGGTCACGGAGAAACCCCTCCCCGCGGATGCGCCTAGCCACGAGCCAAAGACTGAGCAGTCCCCCTGGAAGAGGTCTCTCCCCAACGGCGTGACGGTGGCCTTACTTGGAGTCACAACCGGTTCGAGGGACCTCACGGCAGGACTCCAATGGAGCCCGGGGGGCTCGAGGATCCCACGCTCGCTCGTCCTCATCGCCTCGGTCCCGCGACGCCACGATCAGGACAAGAAGATCAGGGCCTTCGTCATCCGGGTGTGGGACCCGGAAGATCCAGAAGGCGTTCACGTCGATTGGGAGTTTCCCGGGGCCATCGTCTCGGACACCGCCGAGCGCTGCGACTTCTACTACGGAAAGGCCATCCCGGGAGGATTTGGGGCGATCGTCCAGTTGCCGAAGGCCTGGTCGTCGTGTACGGCCCGGGTCCGCATCGCCGCCGGCCCGTGGGCGACGGCCGCGACGACCCGCGGCCTGGAAGAGCGAGAGAACGTGACTTTCGGCTCGCACGTCATCACGTTCTCCAGGGCTCGGGCAATCGAGCAAGATACGTCGATCACGGTCGACGTTGACCTCAAAGACATAGATAAGAGACTGATCGCCTTCGATCATGACGGCCAGGTACACAAAGCCATCGACTTACCGAGCAAGAAGGAAATGCCCGGTCCCTCGACAGTGTACCGATTTCCAATCTCACCGGATCGCATCGAGGAATTCCGTTTCCAGACCCGCTCTTTCGAGCGGGTAGAATTCGGTGATATCCTGCTCGAGCCGCGCACCATCGATGACACCTGGCCCGTCGAGCGTCTCCGCCTGGACCCTGAGAAAATTCTGAGGCCAGTGGAGTCACCTCGCTCATTCCCATATGCACCCCTACAGCAGAAATGAGCAGGGCAAGGCTCATGAGAAATCCGCGTCGAGGACGATGCGGTAGCGGGCCTTGCCGGCCTCAAGACGCTCCATCGCCTCGTTGACGCGGCTCATCCAAGCTTCAGGCTCTGTTCGCGGCGCGCGGATATGAGCCTGATCATGAAACGGACGAACCAGGCCGGGTCAGAGGTCAAAGGACGGCCCGGTGTCAGGCAAGCGGGGGTGTCGAGAGCCCGAAGGATCTCGGCGACGTAGTGCCGGCCGTTGGGAAATCGGGTACATAAGAGACATCGCAGTCCCCACCCGGTACCGTCACGGGTGATCCGACGAAGAAACAGCGAGGGATGTCATGTTCAAACGACTGATGGCGTGCTTGATCGCGGTGTTCGCAGGCTCCAGCGTCCTGGCCCAGCCGGCGACACGCCCGTTCGACGCCCCGGGTGCGCCGCCGTTCAAGGTGCTGAATGAAGGCGAAACCCCACCCCTCGACGCTTACGACAATTTTGTCATCGGGCCGAACTACGTGCCCGCGCCGGAACGCAAAAAGGTCGAGGGCGTGCCCGAAGGGAAGGTCGAGTCGTTGGTCTTCGACTCGAAGGAGACCAGGCTCTTTAACCCCGGCATCGCCCGCGACAAGTTCGGGAAGGTGGACCCGAGCAATCCGAAGACGCTGATCGTGGAGACGCACCCCATCGACTACAAGCGGAGGGTTGGTGTCTACATCCCCGCACAGTACAAGCCAGGGACCGAGGCGCCGTTCCTGGTGGTCCACGACGGCCCCGGCCAGGCGAACGGCCTCAAGACGATCCTCGACAACCTGATCCACCAGAAGCGGATCCCGCCGATCGTCCTCATTTCCATCGGCAACGGCGGCGGCGATGCCCAGGGTCACGAGCGTGGGAAAGAATATGACAACATGAACGGCGACTACGCCGAGTACATCGAGACCGAGGTGCTGCCGCGGGTGGAAAAGCACTGTGGGGTGACGTTGACGAAGGACCCCGACGGCCGCGCGGCGATGGGGAACAGCTCCGGAGGATCGGCGGCCCTCATCATGGCCTGGTTCCGAAACGACCTGTACCACCGCGTGCTGACGACCTCGGGCACGTTCGTGAACCAGGCGTGGCCGTTCGACCCGAAGTTCCCGGACGGGGCCTGGGGCTTCCACGAGACGCTCATCCCGAACAGCCCCAAGAAGCCCATCCGGCTGTTCATCTCCGTCGGCGACGCGGACCTGCTCAACCCCAACGTGATGCGGGACGGGATGCACGACTGGGTCGAGGCCAACCACCGAATGGCCAAGGTGCTCAAGGACAAAGGTTACGAGTATCAATACCTCTTCTGCCGAGGCGCTCGGCACAGCGTCAGCAACGCCCAGCAGCAATTCCTCCCGCACGCCATCGAGTGGGTCTGGAAGGGGTATGCCCCCGAGGGGGACAAGTAGTCGTCAGGACCGGAGCCAAAGGCGAGGTCGATCCGGCCACGGCCCGGCATTCCCCTGCGGGACCGCCGGGCTCTGAAATCGACACTCAGAGTTTCCTCAACAGGTCGGCGGCCCTCCCCTCGAAGAGGGCTTGCCACTCGGGGGCGAGGATGGTGTCGCAGTCTTCCTGGGCCGCCCCCTTGTTCTTGAGCTGTTCGGCGGTGGGTGCGTAATAGATATACCCATTGGTATATCCCGCGACGAAGGTCCGTTCGTGGGGCGACGCCTTCTTGATGTTCAGGCCGATCTGGACCGTCAGCTCGCCGGGGGACGTGACGAGCACGAAGTCGCCCACGCGCAGGCCCATCAGGTCGACGTCGACGGTCGGCTTGCCCTTGGCCAGGTAGTCCGCCTGGTGCTTCTTCAAGAGCGCGAGGTTGGTCTGGGTCCTCGTGAGCTGCTCCATGGTGTGGATGTTCTTGATGTACTGCTCCATGTTCCGGCGGTTCTCGGCGTCGAGTTGGTCGAGGTCGTCGCGGCCCGCGTTCCGCTCGGAGAGATACCTGTGTGAGTAATAGGAGGGATACTCCTTCGACAGGTTGTACTTCACGGCGAGGGGGAGGAACGTCTTGAGGCTCAAGCTCGTCCCCCCGAGGGATTGGGCGAGCGCGAGTTGCTCGGCCTCGAGGGAGCGGATGCGAGTCGCGAAGTCGGCCCTCGGGAGCGCGAGGGTTTCGCGAACGACGCGCAGGCGGCCGTCGTCTCGGGTTTTGATGGCCCGGATGCCTTTCAGGGTGCTCAGGCCGAGGACGTTGCCGAGCGTTTCCGCATGCCGAGGGTTCTCGACGTCTTTATACAAGGCGGGGTTGATATCGCCGCCGCAGCCTTGGACGAAGAGGGCGACGGCCCCTTCGCCGAGGTTCTCCTCGATGACCCTCGACGCGAAGCCGGTGAAGTCGGCGGTGTTCTTGGCGCCGGGGACGCCCAGGATCGGGTGGCAGGCGAAGTTGTAGACGACCGCCAGGGGTCGCCCCTCGGCCGTGTCGAGGCGGAGGATCCCGATCTCCGGGTCGACGGGGCCGACGCCGGCGACCTCTTCGTCGGGCGGGAGCGAGTAGGCATGGCGGACGTCGACCTCGCGTCCGTCTTTCATCCGGAGCCGGCGGTTCTCCATGATCCGGTCCTCTCGGCCGACGCCGACGCCGACCTTGACGGGGACCAAATGCTCCGAGGCCTCCTTCACGGCCTGGAACGTCCGCTGGTCGACGTCGGAGCAGACGATCCCGTGGCAGTGGCTGGCGTTGACGAGGACGCTCTCGGGCTTGATCCCGAGCTCGGCCTCGAGCCGGGAACGGACACGGGGCAGGTAGTCGTTCTTGATGGGGCCGATCTCGCCGATGGCGACCGCGTCGACGGTGACGATCACGGCCGTCGTCGGGCCGTTTTTGAGGACGAGGGCCTTGGCGTACAACGGGTCGTTGACCGGTACGCCTGCCCTCTCGGTGACGTCGACCTTGGCGACGCCCGCCAACAGTTCGGCGGCCGCCTCGGTTGGGGAGAACAACGCCCCTGCCGTGACAAGGAGCGTAAAGAAAATCACCCGGGCGCCTCGACTGGAGGCCTGGCAAGGAGCGAGGGGGGGGAGCGGCACGCGGCCAGTCGTCCTGAAACGATTCATGTTCATCGGGGTGATCGCCGGTTTTCTTCGGGAGGGCTCGGCCCCGTCGGCCGCCCTCGGACCCGCGATTGTAACCGCGAGGTGAGGTCCCCGCGCGGGGCAGAATTGACCCCTTGTTTGGAGGATTGATTCGCCACAAAGGCACCGTGACACAAAGACAGGATCCCGAGAGAAGGGATCGCTCTCGCAGCCCTTTGTACCTTTGCGGTGAATATTCGCCCGAGTCGGCCGAAGAAAGCTCGTCAGGCTTCGCGGCGAGGAGTCTCTCCGATGGCGGAGGGATTGCGAATGGTCCGGAGTCGCCGTCATTCGGTCGCGGACGTTCGAGCCGACTCGGGGACACGGCCCCCTCGGGATCTCCCCGAGACTTCGGCGTCGTGCCCCGAGGGTGAGGGTTGGTCCGATCGGCCGCACCACGGTGGAGGAGTCGATTCCATGGCGAGCGAGAAGGCGTTGAACGGCAAGCGACGGCGCCGTTGGCTGCTAATCATCCCCGCCCTGTCCGTGATCCTCTGGTTCGCGAGGGACGCGGCGACCTATGCGACGTCGTTACGGGTCTATTCGATCCCGTCGGGCTCGATGGGGCCGACGCTCGCCCCCGGCGACCGAATCTGCGTGTCGCTCCGCGGGGCCTCCGCGCCGAGGCGGCAGGAAGTCTGGGTGTTTCGTATGCCGAAGGGCGGTGAGGTCGTCAAGCGGGTAATCGGGCTGCCCGGCGAAACAATCGAGGTCTCGAGTGGCCGGGTTTGGATCGACGGCAAGGTTATCGAGGAGCCTTACCTCAAGGCACCCATCACCTACACGATGCCCCCAATCCACCTCCAGACCGGCGAATACTTCATGATGGGCGACAGCCGGAACGCCAGCAACGACAGCCACGTCTGGGGCCCAGTCCCCGACAACCAGTTCGTCGGGCGCGCGGAGTACCGCTGCTGGCCGTCGAACCGAATCGGCAGCCTCAGGTAAAATCCCGAGGGACCCATGGGGCGTGATCGTCCCCGCGACAGAAATCATCATTGTTCTAATGTTCAAACGACGAGTGCCACGGGTTCCGTCTTACAGCGGTTTACATCCGGGTAGCACCTCATTGATACACGCCCGAAGCGCCAGCGAGTGAATCCTCTTCGATTTCTTGCGATGGGATTCACTCGC